>JBBROD010000056.1:0-29289 GCA_038229715.1 Tepidisphaerales bacterium | reverse complement strand
CAGGCCGCCTGCACTTCATCGCAGATGAAAAGCCCGCCGTACTTCTTGGCGATTTCAGTGGCGCGCTTGAAGTATCCCAGCGGCGGGACGATGAACCCGCCGGAACCGATGATCGTCTCGGCCATGAACGCGGCAATCTCCCCGCCGGTCTCGCAGAGGATGAGTTCTTCAATGTCGTTCGCGCATTCCAGATTGCATTTGTCCGGCGTGGTGTTGAACGGACAGCGGTAGCAGTACGGGGCGTGTGCGTGTTTGATGTTCGCCACTGGCAGCGGCACTTTCTTCCAGCCCGACTGCCCGCAGCCGGCCAGCGTCTGCAGGCTTCGGCCACTGTAGCTGTGGCGCAGCGTGATGATATCCATCCGCCCGGTGGCCGTGCGGGCGGCGTTCATGGCGGTTTCATTCGCTTCGGTCCCGCTGTTGACGAAAAAGGTTTTTTTGAGCTTGCCCGGCGCGATGCTCGCCAACTTCTCCGCCAGATCGCTCTGCTGCTTGTGCGCGTATAGCGTGCTGACGTGGCTGAGCTTCTTCACCTGATCGACAACCGCCTGCACCACCTTGGGGTTGGCATGGCCGATCGACACCGTCAATACACCGCCGAACGCATCGAGGTATTTCTTGCCGGTGTCATCCCAAACGTAACTTCCCTCGCCCTTCACCAACTCGATCGGCTGATCGTAAGAGAGAGCAACGGACGGCCACAGATACTCTTTGTGTTTGCGCACGGCTTCTGACATTTGAACTCCCGCCGATCGAGTCGGCGCGTCGAAAAAAAACTGGATGGAATCAACCGGCGATCGCCGGGTTTCGCGATGTCGTCGAGAACAACATCGCGTTTTCCTTTGGAGCGAAAGGCCAACCGTGTTACTATACTAACTCGCTTTCCACTATCCAAACGTTTTTGATTCACCAGAGGTTACCATGCCCGCCACCATCGACGCTCCGATCGTTCCGAATCTCATCAACGGCTCCTGGAAGACCGAGAAAACCGATAAATATCAGGACGTGCATAACCCCTCCGCCGGCGAGGTGATTGCCCGCACACCGCTGTGTGGACCGGAGATCGTCGACGCCGCCGTGACGGCTGCGAAGAAGGCGTTTCTCACATGGGGGAAAACCCCCGTCACGAAGCGAGCCACGATCATGTTCAAGTTTCGCCAGTTGCTCGATGAACACTTCGATGAACTGTGCCAACTGATCACGAAAGAGAATGGCAAGACGATCGAAGAATCCAAGGGCGACATGCGCCGCGGCATTGAAGTGGTCGAATTCGCCTGCGGCATCGGGCACCTCATCAAAGGCGAAAGCGTGCCGCAGATCGCCGACCATTTGGACGGTGTCACCACGCGCGAACCGCTCGGCGTGTGCGCCGGCATCACGCCGTTCAACTTCCCTGCAATGGTGCCGATGTGGATGTTCCCGCTCGCCATCGCCTGCGGAAACTGTTTCATCCTCAAGCCGAGCGAAAAGGTGCCGCTGACCGCCAATCGCCTTGCGGAACTACTCACCGAAGCCGGCCTTCCCGCCGGCGTTCTGCAGGTCGTGCAAGGCGGCCGCGAAGTCGTCGATGCGCTCTGCACGCATCCGGGCATCAGCGCCGTCAGCTTCGTCGGATCGAGCGTGGTGGCCAAGCACGTGTACTCGCTCTCAACCGGCACCGGCAAGCGTTGCCAATCCGCCGGCGCGGCACGCAACGTGTTGCTGGTGATGCCCGACGCCGATCCCGACCCAACGCTGCGCGCCATCATGGGCAGCGCCTACGGCTGCGCCGGGCAACGCTGCATGGCCGGCAGCGTGCTGATGGGCGTCGGCGACGTGGCCGACCACTTGCGCGACCGCGTGGTGGGCGCGATCGACGCACTAAAAGTCGACGACACCAGCAAAAACGCCCACGCCGAGATGGGGCCTGTCATCGACGGCGTAAGCCAGAAGCGCGTCAAAGGGATCATCGATAAAGCCGCCGCCGACAAACTCACGCTCGTCCGCGACGGCCGGCAACCCAAGCAAGACCGCGGCTTCTTCGTCGGCCCGACGCTGATCGACGGAATCACCCCCGACATGCAAATCTTCAAGGACGAAATCTTCGGCCCGGTGCTGTCGATGCTGCGTCCCAAGTCGCTGGATGAAGCCATCGCGATGATGAACACCATCCCCTACGGCAACGGCGCCAGCATCTTCACCACCAGCGGCCAAAACGCCCGCACGTTCGCAAGAGACATGCAATGCGGCATGATCGGCGTAAACGTCGGCGTCCCCGCCCCGATGGCGCTCTTCGCCTTCAGCGGCTGGAACCAATCCTTCTTCGGCGACCTGCACGTACAAGGCATCGAAGGCGTGATGTTTTATACGCGACA
This sequence comes from Tepidisphaerales bacterium, assembly GCA_038229715.1. Lineage (GTDB taxonomy): Bacteria > Planctomycetota > Phycisphaerae > Tepidisphaerales > Tepidisphaeraceae > JANMES01. Next base: position 26,935 of record JBBROD010000056.1, on the reverse strand, counting down.
GAAATGCGTGCTGAGCCGGTGGGATGTGAATTATCAGAGGACGCAGGGGTGGTGATTTAAGTCTTTTAGATTGCAACCAACCGGAGAGCTAAATGGTGTCGAAAAAGTACAACGTGCAAATTGGCGAATATTCAGGGTCGAATCTTTCCATGAGAGAAACGATTTACCGCATGGTTCATGGCCTTCACTCCAAAGGTATTCATCCAGATGTCATCGCCGAAAAAGTATCCCGCCGAATCATTAGACGAGTAGGCGCAATGCACCAAATTGAAGATGTTCAATTCCAAAAAAAATGGTTCTGTGGGAAGGATCGACTGCTGAGGTTTGAAGATGATGTTTACGTGGTTTCCTGCGACTGGGGAAAACAAACAACGCCTGGCACTATAGCTTCATTGCTTGCCGCTTTTCCAAATCTAGGTATCCGCGTAACTTCGTCGAACGAATCAGGCGAATAGAAAGAGTGGTTCGGGACTGCAATCACGACCTACATTCAAGTCACAGGAAACACCCAGCCTCAACCTTAAATCGATCCGCCAATCGTTTAATCTGAATCTTTGACAGTTCCCGCTCGCCTTTTAGAAACATCGACACCACCGACTCGCTGCCGATGATTTTGCCGATGTCGGCCTGGGTCAGGCGGTTAGCTTCCATCAGTGCCCGTAGCGCTTGCCGGGGTGTCATGCTGTCGTCGATGGCATGGTTCTTGTCTTCGTACAGGTTGACCAACGCGATCAGCACGCTGAGATATTGACCCTCGCCGATATCCAGACGCGCACCCAACAGGTCCTGTATCACGGCGATGGCTTTTTCATGCTCCTTATCGTTTTCGATCGTTTTGAGCGGAAAGCGATCGAGCAGTTTCAGGTAGCCTTTCATTTTCGGTTTTTCGGCAATTGCGGTCATCGTTATTCCTTAAAGCTGCTGCTTCCACTTCATCCGGCTGTATTCGTCATGGTCCATCACATGGGTAATCAGGACGGTCTGCCTCGTATAGTCGATCAGCGAAACAATACGGTACTTGTTCCCGCCGACGTCGAAGATTGTCGCCGTCTTGCCGCTTCGGGTGTCGCTGGTGACATCTGTTTGGCCGAAGGAGGCCCGGGTGTCCTGAAAATGGTGCCAAACGGCTTTTTTTGAGATTTTGTACCACTCTTCAAACGCATGAACGTGTTTCTTGTTCTGAACCCTTGACTCGTAGAACACACGAAGCTTTTTTCGGCTGATCACGTTCACGACTTCACATTGTGTGAAGAATAAATCTATGCGTCAAGGCAATAATTCGTGCAGTTCTGTAGGGCGGGATAGCAATCCCGCCGCTTCCTAACCACTCGGCGGGATTGCTATCCCGCCCTACATTCAAATCCGTCATCATGATCCCATCATCTGCGTCTTGTAGGGCAGGCCATTCCTGCCCTACAGGAAATACCCGGCCTCGACCTTAAAATGCTTCGCCAGCTTCACGACGTTCTCCTTGCTCAACTCCCGCTTGCCGGTCAGAACGAGTGACACGAGCGATTGCGAGCAATTCAAAATCTCCGCGAGTTTCGTCGGCGTTGTGCCGCTCTCTTCGAGAAGGTATTGCAGGCGATCCAGCGGCGAGTTGAGTTTGAGCGGCCAAGGATCGACCGAATCCTGATACTTCATCAGCAGGTCCGACATCAGTTCCAGATAATCGTCCTGATCGCGCGTCAGCTTGTGGCCGGCCATGGCCAGGACAACTTCTTCGACGTTTGCTTCGTCAACCGCATCATGGATCGGCCGGGGCGGGAGCAATTTCACGAGGTCGCCGTAACGCGAAGGCATTTCTTTAAATGACAGCTTTTGGCGAGAAGTCTTCATAACACATCCTTCCAGCGATCCTTGGAATACTCGGCATGGGTCATAAATCGCAGGATGTAAACCCGCTGCGTGTTGTAATGGACCGCGGCGATCAGCCGGTAGCTGTTGCCGGCAATGTTGAATACCACCACTCGCCTGCCGCTGGCGACCACAATCTCGTCGGCACTTTGAAACGCCTGCCGCATGTCCGCAAGGCGATCCCATTTTGCCTTTTCAGCAACTAACAACCATCGAGTCAGTGCCGCCAGGGCTTTCGGATTCTGTCTGGCGAACGCTCGTACCGTTGACGGCTTGATGATTCGCACTATTACAATTTGTAATATTTATCGATGAAAGTCAAGGCGAACTTAACGAAAAACAGGCTTGGCGAATAAATCGCCAAGCCTGCTCATTTCAATCAACTTCACCCGAACCGGCGTTACGCCGCGATGGCTTTCTTCTTCAGCACGACCAAATGCGGGCGGGCCAGTTCGACCACCGCGTCGAACGCGGCCGGGTCGGCGATGGCGATTTCGCTCAGGCTCTTGCGGTTGAGCTCAATCCCCGCAGCGATCAACGCCGGGATGAAGCGGTTGTAGTTGATGCCGCGCTGCTTGAGGGCAGCGCTCAGTCGGCTGATCCACAGAGTACGGAAGTGACGCTTCTTCTGCTTACGGTCACGCGTGGCGTAGGCATCGGCGCGGCGGGTGAATTCAAGGGCTTGGCGGTACTGAACGCCTGGGCTGGCGACGAAGCCGCTGGCTCGCTTGAGGATACGTTTACGTTTTTGGGCCCGTTTCGGGCCGCCTGATACGCGGGGCATGGTTAAATCCTTTCGGGATTAAAGAGAGCCAGAGGCCGGAGGCTTGGCTGTGTCTGCACCTTGCAGACACTTTGTTAAAAATCCGAATGACGAAACCAGAAATCCGAATCAATGACGAAACCAGAATGACGATGGACGAAGAAAAGTCACCTGCAATCATTCGTCATTCGGATTTCGTCATTCGTCATTCTTTCGGATTTCGGGTTTCGTCATTCGGGCTTGAACGATTATTTCGCTTCAGCAGCAGCGGCGGCCGCTTTCGCCTTCAGACCGCGTTCATGGATGACTTTGTTCGGCTTGAGCTTGGCCACGCCCATGTAGCGGCGCATGTTCTTGGCATGTCCTTCAGCCAGCACGCCAGCGCGACCGAGGCGACGCTTCAGGGCGCTATCGCGACCCGAGCGCAGGTGCGAGGTCTTTTCATGACAGTGCTTGAGCTTGCCGGTCTTGGTGACCTTAAACCGCTTCACGACGGACTTGCTGGGCTTGAACTTGTAGGCCATGACTCACTCTCGTTGTGCAAAATCGACTGCAAAATAAAGACCCTCTCTCGCGAGAGGGTCGGGGATGATAACCGTAGGGCTGCGGACTGTAAAGTCGGGGGAAGGTGTTGGTCCACGAATAACACGAATCGACACGAATCAAAAAAACTGCTCTGCGATTCGTGTTATTCGTGGAAAATCAAAGCCTTTACCGCGAAACCGGCTCCGGAGCCGGCTTGGGGGCTGGCGAAACCGGGGCGTTGCGGTTCGGGAGATTCAACCCCGCCCCGGCGGAAAACCCACCTCGGGGCGGGAGCGGCGGAGCGGCGACCATCTGCCTCGGTGCCTGGGCAGGCGCTTTGCCGCCAGCCACCGGCTGGACCGAACCCGGCGGCTTGTGATCGGGTTGCAGCACCAGCGTCATGCGACGCCCTTCCATTTTGCTGTCGCGCTCGATCTTGCTCACGATCCACAGTTCATTCTTGATCTTGGTGAAGATGTCGCGGCCCAGATCGATGTGCGCCATCTCGCGGCCACGGAACTGCAGAGTGAACTGCACCTTGTTGCCTTCTTTGAGGAATTCGCGGGCGTGATTGATCTTGATCATCAAATCGTGATCGCCGATCTTCACGGTCTTCATCTTCAGCTCTTTAAGCTGGCCGGCCTTGCTGCTGGCGCGCGATTTATCTTCTTTTTTTTGCTGCTGGTAGCGCCACTTGCCGTAATCCATGATCCGGCAGACCGGCGGGCGCGCCTGGGGCGCCACTTCCACCAGGTCCAAGCCCGCCTCGCGCGCCATGCGCATAGCGTCGGCGGTCGAGGTGATGCCTACCTGTTCTTCTTTGTCGTTGATTAGCCGGATCGGAGAGATTCGGATCTGCTCGTTGTGACGAAAATTCGTAGAAATGGCTCAAACTCCAAAAAACTGACGAACCCCACCGGCACGCGCCGGCGAAAAGGCCGCTGTCGTCGATTGCTGGGCCGGTCGGTTTGCCATTCCCATCAGGCGACGACGTATCAACCGCCCCTTAAAGGCGGACTGGAACGCTTACATTGTTGGCTTGGTTATCGGATATTGCAAGGCAATCTGGCGAATATTCGCGATGAGAATTGGTCTAATCGTCTTCATAGACGAAAACACCAGCCCTGAAACCGAAACCCGGCATTTAAAGAGGAAATTTTAAGTAATCGTCAGTTCCACCGCCGGCGGGGCCATGTTGCGCTTGCTTACTTCGCCGGCCAGTGAGGTCACGATGTGTTCGAGCGACTCCTTCAGCTTCGGGCTGCCCTCGAAATTCTTGCCTGGCGTGCCGGCGTCGCTGTTGACACGCAGTTCGGTGAACATCGGGAGTTCGCCTAAGAACGGGATGCCGAGCCTGGCGGATTCCCTCCGCGTGCCGCCGCGGCCGAAGATGTCGTGCTCGGCGCCATCGGGGCCAACGAAGTAGCTCATGTTTTCGACCATGCCGAGGACCGGCGCGCCGAGTTGGCGGAACATCGCCACGGCGCGGATCGCGTCATCCAGCGCCACCTGCTGCGGCGTGGCGACGACGACCGCGCCCGTCAGCGGCAACAACTGACACAGCGTCAGCGGTACGTCGCCGGTGCCGGGCGGCAGGTCGACGATCAGATAATCCAGGTCCGGCCATTCGGTGTTGTCGATCAGCAACTGCTTGAACGCCCCGTGCGCCATCGGCCCGCGCCAGATAAGCGGCTTTTCCTGCTCGACGATGCTGCCGATCGTAATCGCGTGGACGCCGTGTACGTGGAACGGGATCAGCTTGTTCCCGCGGACGTTGGCGCTCTGCCCGCGAATGCCGAGCAGCGTGGGCATGCTGGGGCCGTAGATGTCGCCGTCCATCACGCCGACGGACGCGCCGAATCTTGACAATCCCACGCCGATGTTCAGCGCGAGCGTGGATTTACCCACCCCGCCCTTGCCGGCGCCGACGGCGATTACGTTCTTCACCTGCGGCAGCGCGTTCTGCTTGTTTGTCGTCCCGCTGCGGGTGTTGGCGGTGAGATTCAGACGGACATCGCTCACGCCGATCTTGGCCAGAGCGCCTTTGACATCCTTCTCGATCACATCCTTGAGCGGGCAGGCCGGCGTGGTGAGTTCGACGGTGACGTGGACGGTTTCGCCCTCGACTCGTACATCCTTCACCATCCCCAGAGTTACAATATCTTTAAACAGTTCCGGATCTTGGACTGTTTTCAGGGCATTCATGACTTGTTCGCGACTGGCCGGCATGTTAATTCCTTTACGTTAAGTGGAGCATTATAGGGACAACACCGCTTGCGTGGCAGTCGGCGGGCCGGGAATCAATCTCCGACCCGGGGCGGCCGACGATGGATGGGCCAAACCACCGGTCGTCACGCTGGCGGACGGTTCGCACATTCAGCTCTATAAAGACGGCGAAGCCCTGCGGGCCGCGTACGATGCGATCCGCGATGCAAAGACGCGAGTCTTCCTCGAAGTCTACATCTTCGCCGGCGACGAGACCGGCCGGGCGTTTGCTGATCTGCTCATCGCCAAAGCCAAGCAAGGCGTGCGAATTTATTTTATTTACGACTCGTTCGGCTCATGGGAAACCGACCGCTCGATCTTCCGCAAAATGAAAGCCGCCGGGATCAACGTGGCGGAATTTAACCCCATCCGCCCGTGGGAATGCAAGTACAGCTGGCGGCCGGTGAATCGCGACCATCGCAAGCTGCTGATCGTGGACGACCACATCGGCGGGATGGGCGGGCTGAACATCGCCAATGAATACGCTGGCCCGTGGGTGGCGAAGAACGATCGCCCGGACAGCAGCTACTGGCGCGATACCGCCGTCGGCATCGTCGGTCCGAGCAGTCGGCCGCTGGTGCGGTCGTTCATCCGATCGTGGGAATACATTCTGCACGGCGGACCGATCCGGCGCGCCGAGTATCAGCACGCGCTCGACCGGGTTCCGCCTCTCAAACGCCGTATCGCCAAGCGCGTGACGAAGAAACACCGCACCCGATACAAAACCGGCGATGAACCCGCCCCGCCGTTGCAGCTAACGGACGACATCGCGTTGCTCGCCAGCGTGCCGACGACTTCCAGCCCGCTGCGGCCGCTGATCCACCGGCTGATCCACAACGCCGAGCACAGCATCCGCATGACGATGGCGTACTTCGCCCCCGACGACCTGCTGGTGGCCGAGCTTTGCCGTGCCGCCAAGCGCGGCGTCAAAGTGCAACTGATGCTGCCCGGCTGCAGCGACGTGAAACTGCTGCTGTTCGCCGCCCGCAGCTTTTACGAACTACTGATGAAAGCCGGCGTGCAAGTTTTCGAACGGCAGACGGTCATCCTGCACGCCAAGACGATCGTGGTGGACGAACGCATCAGCGTCGTCGGATCAACCAACCTCGACTACCGCAGCATCGCGTTCAACTGCGAACTGAGCATGGCCATCCGCTCACCGGAGTTCGGCCGGAACATGTGCGAGTTGTTTGAGAACGACATCCGGTTTGCGCACCGGATCAAATTGAGCGAGTGGAAACATCGGCCGTTTGTCGATCGAGCGGTGCAGTGGACGGTGAGCCGGGCGAGGTATTTGTTGTGAGGAAACCCGTGTGAGGAAACCCTAATGACGAAACCAGAAATCCGAATGAATGACGAAACCAGAATGACGAATGACGAAAAAGATTGACCATCAACTTCGTCATTCGGATTTCGTCATTCGTCATTCATTCGGATTTCGGGTTTCGTCATTCGGGTTTCAGGTTTCGTCATTCGGACTTACCCATTCCACTCCCCAGAAAACACTTCCGTCGCCGGCCCGGTCATGTACACGTGGTTGTCGGATTCGCGCCATTCCAGTTGCAGATCGCCGCCGGGCAGATGAACCAGCACGTTGCGACCGGTCCGCCCCGTCAGCACGCCCGCAACCGCAACCGCGCACGCGCCGGTGCCGCACGCCATGGTAATGCCGCTGCCGCGCTCCCATGTTCGCATCGTGACTTCGGTCGGCGAATGCACCTGCACCCAATGCGCGTTGATCCGCCGGGGGAACGGCGGGGCTTTTTCCACCTCCGGGCCGATGTGCTCGAGGTCTATCAGCTTCACGTCGTCGACGAAGATCACCGCGTGCGGGTTGCCCATCGAGACGAACGTCGCGTCGATCATCGGCCGTTTCGCCTGCTGCAAGCCGGTGTTGAAGCGATAGCTGGCTTGGCCTTTTTCGAAAACGTGCTCCCGCGCGATCGGAATGTCCGGCAGGTTGAGAATCGGCTCGCCCATATCGACGGTGGCGGATTGCACCTTGCCGTCGCTCAGTTGTACCGTGATCGGCAGCACGCCGCGGCCGGTTTCCACCTTTAGCGGATTGTTCTTGGTCAGCCCGTGATCGAACGCATACTTGGCCACGCAGCGGATGCCATTGCCGCACATTTCGCTCTCACTGCCGTCGGCGTTGAACATGCGCATGCGGACGTCGCCCTTATCGCTCGGCAGGATCAGAATCAGCCCGTCAGAGCCGATGCCGAAATGGCGATCGGAAACTTTCCTGGCCGTCTCCACAGGATCGGCCACCGTCTCGGCGAAGCCGTTGACGTAGACGTAGTCATTGCCCAGACCGTGCATTTTCGTGAATCGCATAGCGACGGATTATAGCGCAACTTCGCCCATCAATCGACGGTAGTGTGTCCGTCGATAATGGGTCAGTCTGAAACATGATGCGCAGCATTGCTTGGAAAACTCACCCATACCACGGGCCGGAGGACCGTGGTACGGTCGAGTTTCCAGCGGCAGAACTGGCCAGACCGCTCAGGATGATGATTTTCTCACCAAAAGAACGCCTTCAGAAATCCGTCGTCGCCGTCCGATAAATGAAGTTGTGTCGCTTGGCGTAGAAACCCTCGCTCCGACTGCCGCCGCCGTGAAGGCTGCGCGCAATTGGGCGGCGAACTTGCGCACGATGGCGGCCGTCCAGCCGCGATTGATCGAAGCGCTGCAGCCGCTCGCGGTCGCGGGGGAATGGGTGTTCGCCCGCGACGGCTCGCTCACCCTTCTCGACGACGCCGGGCGCTGGCTCGGCGACTGCTCCGTGCCCTATCTCGCCGCCGCCGCGATGATCAAGTCGTTTGAGCCGCGCGGCACGGTCGCGGGGTTTCTGGCCCCAACGCACGCGGCGGAAATCCGGGCGGCACTGGATCGCCTTACTGCTCAACAGTCGGTCCTCGTCCTGCAGCCGAACTTGCAGACCGTTCGCACGATCCTGTCTTGCGAAGACTTCTCAGCCGACTTTGAAGCGCACCGCCTTCACATCGCCACCACGCGTGAGTGGGCGGCCGAACTGCGAACGCTATTCAACGAACACCCCGGCCTGCCGACCCCACAGCAGTTCATCAAGCTGCCGACCGCGCTGGCTGACATCGTCGATCCGATCATCGCGGAATCGCAAAAAATATTTGGCGAAGTCATTCACGCCCGGGCCGAGCGAATCCGCTCGCTGCGCGGCGTGCCGCGTGAGTGGAATTCCAACGCCTGTCGGGTCGGCGTGATCGCCGGCTCGAAGTTCGCTCTTTGGGATGACGCGGGCGCAGCGCTGGCGGAGGCGCTGCGTCCCGCATCGTCCGATGCGCGGGTAAGGCTGGCCTGGCTCGACCCGGACATTCCCATCCACGCCGGCCCTGCCGGTACGGCGGAGTTTTGTCGGCAGTGCGACGCGGTTGTCACTGCCGACACCGCGCGCTGCGATTTTACTGACGTGCTCCCCGCCGCCATGCCGTGGGTGACTTGGGTCACCAAGGGCCGGATCCCTTCAGCCACGTCGGCCGGGCCGCGCGATGCGTTGCTGGTGGCGGATGCGGCATGGAAGAAGCGTGCGATCGAAGCCGGTTGGCCGGCGGACCGCGTCGGCATCGCGACGTTCCCGGCGATTCAACGAACTGAAGCATCGCCGGACACCGTTTTCGACGGCTGGACGATCCTGACCGACACCACGCCGATCCAAATCCCCGAAAAGCTCGAAGAGTTTTCCAGCCACCGCCTGCTTTGGGAAGCCATCACTGCTAATTTAGCCGCTGATCCGTTTGCGCTCGGCGACGACCTGATCGCGTACCTGCGAAAGCGGGCGCGGGCGATGAGCATCGACAACGCAACGATCGACCGGCTGCTGTTCGCCGAATCGCTGCTGGTGCCCGCCTATCAACAGGGCATCGCGCGGGCGATGATGAAAGAGCGTCTACCGATCCGCGTGTTCGGTCGCGGCTGGAGCGAGATCGACGAATTCAAACCCGTCTCAGCCGGGCCGATCGAGAGCCGCAGCCATCTGGCGCGGATTCTGGCCGACACGCGCCGGGTCGTACACCTTTGGCCGTGGGCGACGGTTCATCCAATCGACTCGACCGGTCTGCCGACGCTTCGGCGGACTCTCGGGCGACTGGATTCGTTTCTGCAGCAAGCCCGCCAGCCGGCGAAAACGCTCGCACTAGCCGGCGAAACCCGCCAGGCGATCACGATCGACGCCATTCTCGCTGCTCTGACGCATAATTGTCGTGCGGCGAGCGATGGAGCGGCAATATACTAGAGGAGCGACCATGCAGCCGCCCCGCTGGATCATCCTGACCGTCGCCCTCGGCCTGATCGGACCGCTCGCCGCTTTTGCCGCTTCGCCGTTGACCGACCCCGCCACAAAACCCACCACACAGTCGGCTGTCGATGTCAACGACGACACCATCAAGCAAATTAACTGGCCGACGATTTCCACCGCAGTAAAGCTGGCGATGAAAAATCAGATGCTGGTGATGTCGACCGACCTGCAGCCGACCGACGATCAAGTGCGGCTAAAGATTGCCGACTTCGCCGGAAAGACTGTCGTCGTCTACAAGCCCGATGGAGTATTGCTGACGATCCGCCATGAGTTTTCCGTCCCGCCGAGCACGACGGTCATCTACTCGATGTCGGCGATTCTGAACAACGTCAACCTGTCGGTCGATAGTGAGGACACAAAGGAATTGCGTAGCATTCAGTTCATTCAAAACGTGAATAGAGACAACCCCGACACATCCGAGCCGGCGGTTAAACTGTATGTCTCGGTGTCGGATATGGAAAGTAATAAAAAATCCGTCGACCTGAAACTGTCGGCTGACACCGTCGTGCAATTGCGGCGAAAGTACCCGCGAGAGACGGCCGTCTACTTCCAGCCGATGCTGGCAGCGCTGCGACAGGAGGAAGTGGTTTTTTCTGTTGAGCATCGCGTCGCGTGGCAGGTTCTGCAAAGCCATTTTAAGACCGACGAATTGACGGCCGACAAATTGAAGCGGCTGGTGAAGGATTTCGATGCGGAAGACTACGCCACCCGCGAATCCGCCAGCGAAGCGTTGGATCAACTCGGCGAACCTGCGGCGCTGATTGCATCGAAGATGACACGTTCGGGCTTGACGTCGGAACAGAACAGCCGGCTGGAGACATTCCTCGCTCCCTACAAGCCGCTCAACGAGACCGAAGCTAAAAAATGCGCCACTGACGAGTGGTTTCTGCTCGACTGCCTGTACACCGACAATCGCGCCATCCGCGACGCTGCCCTCAAGCAGTTGGCCGCCGTATTCAAGCGGCCGATCGACCTGAAATCCGACGCGTCCCCGGCCGCCTGGCGGGCCGGTTTACGCGAGTTGCGAAAGCAGTTCATCGCGATCACGCCATCCAAGCCGGCGACGACTCCGGCGATTTCCAAATCGAACTAACGGCACTCGATGGCACCGTCGGCCGTCGCGTGCGCGCTGGTCCAATCGCCCATTTGCAAAATTCCTTGCGGGCCCGCAATCGAATCGGGGATTTCCGCCCCCGCTCGATCCCCTGCCACGATCATCGGCGGTGAGCCAAGTTCCACCCAGGCTTTATGTAGCATTGCCGCTTCCTTATCCGGCGGGGTCTGCATTCCAATGCAAGCGAGCATGAACTTTCGCCCTTCCTACACCGCAGCCGACCACACGCCAAAGCTGCCGCCTTTGTTGGGGATGGATCGGCCTTCGTACAACGGCAGTTTGCTCAAAATCGCGTTGCCGATGCCCGATCCGGATTCATCGCTGGTTTGCGCGGGATAAAACACCAGCGGGCGATCGCCTTGGTCGAGGTGTGCTTCACGGGCGATGGAATCAATCAGCGATCCTTCGACGTTGCGGATGAAGTAAACATCGGCCGGCGTTGAAGTGATCTTGGCCAGCAGAACCGCCCGGTCGTTTCCGATCAGGGTTGCGTCGATCAGGAGCACTCGCACCGGCGCACTCGGCCGACCCCATCGGGCGGCGGCGGGAGCGGGATCGTAGCGATTTTTGGCGTTGTAATAAAACGCCGCCATCACCAGCCCCGCCAGCACGAACAATACCGCCACCAGCCATCGGCCGGAGACAGTTTGCGATGGACGAGATGTAACGGGTTCGGCCATTTATCTGCCTATTGTAGAGCCCATCCACTTGGCTCTCCATAGTCGGCGGCGCACAATAGCTTGCATGCAGAATAAAGTGCGGAACACGTTTCTGACCGGCGCGTTCGCGGTTATCCCGATCGCGGTCACGGTTTACATCATCTGGAAGATCGAATCGCTCGCCGAGACGATGACCGAGTACCTGTTCAACCGCCCCGGCCGGCCGATCCCGTTTGTCGGCATCCTCATCGCGCTGGCGGTGATTTACGCAACCGGCATGCTCATCTCGAGCATCGTCGGACAGTGGTTCATCCGGCGGTTCGATAGCCTGCTGAGCCGCGTCCCCGGGTTGAATACGCTGTACCAATCGTGGAAACAAATCGCCTTGACGCCCGGCGGCACGGAAGGCACGTTCAGCAAAGTGGTGCTGATCCCCAGCGAGGTCGGCGGATTGCAACTGGGCTTCACCAGCGGCAGGTCGATCGAAGGACACGACGCGACTTGGTGCGTGTTCGTGCCGAACGCGCCCAATCCGATCACCGGGCGATTGCATTTCATCCATGTAAGCAAATGCGTCGTACTCGAATGCTCAGCGGAGGATGCGTTTAAGGTGGTGCTGTCGACGGGCAACTACGTTCCGGCAGCATTGGGTACAGCGATCGCGTTGAAACCTCAACCGTAACACGGGCCTCCGGATGCTCAGTTCAAATCATCCAAAACACGTCATGCTGAGGTACTCCGAAGCATCTCGGACGCCGAATGCCGTTCGAGATTCGAGATCCTTCGGCGTACCTTAGGATGACGATACTTGTGTGTTCGCGGGGGTATGGACACAGCAGCCTCCGGCCCGTGCGGAATCCGTTGAACTTCAGTAAATGCAATTTGCAACAGCAGGGTCGCGCACAGATAAAAGGCCGGTGTTACGAGAAGCGTGCTTCGACGCCTGCATCGGCGAGCGATTTCTTGATCTGCGCAATGTGATCGAAATCCCGCGTCTCCAGCACGATGTCTACATTGACCGTCGACACGTCAGCCGGTGCGAAATTGCGGTCGTGGTCGATGTCTTTCACGCTCGCGCCGGTAGAGGCCAGGAGCAAGGCGATTTTCGCCAATCCGCCGGGGCGATCGGAGATGCTGGCGGTCAGCCGGCAGAGCCGCCCGTCGGCTGCCAGGCCGCGTTCGATGACTTTGCTGAGCATCGTCACATCGATATTCCCGCCGCAGAGGACGAGGACGACCTTTTTCCCGTCGAGCCCCAGCGTGCGCCCCATCGCAGCGGCCAGCGGGACGGCGCCGGCCCCTTCAACGACCATCTTTTCGTGTTCGAGCAGTCGCAAAATACTCATGGCGATTTGCGCCTCATCAACCATGACGATTTCGTCGATCAGATCGCGGGCAACCTCGAAGCACAGCTTCCCCACCTCCGCCACCGCCAACCCGTCGGCCAACGTGGGCGTGGTATCGATCTTGGTTACTTTGCCGGCCTTGAGTGACGCCTGCATCGTCGGAGCGTGCTTGGGTTCTACCCCGATGATTTTCGTCTGCGGCCGCAAAGATTTGACCGCCCGAGCGACGCCCGCGATCAACCCGCCGCCGCCGATGGGGACGATGACCGCGTCGACGTCGGGCACGTCTTCCAGAATCTCCAGCCCGACAGTGCCTTGCCCGGAGATAATGTCGGGATCGTCAAAACCGTGAATGTAGACGTACGACTTTTCTTCTCCAAGCTGATTGGCATACGCGCGGGCGTCGTCAAAACTCTCGCCGTGCAGGATGACATTCGCTCCGAAGCCGCGGCAGTTACTGACTTTCACCAGCGGTGCCCAGACGGGCATGACGACGGTGACTTTCATCCCCAAATCGCGCCCGTGATACGCTAGGGCCAGCGCATGGTTGCCAGCCGAAGCCGCGATTACGCCCCGGGATTTTTCGGCATCGGCCAACTGCATCAACTTGTTGCGTGCCCCGCGCTCCTTAAAGCTGCCGGTCATCTGCAGGTGATCGAGCTTGCAGTAGATTTCACAGCCGCACAGCTTGGACAGCGACAACGAATACGGGCAAGGGCTGCGATAGACTTCGCCCTTGATTCGCTGTTGTGCGGCTTCGATGGTTTGGAGGGTGACTGTGTTCATAGTGGCACGATACAAACTGAGATGACATGCGATTCAATGCATGAGATTCTAACCGGCGTCATTTGCGAAGTGTTTGTTTCATTTTCACGGCGATCCCTGCAGCGACGCAGGCAACTCGCGCGGGCGTTGTTCGATCGGTTCCAGTTCCGGGGTTTTCTTGTCCGAGCCGGCACCCAGTTCGTTGATCTTTCGAGCCGATACGAGCACACGGGTTTCGATGGTCGTCAGCGTCTTGTTGTACATTGACACCGCCGACTCCAGTCCGGCACCGAGCTTGGCGAAATGCTCGCCCATCACGGCGATCCGCTCGTACAACTCGCGGCCGAGTTTTTGGACTTCCTCTGCGTTTTGCGTGATCGCTTCCTGCCGCCAGCCGAACTCGATGGTCTTGAGCAGCGCGATCAGCGTGGTCGGCGTCGCGATAATCACCCGGCTGCGCAGGCTATCCTCCACCAAAGTCGGATCGACCTCCACGGCGGCGTACAAAAACGCCTCGCCGGGAAGGAACATCACCACAAACTCCGGCGACCGCTTGAACTGGCTCCAGTACGCCTTGGTCGACAACTCGCGCGACCTCGCCCGTACCTGCTGGCTGTGGCGGATCATGTGCGATTTGCGCGATTCCTCATCCGGCGCGGCGGCAGCATCCAGAAACGCATCGAGCGCGGCCTTACTGTCGATCACCACTTCGCGGTCGCCGGGCAGGCGGATCACCATATCCGGGCGAAAGCGGGCGTCTTCGCTTTCAACAGTCACCTGTTCGCTAAAGTCGCACTTGTCGCTCATGCCCGCCAGCTCGACAAGACGTTTGAGCGTTAATTCGCCCCACTGCCCGCGCGTGCTCGGGCGACGCAACGCCGATACCAACTGGTTCGTCTGCGTGCCAAGCGTACGCTGCACTTCGACCAGCGAGCCGAGCTGCTCGCGGAGCATGCTGTACGACTCGGTACGGCTTTTTTCGATATCGCCCAACCGCATCTGGTATTGGCCGAGCAGTTCGTTCATCGGCTTGAGCAGACCTTCGATCTGAGCTTTGCGCTCGTCGAGCGTGCCGGTGGCTTCCTTGGAGAGTGATTCGAACCGCTGGCGGGCGAGATGGAGAAAGGCTTCGTTGTTCTTCGCCAGCGCCTCAGCCGACAGGTGGGAGAATGACTCGCGCAGTTTTTCCTGCGCGTCGGTCAACATCGCTTTTTGGTCGGTGAGATTCTGCTGCGCCCCGCGTAACTCGGCGGCCAGCGTCGCCGCTTGCTTCTCCGCTGTAGAAAGCTGGGCCCGCACTTGGGCGGTTTCATCGGCCTGCCGCTTGCCCTGGTCCGCCAGTGACACAGCCTGCTGGCTGGCGGTAGCTAGCGCAATCTGATCCGACGACGCCGACTTCCGCGCCCGCCGCTCGGCGATCAAAAAGCCGATGACCGCTCCGACGATCAGGCCGACGATGAGCAGGATCCATTCCATCCCTTCAGTTTACACGGGGCATGGAGGAATGCGACACAGAGGCACAGAGTCACAGAGAAATGCACAGAGAGAATAGGACAATAAGTTGGATGGCTCCGCTAAACCAAGCGACGCCATTCTTTGAATACCGCTCTGTGCTTACCTCTGTGGCTCTGTGCCTCGGTGTCGCATGGATTCAGCCGCTAGACCGCCACCAATGCTTCGCTCGCCTTCCGCTGGCTGGTCATGATCCATTTGCGGATGGTGTTGGTCTGCCCTTCCCACACGCCGGTGGTGCGGGTTTTGATGAAGGTGTCATACAAACCGTCGATGACTTTGCTCAGTTCGCGAAGCATGGCGATGCGTTCTTCAAACAGCACGCGGTCACTGTCGGCTTCTTCCACTTCGGGGAACTTGGCCGAGCCGATGGAGATCGCTTCGGGGTTGAGGTTCAGCGAGAAGCTCATGCCCGCCGCTTCCATGATCAGACCAGCCCGGCGGGGAACTTTGCCGCTGCGAAGGCCGTCGCGGGCTTCGGGCATGCGGGCGGGGCCGTCGCCTTTGAGTCCGTCGCGACCGGTTTGGCCGTAGGCACAGTCGAGATCGAGCGATTTGTCGATCATCACCGTCACCTCACCAGCCGAGGTCTTGATCACGCCGTTCTTCACATCCGCTTCGTGCCACAGCCACAGCAGCAGTTCATTGCCGACGAAATCCTTCGGCTCAGGGCCTTTGGCCACCCAAGGATATTCAGGCAACTGCCCTTCGCCCTCGGGCCCGTTGACGAACCGTGTCGGCCGAAGGTCTTCGTAGTCGCGGCGACGACCGGCGGCCTCCAACTGCCGAAGCGAGGTCGATCCCGCGCTCAACGGCAGAAGCGAACAGCCGAAGCTGCGCTCGAACAGTTCCGCCAGTTTCTCAAACGATTTGCCGGACGCGTTGCAGTAAACCGTCTGCGAAGGCAAATCCCACAAGATCGGCAGGAGTTTGCTGCGACGGTACTTGCCGCTGCGCAGTTCATCCTCCATCTTTCGGCGGACGGTGTCTTTCACGTCGCGTTTCTGGCCCTTGCTGATGAATCCGGACGGATTGGTGGACGCGACGGCCTCTTCCTCCATCAGCTGGAATGCCTTTTTCAATTCCGACGGCACTTTGTTGGTGTCGATGCGGATCGCAAAATGCAGCGCCTCGGCGAACACGTTGTTTGCGAAGGAAAAACTGCCGTCGAGCACATGTCGCCCGCCGGACCAGCCGTACTCTTCCTCTTCCGGCACGCCCAGTTCACCGGGACGGAGCGCGAACTCGCTGACTTTATCAAGCAACGACTGATCGACGGCCGTCGGTGCGTCCCCGACGACGGCGAATTTTCGAAACGACACGGAGCCGGATGGAAATCCCATAATCTTCCCTTAACCTTTGGTACCTTAAAGGGGCGGAACTGTACTGCCTCAGGTTTAATATTCCAACCGCGTGTTGCTACTACGACAGTCTTAGCGCATGTTATCCACAATCAGGAGAAGCCATTTGCGATTTTCAATTTGCGATCTGCAATCGAGAAAAAACTTTATGCCCCAAAACCGATTGCAATTTGCAATTTGCAATTTGCAAATCATCCTGGCGGCTGCGGCACTCATGACCGGTTGCGCCGCAAAGCCCGAACCTTATCCCAGCGCCACGCCCCAAGCCGTCGTAGCCGTCACAGGTGAATTGTTCCCCGCCGTCGTCCGGATCGACGTGGCCGCCGAGACTTACCGCGACGGCAAGCGTACCTTCAATCGCGGCATCGGCTCGGGCGTGATTATCGACGAGCACGGGCACATCCTGACCAACTACCACGTGGCCGGGCGCGCTGCGGAGATTAACGTCACGCTGTTTAACAAAGAGCGCGTGCCGGCCAAGCTCATCGGGGATGACCATTGGACCGACTTGGCGATCATCCAGCTTGACATGGAGGTGGTGAAGAAGAAAAACATCTCCTTCAAGCCGGCCGTCCTTGGCAGCAGCAAGCAGTTGATTCCGGGGCAGGATGTGATGGCGATCGGCACGCCGTTCGGGCTGGCACGCACGATGACGCTGGGCGTCGTCAGCAACAATGAGCGCACGTTTTATCCCGAACACATGCGCATCGACGAGTACGAGACCGGCGAGTTCGCCAATTGGATTCAGATGGACACGCCGATCAATCCCGGCAACTCCGGCGGGCCGCTGGTGGACATGACGGGCAAGGTCGTCGGCATTAATACGCGCGGCGGCGGACAGAATTTGAACTTCGCCGTGCCGATCGACACCGCCAAGGAAGTCGTCGCCAAGATTCTGGCATCGGCGTCGCCGGAGAAGAAAGGCCACGTTGCCCGCGCCGACATCGGCGTTGATCTCAAGCCGCTGCAGGATTTGGAATCGTTCTTCGACATCGACATCAACAAGGGCGTGCTGATCAACAGCGTCGACCGCAACTCCCCCGCCATGAAGGCCGGCGTGCGGACGCAGGACATTCTGCTGGCGATCAACGGCCAGCCGATCAACGTGCGGTTCCCAGAAGAAATCGCCGCCGCCCGAAAGCGGATCGCCGACCTGCCTATCAGCCAGCCGGCGACGCTGGAGATCAAGCGCGGCAAGGAAACGCTTATGCTCACCGCGACTACCGAAAAACTGCAGGGCGCCATCGGCGAAGAACGCGAATTCAAAACCTGGGGCATGAGTGTTCGTGACGTCACCCGCGCCTACGCTAACGAACAGCAATTGGACGATGACAAAGGCGTCGTCGTCACCACGCTCAGCCCGGGCCTGGCGGCTGCCAAGGCTGATCTCGACCCCGGTGATGTGATCACCAGCATCAACGGCATCACCGCCGAGTCGTTGGAAGATTTCGATCGCATGTACAAGGAATCCATCGCCAGTCGGCAGGCGAAAGTGCTGCTGGCCGTCACCCGCGGCCGCGGATCGCGCAGCGCGGTGATGAAGGTGACGTTTACCGCCCCAGCCGCTACGGCACCGGCCACTCAGCCGAGCCGCTGATTGGCATTGGTCGCGTCGTGGTGATGCTCGACTAAAAGAGCACGTCATCCTGAGCGGTACGCCGCGAAGGATCTAGCCCGGATGTTCAATGCGAGATCCTTCGCGGCGTACCGCTCAGGATGACAGCGAGTACAAATGACTGGAGACATAATGAATCGGTTCGCTCGTTCGATGGCTGCCTTGCTACTGATGGCATCTGCCGCGCAGGCGGAAGTTTCGCCGAAGAAGTTGTATGACGAAGTCGTTCCTGCACTGGTGGGTGTGCAGTTCCAGTTTACGGGTGAAACAATCAACCGGGAGTTGATTGGTCCCGGAATCGTGGTGAGCGACGATGGGCTCGTCATGACGCCGCTGGCGTTATTCAACGTCAGCCTGCCGGATGAACAGTTGAAGGATTTCAAAATCCTCATCCCCTCGCAGGATAAGGATGTCGAAGAACTGGATGCAACGTTCGTCGGCCGTGATGAACGGTCGAACGTGGCGTTTGTAAAAGTCAAAGACAAACACGACTGGAAGCCTCTGAAGTTCGAAGCATACAAACCTGAGATTGGCGAGACGGTCTACTCCGTAGGCATGCTTCCGAAATCGGCGGCGTATAAGTCGTACCTGACGAGAGCGACCGTTTCCGCGCACCTTCGCGGCGAGGCCCCGCAAGTAATGGTGGATGGTGGGCTAGCCGCCGCCGGTTCGCCTGTGTTTAGCGCCGACGGAAAAGCCATCGGCTTCGTCAATCAAGGGCCGACATTGATTTTGAATATGGACGAGGGCGAGCGCGACATGCAGTCGATCACCCAGCCGCCGAAATTTTTTACCCCTGCCAGTGATTTTTTAGCGAGCCTGACCGATCCGCCGATCGCCGGCGAGCCGCAGAAGCTGCCGTGGACGGGGATTCCGAACCTGCGTGGGTTGGACAAGGACGTGGCGGAAGCGTTCAAGCTGACCAACCAACCCGCCGTCGAGATCGGCGAAGTGTTGCCGAACACCCCGGCCGACAAGGCCGGGCTCGCGCGAGGCAACATCATTATAAAGATCAACGGCAAGCCATTGGAGCGCCCCGATGAGCCTCGGGAATTGCCAAGCATCGTCGGCCGGCAAATCCGTCGGATGAAAGTGGGCGACAAGGTCACATTCTCCATCCTGCCCGCCGCCGGCCAGCCGATGAAGGACGTCGAAGTGGTGCTGGAAGAAATGCCCATGCGAGCCAACCGGGCCAAGCGGTTTTACGCCGAGGATTTGGGATTCGTCGCTCGGGAACTGGTCTTCAATGACACGTATCGCCAGCACATGCCCGCTGATAGTAAGGGCGTCGTCGTCGCACTGATCAAACCCGCCGGCGCCGCCGAAACCGGGAAGCTGAGGAATGGCGACGTCATAAGCCAACTCAACGGCAAGCAGGTGACCGACCTCGAGCAATTCAAGGCTGACTACGAAGCATTCCGCAAGGATAAGCCGAAGGAAGCCGTGGTTTTGGTCGTGACGCGACGCTTCCCGAGCACGGAATCGATCCGCATCGAGCCGCCGCAGTAGGCGAAGAAATTGTTTGGTCCACGAATAACACGAATCGACACGAATCTGAATTCAATGCGAATCTGAATTCATTCGTGAAGATTCGTGTTATTCGTGGATGATTCTTAGCTACGTGGCACGCTGTAGTCTCTGATCGTGCAGGCGAGAGACAAGCGTTCCGATTAGTTCGCGCATGGCGTATCGCCAGTGCGTCTGCCTTACCCGGCAACCAAAGTCGCCGGCGCGATCACGAACCGTCGCCACCACCTCAAATACGTGGCCGACTCGGTGCAATGTGATTTTGAGGACAAAGTCTCCCAAGCGCTCGCCGAGTCGGAGTGATCTGCGAAGCCAGGACAGGATCTGCTTCCGCTGCGTCGGCTTAAGAAGCACGTTACCGGCATTAAGCTGAATCATTAGGCAAACTCCCTGTGGTTTGGGGTTCCCGAATGTCTGCACAGCAACCGGCGTACCGGGTCGCGAAAGACGCCGATTAAAAACGGACGTCTTTACGATTCGACTACGGTGTTGTAATCTTCCCGACTGATTCATAGGGAAAGGAGTCGCATGGCCAAGCCTCGCCGTCGCCGAAAGATCGGCAGCAAGAAACGCAAAGCCCGTCGTGATCGACGGAAACGATAATCGGTCAGTCTTTTGACGATCTGTTCGCACCTCCGGGGTGGCGGTTTTTACCGCCACCCCTAAGTGCTTAATCTCCCATCGGATACCTGCATGTCTGAGTTGTTTGCCGACCGTCTGGTTCACGCGATCAAGTCCAAAGGTTCTCCTATTTGCGTCGGAATCGACCCGATGCTGGATGCGATGCCCGATGCCATCCGCGCCAAGGTTTCAAACCCGCGAGACTTAGCCTCGTCGCTGGATGCGGTGCATGAGTTCGTCATGAAGGTGCTGACCGTGGTGGCCCCGCACGCACCGATCGTGAAGTTTCAGAGTGCTTATTTTGAAAAATATCTATGGGAAGGCGTCGAAGCCTACTACGGCCTGATCGCCGAAGCGCAGGAAATGGGCTTACTGGTGATCGGTGACGTCAAACGAGGCGACATCGGCTCGACCAGCGAAGCGTACGCAGCCGCCCATCTCGACACGATCCCGTTCGCTGATTTGGAAGGCGCGACGCCCGACGCGATTACTGTAAACCCCTACTTGGGCATGGACACGCTTGAGCCGTTCCTGAACGTCGCCCGCCAGACGGGCAAGGGATTGTTCGTCCTCGTCCGCACGAGCAATCCCGGATCGGCCCATCTGCAGGGCGTGAAACTTGCCGACGGCCGAACCGTCAGCGAGTTGATCGCCGATCAGCTGGCCCCGA
The DNA here is from genome assembly GCA_038229715.1 of Tepidisphaerales bacterium. Lineage (GTDB taxonomy): Bacteria > Planctomycetota > Phycisphaerae > Tepidisphaerales > Tepidisphaeraceae > JANMES01. The sequence continues at coordinate 6,002 of JBBROD010000056.1, read as the reverse complement.
TCGCCGGCACGCACGGCCTGCTCGGCGAGTGCGGCTGGAGCAGCTTGGGCGCGGTGGTGGGTGCGACGCAGATTCACACCATCCAATCGATGCGAGAACGCCTGCCGCAGTCGATCTTCCTACTGCCAGGCTACGGCACGCAGGGCGCGACCGCCGACATGACCCGAGCCGCCTTCAAGGACGGCCAAGGCGCGATCGTGTCGGCCAGCCGGTCGATCTTGTACGCCCACAAGGACGCGAAGTTCGCCGCCTCGTCGTGGGAGCAATCCGTCGAGGCGGCCGTCATTGCGATGAAGAAGGATTTGGTGGCCGTCATCCAATAGGCTTTATAGAAGTGCCCGGCTCGATACAATATCCGCAGGAGCATCTATGACCCAATCAACGATGGAAAAGCGAATCGTCCTTTTGGAGAAGACGGTTCGACAGATGCAGAAAAAAATGGACTATGACGCCGCCGTCGAAAGCATTCGACGTGGTCTGGAATCTGCGGATCGCGGCGAGGGTGAATCGGCAAAGACGTTTTTCCCAAAACTACGTAAGAAATATAGTCGCATTGCACCACGATGAGCTACGAAGTCATCATTCAGCCTCCTGCGCAACGAGATATCGAAGCGACATACACCTATATTCTCTCGTTTTCAGAAATGCACTCCAGGCGGTGGCTGACCGGACTCGAAAACGCTATACAATCTCTCTCGGAATTGCCGAAACGTTGCGGCAAGGCTCCGGAAAGTGCGTCATTCAACAAAGCCATTCACCAGTTGCTCTACGGACGCAGGAATGGGCGGTATCGAATCTTGTTTGTGATTAGAGGCCGTCAAGTCCGAATCTTGCATGTGAGGCATGGAGCGAGATTGCGTCTGTCAATTGAAGAACTCGAAAGCGATCATGGATGATCTAAGAGGTAAACGCGCGACCGTCGCGGGACTCGGGCATTTCGGCGGCGGGATCGCGGTCGCGAAATGGCTGGTCGAGCAGGGCGCCAAAGTCCTAGTGACCGATCTCGGGTCGGCTGCGAGGCTTGCGCACTCCGTCGAGCAACTCGCCGGTCTGCCGATTGAATTTCGGCTGGGTGAGCATCGAATCTCCGATTTTACCAACACAGATTTGGTCGTGACTTCACCGGCGGTGAAGCCGACGAGCGAATACCTCGCTGCCGCACGGGCGGCGGGTGTACCGGTGACGACCGAGATTCGGCTGTTCCTCGAGCGCTGCCGCGCGCGGCGGATCATCGGCGTTACGGGCACAAAGGGGAAGTCTACCACCACCGCCCTGCTCGGACGGATGCTGGAAACTACACACAAAACCTGGGTCGGCGGGAATATCGGCAAATCGCTGCTGGCCGATCTGCGCGCGATCGAGCCTGAGCACGTTGTGCTGCTGGAACTGAGTAGTTACATGCTGGAATACCTGCGGCCGATGAGCTGGTCGCCGCGGATTGCACTGGTGACATTTCTGTCGATCGATCACACCGAATGGCACGGAACGACCGAGGCGTACATCGACGCGAAGATCAACCTCGTCCGCCATCAAACGCCGGAAGACTTTGCGTTTCTGCCCGACGGGTCGATCGCCGACCAATTCGCCGCCGCTACGAAGGCTATCGTGCATCGGTATAGTCCAGACCTTGGCCAACGGTTCGACCTGCCTCTATTGCCCGGCGAGCACAATCAACTGAACGCACAGTCGGCGTTTCTGGCGGCTGCGGCCTTGGGGGTCAGCCGGGAAGCGGCCCAAGCCGCGGTGCGCGACTTTGGCGGGCTGCCGCATCGGCTGCAGTTGGTCCACGAGGCCGGCGGCGTGCGATTCTACAACGACTCGATCGCCACCATCCCTGAGGCGGCGGTCGTCGCCTGCGCGGCGTTTGAGCCGGGACACGTAATTCAAATCATTGGCGGATCGGACAAGAAACTGGACATGACGCCCATGTGCGTGACGCTGGCGAATCGCGCTAAGGCCGTCCTGTGCATTGGATCGCTGGGGGCGGCGCTCGCGGAAAAAACACTCGCCGCGAACGGTCGCACCGCCCGCGTGGAGCTGTGCGAAACGCTGGACCGCGCCACGAAGGTCGCGCGGGAGATCGCTCAGAGCGGCGACGTCGTTCTCCTGAGCACCGGCTGCGCCAGCTACGACCAGTTCACCAACTTCGAACAACGCGGTGAAGCGTTCGCCCGACTCGCGAAAGAAAATTAGCCGCGGATCAACGCAGATGAACGCAGATCAGAGCCAAGCAATTGGTTTGATCTGCGTTCATCTGCGTTGATCTGCGGCTAAAATTCCTGCCTATAGGTTCGAGTTAAACTCCGGCAGGTAGATAAAATACTTCAGGTTGAACAACCACCGAAGCACCATTTTGATCGGCATCAGCGCCATGAACAACAGCAGGATAACCATCACGCTGTAGCGGATGCTGCCCATGTTTTCGTACATTTTCTTTAACACCGTCACCCGCAGGACCGCCGGCAGCACCATGAGATAGCCAGCGACCATGAGGAAGCCGATCCATTCCCGCACCAGCCAGTGCGGCAACATCGGCAGTGGATTGGTATCCTTGTTGGGCAAGGCTGTGCCCCTCAAGTAAATCCAGAACGCATCGCTGATATTGACGTTGTTGAGAGCGCTGGCTTTGTGCGTATCCCAGAACTCGTAGGGGCCGAAGAATTCCCAGTTCGGCCCTCGGAGGAACGTGCCGAAGAAGATCAGCACAACCCACAAAATCAAAAAGCCGAACAGCCAGGTCACCAAGGCGAACGGGCGTTCTTTAACGGTGTAGTAGCCGTTGCCTTTAGGGTTGGTGTCAATGAACGGCATCGCGCACAGGCCGACGATGATCAGGCCGGGGTACACCACGCCGGCCATCCACGGGTCGAAATACACCAGCATTTCCTGCAGGCCGAGGAAGTACCAGGGAGCCTTGGCGGGATTCGGAGCGTAGCCGGGGTTGGCGGGCTGTTCGAGCGGGGCCTTGGAGATGATCGCCCACACCGTCAGGCCGGCCGTCGCCAGCACGAGGCAGATCAGTTCCGTATACACCAAGTCCGGCCAGACCAATACCTTGTCGTCCTTCTCTTCTTCCAGCAGCGGCAAACCCTGTGACGTACGCGTGTCATTAAGCGCCGCCCGGCGGAAGCCGATCCAGATGCAGATCATCACGCTGATGAGCATGATGGTGATGGGCACGTTGTCGGGCTTGGAGACGATCGAGCGGTAGTTCGGATCGCCCATCGACCCGAAGTAGAAGACGATAAATCCCAAAAATAGGATCAACGCGACAGCCGGCTTAGTCCAGAATTTGTAGAGGACGAACATCAGGATAAAGACGATCGTCGAGAGCGTCAGAAAGATGCCCGGCTGCGTGAGTTGATTCACGAAGTGCTTGAGCGGATCGAACGCTCCTCCGGAACCTGATGCAAGAATGGAGATCATGAATTCCTCTATCAAACCGTCGCGCGTGCGCTGACGCTCTTAGCTTGCTTTCTTCCGTTTTGGACCAGCACTGACTTCAACTTTCACAAGTCGCTCCACCCACTGATCCATTCGTGCGGTCTGTTGGGACGACGTTTCCATAAAATAGTCGATCTTGCCTTCTACTTTCGCGATTCGTTGCCCAAGTTCATTGATCGTGGAAAGCAACTGTTCAAACTGGGCTTTGCCGTGTTCTCGCAGCCCATGGATTTCGCGATCTAATTCGCCCAGTCGCTGGTCGATTCGATCGAGCCGCTGAAAAAGGGCCGGCATAAGTGCGGCAATGGTACTTTCAACAGCCGCCCCACCGGCTACTTTCGCAATCACTCGAGCAGTTTTTGCCATAACCCATCCCCTTTCCCTTACAGCGGCCCGCTGATCCCGCCGTCTTTGCGGATGCGCCAGAAGTGGATGGCGATCAGCACACTGACAATCACCGGGATAAAGACGCAGTGCAGCACATAGAATCGCAGCAACGCGTTTTCACCCACAAACGTGCCGGCCAGCAGGAAGAAGCGTGCGTCGGATCCGGCATGGATCATGGGCACATCGATCCCCGGAAAAACCATGAAGTTACTGAACGGTCCGCCGGACCCGACGAGCGGCGTGGCTTTGGCCATGTTCGATCCCACCGCGATAGCCCATATCGCCAGCTGATCCCACGGCAGTAAGTAGCCCGTGAACGACAACAGCATCGTCAGCACCAGCAGGATGACGCCGACACCCCAGTTAAACTCGCGCGGCGGCTTGTACGAACCGGTGAGGAATACCCGCATCATGTGCAGCCAGATCGCGATGATCATCGCGTGAGCGCCCCAGCGGTGGATTTCACGCAGGATGCCCATCGTCACGTGGGCTCGCAGATCTTGAATGTCCTGGTAAGCGTATTCCACAACCGGGCGGTAGTAGAACATCAGCAGCACGCCGCTGACAACTTCTGCGAGGAACAGGAAGAACGTCAGCCCGCCCATGCACCAGGTGAAGCTCAGGCGGATGCCGCTCTTGCGGACCGCCACCGGGTGCAGGTGCAGGAACACGTTGCTCATGATCGCCATCACGCGCGTGCGGCGATCCCGCGGCACGCCGTGGCGGAAGATCGAGTTCCAGATCTGCGAGTTGCGGACGTAGTTGAAGGTCGCGTCGAAAAGACTCATTCGTTATTTATTTTCAATTTGCGATTTGCAATTTGCAATCGAAGGCTTAGCGTTCGATTGCAAATTGCAAATCGCAAATTGAAAATCTCCTAGCTCAATCCAATAAAGCTTTCTGGATCATCCCACTGGCCGAGTTCCGAGCGGTAGACTTTGCTCTGGTCGACATTGATGAAACCGTCGGCGTCTTTGAAAATCGCGAACCGTTCGAGCGGGCGCGGGGTCGGGCCTTCAAAGTTCACGCCGTTGACGTAGTAACCCGAGCCGTGGCAAGGGCACTTGAATTTCGCATCACCCGACAGCCACGCCGGGATGCAGCCCAAGTGCGTGCAGATAGTGCTGAGCGCCACGAGGCGTTCTTCGTTCGGCTGGAGGTTAACCAGCCAGAACCCGGCCGAGCCGGCGGGCGTGCGCTTGTAGGATTCGTCGACGGGCGCGGCAAAATCCGCGATCTTGCCGACACGCCAGAGCTTCTTCGGCTCTTTCAAAACTTTCGGCCCGAAGAAATCCTGGAACATCGCCAGCGACGTTGCTCCGCAGATTGCCATCGCGCTCCACGCGGCGACCAACGCGAAGTTGAACTCGCGACGAGTCGCCTTGAACGATTTTGACGCCTTGGCCCGCAGCGTCGCGCCGAACGCCTGTTGCGGCTGATACGCCCCACCGGCGGCGAGCATCGCGATCCGCATGTCGGCTGGGGCGTCTTTCGGGAGCGAGACGGCTTTGATGATGTCCTGGCCGGCAGCGACTTCCGGACTCTTTCGGATCGTCGTCGCAAGACCGGACGAGAGACTCGGGCTGATTTTGGTGGTCGACAAAACCGCCTGCCAGCGCGGGTCCGCCGGTGCTTGGGGTGCGACTGCCTTGGCCGGTGCAGAAGCAACCGCGCCTACCGGCGCCGCGCCACCCGCTGCCGGCTCGTTCGCCCAAGGTGCGGGGCCGTCGACCTCCACCGTTTCAAACTTAATGACTTCGACCGGGCAGCCTTCCGCCGCGATGATGATGGACGGAGTCAGCGGGCGCAAAAACGCTTCCGCCGCTGCCGGCGGGCGAATGAGGCACGTCTGCTCCTGCACGTCGAAGACTTCAGGACAGTCGTTCTCGCAAGAATCGCACACGATACAGCCGGGCGCGATCCAAACTTTGGTGATGACCTTGTGGGTTTCAGCCATGATTCAAACTCTTTCAAACGGGCGACTTACGTTCCATCCAATCGGCCCGGCACGAAGATATCGTGAAATTTATAACAGGCGAGCGATTCGAGCAATAGCTCTGGTGTTTTTGTTTCGACTGAAACACCATTAGCTGGGAATTGCCACTTTGCGGCTAAGCGGGTGAAAACATGGATTCCCGAGTGATGCCGGAAGCGGACCGAAGCTTTACGGT
>JBBROD010000055.1:0-29362 GCA_038229715.1 Tepidisphaerales bacterium | reverse complement strand
GTTGTCGAAGCCTGTACGTCGTCTGGCGAGTCTCCCCACCCCCCCGCCCCCTCCCCGCTGGGGAGAGGGAGAAGTGCCGCGGCGATCAGCAGTTGTTCGTTGAGTTCATGCTTCCCGGCCAGTGCATCCCCTTCGATCAACACAAACCGCGGCTCGGCCGCGAACTTCTCACGCAGCATTTTCGCCAGATCGCGATCGATCTCCACCGCCACCACCTTTGCCGCCGGCGTGGCCAGCAGTTCTTCGGTGAGCGTCCCCGTCCCCGGGCCGACTTCGATCACCACATCACCCGTAACGATCTCCCCCGCCGCCGCGATTAGGCGGACGAGGTTCTGGTCGATCATAAAATTCTGCCCAAACCGATGCCGCGGCTGACTGCCGGCGGTTTCGAGGTGCGATTGGATTTCTTTTTTGGTCTGGGCCATGGGATCCTATTAAACACGATTCAGCGAAGGACACGAAACGATCCAGCCGCAAAAACTTGCTCGTTGCTTCGCCGCTTCTTGGTTAGAATGACGCCCTATGAAATCTTACGAAGTCATTCGGCAGGCGGTGGACGAACCGGGGGTGAAGGCGGTGGCGGCGGCGCTGAAGGTGTCGCCGGCGCTGGTGTACAAGTGGTGCGAGCCGCCGGCGGACGAGGATGATCCGGAACAGAGCGGCGCGAAAAATCCGCTCGACCGTGTGCGCGAGATGTACATGCTCACCAAGGACATCCGCGTCGTCCGCTGGCTGTGCAACGAGGCCGACGGGTTCTTTGTCTCCAACCCCGTGCCGGAACTGCGCAAGAGCACCGACGAAGCGATCTTCCTGGAAACGCGCGGCATGGTGCGCGATTTCTCGGAACTGCTCGACGCGGTCACCGAAAGCCACGACGACGACGGGCTCATCGACACCAAGGAAGCCGACGTCATCCGCCAGAAGTGGGAAGATTTGAAGGCCGCCGTCGAGCGGTTTGTGATCAGCTGTGAGCGCGGCGTGTATCACATCAAACGCGGGAAATAGAAGAGAAGACTGAACACGGAGACACAGAGACACAGAGACACGGAGAAGAAGAATGAACCAATTTTCTTCTCCGCGTCTCTGTGTCTCTGTGTTTAGTCTTTTGGTGTCCAGTCTTATGCGGAATTACTTCGGCTGCGTCGTCGGCGCTGTGCTCGGCTGGGTTGCAGCTTTGGATTGTTCCTGAACGTACTGCATCAGCGCCTGGCGGACTTTTGCGTCCATCACCTGCTTCACGTCGGCTACGGTTTTGAACTTGCCGGCCGATACGTCGGCGGCGATTTCGCGGATCACCTTGACCTGGATCGCGGTCGCGTCGAGTTGTTTTTCGACCATCACCGGGTCGGCCTTCTCCAGTGATTTTCCGATCAGCACCTTCCACTTTCCGTCCACTTTGATCAGATCGACAGGCTTGAAGTTGCCCATGCCCTCGAGTTTGACGACGGCATGGTCGCCGTCGATGGTTTCGGTCTGCCTGGCCAGCAGCTCGTCGCGCATATGCGACGCCGCGGCGGGGTCGCCGAGCTGGGCGCGGGCTTGCTCTTCGCCGAGGGTGGTGCGGATCGCCTTCTGCAGGGAGGCCATCGCGGAACTCATCTCGGCCATGGTGGTAGCCATTTTTTCTTCCAGCGGGTTGGTGCTATGCAGGACCGACCGGATGACGGCGGCGTCGCCGGTATCGGTGGCGGTGAACAGCATCCGCAGCGCGCCCTTGGGCGTGGACTGATCCGCGACGGGAAGCGTGGCCGGCGTGGCGGTTGGGTGCGTGGCCGGCATTGTGGATTGAGCGAACGCGCTGTTCGACAGAACCCCCGCCAACGCGAAAGCGACCACCAGACTTACTTTGAGAATCCACCGGTTCTGCAACTTGCGACCCGCGTAAGCACACTGAAAAGCCATGAAAAGCTCCGTGGATGTTCCGAAACCGTCGTTTTTAACCCATCCGGGCGGTTTCGTCTATCGATATGTTTTGACGATATGTACGCCGATATGTTCTGCGCGTGTTGTGCCGGGAGGGTTGGTTGGCTATGATTCTCCCCCCACTGCGCGTCAGCGGGACCTGCCGCTGGGCGAGCAGGGTCGGTCGAACAAATAAAGGTGCAATATGTCGCTGGATCGAAGCTTACGGGGTGCAAGTTCGCTGGTTCGTCATCGCAATGTTCTGACGCGTGCAGAGCGTCTGGACGTTTTAGCCGAGCAGGAAAAGTGGGATGCGTCCAAGCCGGTGCTGGGCCTGCCGAAGGTCGGCCACCGCAAGCAGGCGCTTGCCAAGGCTGCGAAGGAAGAAGGTGCTGAAGGCGCTACTCCCGCCGCCGGCGGTGCCGCTCCCGCTGCCAAGGGTGCCGCTGGCGCCAAGGGTGCTGCCCCTGCCGCGGGTGGCAAAGCTGCCGCCGCGGGTGCGAAAGCTGCCGCCCCGGCCGCAGGCGCCAAGGCCGCTGCTCCGGCTGCGAAGAAGAAGTAATTCGGGAGAAGGACTTAGGACTAAGGGCTTAGGACTTAGTGGGCGCATCGCACTCGCTAAGTCCTAAGTCCTTTCAGACTAAGTCCTACTTTTTATGCCCCGCCCTCTCTCTGATTTCGTATCTCAGCGCGCTACCGCCGTCGATGCCTCGGGCATTCGCAAGGTGTTTGATCTGGCGGCGAAGCTTAAAGACCCGATCAACTTTTCCATCGGCCTGCCCGACTTTGACGTCCCCGAAGAAGCCAAGAAAGTCGCGATCGATTCGATCAACGCCGGCCACAACCGCTACACGCCCACGCAGGGCATCGAGCCGCTGCGGGCCCGGCTGAAGGCGGACCTCTCCAGGGAAATGGGCCGCGACATCGGCGACGTTTTCATCACCTCCGGCGTGTCCGGCGGGCTGCTGCTGGCGGTGCTGGCCACCCTCAACCCCGGCGACGAAGCCATCTTTCTCGACCCGTACTTCGTGATGTACAAGCACCTGGTCACGATGGCCGGCGGGAAGAGCGTCACCGTCGACAGCTACCCTGACTTCCGCTTCCACGCCGACCGCGTGGAGAAAGGCATCACTCCCCGCACCAAGCTGCTGATGCTCAACAGCCCCAGCAACCCCACGGGCATCGTGATGACGCAGGAAGAAGTCGACGCAGCTGTCGCGCTGGCGAAAAAGTACGACCTGCTGATCGTGTCGGATGAAATCTACGAACCGTTCTTGTACGAAGGACTAAGGACCAAGGACTTAGGACTTAGTCAAGACGAGTCCTCACGAAGTCCTAAGTCCTTGGTCCTTAGTCCTCCTTTACCGAGCGCAGCAAAAGCCTACGACCGCACAATCATCCTCCGCGGCTTCAGCAAGAGCCACGCGATGACCGGCTGGCGCCTCGGCTACGCAGCCGGGCCGGCGGAGATCATCGGGCAGATGACCAAGCTGCAGCAGTACACGTTCGTGTGTGCGCCGTCGCCATTCCAGTACGCGGCGCTGTCGGCGCTTGATATGTCGATGGCCGATCACGTGGCCGACTATCGGCGTAAGCGGGACATGGTTTACAACCTGCTGAGCAAGAAATTTCAAGTGAACAAGCCGCAAGGCGCGTTCTACATCTTCCCCCAATCGCCGGCCGGCCAGACCGCCAGCGAGTTCTGTACCAAGGCGATCGACAAGAACGTCCTGATCATCCCCGGCAACGTCTTCAGCGATCGCGATACGCACTTCCGCATCAGCTACGCGACGACGGACGAAAAGATCGCACGCGGGTGTGAGATTCTCAATTCACTCGTATAGAGAAGAGCCGCAGATGAACGCAGATAAAAAGGGAGGCATTTGCCTTCTCTCTTATCTGCGTTCATCTGCGTTCATCTGCGGCTGATTTCCTAATCCAGATCATCCGGAATCGCATCCAAGTCGCGATAACTTCGCGGCCGGCGGACGGGTTCGGGATCGACTGGGATTTCAGTACTGACGTAGTGCTTATCGCTCGAGCCCGTGCGGACGATCGGCACTTGAGCCGGTAGAGCCTTAGGAGCGGCCGGCGCGTCCTTTGACTCTTTGGCGTCCTTCGCCTCTTTAGCCACTTTGGCGGCGGACTTCGGCGGGACGCGGGAGGCCCGGCCGCCGCGCGTTCCCCGGGCACGGGACGCTCGTGGCTTTTCGGTCGTCATGGCGTCCGCCTCGGGAGCCGGTTCGACTTCGATCACCGGTTCGGGCCTGGCAACCGGCTCGATAACGTCGTCGACCTGCGCGTCAATGACTTCTTCCGATTCGCTTTCCGTCATCTCCGGATCGTTGGCTTCAGCGGCAAGTACCTCGGCCTGCGTGAGCGGCGGAAGACCGGCATTGGCGCGGGCTTCGGCGTTTTCGCGACGGCGACGGTGACGACGCCCGCCCCGACGACGGCGGCGACGCGGACGGTCTTCGCCTTCCATCGCGCCATCGCCCTGGCCACCGCCCTGGCCACCGCCCTGGCCACCGCCTTCACCGCCGCCATGCGGCGGCACGGCGTTGCCGCTGGGGACGATCGCGTCGAGCACATGATCCGGAATTTCCACCTCGTCCGGCTGGGCAACATTGCCGTTCGGCTCGGAATGGTCGCCCAAGTTCTTGTATGCGTCGTCGGCGCTCAGGCGCGGCAACTGCGGGCGCGGCTGGTTACGCTGTCCCGGCCGGCCTTGATTGCGGTTGTCCGGGCGACCGCTTTGGTTGCGGTTGTCCTGCCGACCACCTTGATTGCGATTATCGGGACGGCCACCTTGATTGCGATTGTCCGGACGACCGCCCTGGTTGCGGTTGTCCTGCCGGCCGCCTTGATTGCGGTTGTCCGGGCGACCACTTTGGTTGCGATTATCCTGACGGGCGCCGCCTTGCTTGCGATTGTCGCCGCGTGGTTCCTGCTGCTGGCGATTCTCGCCTTGCTGGGCGGGTCCGCGATCGCCGCCGCGTCCACCGCGGCCGCGCCGGCCTCGGTTTCCGCCGCGACCCCGGAAGCGGTCTTCGTCTTCGCCGACGGCGCCCGGGTCGCGCGCTAGCAGTTCGCTACCACCGGCCGTGGGATCGTCGACGCCTTCGCGGTCGTCTTCTTCGTCACGTTCATCGTCCGTTTGTTGCGGGCGCTCGTTGCGACCTCGGCCGCGTCCGCCGTCGCGCCGGGCAGCGGGCTTGGCTGCGGGGGCGGCGGGCGAATCGCTGATTTCGGTCGGCGCGTCGGCGATGCCTTCGCTGTCGTCCGTAGCGCCCCCGATCGGAGCAGCCACGGCTGCGTCGACTTCCGTCGCGCCGCTGGCCATGCGTTCTTCGCGATCGTCGACGGCGTCTTCCGCGCCGTCGAGATCAAACCGATCTTCCTCTTCGTCGTCGTCCCCGCGCGGCGAAGACGGAAGCTGCCGGTTCTGCGGAGCGCCGCTGCGGTTGTCATTCAACCGTCCTTGCTGACGGCCGCCACGACCGCGGCCACCGCGGTTGCCGAACGACGGCTGCGCCGCAGGTGCGGCGTTGAGCCCTTCGATCATCACAAACCCGTCGCGGCTGTCGAACAGGTCGAGCTTGACCTCGTCCAGCGCGAACGTCGAGTCGGACTTGATGACAATCTTCTTCTGCGAATTCGTCTCCAGCGCCGCCAGCTGCGCACGCTTCTTGTTCTGCAGGTAAAACGCCACTTCCATCGACACGGTGAGCTCCACGCGAACGATCTTCAGATCGTTCACCGCAATCGCCAGCCGGCGCATCACGTCCAGCGCCATGCTCTCGTGCGTCTTCACCAGCCCGGCGCCTTTGCAGTGCGGGCAGTCGGCGTAGATCGATCGCTTGAGCGACGGGCGCATGCGTTGGCGGGTCATCTCGATGATGCCGAACTGGCTCATGCGGAGGACCTTGGTCTTGGCCCGGTCCTGCTTGAGGTTTTCGTGCAGGCGCTCTTCCAACTCGCGGCGATGGCGATCGAACCGCAGGTCGATGAAGTCGCAGATGATCACGCCGCCCAGGTCGCGCAGCTTCAGCTGGCGCGGGATTTCGTCGGCGGCTTCCATGTCGGTTTTGAAGGCGGTCATTTCAGCGTCACTGTGATCGCGGAACTTGCCGGAGTTGACGTCGATCGCGACGACGGCCTCGGTCGAATCGATCACCAGCGACCCGCCGCTGGGCAGCGGCACGTGGCGGCTGTACATCTCCTCGATTTCCTTCTCAATGCCGGCCTTGTGGAACAAAGGCACGAGGTCTTCGTACACATCCACTTTGTTGCGGGTGCGCGGCGCGGTGATCTTGATGAATTCCTTGATCCGCTTGGCCACGTCCTTGCTGTCGACGACGATGCGGTCGATCTCCGTGGTGAACACGTCGCGCACGGTGCGGGTGATGAGATCGCCTTCGGTATAGAGCTCCATGGCTCCCTTACCGCTCTCGCGCTTTTTGTCGATATTTTCCCACAGGCGCGTGAGGTATTTCAGATCGCGCTCGATCTCCAGCTTGCTGCGCCCAACGCCGGCGGTGCGGATGATGAAGCCGACATCCTTCGGCGGCTTGAGTCCGTCCAGAATCTGACGGAGGCGGCGACGTTCTTCGTCGTCTTCGATCTTTTTGCTGACGCCCATCTTCCCCATGCCGGGCATCATCACCAGGATTCGCCCGGGGATGCTGAGATAAGTGGTAAGCGTCGGGCCCTTCGTGCCGATGCCTTCTTTGATGATCTGGACGATGATTTCATCGCCACGCCGCAGGCAGCGCTGGATCGGCGGCCGATCGCGGCGGGAGATTTTACGCCCGACGGTTTCGTGCATGTCTTCGCCCTGCCGGCCGAAGTACGTGGGCATCAGATCGGAAATGTGCAGAAAGCCGTTTCGGCCGAGGCCGAAGTCGATAAACGCCGCCTGGATCGAGGCTTCGACGTTGGTGACTTTGCCCTTGTAGATATTCCCGACGTGGCTGGTGGAGCTATGCCGCTCCATGTAAAGCTCTTCGAGCTTCCCGTCATCGAGCAAGGCTATACGGCATTCTTCGCCTTCCGAGACGTTGATCAGCATTTCCTTTGCCATTGAGATGTAGGACTCAGGACTTAGGACTTAGGACTTAGTGAAGAGGGAATCGGCGCTCTACTAAGTCCTAAGTCCTAAGTCCTGAATACTTCCTTAAAAAGCCTCTGGGATGATCTTCCGCGTTTCTTCGCGCAGGAAGTGCATCACCTGTCGTTCGCTATCAAAACTCATTACGCGCCGAGCGACTTGTCGCGCATGTTCCATGGTGGTCGACCGGATGATCTTTTTGACCTCCGGAATATCCGGGCCGTTCATCGAGAAGATGTTCAGGCCCAGTCCCAGTAAGAGCAGAGTGTACAGCGGATCGCCCGCCATTTCACCGCAGACGCTCACTGATATATTGTTTCGCGAGCCGGCCCGGATCACGTCGCGGATCAGCGCCAGCACCGCCGGGTGCGCCGGGCAGAACAGCCCGGCCACCTTTTCGTTCGTTCGATCGACCGCCAGCGTGTACTGAATGAGGTCATTCGTGCCGATCGAGAAAAAATTCACTTCCTTGGCGAACTGGTTCGCCATCAGCGCCGCCGACGGCACTTCCACCATCATGCCGATGGGAATATCAGCCCGGAACTTCACGCCTTCGTCTTCCAATTCTTCTTCGACGTCGCGCAGCACCATTCTCGCCTGGCGCAATTCCATCAGTGTGCAGATCATGGGGAACATGATGCGCACGTCGCCGAGCAGGCTGGCGCGCAGGATGGCCCGGAGCTGCTTTTTGAACATCGGGATGTCGTGCAGGCACATGCGGATGCTGCGATCGCCGAGGAACGGGTTGCGCTCGGGGTTGGCCATCTGGGCGTTGGTGTATTTGTCAGCGCCCAGATCGAGCGTGCGGATCACCAGCGGCTTGCCGTTGAGGCGTTTGATGGCGTCGGCGTAGGCGACGTATTGGTCCTCCTCGGTCGGCTCGTGGTCGGCAGCGAGATAAAGGAATTCAGTGCGGTAGAGGCCAATGCCTTCAGCACCGCGGTTGACAGCGTCTTCAATCTCGCCGGGGAACTCGATGTTCGCCTGCAGCATGACGTGATGCCCGTCGGTGGTTTCGCCGGGCAGATCGCGGAGCCCGGACAGAACGATTTCCGCCTCCTGATTGCGGCGATCGAACTCGCGGTATTCCAGGAGTTGATCGGGATCGGGGTTAACGATCACCACGCCGTTCGTGCCGTCGATGATGACGGTATCGCCGCCGGACACTTCGCTGGTGAGATTGCCCAACCCGACGACGGCTGGGATGCCCATCGCGCGGGCGACGATCGCAGTATGGCTGGTGCGCCCGCCGACGTCGGTCGCGAAGCCGCGAACGTGAACTTTATCCAGCGCGGCCGTTTGCGAAGGGAGCAGATCGTGCGCGATCACTACCACGTTCTGCTGCAGGTGGAGCAGGTCTTCACGCTTCTGGCCGATCAGCGTATGCAGGATACGGCGTTCGATGTCGTAGATGTCTTTCACCCGCTCGGCGAGATACCGATCGGTCATCGCAGCAAACGTATTGGCGTACTTTCGGCAAACCTGCGCGACCGCGTACTCAGCCGTCGCGTGCTGGGTGCGGATTTCCTTGTCGATCTGCGTCAGGATCGATTTATCGTGAAGGATGCCGATGTGAAAATCGAAGATCCCGCCGATCTCCTTTCCGTGCTTCGCGGCGGTGTCGTCGCGGAGCTTTTTGAGTTCGGCAATGGAGACGGCCAGTGCGTCGTGGAATCGTTTGACCTCAGATTCAGCAAGTTCGGGCTCTACGTTTCGCTTAGGGATCAGCAAATCTTCAGCGTCCAGCACGATGGCCGTGCTGATCACTACGCCGGGAGATACACCAATGCCCTTTTTGATTTCCATCTTTATGCGAGCCGACAGTGGGTAGTTGGTAGTTGGTGGCGGCTGATCCCCGCTACCAACTACAAACTATCAACTATCAACTAATCCTCACCAAACTTACTCTCAAACAACTCGGCCAGGGTTTTGACGGCGGTTTCCGCGTCGTTGCCCACGGCTTCGATCCGGAGCGGCGTGCCTTTAACCGCTTCAAGGATAATCATCTGCATCACGCTTTTGCCGTCGGCCTCGATCGGGTCGTCGCCTTCGCGGAACACCGTGATCTGGCTTTCGAACTGGTTGGCCGCATCCACGAATTGCATCGCCGGACGCGCGTGGAGCCCCATCTCGTTAGTCACTTCGATCTTTTTGCTCGCCGTCGGCATCGGGGTTCCAGTGCTGAGTGCTGCGTTCTGAGTGCTGAGTCAAATTTCAGCACTCAGAACGCAGCACTCAGAACTGACTGATTATTTCCCTTGGTCTGCCTCGTCGAGCAGTTCGACGATGTCTTCCCGCGTAGCAGCTTGGCGGAGGAAGCGGCGGAACATGTCCTTCTGCAGGTTGCTGAAGACGATGTTCATCGCCTGCAAATGCTGTTGCGGCTGATTTTCCGGGCTCAGCAGCAGCACGATGCTGTAAACAGGCTGATGATCCAGCGCGGCAAAATCAATGCCCGCAGCCGACCGACCGATCGTGCCGGCCATCTTCTTAACCTGCGCGTGCTTCACGTGGGGAACCGCTACGCCCTTGCCGAAACCTGTGCTGCCGTTCAGTTCGCGCTTGATCAGCGCTGAGACGACTTCAGGCACCGCATCCACCGACAGCGCGCCTTGCGCCGCGAGCGAGGTGACTAGTTCCTTGATCGCCGCATCACGGTCGCCGGCCTCGAGAGAGGGAACGATCGCTTCGGTTACAATAAAATCACGTAACTTCATATCTTATTTGCCAAGTTGTAGAGAATCGGCTCTGCACGTGCGACCGTCACCGATTGACGGCCGAGTTTGATCCACGTCCATGAGCCTGATTTTATTCCGGGTGCTTACGGTTCCGGAATTTCTTCTTGTGCTCACTCAATTGCCGTTCGAGCTTGTGAACGCAACCGTCGATGCAGGCGTATGCGTCGCCTTCGTCGTGGTGCGCGATAAACGTATTCTTGTGCTCGGCGTTAACAATCATTTCAACGCGGGTTTTATCCTTCCCGCTGTCGAGCACCACTTCGATTTCCTGAATCCGGTCATAATACTTTTCGAGTTTGCCGGCCTTCTGTTCCGCGTACTCCTTCAAAGGGGCAGTAACCTCCATGTGTCGCGATGAAACTGTAAGTAACACAACAGTCTCCTTTCCTAATTAAGCGGCCCTTTCGGACCGAAATTTGTCCGTCGCAATTGTACCCTAAAAGCCGTCCACAACCCATTCTACGGTAGCGTCTTAACTGCTGAAATGGGATTAATTTAGCGATTCTCCAGTTCAAACCTCGGATTTATGTTTTTCAACCGCCGCACGACTCCAAATGGGGTTCCGATGATGTCTGCACGACTGACGGCAAAATCTACGCGCCGCTGGAAATCTCGATCGTCTTCTCATCGCCCGGGGACAAAACGCCTCCGCTGATCAGAAGTCGCATGGCTTCCTCCACTTTCAGCGGTAATTCAACGACTTCCGAGCGAGGAACGACCAGTACATACCCGCTGAAACTCGTCGGGCTGCTGGGGATGAATACCGTCACCATGTCGATTCCGGTCGCGTCGGTCAGCGATTTCACGCCTTGACCCGTCACCAGGCCGATCGACCAAATCCCCTTTTCGTGCGGCTGACAGGCGACCACCCGGCTTTGCTGAAACTGGTTGGACCGCTCGGACAGCAGAAAGTCAGTAATCTGCTTGACGGCTGGGTAAATCGCACGGATCAGCGGAACGCGCAGAACGCCCAATTCCGCCAGTCGATACGCGGTTCGGCCGATGTAATTGCCGATCAGCACCCCGACCACGTACACCAGCACCAGCGACGTCGCCACGCCGAAGACCCGGGTGATCGCCCATTCCGGATGCCAGAGGAAATCCAACGACTCGGGATGCCCCGTTCTCACCGGAAGTAGCCCGACATTTCCGGTGGTGTCCCAAATCCGCGTAAGCCCCCAGACGATGTTTTGCCCTAGCGCATCCCAGAGGAAGTTCCACACCCAGACGAGCAGCCAAAGGGTGACCAGCGTCGGCAGCAACGCGGCCAGCCCGCGGAGGAAGAAACGCTTGAAATCCGCAGAAAAACCGAGTCGTCGGTGCGGTACGGGCGTTGGTTCGCTGGGCTGCGGGGAAGGTAGGTTCGACGGATTAGTGGTCAACGGGCAATCCTTACTGACAGGACATTTAAACAACCGGGCGGACGGTCGGTTGATTCCAACGGGTCTAATACTCGCAAGATTGGGAAAGATCAACGCGAAAAATCGGCAGCTCACCCGATCAACATTGCCCAGACGAAATAATTACGGCTGCGTCGCCGGTTCGGTCGCGGGCTCAGTTGTAGGTTCGGTCGTGGGCTCGGTCGTGGGCTCGGTTGTGGGCTGAGTGCTTGCCGACGGTGCCTTCAGGCTAGCGGCGGCGAAGTCCTTAATCACCGGCTCGGTGTCGCCGGACAGTTCGGTCAGCAGATTCTTACGGGCCTCGGCGTCCAGCCCGTCGGCGGCGACCGTGGCCAGAAGTCGCGTCGGCCATTCATCGCTGCGCGACATGTCCTGCACCAGCCGTCCCTTGGCGGCAGCGGCGACCAGATCGGCGGTGATGTACCGGGACCAGGCGCGCACGCTGACCGACGAATCGACCTTCAGCGCCGTCAGTTTCTCAGAAAATCGCGCCGCCACGCGGGCCAGTCGCTCGTCGGATGGAGTCGCCTGAGCCTGGCGAATGTAAGACGCGAGCAGGTCCATCATCGATATTTTGCCAAACGACGCCTGCGGCAAATCTTCCAACAGCTTATCGACCACTTGATCGCTCCCAATCGCGAAGCCCGCCCGGGCGACCATTTTGCTCAACTGGACACGGTACCCGCCCGGCCCGGCCCCCACGCCGGTGGGCGTGGACGTCGGATTCGTCGCCACCGTCACCCAGACTTGCTGCGGCGCTGTGGGATTGGCGTTCATCGCCGCCGCCAGCCCGCCGCGATCCACTCGGATCACCTGGCTGACCGACTGCTTGGCCCGCAACACCAGCTGTTTCGTGATCCGGTCGTACGCGGTCCCCGGAAAGCTCTGCTGGTTCGGGATAGGCATGGATGCGTCGATCCAGAGATCGTTATGCAGCACGCCGTCCGGTCCGACGGTGATATCAAACTCACTCAAATTCTGGATCGTAATGTTCACCAGCACCGGTTCGCGGAAATCAAACTGACCCGAGACGGGCGTGCCGCGGATCAGATAAAAATCCGACGGCTTTTCGATGATGGTCAGCCAGTTCATCGGGAATTTCACGAGCTGATCGGAGATCGCCTGCGCCTTGTCGCTGGCCGCGACTTTAATGCCTCGGTCGCGGAGCGTTTCCTTCAGGAAAGCACCGAGCATGTGCGACGGGTTTTCGCTGAGCAATCGCCGGCCGCGGAAGTTGGCGTCGGTGCTGGTCACCGGCTCCATCTTGATCAGACCCAATGAGGCCATCGGATCGCGGTCGGCGATCGCGCTGAGCTTGATCTTTGCTTCTTCGAGCTTGTTTTGAGAGAGAAAATTCCACCCCTGCAATCGCACGAGCGTGGTGTTGTCGGCCGGCAGGAGCTTGGCCAGCGTGTCGAGCATGAGCTGGGCGACTTCGGGCTTGGGATCGAAGTAAATGCTGTACCAAGCGGCATCGCTAACCACGCTGATCAATGCCGATTTCTCGGGTGAGTCCTGTGACAAATCGATCTTCGCCAGCGCCGGCGCGAGGTCCGGCAGCACGGCCGGCGAGAATGCTTCTTCGACCTCGCTCGGTATCGTGGCCGGGAGGCCGAGTTCGCCGGGGAAAGCTCCGATCGAGCGAGTGCCCGGCTGCGTGGTAGCCGGCTCAAGCTCCTGCGCCGGCTGCGTGGTGGCAGCGCCGATGATTTGCTCGCGCACTCCCTTCAAACGCGCCAGTACCGTTTTGCGGGCGAAGTTTCGAAGACTAAAATCGTCGTCGGGGATCGGCGTGTTGCGGGCGCACATCAGCCGCAGGTACAGAGCATCGATGTTGTAAGGATCACTCTGCAACAGTCGGATGGCCAGTCCGTCCGAACCGTCATACCGCTCGGCGATGAATTGCTCGGCGGCGTAATTTACCGCCAGGTCCGCGGGTATTGGCCCGCCGGTCTTTTGATAGAGCCGCACCGCCGCCAGATACCAGTCCAGCGATTGCTTGACCAGCCCAAAATCCGCTAGTCGGTCCGACAGCTCTGCCACCACGCCGGGCTGCATCGGGTTGGATTTGACCATCGAAATCAGTGATTGAACTTTCTGGAAATCCGACATCCCCTCCAGGCCGTCTTGATACCGCTGGCGAAGCGCATCGGCGTTGAGGTTGTTGAGCCGTAACGCCTGGTCGATCATCTGGTGTGCCTGCTCTTGCTGACCGCGCTCGCCCAACAGCTTGGCAGCGATGACGGCCACGCTCGACCGCACATCGGCGTGTACCGTCGAGCCGAGGATTTGGTTCACATACGCCAACTTGGTGTCGGCGGTTTCCATTTTGCTCAGATTGAGCTGGATGAGGAGCAACTGCGCGCCCAGATCATCGGGAACCAAGGTTCGATACGATTTAAGTGCGGCGATCGCTCCTTCGGTGTCTCCTTGCGAGACGCACGCTTCCACCAGCAGCCGCGGGTAACGCGGCTCGGCCGGATCGAGCTTGGCGGCGGCTTTGAGCATCGCCTCGCAAGCCAGCACATCCTCAGGCGTGACATTTTTCTTGCGGAGCAGTTCCGTCCCGAAGTCCGAAACGCGCGACGCCACCGCCACGTCCGCGTCAGGCACGTCAGCGGCGTGGACGGCCGGGACGGCGATCAGGGCGGCGAGCAATACAAGCAACTTGGTGCGTTTGGGCGAGTTCATGATTCGAGTCTTCCTGTCGTCGGACGAGCCGGACGCGCTTTTTTGTAGCACGGATCAATCGACCATGTCCAGCCATCCCGCTTTGCGACACAAAGCGTTAGCGGGCCGCCAATCCCAGCGCGACCGCGGCGATCGATGCGACCCCGCTGGTCAGCGCGGCCAGTCGGCAGAAGAGCTGATCGAACCGGCCGGGACGGTAGATCGCCCCCAGCACGCTCCCGACAATCAGCCACTGCGCCGCCGCGCCCAGCGCCACCGCTGCGCATCGGCCGCCGAGCGCGAAGACCGATCGCTCTGCCACGCGATACTGCATCGCCATGGCCGGCGCGAAATGCCACAGCCAGAGCGACACGACCAACATGGCGATCGCCACTACACCGAACAACCCACTGATCCATCGCGAATGCATAACGCCTCCTTGCGTTGAGTCACTCGATTCGTCTTTTCGCCCGATCGACCGTCCTGTCGATCACGCAAACAGCTCTTTCAATATCGGCTGGCGCTCGGTCAGTTCATTGACATCGGCGAGCAACCGCACGCGGCCGACGAGCCATTGCGCCCAATCATCACGCCCTGACCGCTTGGCCGCCAGCGCGAGCATCGCCTGCGCCCGAGCCGACTCACGGGACGGCAGCAACTCGCACAGATCGAGCTTGGACTGAATGCCGTTCATGGCGCTCGGCCAAGCGGCGATGCGGGTTTCGTAGTCCAACTGCAACGTCAACAACTGCAACGCCTCGGTCAATGAAAGCCGATCGTTGTACAGCCGACTGATGACGTCGTACGCGCCGGCGATGTCGCCGATATTCAGCAGATTGTCGGCGAGCATCAGTTGCGACGGTTTACTGAGATTTGTCATCCCGCCCAGCCGCTGCGCGAGCAACGCCCGGCAAAGCTTGGCCGACTCGTCCCACCGCCGCTGTTTGTGACGCAGCATCGCCAAATGGTGAATCGACAGCAGCTTGACGCCGCGGAACATCGAAAAACTTCGGATCGCGCGTTCGAGCAACACTTCCGCTTCGTCGAACCGCCCGAGCGAAATCAGCGTCGGTGATTCGGCCACCCATCGCGAACCGGTGGCGCTTTTGGCGCTGAGCATCAGCCAGACGACGAGAAAACCCGTGATGACAAACGCCGGATCGATGCCCGGGATGACGAACAGGCAGAGCATCGATGCCCCGATCATCGCGAATTTGACGACGGTCGAGAGCGTGAGATCTCGCCGAAACCGCGAGATGGCAACGTCGGCGGAAATCACGCGACACCCCCGGCGTTCGCATCCGGCGATGTAGGGCCCGCCACGGCGGACCAGGACGACGCGCGGTCCGCCAAGGCGGACCCTACAGAGTCGGGCCGCGCTGCGGGCGTGTATTTGTTCTGCAAATCCGACAATTCGGGATACCGCCGCGACAGATCATCGATCGATACCAGCAGCGTGGCGTTGGTGAACTCTCGCCGCGCGTCGGCCGATTGGCCGAGCACGTCGTGCGCCTTGGCGACTAAGGCATGAGCATCGCCGACGCGGTGGCCGAGCTGATCGCGCATCAGCGTATGGCGAAGCGCGAATGTCGCGATCGCCTCGGCCGGGTGGCCGGTTTTAACGTCGCGGTAAATTTCGATCAGCGCCAGCCCACCGGACGTTTCGCGGGCTTCTCCGCGGCGGAGATCGCCGATGGCGCGGTCGGCGTCCACCAATCGATCCTGCCGCAGCAGCGCCATCGCCCGGCCGAGCTTGATCGCCCGCTCGGTGCCCGCATCAAGCCGGTTGGATTCCAGCAGGTGATCGTAAACCGCAATCGCATCGTCAAACCGCTCGTTGCGCGCCAGCACCGTTGCGAGATAGAGAATCGCCTCAAACCGCATCGCCGGCGTGCGGGCCGGTTGCGAAAGAATCTGCTTGAGCATCACACTCGCCGGCACCCACCGCCGCAACTGCACGAGCTCCGCCGCCGCCTCGATTTGAAGCTGTGCCGCCCGAACGCGCCGCAGGGTGATCGCCGTGATAGCGGATATCCCGCCGACAATGCCGATCGTAACGAAGACCGAACCGCCTTCGACGATCAACCGCCCGGTATTCGAGCTTGCGCTGAGATACGCCGCCCCCAGCGAGAGCAGCAGAAACACCCCCGCCCCATACCAAAACCAATTCACGCGCGGCCGCGGCCGGCTGGTTTCCAGCAGCGTCGGCACGTCGAGATACGGCAGTTCTGGCATCGGCGAATTCACGGTTTGCAAGGGTATCGCAACCGGCGTGATCGCGAAAGGAACGCCGAGCGCGAACGCTCTATAATGTCCGCATGAGTTCGGCAAATTCGGACAAATTGAGCGCGCTCGATCAATCCCCCGAGGATGTAGTGCGCCCTGTCCATCTCTAGCGCACGCGGCGGATTCGCCAGATTATCCATCCCGCGTATCCCAAGATCAGCAACCCGTGCGGAAACCCCACCAGCCACGCCTTGGCCGCGTGCGGCGATTCATCGCACAAGCCGCCGTCGCGGGATTTGTCGTAGTTCACCCAGCGGAAGCCGAGGCGGTTCCACACCGTTTTGGGGTGCAGTTCCATCGCCGCATGAAGGAACAACCCGCCGAGATCAAACCGCTCCAGCGGCTTGCGATCGGCGCGGTACGGCTCGTCGATCCGCCCGAACATAATCGACCCATCCCCCGGCCAGCGGATGCGGTAAAACGTGCATTCGGTGATCGGGCCGTTGGGGGTTTCAAGATCAATGCCGAAGGAGGTGTACTTCCAGGCGAGGGGCCATGTGAGGAGAAGCACGACCAGCAACACCGACGTGGAATAGCGCAAGCCTTGGCGTAACAGCAATTGAGATACCCCAGGTCGGTTCAACTACGCGA
This sequence comes from Tepidisphaerales bacterium, assembly GCA_038229715.1. Taxonomy (GTDB): domain Bacteria; phylum Planctomycetota; class Phycisphaerae; order Tepidisphaerales; family Tepidisphaeraceae; genus JANMES01. The sequence goes on along the minus strand of JBBROD010000055.1, from coordinate 12,665 downwards.
ACCGCATCAACATGATGCGGCGTTGATGATCTTCACGGAACGACCCTTAGCAGGTCTCCCGGCGTCCAAATGGGCAGTATTGCTCCGGCAAAGCCTTTGGAGTCGCGCGTGATGATGGCGTCCAACAACGCGGACTGAGCAGACGTCAATTGAATGTGATCTTCAAAATCCACTCCCGGTATTTACAGCGCAGCGACCAATACGGGATAATCCACGCTTGCCACACTGAACACTGAGAGCGCCAAATCGACCAACTCCAACGCCCGGGTTGAGCCGACCGTTCTCCGCATGACGTAGTAGAGTGTCGGCGGTGAAATCGCGCTGATGTACCCCTCTACTTTTTTATCAAGTACCAATTGAAATGCGGCTTGCGACTCGTGAACCCAAGGCTCTCGCTGGAGATAAATGTCGAGAAGAATGTTCGCATCAAACAAAACCTTCATCGCCCGTACTTCTGCCATCGAGCCCGCTCAACAATCTTTTCAACTTCTTCATCTGTCGGCGGCGGTCCATCGCCACGCGCTACGCCGAGAAAGTCCTTGATTGTTATCTTCTTTGGGGGACGAGGCGTGGCAGATTGAACGATCAACGCTTTGGCAAGGCGCATTCGATATTCCGGCGGCCATTGATCGACCGTTTTGAGAATCTGCTCGAATTCACTCGGTGCAACCATATTTCTCTCCGGCTGAACTATACCTTGAGAATGAGGTGAAATTCCACCCTAATTTGCTGAATCGAAGATCACGGGGCGGGTGCAAGGCTGACACAAAGGCTTTTGGGGTTGGTCTTAAATGTGAATCCAGTTGTCAGACGGAATGTTCAGTCCCCGCTCTCCAGCACCGCCATGAACGCTTCCTGCGGGATATCGACACTGCCCACGCGCTTCATGCGCTTTTTGCCCTCTTTTTGCTTCTCGAGCAGTTTGCGTTTTCGGCTGACGTCGCCGCCGTAGCATTTGGCGGTGACGTTTTTGCCCATCGACTTGATTGTTTCGCGGGCGACGATCTTTCCGCCGATGGCGGCTTGCAGGGGGATTTCGAAGAGGTGCTTGTCGATTTCTTCCTTCAGGCGGACCAGCAGCTTTCGCCCGCGGGCTTCGGCCAGTTCGCGGTGGACGATCACGCTCAGCGCGTCGACGCGGTCGCCGTTCACCAGGATGTCGAGCTTGACGAGTTCGCCTTTCCGGAAGCCGATGAAGTCGAAGTCCATCGTGCCGTAGCCTTTGGTGGCGCTCTTCAGCCGGTCGTAGAAATCGTAGATCACCTCGGCCAGCGGCAGTTCGTACTGCAGTATCACGCGGGTGGCGCCGATGTATTCGGTTTTTTTGTACACGCCGCGACGCTCTTCACAAAGGCGCATCAGGTTGCCGACGGTATCGCCGGGCAGAATGAGGTTCATCAAAATGAACGGCTCGCGGATTTCTTCGACGTTGGTTGGGTTGGGCAGTTCACTCGGGCTGTCGATGCGCAGCACTTCGCCGTCGGTTTTCAGGATTTCGTACGTTACCGTCGGCGCGGTCTGGATCATCTGGATGTGGAACTCGCGCTCGAGGCGTTCCTGGATGATCTCCATGTGCAGTAGTCCGAGGAAGCCGCAGCGAAAGCCGAAGCCGAGGGCGTCGTTGCTTTCGGGCTCGAAGCTGAAGGAGCTGTCGTTGAGGCTCAGTCGGTCCATCGCGTCGCGGAGTTCGTCGTACTGCGTGTCGCCGCTGGGGTAAAAATCGCAATAGACCATCTGCTGGCTGGGCTTGTAGCCGGGCAGGGCTTCTTTCGCGGGGTTGCCGGCGTCGGTGACGGTGTCGCCGATGCGGACGTCGTGCAAATCCTTGATCGCGGCGACGATAAAACCCACCTCGCCGGTCCCGATCCGATCCACCTGCTTGGGGCGCGGCATGAGTTTGCCGAGGTCGGTCACCTGGTACATCTTGTCGGTGCCCATGAAGCGGATTTTCTGGCCCTTCACGATTTCGCCGTCGATAACGCGCACGTAGGTGATCACGCCGCGATAGTCGTCGTAGATGCTGTCGAAGATCAGCGCGCGGGTGGTGGCCGCCGGGTCGCCCTTGGGCGGCGGGAGTTGGTCGCAGAGCTTGGTGATCAGCTCGTCGATGCCTTGGCCGGTTTTGGCCGAGACGAGGATGGCGTCCTCAGCCGCGTAACCCAGGACTTGCTCGATTTCCTCCGCCACCTTCACCGGATCGGCGCTGGGCAGGTCGATCTTATTAATGACAGGGATGATCTCCAGCCCCACTTCAACGGCCGCGTAAGCATTGGCGACGGTCTGGGCTTGCACGCCTTGCGTGCTGTCGACGACGAGGATGGCCCCTTCGCAAGCCTGCAGGGCCTTTTGCACTTCGTAATGGAAATCGACATGGCCGGGCGTGTCGATGAAGTTAAGCATGAAGGTTTCACCCTTATGCTCGTGGAACACGGTGACGGCGCTGGCTTTAATGGTAATGCCCCGTTCCCGCTCCAAGTCCATGTCGTCCAGAATCTGGTTATGGAACTCCCGCTCGGTAATCGCCCCGGCCCGCATTAATAAGCGGTCCGAAAGCGTGCTTTTGCCGTGGTCAATGTGTGCGATAATCGAAAAGTTACGAATTTGCATGAGAATCGGCCATTGTACGGGCAACCAGCCGAAATCTGAAATGCCGCGAAAAGTGTCTTTCGGGATTGCGTGCGTCCCAGTGGTTGGATCCTCGTTAACGATCCCTTCGATGCAAAAATAGGCACGCTTTTGAGTCCGATAACCGCGTTTGGGTGGTTCTTAATCAACAATCGACACAATTTGCACAAAAACTGCGCGGGCCTCAACTGACGACTCACGCAATGCCTACTTTTTCTTCCCGAATTTATAGTCGCCCTTTTGATACTTCCCATAATTGAATACGTTTCCAAGCTGGTACGACTCTTGCTCACTCAACATCTCATAGGTGAATTGCTTAACGCTACATACAAAAAAGTATTTGGCAATCTTTTACCAATGACGGTCGCCCGCCTCTCGCAGGCGGACTATCGCGATTGGCAATAAGCGATTGCAAAATCAAGGGTGGTAGAGATTTCACGGCGTCGAGTGGTGTCGTCGTCCATTTTTAAGGGAGTTACTCTTATGTTGAGTTTTCCTGTCACGTTACCAACTTGAACCAGTAAACCGAATGAGAAGCGGATTCCAAGCAATCGCCGTCCGAGTGGCACGACCTTTGTCACAACCGCAAGGTGAATGAGGGACTCTCATAATTAGTCGCACAAAGTTTTAAGCAGAGGACAACTCTCCAATGTGGGCACACTATAAAAAGACGTTTTTCGGAATGCAGGTGACAATCCTACTGGTCACCGCTGGCATTTTTCACTACTTCGGCCAGAACGTCCTGATGACACTGACGATGTTCGGAATGATGCAAATCGGTGCCGTCGTCGGGGCACTATGGGGCAGCCGGTTGCGGCGCAAGATTCAGGGAAACGCAGCCGCCCTTCCGCTCCAGCGATAGGCGTAAGCATCGGCTCGGTGAACTCACTCATAAACAACGGTGGCCGGTGTTCGGCCTCTCGGTAAATAGGCACCATTTACAGGTCAGGTGAACGTATGCAGGGTCTTAACGTTACTTCCCCATGGCGACGGTGGTGTTGCACCATCGCCGCGGGTCTTTTTCTGTTGGTTGGGGTCACCTCGACTCACGCCCAAACGACGGCGCCCGCTCCTGAACCCGCCCCGGCAGCTGCAGCGGCGCCGACACCCGATCCGATCGGGTACAAGGGTTCCGGCGATTCACTTACTACCTCGAATGGCTGGCTCTCGGGCTGGATGGGTGGATCGCTGGACGACAAAACCGGCGCCTGGACCGGACTCCCTGCTGATCCGGCTGCCAAGCAGACCGCGATGGAGCAGAATGTCGCCAAGTTGTTCTACTCACTTAACATGGTCTGGACCCTCGTTGCGGGTTTCCTCGTCATGTTCATGCAGGCCGGTTTTGCCTTGGTGGAAACCGGGCTTTGTCGCGCCAAGAACGCGGCTCATACCATGGCGATGAACTTCCTTGTTTACGCCCTTGGAATGACCGGCTTCTGGATCTGCGGTTTCGCATTCATGTGCGGTGGCGCTAACATGCCTGGTAAGGCTGTCGTTGGTGGACCCGGCCCGCTCGGCGGGCTCCCGACCATGAACTCGGCGATCCAGATCAGCGAAACCTACAACATCATCGGCACGAAGGGTTTCTTCCTGACCGGTGATGCGTATGACGGCGGCGTGGTGGTCTGGTTCCTGTTCATGATGGTGTTCATGGACACCACCGCGACGATCCCGACCGGTGCACTGGCTGAACGCTGGAGCACCAAGAGCTTCTTCATCTTCTCACTCTTCATCGGCGGTTTGATCTACCCGATCTACGGCGGATGGGTGTGGGGCGGCGGTTGGCTGGCTCAGCTGGGTATGGCGAACGGTCTCGGCCATGGCGCGGTCGACTACGCTGGCTCAGGCGTCGTCCACCTTCAGGGTGGTGCGCTGGCTCTGGTCTGCAGTTGGCTGCTCGGACCGCGCATCGGCAAGTACGACGAAAACGGCAAGCCCAAGCCGATCCTCGGCCACCACATGCCGATGGTCATGCTCGGGACGTTCATCCTCGCCTTCGGCTGGTTCGGCTTCAACGCCGGTTCCTCGCTGGCGGGTACCGACGGTCGTATCGGCATGGTCGCTGTAAACACGATGCTCGCCGGTACCGGTGCAACGATGGCCGGCGTCCTCTACATGTGGATTGTGTACGGCAAGCCTGATCCTTCGATGATGTGCAACAGCATGCTCGCGGGCCTGGTCGCTATTACCGCTCCGTGTGCCTTCGTAACCCCATCGGTCGCCGTCCTCATCGGCGCGGTCGCTGGTGTACTGGTTATCTGGAGCTGCTTCTTCTGGGAGAAGGCCGGGATCGATGATCCGGTCGGTGCCATCTCGGTCCACGGCGTGAACGGCGCCTGGGGCGTTCTGGCGCTCGGCTTGTTCGCTGACGGCACTTACGGTGCTGGATGGAACGGAGTCGGGTACAACACGTATCTGAATACTGGAGCAGGAACCGATAAGGCGCTTCTGGGTGTCACCGGTTTGTTCTACGGCGACTCCAAGCAGTTCCTGGTTCAGGCGATCGATGTTGCCGTCTGCATCGGCTGGAACGTGATAGTCGGTGGCATTATCTTCTTCATCATCGGCAAAGTGGTGGGCAACCGCGTTCCGCCGGAAGTCGAAATTGCCGGTCTGGACATCCCCGAAATGGGTGCTCCGGGTTACCCCGAGTTCTTCACCTCGATGTCTCCGGAAAACGTCCCGGCCTCGGAAATCGCTGCCGCCAAAGCCCAGTTGTCGATGTAAGACTCTGGATCGGCTGTGAAATAGTTCTTTAGCCTACGGGCGCTTCGCAAGAAGCGCCCGTAATTTTTTGGTAGATTAAGATTGTGACAGACACCGCTGCCCCATCCCCAACCGCCAATTCGTCGGGCCTCAGCGATTTGCACAAGGCGATTCTCGACAGCGCAAACTACGCCATCATTGCCACGGATGCGACAGGCATTGTCCAAGTCTTTAACCGCGCCGCGGAGCGCATGTTCGGTTACACCGCTGAGGAAATCGTGGGCAAGCAATCGACGAGGCTTTGGCAATCGGCTCCTGAAGTTCAGGCCGACGCGATCCGGCGCGGGCTGATCAAGAAGCCGGGGTTCGATCTGTTTGCCGAAAACCCCGAACCTTACGAGTCGGTTGAATATGAACTGATGTGTACGACTAAGGACGGGAGACACATCCCGGTACTCAGCAGCGTCAATGCCGTTCGAACGCCTACGGGTGTGATCACCGGCTATCTTGGAATCGGCACTGATTTAACCGTGCGTAAAGCCGTAGAGGAAAAGGTTCGCCAGGAGAATGCATTTCGTCTCGCGCTGGAAACCTCCGCCCCGATCGCCATCGCGACGGCAAATCTCGACGGCAAGCAGACGTATGTCAACCCGACTTTCTGCAAAATGGTCGGCTATTCGGCTGAGGAATTGATCGGGAAAGGAATGCCTCGCGTCTATTGGCATCCGAATGGCACGGAGATGCTAAAGCGCGCCACTGATCGGGTTCTGAACAATCATAAGGGTACGGAAAACTTCGAGCTGATGTTTCGCCGTAAGGATGGATCGTCTGTTAACGTCTACTGCTACGTTTCGCCGCTGCTGAATGATGAACATGAAACCGCCGGCTGGCTGGCGGTGTACTTCGATATCACAGAACGGAAACAGGTCGAGCGAACGCTATTCGAAAGCGAAGCCCGCTTTCGATCGTATTTTGCCGAGAGTGCTAGCGGCATGTCGCTGGTCAGCCCGGATGGGCGATGGATCATGGTCAACAAAGCCGCCTGTAATATCACAGGTTACACCGAGCAGGAACTGCTGAGCACCACCTTTCAGGCTATCACTTATCCCGACGACCTGGACAAGGACTTGAAACAGGCCGAGCATTTGTTGGCCGGGGAGATCTCTTCTTATCAGATGGAGAAGCGTTACATCCACAAGACCGGGCGGCTGGTGTGGATTGATCTGACGGTGTCGCTGGTACACGACGCCCAAGGCAAGCCGCTGTACTTCTGCTCGCAGTTTCAGGACATCAGTCAGCGCAAACAGACCGACGAGCAGCTGCGCCGCGCCAAAGACGCCGCCGAGGCCGCCAACCAAGCCAAAAGCAACTTCCTGGCTAACATCAGCCACGAAATCCGCACGCCTCTCAACGCCATCGCCGGCTTTGCCGAAGTGCTGGAGCGCGGCGATATCGAAGCCAAGGAGCGCCAAGAGTTTGCCCAGACCATTCGGCGTAACAGCGAGCACTTGCTGAACGTGCTGAACGACATCCTCGACGTCTCCCGCATCGAGGCCGGCAGGATGACGATCGAGATGCAGCCGGTCGCGCTGCGTTCACTGCTGGAAGATGTTTACGCCACGTTGCACGCCCGGGCCGAATCCAAGGGCTTGAAGTTTCACTGCAAAAAAGCCGCCGACCTGCCGTCGACGATCGTGACCGATCCCACACGCCTGCGGCAGATTCTGCTGAACCTCGTGGGCAACGCGGTGAAGTTTACCGACGTAGGTTCGGTGACGATTCTTGCATCGGTCGAAGCGCCCAGGACGTTGAAGATCGAAGTGGTCGACACCGGCCTGGGGATTCCGCCGGAACAGCAGCGGGCGATCTTCGAGCCGTTCACGCAGGTGGACGTCTCGCACTCGCGCCGATTCGGCGGGGTCGGGCTGGGGCTGGCGATCTCCAAACGACTGGCCGGCCTGCTCGGCGGCGAAATCAGCTTGCACAGCCATGTCGGGCGCGGCAGCACGTTCACGCTTCGCCTGCAGATCAACGAGCAGACGATCGTCCCGATCGAGCCGTCGCATCCGTCGAAAGCGCCGATTCGGTCGGTCCGCGTGCTGGTGGCGGAAGACAGCATCGACAGCCAGCGGCTGCTGCAGTTCCTGCTCGAAAAGTTGAATCTGAAAGTCGACATCGCCGCCAACGGCCAAGCCGCGCTGGACCTGTACGATCAATCAGTGGCAAACGGAACGCCGTACGAGCTGGTCATCATGGACATGCAAATGCCCGTGCTGGACGGCTACACCGCCACGCCCCTGCTGCGACAGCGCGGCTACGCCGGTCCGCTGATCGTGCTCACCGCCAACGCCACCGCGCAGGACCGCGATCGCTGCCTGGGCGTCGGCTGCGACGAGTTTTTGTCCAAGCCCGTGCAACTCCATTCGCTGGAACAAACCGTCCGCCGACATTTTGGCGTGTAGGGTTTGAGTTCGGATGGGATTGGATTGATAGTTAGAGCTTCTAAATTAACCGTGAAGGCGCGAAGACGCGAACCATACCAGAAGCCAGAATCACCCGATTTTTTCGCGGTCTTTCTTCGCGCCTTCGCGGTTGTGTTTTGAGTTATTTTAAAAGTTCTGAGCGTAACGCGACTTTCGTCGCAGCGTGATAGTGACCGTTTATCGTCATCCTGAGATTCCCCAACCTGCGATAAATGATGCGGGCCGACCCCTGGATGGCAACCAACGAGAAGTGAATTAGCAGCGCCCGGACTCGAACATTCGCTGAAATCGACTCAAAACTCGCACAACTCAGGTGATGGTGTCGCAGAATCCGGCGCACTTCGGACCACGATCCATCGGCTGATCGACGAACTCCCCACTGCCGACTTGCCCGCCTTACACCAGCAGGTGCTGGCATGCGGCAGGGGATCTGTGTTCGCGAAAGATAATGGTGACATCAATCCTCTATAGTCACTGCTCAGCATGGTTGTAAACGCCGCTTGAAAAGTGGAGTAAGCGGCGTTCTCTCCCCCGAGCCGTCGCTACCACAGTCGACTGACCACCCCACCGCATTCCCCCCGAAACAGGGGTTTGATGTCGTGCTAGTGGAATGGAATAGGCCCCAAGTGGAGGACCGAACTTATTTGAAAATTTCCTCATCCCTAATATAATTCGGTCGGCCCGCGGATCCTCGGTGACGCTCCCCCCCTCGTTACCATTATTCCGCGGGCTTTTTTTATCGTTATGCTGCCCCCCAAAGCTGACCGTGCCGCGTACGGTGGCGGTACTTGATCAGGCGTCGATTCGCAGGCCCCTACTTCATAATGCGAATACCACTCATCGCCTTTTTTTGCGGTTTACTTATCGCCGCCCCGGTCGGCTACTTCCTGCACTCGTCCAGCACGCCCCCACCTTCCCCCGCTGTCACGGTTGTAGGTGAACAGGACGAACCCTCGAGCACCTCAGCGTCGACGCCAGCCCTGTCGGTACCCGCCCAGTCCGACCGGCCGATCGGCGTATACTTCTCCCCCTCCGGCGGATGTACAGCTTCCGCGGTCGCCGAACTGAATTCGGCCCAGAAGTCGATCGACGTGCAGGCGTACAGCTTCACCTCGGCCCCCATCGCCCAGGCCATCGTCGACGCCAAGGGTCGGGGCGTGGCCGTGCGGGTCATCCTCGACAAATCGAACCAGACCGCCAAGTATTCCGCCGGCACATTCCTTGTGAATCACGGTGTCCAGACGTGGATCGACAGTAAGCACGCCATTGCGCACAACAAGATCATGCTGATCGACGGTAAGACGATCATCACGGGGTCATTCAATTTCACCGCGGCGGCCGAGAAGTCGAACGCGGAAAACATGCTGGTGATCAGGGACTCCGGTTGGCTCCTCGGGGAGTACGAACGGAACTTCGCTGCTCACCTGGCCCATTCCGTGCCGTACGCCAAGCCGCAGTAAATCAGCCGAGCAGGTCAACTTCCACCCTCTCTTCCAGCAGCACCGCACACGCATAGTCGGGTTCGTCGTGCTCGTTCAGCGGGACGCGGGCGATGTATTGCTTGGGGGTTTCTGCATCGGGTCGGACTGCGTGCATTTCCACGGATGCCGGAGCGGAGCCCAGTAGCGATCCCCCGAGTCGGTGCACAGAGACGATCAGGCCGAGTGACTCGATCTGCTGCAGGATCTGGAGGGTAATACCTTGAACCTGCCACGATTCTTCGCGGGTCATTTAACCGCCCTCCACAGAGCACGGGGTGGATGAACATCGGTGATTCTCGCGTCACCACCCCCTCGTCTCAAGGTGTACACGCTGCCTTTTTCGCAAGATAATCCGCACTATGAGCGGCTTGGGTAAAAAACCAGTGAAATGCCCCTTCTGCAGCCCCGACACCGCCGAGGTGCTGATCGCCAACGAGCACGCCGTCGCCTTCCGTGATGGCTTCCCGATCTCTACCGGCCACACGCTGGTGATTCCCAAGCGTCATTCACCAACCCTGTTCGACCTTTCAGATGTCGAGCAGCAGGCGGTCTGGGCGATGGTGGCCGTCGTCCGCACGCGGTTGGCCAGGGAGTTCAAGCCCGACGGCTTCAACGTCGGCCTGAACGACGGGCCGGCTGCGGGCCAGACTGTCCCGCACGCCCATGTCCATGTCATCCCACGCTACAAAGGCGACGTGGAAGAACCCCGCGGCGGAATCCGCTGGATCATCCCAGCCAAAGCCCCCTATTGGAAATGACTATGCCGGTGCCGACGCCCCAAGAACAGATCGAGTTCCTACAGAAGGTCCAGCGCCTCCTGTCTGACGGCCTGTTCGTTGCGAGCTACAAATTTGCCCTGCTCCGGGCACTGGCCGATCTGGCCGTGCTCAAGGGCAACGATTCCGGCGACGAGCTCGAGTTGACTGCTTCGGAAATCGCTGAGGGCTTCGTCGAGCTCTACTGGCGTCAGACCCGTCCTTTCTGCGGCCCAGGTCAGCCCGAGGGACAAGTGCTGCGGCAGAACACCGGACAGCAGGCGGCGATCGTCCGGCGGATCGCCAGTATCCAGACCGAAGTCCGGGGTTCGTTGCCCCTGCTCAAATCGCAGCACAGCGAATGGAAAGGCCTGGTGTCCGAGATCGCCGGCGTCGTCAGTGACATGCCACTTTGGAAGCTCCAGCGTGTTGGGGACGAAGTGGTGGATTTTCTTTACCCGAATACCGGCTGCGGTCGCACGATCCGGCTCAGGCCGGGCGTGGCCTACTGCCTCCGGCAGTTTTACGGCATCCTGCGAAACCTGATCGAGGGGGCGTGGGTCGCCTACGTCCGCAATCTGAACCTGAATGTGCTGGGACAGAGTACCGACATCGGATCGTTCCTGTTCGGTGTCGAGCGGTCCGGCCTTGAAGTCTACCGGCCGTTACTCCTGGAAATTCAAAAGGGCAGTTGCTTCTATTGCCACGAAGCGCTCCGGCAAACCGGCGAAGTCGATCATTTCGTACCGTGGTCCCGCTACCCCGTGGATCTGGGCCACAATTTCGTCTTGGCCCACCGGGTATGTAACGCGAAGAAACGGGACCACCTCGCCGCCGAACCCCACCTGGCCGCGTGGCGGGAACGGAACGACCTGCACGCCCGACCTCTCTCGGAGTTCTTCCAGCACGCCCACTTGCCCCACAGATTGCTGTCCTCGGTCAGCGTCGCACGCTGGGCGTACAGTCAGACCGCCCAGGCCAACGGACTGGTGTGGGTCGAAGGTGAAGCGCTGCGACACCTGGGCAGCGAGTGGGTAAACTTGCTGCAGGTCCGTGAATAGGGGTTGCTTGATGGCCTTAGACTGGATAACCGCCGAAGTCACACGGATCGTTGATGACTACTTCGAGATGCTTCGGGCCGAACTCCTGGGCCTCCCGTACAGCAAGACGGAGCACCGTCGGCAACTTTCGCTACGGCTCAACCAACGGTCCGACCCCTCCATCGAATTCAAGCACCAGAACATCAGTGCCGTGCTGGTGAACATGGGCATGCCGTACATCGACGGCTACAAACCACGGGGAAACTTTCAGGCTTTGCTAGGCACCGTAGTGGAGAAATACACCTTCGACCATCATGGATTCTTCGACCAACTGGCGGAAGCCACGCGGCTAAACCCCACCGAGGCGCCGACGATGAGTGCCCGCATCAGCGGGATCTTCGTCCCGCCTCCCGAACGCATCGTCGTTCCCGACGCCGACGCAAAACCCTGGGTATCCAGACGGGGTGTGAAGATCGACTTCGCCCGTCGTGACGCCGAGAACCGGCTTATGGCCAAGCTGGGCGAGCAGTTCGTGGTCGGCCTCGAGAAGCAGCGTTTGCTGGAAGCCCGGCGTGACGATCTCGCCGCCAAAGTCGAGTGGGTGGCCGACACCTGCGGGGACGGCCTGGGCTATGACGTACTGTCCTTTAATGAAACGACCGACGCGGAAAGATGGCTGGAAGTAAAGACCACGGGACTGGGTAAGTTCTTCCCGTTCTACGTCACCCGCAACGAGGTCCGCTGTTCCGAGGCCGAGCCCGAGCGTTTTCACCTGTACCGGGTGTTCGATTTCTCACGGACCGCCCGCCTGTACGTATTGCCGGGGGCGTTGTCGAAGGCCTGCGATCTGGAGCCGATCCAGTTCAGGGCTTCGCTTCGGGCATTGTAATCCCCCCCCAATAAATCAGAGCGGCCATGGTGGCGTTGGTTTTCCGTACATCGAGAGTCTCAAACCCCGGGGCAATTACCAAGCCTTTAGGCGACGACGGAAAGGCGGGGCATGCCTGTCTATTTTTCTGGTGCATTGTCGGTCTCCGGTGCTGGAATGTTGCCGGTCGTTGTCACTCGGGCGACCGCTCCACTTTCTAACTGGCGTTTACGCCCCAAGACACCGGGGCTATCGTACTGGGCCAGATGACCGCCGACACAGCCCCATCCCACACCGATGGCCTCGAAGCCCTCGCCGGCCTTATCGAGCGGGTCACTTTCCACAACGGCGAATCAGGGTTTGGCGTCTTGCAGGTCAAGGTCCGAGGCATGAAAGACCTCGTGACCGTCCTTGGCACGCTCCCGGAAGTAAGGGCCGGCGAATGGATCGACGCCCAAGGCCGCTGGGTCATCGACCGCGAATACGGCCGACAGTTCCGAGCCGTCGAGCTCCGCACGGCCCCACCCAACAGCGCCGAGGGCATGAGGAAATATCTGTCGAGCGGGTTGATTAAAGGCATCGGCCCCGCGATGGCCGGGCGCTTAGTGGACGCCTTCAATGTCGGCGTCTTCGACGTGATCGAGCAGACCCCGGAGAAGCTGCTGGAAGTCGCGGGCATCGGGAAGGGCCGTCAGGGAAAAATCGTT
>JBBROD010000054.1:0-30614 GCA_038229715.1 Tepidisphaerales bacterium | reverse complement strand
TGGCAATGGCAATTAAAGGCAACGCGGTCGTCGGTCAGTCCGGCGGGCCGACTTCGGTCATCAATCAATCGCTCGTGGGCGTGATCGAGGAAGTGAACAAGCACGGCCATATCGAAAAACTGCTGGGCGCCCGCCACGGCGTTCGCGGGATCGTGGCTAACGACTACATCGACCTCAAATCCGTGCCTGCTGATTTGCTCGAGCGCATCGCGATGACCCCCAGCAGCGCCCTGGGCAGCACGCGCGACAAGCCCGACGCCGAGTACTGCAAGAAGATCATGCTGAACTTCAAGCAGAACAACGTGCGTTACTTCTTCTATATCGGCGGGAACGACAGCGCCGACGCCGCCCGCATCGTTCAGGAACTCGCCGCTGCCGACGGGCACGATCTGCACGTGTTCCATATCCCCAAGACGATCGACAACGACCTGCGCGTACACGACCACACGCCCGGCTTCGGATCGGCTGCCAAGTTCGTGGCCGGCGCGATCATGGGCGACAACTACGACAACGCGAGCCTGCCGGGCATTAAGGTCGACATCATCATGGGCCGCCACGCCGGCTTTCTCACCGCCGCCAGCGTGCTGGCCCGCAAGTATCCGACCGACGGCCCGCATCTAATCTACGTCCCCGAGGCGCCGCTGACCGAGGAGCAATTCCTCGCCGACGTCGATCGTGTCTACAGCAAGCAGGGACGCTGCCTCATCGCAATGAGCGAAGGCGTCGGCACGCCCGACGGCAAAACTTGGGCGGAAAAGATGGGCGAAAACCTTGAGAAAGACAGTCACGGCAACATCCAGCTTTCGGGCACCGGCGCGCTCGGCGATTTTTTCGCCGGCCTGGTGACAAAAAAGCTCAACAACCCCGGCGGCAAAAAGCTGCGCGTGCGGGCCGACACGTTCGGGTATCTGCAGCGTTCATTCGCAGGCTACGTCAGCGAAGTCGACGCCAGGGAAGCCCGCGAAGTCGGCCGGCAGGCGGTTCGCTACTCAGCCGACCCTAGCAAGATGGAACTCAGCGTGGTGATGAAGCGCGTGAGCAACAGCCCATACAAGATCGAACTGGAACACACCAGCATCAAGAACGTGGCGAAAGACACCAAGCACCTAGCCGCCGAGTACATCAAGAACGGCAACGACATCACGCAGGCCTTCATCGACTACGCCAAGCCGCTCGTCGGCGATTTGCCAGTGGTGGATTCGTTTTTGGAAATGCGGAAATAGTTTTTTGCCACAAATGGGGAACGGATGAACACAGATGAAAACCAATTCATGGCTTTATCTGTGTTCATCTGTGCCCCATCTGTGGCAAATTGTTTTAGCGGTTGACGATGATCGCTCGAACCATCCAGGCCGTCGGTGATTCGCAAGGCGGGTATTGCAACATTTTACCAGCGATGATGCACCAGTTGGCTGATGTGCTGATCGTAGATCGCCCGGACTGCGGTCATCTGCGCATCCGTTAACGCCTGCAGATCGGCGGAGGCGGAGTTGCCTTCGGCCTGCTGGGGGAACTTGGCACCGGGGATTGCGCAGGTGACTGCGTCGAACATCGTGATCCAACGCAGCGCAAACTGCGCCATTGGCACGCCGGCGGGAAGAATCGCGCGAAGTTCTTCAACGGCCTGTAACGCTGTAGGTAGATTCCCACCCAGGCCGCTGAAGGTTTCGCCGGCGTCGAACGCGGCGCCCAAGCGGTTGAAGTTGCGGTGATCGTCCTTTGCGAAGGCAGTGTCGGCCTTCAGCTTGCCGGTAAGCAGCCCGCTCGCCAGCGGCACGCGGGCGAGGATGCCAATGTTCCGCTTCTTGGCCTGCTCGAAAAACAACTCCGCCGGCCGCTGGCGGAAGAGGTTGAAGATGATCTGCACGGTACAGACGACGTCGTACTCGATGGCCTTGAGCGCCAACTCGACCTTCTCCACGCTCACGCCCCAGTGCCGCACCTTGCCGGTTTTGCTGATCGCGGCGAGATCGTCGAACAGCTCCGGCCGATAGTACACCTCGCCCGGCGGGCAATGCAGTTGCACCAAATCGAGGCAATCGGTCGCCAGGTTCGTCAGGCTGCGGTCGACGAACGCCTCGAGATTTTTGCGGTTGTATCCGTCAGCCACATGCGGATTGAGCCGGCGACCGGCCTTGGTGGCGACCTTGAACTGCCCCGGCCGTTCCTTCGCGAGCTTGGCGATGAGCCGTTCCGATCGGCCGTCGCCGTACACGTCGGCGGTGTCAATGAAGTTTACGCCGAGGTCGATCGAGCGGCGCAGCGCGTTCATCGATTGTTCATCGTCCACCTCGCCCCACGATCCGCCGATCGCCCAGGCACCGAATGAGATCGTCGAAACCTTGTAACCCGTTTTGCCTAGCGTGCGGTATTGCATGATGAATGATCTGAATCGTCTGAATTGAAAAAAGAATCCGGATGCTTGTACGCCTCATATCCCAGCCAGACGACCAACGCCCCCACAAGAAAAACCACGGCGGCTTTCTGAAGGGTCGGCACTAAATCTTCGGTGGCCTTGTCGACCTCGCGACCGAACTGCGTCTCAACCGTCCGCTGGTTATACCACACCACGTACTTCGTACGCGACGGCACGCGATGGATCGGCAGGCGAAAATCATCGTGCGTCGCCAGCAGTTGGCCGTCGACTTTGGCAAAGCCGAGGTGTTCGCCGGTGTGGGCAAACCGACTCGCGCCTGCGATGGCGTACAGATGATGGCGATCGCTGTCAGTCCACATCGCCTGGTACGTTCCGGTGAATGGAACGCGCTGAAGGGTTTCGGTCTTAGGCCCCTCCAGCCGGCCGACCGTGGTGACCTGTGTCTTGGTGCAGCCGGTCGCGAGCAGTGAGCCGACGAGAAGGAGAGAAACGCCGCGATTGAATCCCTGACGCATAAGTGGCCTCCCACTTGAAGTACAACGGGCGTTGAGAGGCGTTGAGGGAGTACGGCCTAAGACTGTAAAAACTCGCGGAATCCGCTCAAAACCCGTCATCCTGAGCGGTACTCTGCGAAGGATCTTGCCTCGACTCCCAAGCTAGATCCTTCGCGGAGTACCGCTCAGGATGACGGGTTGAGGCGTCTAGCAATAGGTTTAGCCATTCAGCGAACCCTTGGTGCTCGGCACTAAGTCTTTCGCACGCGGATCGATGCTCACCGCCTGCCGAAGCGCCTTGGCGGTGGCTTTGAAGATCGCCTCGGCGATGTGGTGGTTGTTGGTGCCATACGGCACGGTGATGTGCAGATTCATCTTCGCGCTCGTCGCGACGGATTTGAAAAACTCCTCAACCAGTTCCACCGGAAACTCCCCGATGCTCGGCCCTTTGAACTGCACGTTAAACACAATCGCCGGCCGGCCGGAGAGATCGATCGCAACATGCGCCAAGCTCTCGTCCATCGGCACGATCGCCCAGCCGTAGCGGTAGATGCCCTTCTTATCGCCGAGCGCCTTCTCAATCGCCTGCCCGAGCACAATGCCGACGTCTTCCACCGTGTGGTGCGCGTCGATGTGCAGATCACCCTTGGCGGCGACGTTCAGGTCGATCAACCCGTGCCGGCCGAGCAAATCGAGCATGTGATCGAAGAACCCCACGCCGGTGTTAGCCGATACGGTGCCCGAGCCGTCGAGATCGAGCGAGAGGTTGATATCGGTTTCTTTGGTCTTGCGGGTAATGGATGCGTTACGGGCCACTAGAACTCCTTATTATTTTTAGCCACAGATGGGGCACAGATGAACACAGATGAAGAAAAACTTCCTAATTCTTATCTGTGCTCATCCGTGCCCCATCTGTGGCAAATTTCTTACGCCGCTTTTTCGCTCGTCGCCAGCGCCTTGATCCCGCCGAGCAGGGCGTTGTTTTCCTGGCTCGTGCCGATGGTGATGCGCAGCTTGTCGTTCAGGCCCGGCTTATCGAAGAATCGGACCAGAATGCCTTGATCCTTGAGTCCAAGATACGCCGCCTTGGCGTGCCCGCCGGGCACGGTGGCGAAAACGAAATTCGCCTGGCTGGGGATCACATTCCAGCCGATCGCGTTCAGCTCATCGGTCAGACGCTGCCGCTCGGCTTTAACGTGCTCCCACGATTGGAGCGCGTATTCCTGGTCCTCGATCGCGGCCGTCGCGGCGGCGACGCTGATCGCGTCGCAGTTGTAGCTGTCCTTCACCTTCATCATCTGCTCGATGACGGCCGGCTGGCCGATCGCGTAGCCGAACCGCAGGCCGGCCAGCGAGTACGCCTTGCTCAGCGAGCGGCTGATGACCACATTCGCGTGATCCTTCACCAGCGCAACGCAGTTGGTTTCAGAAAAATCAGCGTACGCTTCATCGACCAGCACCAGCCCGTGAAATTTTTTCGCCAGCTTGGCCACTTCCTCCGGCGGAACCAGCGTGCCGGTGGGCGCGTTGGGGTTCGCCAGATAAATCGCCGCCGCCTTGGTGTCGGCCAGTGCACCGATCGGAAGCGACCAGTCTTTTTCCCACGCGACGGTTTCCACCTTCGCGTCTTCCAGCTTAGCCAGCACGGGATAAAGCGAGTACGTCGGCTCCGGATACGCCAGCGTTTCGCCCGGCCCGACGAACGTGCGCGTCGCGATCGTCAGAATATCGTCGCTCCCGTTGCCGGCGATGAAGTGATCGATGCTCAGCCCCCACAGCTTGGAGACGGCGGCGCGAAATGCGTCGGCCGTCGGGTTGGGGTAGCGGCGCAGCGCTTCGGACTCGATCTCCCGGATCGCCTGCATCACCTTGGGGCTCGGCGGGAACGGGTTTTCGTTCGTGTTGAGCTTGACCACGCGATCGCCCACGCCGGGCTGCTCGCCGGGCGTGTAGCCATCCATGTGCCGCACGGACTGTCGGACGAATTGGGGAGCCATGGGATTCATTATAATCTGAAAATCGGACATGCGACACAGAGACGCTGAGTCACAGAGATAAGCACAGAGAAAATTCATACGTCATCACACTGTGCGACCTCTGTGACTCTGTGTCGCAGAATTCGGTTATGGGTCAGTCTAAAATATGATGCAAAACATTGCTTGGAACACTCAACCGTACCACGGGCCTCCGGCCCGTGCCGGCGATTCGGAATAGCCAAGTGCGTTCATTTTCTGAGGTTCGCGCGTTGCCCGCACGGGCCAGAGGCCCGTGGTACGGTTGAGTTTTAAGACTGACCCACTGAATTCACTTCATCTGAGTACGCACTGTCACGCTGGCCGCGTGCGCATCGAGATGCTCGGCATCGGCCATTGAGACGATCGCCGCGGCGTCGGCTTGCAGGCCTTCGGGTTCGTAGTGGACGACACTTGATCGCTTAAGGAATTCGTACACGCTAATGCCGCTGCTGAACCGCGCGGTGGTGTTGGTCGGCAGGCAGTGGCTCGGGCCGGCGACGTAATCGCCCGCGGCCACTGGCGAGTACGGGCCGACGAACACCGCACCCGCGTGGGTGAGCCTATCCAGCACGGCCTGATTATTCCGCGTCTGCAGATTCACGTGCTCGGCGGCGAATCGGTTGGCGAGCGCGATCAGATCTTCCATCTGATCGCTCACGATGATCGCGCTGTCGCGATCGATGGCTTTCACGATCGCTTCGGCTCGGTCGCGCTGCTTGAGCTGCGATTCAATCGCGCGGACCACTGCGTCCGCGAGATTGGCGGACGTGGTGAGCAGAAAGCAGCTGCCCGGATCGTGCTCGGCCTGGGCGATCAGGTCGGCGGCGACGAAATCGGCCCGGGCCGAGTCGTCGGCCAGCACGAGGATTTCCGAAGGCCCGAGGTATCCGTCGATGCCGACGCAACCGGCCAGCGCCCGTTTCGCGAGCTGAACATAAGTGTTGCCGGGTCCGACGATTTTATCGACGGCCGGGATGGTCTTCGTGCCGAACGCCATCGCCGCGATCGCTGCCGCCCCGCCGGCGCGGAAGACGTCGGTCAATGCAAGTTCCCAGCAGGCCGCCAGCACCAGATCGCTCCGGCCGTACTTGCTGGGAGGTGTCACGACTGCAATCCGCTTCACGCCCGCCACCTGCGCGGGAACGGCCAGCATGATCAGGCTCGATGGGTAGCTCGCCTTGCCGCCGGGGAAGTAAAGTCCGGCGCTATCGAGCGGCGTGAACCGCAAACCGAGTTGTACGCCGGGCCGGTTGAGCGTCGAGGCATCTTTCGGCATCACGTGCGATTGATACTCGCGAACTTGCGCGATCGACCGCCGAATCGCCGACAGTTGATCGGCCGGCGTGCGGGCGTGGGCGGCTTTCATGTCGTCCTGCGACACACGGATTTGATCGGCGGAGAAATTGGGATCATCAAACTTTTTTGCGCTGTCGACAATGGCCGCATCGCCGCGTTCGGCGACGTCGCCGAGGATCGCCTGTACCGCCATCACCTGCGTCGCCAGTTCGCCGCGCGACAACGCGATGTCGGCTGGGTTGAGTTTCAGCTTCGCCAGCAGCGATTCAATGCGCACACGATCGGATTCAATCGAAAGGTTCAATGTAGGAATCATAATGATCTCACTCAGTCCTCAGTCCTCGGCGCTCAGTCCTTCCGCTCGTCCGGCGGCTTGATCATGCCCTGCTCGATCATCTTCTGCCGCAACTTGGCCAGCTTATCGGGTTCGACAGCGGGATTGGTCCTCGGTTTCTTCGGCGGAATGACCGGCATGCCCAAAAACTCTTTCGGCGTGCCCGGCGGTGGACCGCCTTCGGGAAAAATAGTAACCGGTTTCGGGGCCGATGATTTCGGCGGTTCCGGTTCCACGGGCGGGCCGGCTAGTCCGCCCTTGGTCAATCCGCCGAACCCTTTGACCGGCTCGTGCCTGGGTACGGGCACCGGACGGCCGGCAACGATTTTCGATTCGTACTTCCACACCATGAACGGGAACACCATCAGGATCGTCAGCTTGTTCCAATCCCGCGCGTCCACGGCGTCGGTCGTCTGCTCGAACCAGCGCAGCAGCGACGCCATCGCGAACACAAACGCTCCGCCGAGGATGAGCCAGCTGAAACAACCTTGCATGTTGGGCCTTTTCGCTACCCGCTGAAGCGGGCAGACCGGCGATCGACCTGCGGTCTCGGGAATCATCCTTTGTGCGGCTTCATCGTGTAAAGCACGGTCTCGATCGCCAGACTCAACACGCTGCACGCGATCCCGATCCAAGCAAGCTTTTTGCCTTCGACGCGCGGTTCGACAGGGTTCGCCAACTGACGCAATGCGATCACGCCGGTCACGATTCCCGCGACGCCGAACACCAGCAACACGCCGAACTCGATCAGGCTGATCGCGCCGAGAACGACCGACGCGATCGCAAACCCGTTCTGCCGCTGGGCCCAATCGCGCATGCGCTCGGCCCGTTGCTGGTCCTTCTCATTCTCCCGGCCGAATAGCGCCATGGTTGCATTCTAAGATAATTAAGCCGCAGATAAACGCAGATGCACGCAGATTTGAAATACCAATATCGAAACTACATTAAGCCCTTGGCACAACGTGGCATCTTTTGCGTTTCTTATTTTCTGCATTCATCCGCAAAGCTCTGCGGGTAAAAAAGAAAGGCGGCCCGAATCATCGGGCCGCCTCTGGATTTTCGATTCATGCCAGCGATTAGACGTTGATCCCGGTGACTTTCACGCGGAGGTAGTTCTGGCGATGGCCGACCTTCCTATGGTAGCCCTTACGACGACGGTACTTCACGGATTCGGTCTTGACGCCCATTTCGGCGCCCATCACGTCAGCCGTCACGGTCGCGCCTTTGATCAGCGGAGCGCCGATCTTAGCGCTGCCCTCGCCGCCGACAAGGAGAACCTGATCGAAGGTGATGGTCTTTTCAGCGTAGTCGGCCCGATCGATAAGGATCGTGTCGCCGCTGGTGACTTTGAACTGCTTACCGCTGTCTGCAATGATCGCGTACATTTGTTGCTCCGAATAAGTCGAGCCGGGCATTGTGTGGATGGGCGAGGAAATGTCAAGCGATGGGAGAGGAGTTTAGCCACAGATGGGGCACAGATAAGCACAGATAAATGCAAGAAATTCGGGCAAAGTCGTCGGCAAAGTCCACACAAACTTAATTTCGAGACAATTGCTCATACTTTACGGCATTCAAACTTTTGGGACTCACTCCGAATGCTTTTTTTAATCTGTGTTCATCTGTGCCCCATCTGTGGCATAATTTCCCTTGCAGCCAAAAGGATCGACGGTATACTTTACATTGTAGAGTTAATGGAGACTCGCACATGGACCTGCAAGACGCCCTCTCGCAAATCTCAGACATCCGTCATCACGTACACCGCAGCGGCGTGTTCCGCGGGTATCGCGCGATGGCCACCGCTTTCTCCGGGTGCGTGGCGATCGGGGCGGCGATGTTTCAGGCGCTGTGGCTTCCCAACCCGGCGGAGTATGTCGATTTTTATCTGTTCATCTGGATGTCAGCCGGGCTGATCAGCATCGCGGGTGCGGCGCTGGTGATTTATGACCGCTGCCGGCAATCGGGGTCGGCAGTTCAGCGGGAGTTGGCGATGCACGCGATCGAACAACTCATGCCTTCGCTCGTGGCCGGCGGATTGCTCACCATCGTGATTTCTGTATTCAACCTGCAGGCCACCGTGCTGCTTCCGGGGTTGTGGGCGATCCTGCTCGGTCTGGGCGTGTTCGCGTCGCGCCGGCTGTTGCCGCGGGCGACGGCGCTCGTCGGCGGGTATTATCTGATGGCGGGGCTGGTCATCCTGTGCGAGTTCCGCGGCTTCGCGGCGTTCTCGCCCTGGGTCATGGGCGTCACCTTCAGCACCGGGCAATTCCTCGCGGCCGGCGTGCTGTGGTGGACGCTCGAACGATCGGAAACGGAGGTGGCCCGTGGGACAAACTAGAAAACCCTCCGGCAATCCGCCCGGCCAATACGCCTACGAAGGACTCGATCGCCTGCTGCACGAGCGCTCGCGTCTCAGCATCCTCTCATCGCTGATGGGCCATCCGCAGGGATTGCTGTTTAACGATCTGAAAGACCTCTGCTCGCTGACCGACGGCAATCTCTCCCGGCAGATTCAAATTCTGCAGGAGGCCAATCTGCTCGAAGTCTGGAAGAGCATGAATAAAGGTCGCCCGCAAACCCTTTGCCGGCTGACGGATACCGGCCGCGAACGGTTCACGCAGTACCTGCACGAGTTGGAGGAAGTCATCGCCAACGCCAGTAAAGCGCGACCCGCCGGGGCGAGCGCCAGCGGTTCGCTCAAGCCATCGCTCGGATAAGCTTTTATTTTATTTGCACACTCTATATTTTAAAGTATTGGAGATAGACATGATCGACTGGCTCAATCATCTGGACCGAATCCTTCGCGGCGAGGCCACCAAGCCCGATCAACTCACCGGCGGCACGCTGAAAGTGCCGGTTTTCGGGCTCGCTGTCGTGATCGACCTGCTCGGGCTGATCTACGGGGCCTGCATGGGGCTATTCTCGGTCATGGGGCACGATACGGCCCGCTGGATGCAGATTCCGGCGTCGATGGTGAAAGTGCCGGCCCTGTTCCTGCTGACGCTCGTGATCACCGTGCCTTCCCTCTACACGTTCAATGCGCTGGTGGGATCGCGACTGAAAATGTTGCCGGTGATTCGCCTGCTGACGGCGTCCGTGGCGGTGATGCTGGCGGTGCTGGCATCACTCGGGACGATCGTGGCGTTCTTCTCCGTCAGCACGACGAGCTATCCATTCATGGTGCTGCTGAACGTGGCGGTCTTCGCGATCTCTGGACTGCTCGGACTGCGCTTTCTACTGCAGACACTGCACCGCATGTCGGTGGCGGCGTTGGGCGAAGAAAACGTCTTGCCCGTTGACGGAGGCGCGCAAGTGGCGTTTGCTCCGCCGCTGCCGGTCGCGCCGGTCAGCCGGAGCGTGAAGGTGGTGTTTCGCATCTGGCTGATCGTCTTTGGACTGGTCGGAGCACAAATGGGGTGGGTGCTCCGGCCGTTCATCGGCAACCCGAACCAGCCGTTCACCTGGCTGCGGCCGAGGCAGTCGAACTTCTTTGAAGCGGTTGGAATAAACGCTGCGCGGCTGATGGGCTGGGATATGGAGTGGAACGCCCGCGGGCATCGGTAATCGAACAATGTACCTTCTCCCGGTACGCCGGGAGAGGGCAGGGTGCGGGTTCTTCTGTGGGATTCAATAGGTCCACGAATAACACGAATCTACACGAATAGGAAAATCAATTCTTGATTCGTGTAGATTCGTGTTATTCGTGGATTTATCTGATTGGATAGGCTGAACGCTTATCCCGGCGTACCGGGCGAAGGAGTAAGACACCTATGATCCGCTTCGTCGACATCGATCGCATCCTCCGCGGGCAACTCACGTCCACTCGCCGGATGATCGTTGTCATCGCGGTCTTCTCGATCGCCTACGGGCTGGTGATGGGTTCGTTCAGCATCGATGGCCATATTCGCGGGAAGCAGATGGTCTTCTCCGCTACCAAGATGCCCCTGCTGCTGCTGGCGACTTTCGCGATCAGCCTGCCGAGCTTTTTTGTGCTGAATACGCTGCTGGGCGTGCGCGATGATTTCCCCGCCGCCTTGCGGGCGGTCGCCGCCACGCAGGCGTGCCTGGCGATCGTGCTGACGAGCCTCGCGCCGCTGACGGCGCTTTGGTACGCGTCGTCAGCGGTTTACGAGCGGGCCGTGATGTTTAACGCATTGATGTTCACGCTCGCTTCGTTAGCCGCACAGTGGATGCTCAGGCGTTTGTACAAACCGCTGATCGACCGCGACCCGCGTCATCGGCTTTTGCTACGCGGCTGGCTGGTGATTTACGCGTTCGTGGGGATTCAAATGGGCTGGCTGCTTCGGCCGTTTATCGGTAACCCGGGCGTGCCGACGGAATTCTTCCGGACCGAATCGTGGGGCAATGCCTACGTCGTGGTGTGGGATCTAATCGCTAAAAGCCTGCACTGAACGCTCGCTTCCGCTTGCAATCCCTTACAAGTACCGATAAAACCGGCGGCTAGGATAAGCCTCATGGATGAGGCTGCGGCAAGCGCGTGAAATTTAACCTGATTGATCAAATCGAGCAGTTGTCGGATGAGCGCATCGTCGCGGTGAAAACCGTGTCGCTGGCTGAGGAGTATCTCGCCGACCATTTTCCCACGTTCCCGGTTTTGCCGGGCGTGATGATGCTCGAAGCGATCACCCAGGCGGCCGGTTGGCTGCTGCACCATCGCACGACGTTCGGGAGGTCGATGGCGGTGCTCAAAGAAGCGAAAAACGTCAAGTACGGGCACTTCGTCGCGCCGGGGAATAAGCTTCGCGTGGAAGTCGATTACCTGAAACCGACCGACGCAGGCGCGACGTTCAAGGCCATCGGCTACGTCGGCGATCAAACCGCATTACAGGCCCGCGTTGAACTGTCGTACTTTAACCTTGGCGACAAACAGCCGGCGCTAGCGCATCTCGACGCAAAGCTGGCCGAGCATACGAAGCACCGCTGGACCGTTCTCCAACAAGGGCGCGTTGAACTGTAGAAAGTAGGGCACGCTCTTGCGTGCCGATCGTCGTGCGGCCTGCAATAGCATGCCCTACACAGAAGGACACTCTCATGACTCGTGAAGAAGTTTACAAGAAGGTGCAAGGGGTGCTCGTGGACGCGCTAGGCGTTGACGAAGAAGAAGTCACGTCCACCGCCACGCTGCGCGAAGACCTGGGGGCCGAGAGCATCGATTTCCTCGACATCGTCTTCCGGCTGGAAAAGGCGTTCGGCATTAAGATCCCGCGCGGCGAGATGTTCCCCGAGGACCTGTTCACCAACGCCGAATACGTCCAGAACGGCCGAATCACGCCGGCCGGCATGGTCGAGATGAAAAAACGCATGCCCCACGTCGACTTCACCGAACTGGAGAAAGACCCGGACATCAACAAGATGCAGTTCACCGTGGATACGGTGGTGAATTACGTAGAGTCGAAGGTGAATGCTTGAGGAAGGTTAGTAGTTGACAGTGGGTAGTTGGTAGCTAATAAGTCGCTTTTCCAACTACCAACTACCAACTACCAACTACCAACTACCAACTAATGCGCTGGATCTGGATCGACAAATTCACCGAGTTCACGTCTCGCACTTCCGCGACGGCGATTAAGAACGTGACGCTGGCCGAGGAGCATCTGCACGATTTGTTCCCGGCGTTTCCGATCGTGCCGCACAGCCTGATCGTCGAAGGCATGGCGCAGACGGCGGGCATTTTGGTCGGCGAGGCGCGGAACTTTGCAGAAAAAGTCATCTTGGCCAAGATCGGGAAGGCCACCTTCCATCGCCTAGTTCGGCCCGGGGATACCATCGAGTATTCAGCCAAGATCGATCAGCTTTCCGAACAAGGCGCCAGCATCACCGGCAAGGTAACCGTGGCCGACCCCGCCGGGCCGCAACTGGTGGCGGAGATCGAGCTGATGTTCAGCCACATCGACCAGAACATGGCCGGCCTGCGGTTTCCAGCCCACAATTTCGTCTTTACCGAGCAGTTTACCGATCTGCTGAAGACCTACCGTTTGAGTTCTGCCGTTCCTCTGTAGAATGTCCCACCTATGGCCCGACGAGTCGTCATCACTGGCATTGGCGTGACCAGCCCTATCGGTATTGGCAGCAAGGCGTTCTGGGAAAACCTGATCGCCGGGCAGGTGGGCGTGCGGCGGATTACGCAATTCGATCCGTCGGGCTTTCCATCGCAGATCGCCGGTGAGGTGCCCGCGTATAAAATCTCCGAGCACGTGCCCAAGAGCTACCGCAAAGGCACGAAGGTGATGGCCCGCGATACCGAGCTGGCCGTCATCGCGGCCGAGGACGCGTTTATCGACGCGGGCATCAAATCCAAGGCGCACAGCGATTCACCGAGCGTCGATCTGGCGCGCTTCGGCTGCAACATCGGCGCGGGGCTGATCAGCGTTGACCTGAACGAACTTACCGCCGCCCTATCCACCGCCGCCGGGCCTGACGGTCAAAAGCTCGATCTGAAAAAATGGGGCAAGGAAGGCATGCAACAGCTGACGCCGTTGTGGCTGCTGAAGTATTTGCCCAACATGCTGAGTTGCCACGTGACGATCGTTCACGGTCTGCGCGGGCCGAGCAATACGATCACCTGTGCTGACGCTTCAAGCCACCTGGCGATCGGCGAAGCGTTCCGCACGATCCAGCGCGGCGCGGCCGACCTTGCCATCTGCGGCGGCGCGGAAACCAAAATTCAGCCGATGGGCCTGATGCGGCAGTGCCTGCTTAAGCGCGTCAGCACCGCCCACAATGATTCGCCGGAAAAAGCCATCCGCCCGTTCGATACCGAAGCCACCGGCACGGCCGTCGGTGAGGGCGGCGGCTTGTTCATTCTTGAATCGCTCGAACATGCCGAAAAACGCGGCGCGAAAATCTACGCAGAACTCGTCGGCTTCGGCGCTAGCCAGGACAGCTACAAAATCACCGCGCCCGACCCGACCGGCCACAGCTACGGCAAGGCGCTCCTCAAAGCGCTGGCCGAAGCCAACCTGCCACCGACGGCGGTGAACCTCGTTATCCCGACCGGCCTTGGCATTCCCACGCATGACCGCGCCGAACTCGCCGGGCTGCACAGCGTCTTTGGAGGCGCGCTCAGTCGCGTGCCGCTTGCCCCGATTAAGGCCCAAACCAGCAGCCTGGCCGCCGGCTCCGGCGTCGACGCGGCGGCGGCGGTGCTGTCTCTGCACCACGGCGTGATTCCGGCGGCTATCAACACGAAAAACGTTATCGACGGAAAGTCTCTCAACGTCGCCGGCGCGCCCCGCGAGGCGAAAATCGATGTTGCTGTCAGCACCGTCTACTCCCTCGGCGGGCAGAATGCGGCGCTGGTGTTTAGGAGAATATGACAATGCAAGGTATCGTATGGTCTCGAGTCATTATCGCCATCGCCATAGCTGCTGTGTTTACCGCAGGTAGTCATTTTTTTATTCGCCGCTTTTGGTTGGCGATCCTATTCAACGTCGTCATTATTACCGGAGCAGTTGTTCTCCTTCGAAATGCTAGTGCACCTTGGACTTTTAGAGATGCCGAAACGCTGAGCTTCGTAGCGGGCATTGCGTTTACTGTTTCAAGCTTGACAGGGATTCCGTTTGTAGTCGCCCGTAGGCGGCAGTCAAAGCAAGTTCGCGGATTCGACGTCGTCTAGTCAAGTGGAGCGTTGCATGAACCGAGTCGTCATCACTGGAATCGGTTGGGTCACGCCGATGGGTCATACCATCGAAAGCGTGTGGAAACGCCTCCTCAACGGCGAATCGGGTATCGCACGCACCACGCTGTTCGATGCGTCAACCTTCCCCACCACGATCTCAGCCGAGGTGAAGGATTTTAAGCTCGGCGATCATATCGCCGACGTCACCGATCACATCGCCGGCGGACGCAACACCCAGTTCGCACTTGCGGCGTGCGCGCAGGCTTGGAAATCGGCCGGCCTTGATAGGGCTAAGCTCGATCTCGACCGTGTTGGTATTTACCTCGGCAGCGGCGAAGGCTCGCTGGACTTTGATGCGTTCACCACCGCGGGTATCGCTTCGTGGCAGAACGATACGCAGTCAATCAACGCCGTGAAGTGGCAAGAATTGGCCAGCCAGCTGATGGACGTGACGCGAGAGCTTGAGCAGGAGCCGAACATGCCCCTCTCGCATCTGGCGCTTCTCACCGGCGCCCGCGGGCCGGCGATGAATTGCCTGACCGCCTGTGCCGCCAGCACGCAAGCCCTCGGCGAGGCGGCCGACATCCTCCGGCGCGGCGACGCGGACGTGATGATCGGCGGCGGCGCGCACTCGATGATCCACCCGTTCGGCGTCACCGGCTTTAACCGCCTGACCGCATTAGCCGAGAACCAAAAGCTGATCGACTCGATCGGCAGTGATGAACCGCGCAAAGCCAGCCGGCCGTTCGACGGCAAGCGCGGCGGGTTCGTGCTCGGCGAAGGCGCGGGCATGCTCATCCTCGAAACCCTCGACCACGCCAAAGCCCGCGGCGCGACAATCCTCGCCGAGATCGCCGGCTACGGCAGCACCGCCGATGCGTACCGCATCACCGATCAGGATCCTGAAGGCCTTGGCGCGATCAACGCCATGAAAGAAGCGCTGGCTGACGCGAAGCTCTCGCCAACGGACGTCGACTACATCAACGCCCACGGCACGGGCACCAGCGAGAACGACGGCAATGAAACCAGCGCGATCAAAAAAGTGTTCGGCGATCACGCCCGCAAGGTTCCCGTCAGCAGCATCAAGAGCATGATGGGCCATCTCATCGCCGCCGCCGGTGCGGTGGAGACGATCTGCTGCGTGCTGGCGATCCGCGACCAGATGCTCCCGCCGACGATGAATCTGGATTTTGCCGATCCCGAATGCGATCTGGACTACGTTCCCAACAAGGCCCGGGCGGGCAAGATCGACGTGGTGATGAGCAACAAGTATGGGTTCGGCGGGCAGAACGATACGCTCATCGTCAAGCGGTTCGCTGAATAGACTTCGAGCTTCTATAATAACTCCAAACATAACCGCGAAGACGCGAAGACGCGAAGAAAGAATGCGAGGAAACTCCTGTGATTCTGTCCTTTGGTATGGTTCGCGACTTCGCATCTTCGCGATAAATTTTGAAGTTCTAAACCTGCAGACGCTCACGAACCCCTGACCGCACGTTAACACGACACTTGCGCAACTCGCTTACTCTCTCCCTTCACCTCAACCCAAGAAGGAGAATCGAATGAAGCGAGTGTTACTTGCTGTTGCGGGATTGTCGATGTTCATCGGCTGTGCATCGCAGTCCATCACCCCCGCCGCCGGGCCGGCCAAGGCGGATTATTTTGAAGTGAACAAAAACGGGCAGATGTACGTCTTCAGCGACGTCAAAGCCATGCAGACGTTCATCAAAACCGGCGAGTCCGGCCCGACGGTCTCCGACTACTACGGCTCGAAAATCGTCAGCTTCCAAAACACCGGCGATCAGCAGCGGCTGGTCACTGAGTACGAGAAGCAGCACAAGTAAAGATTGAACTACGAAACAACGAAGACACGAAGCGGCACTCGAATTATCGAGTGCCGCTTGTAGGTTATTGCTCGACTATGACTTTCATGATGTCATCGGGAATGCCAAGCGTTGCCAGCATTTCTGGCCTGCCTTTCCGATACTGCATAAACTCCGCGTGGTAGTCGCCGAACAGGACGCATATGCCGTCTTCATCATGATCTTTGACCGATTCGACGACGATTGCCTTATCGGGGTTGCCGAGGTTCTGCCTGATATAGATGTACGACGAATACCGCTTGTCAAGTAAATCCGCAGCCAACTGCGTCGGGGAGGAAGCGGTTGAAGCGTCTGCCGTGCCGGAGGGACAGACCAAACCGCTGGGTGTCAGATCTTCCGTCGCGATCAACTCTGACAACTGATCTGGAAACTTGCCGTCGTGCTCTTTGGCGAAGAGCATCAGTGCATTTCCGATCTGCCTAAGGTTCGCCGCGCACTTGATGCGATTGGCGGTCTCACGCGATTTGCATCCGCTCGGCAGAAGGATAGACCCCAGGAAAAATAGCGCACCCACCACAACCACTGCTGGAATAATCCATCTCGGCAATCTCATGCCGGACCTGCATGGGATGGCATTGGGTTGGCCGGGAGAACCAGGCGAAGAACTCGTCGGGGCCGATAGCTGCGTCATCGAAACCTCCGGTTGGGGATCAAGGATGTGATCAGATTGTACACACCGGAATCCACGGAATGCTACAAAATCCTTTGGGTGGTGGCGAAAAACCCGATGGCGATTTCGGTAGGGCTTCGTCGGTTCATCTAGACACTCGATCGTACCACGGGCCTCCGGCACGTGCCGATGGTGCTCGAACTTCAAGCAATATGCGTCTTGGGAATTCTTGGATGGTTAGCACGAGCCGGAGGCCCGTGGTACGAGTGAGTTTTTTGGGCAACTCGCTCGCCGACAATTCAAACTGACTCACAACCGCGATTACACTGAGGGCGGCGCGCCCAAAAAGTAGTCGCTCTTTTACTTGATTTCCACTTCGTCATTCAGGATCCGCGTGCCGACGAGTTCTTTCACGCCGGAGCGGACTTTGGCGCTTGTGAGGATTTTCACGTTGTTGAAACGGTATACCTTAATCGTGGTACGACCCGGGCCGAGGTTGGTGACCAGCCGCTCCTGCCTGGCCGTGCCGGGGTAGATCGCGAACGCGGTGTAGTCGATGGGCTTATCGCCGTAATTGCTGATCATCTGCTGAACGATGATGTCGTTACCGTCACGGATCGCCAGGCTCTGCACGCCGACGTCGCTCAGGCCGAGGTTCAGCATTACCGGGACGGTGAAGGTGTTTTCGCTTTCGCCTTGCATGGTGAACTGCGCGTTGATCGTTTTCGGCCCGGCGAAGCTGTTGTAGGGGAATTCGATCGTCACTTCGCGGTCGAACGTCTCGCCCGGATTCAGCGTGAAGGTGAGGATTTGCGGATCCATCCGCCACCCTTCGGGAGCACGCAGCTTCAGCGTGCCCCCGATCGCAAGGCGGTACGGATTGACGAAACGAATGTGCCGGGTGTGCGGCTTGAAGCTGCTTTCCAGCAACGGGCGATCGAACGAGACGCTGGCTCGCAGTTGTGCCTGCGGGCCGTCGATGTCGACAAGAATCGTCGGCATAGGCCCGATGTCGAGTTGAACCGTGCCGGACTTTTTATCGCGGACCATCAGCAGCGGTGAAACGTTGCCCCACAGATCGATGCTGGCCGGGTGTTCGCCGAGGTTGATCGCGAGTTGCTTGACGGCGTGCGTCGTGCCGCGATCCCAAAGCACCAGAATGCCTTGGCCATTGCGATCGAACAGGAACGCCTCTACGCCCTCGGCGATCGGTACTTTGCCCTTAAACACGCTGCCGCTTAGCGTCGTAATCAGCGTTCGCATGATCAGCAGCAACTCCTGCGGCTGCTTCACCACCGCGTCGCCTTCACGCTTAACCGTGAACGGCAATGGCAAGTCGATGCGTAGTGCGTTGGCGGACAGCGCGTACACCACGCGCTGCGCGAGGTCGCGGATTTGCACGTCACGGCCGTACTGCTCGCGCTGGAGCAATTCAAGGCTGATCGACAGGTTCTGCCCCTCCTGCTTGTGCATGTCGCCGATGTAGAGCGGCAGTTGGCTCGGCAGCACGCTCGGCGGGACGGATAGCGCCACCGTCGCCGGGAGCTTTCCTTCCATCTGGTACCAGGCCGGCCAAGGCATCGCCAGATCGGGCTTCTCAACGAGGTTGGCGAATTCCTTGTAGATCGTCTGGTACGCGTCGCGCATGCGCGGGTCGGTGACGAATACATCGCTGCCGTCCGCGCCCAGTTGCCAGCGGTCCAGGTGGTTGGCGTGGCGGGCGATTAAAAACGCCAGTTGCGGCTGCCAAACATCCTTCGGCGCGGCTAGCATCTGCGGCCAGCCGTTGACGTTCAGTTTCTTCGCCAGGTCCGGCGGAAGATCGACCAGGCACGCCGTCGGGGTAATGCCAAGTCCGGCAAGCCGTTCCAGCAATCGATCGAACGAGGCCGGATCCTGCTGCTGGATGTCGCCGGCACTCGACCAGACCGCCAACTTAATCCGCCCCGCGCCGAGGAACGGCAGGATGTCGGGCAGTTCGCCCCAGCCTTCAAACGGCAGCGTCAATGCGTTAATGCCGAACCGCGGGTCTGGCGACACCGGCGGCGCGTCGTCGGCCAGGCGGATCAGGTCCAGCGTTTGCTCGCCGACGTAAGTGCCCTGGCTGTTCATCACCAGCGCCGCCTCGTACCAGCCGGGCGGAAGCTCGGGCAACGTCAATGTCATCTTCTTCTGTCCCGGCCCGAGCGTTTGGGCGGCCGACATGTCCAGCGCGCCGGATCGCTGATAGACGGTTTTGCCCTCCGCATTACGGATCACCAATTGGGCGGCCAGGTCGTCGGTAAATCGATCATTCACCAGCACCGTCAGGCGCGGAACGTCGCTCCGGCGAAACATGTTCCCCGGGCGATCGGTCGTCATCACGACTTTAGGCACTTGCGAAACGCTGATATCATCCCACCAGCACGCGCCGTAAATATCCTGCGGGTAAAGCGTGCGGTCGCCGAGCGTTTTCGCGAGAAACTGCACCGGCTGAAGCAGGCCCAGATCGATCACTAAAAACGCCGCCTTTTCGTTGTCGGCCGAGAGCTCAATGCTCAATCGCTTCCACTCCGGATCACCACCGGCGTAGGCGTAGAGTTCGGAGTTGCGCGTGCTGTTGGCGATGACGTGCCCGTCGATGTCGGTGAAGTAGGCCGACATGCGGGCCTTGGCGTTTTTCAGCAGCGTGGTTTGGACAAAACTTTCGACCCGGTAGTGAGCGCCGGGCTGAACCTTGATCTGCCCGGTATCATAGCGGTAAAGGCAGGAGCCGCCGTTAAGATCATAGCGGAAGCTGAATCGCCCCGACCGGGCTTTGTCGGTAGCCAGCGTGCCGTTAACGTAGTGCGGGAGGTTGTCGCCTTCGACCTTGGTCCAGTGCATGGGCAGGTCTTCGGCGTTGCCCTTGGCGCGTTCCTCGAAATCGAACGATCGCAACACGCGCGAAACCTCCGCCGGCTGAGCAACGGCATGGCCGGCCAGGAGTAGAACGAGGAGGATGGAGAGCGTAAGGCGTATCGTCACTGTAGTTGATTATCGGACGTTTGGACGTGAATGATTGAGCTTTTTGGCGAAAGCTGTTGCCCGTACCACGGTCCTCCGGACCGTGCTTGATGCGCCCGAACGTCAAGAATCGCGGTTTTCGAAATGATAGAGCACCATGCACGGGCCAGAGGCCCGTGGTACAGGTGAGGTTTTGTCCGTTGGCATGCGGTGCGGCCGCGCGTTTTTAACATGAGCAACTGGTCTTTCGACATTCTCCGCCAAGGCACATGGGACTGGTGGATGTGGATCTGCATCGCGGCCGCTTGTGGCCTGGCGAGCTATGCGGCCATGGGAAAACCATGGCTCGACGCCCGCCGACGGCTTTCGCTTCCGCTCATCGCCGTCGGCGTGCTGGGGACGGTTTTGGTCGTCGCGATTCCCTTCCTTCACTCCCCCGTCGTCGGCTTGGTTTGGACCTATGTGATGCTGGCCGTCTTGTCGGCCACGTTTTACCTCAACCTTTCCAGCCAACTCGGCGGCAGGCGAATGGGCATCCTGCTCGGCCTTCGGCTGATTGCCCTGCTCCTCCTCGTGCCCATGCTGTTCGAGCCGGTCATCCGTTACATCGCCCGACTAACACCAGAAAAACCGCTGGTCTTTCTCGTCGATACCTCCGGCTCGATGAGCGTGCCCGACGTTCAGAACGGCCCGACCCGCTTCGCATCGGTCGTCGCCGCCCTCGGGCCTCAATTGCCGAAGATCAGCCAGCACTTCGTGCCCTACTTCTTCACATTCGCCACCAGCGCCCAGGAATTGAAGTCTGCCGCCGACTTCAAGACCGCCAAACCCGACGGGCAGGCGACCGATATCGTCGCCGGCGTGGGCAAGGTGCTGCAGAAAGTCGATCGACCCGACGCGCAGATCGTCCTGATCTCAGACGGCATTGATAACACTTCGCCGGACGTGCTGGCGAAAGTCCGTGAATCGCAGCGGCCGATCCATACCGTCCGCGTCGGATCGGACCAGGCGGAGCCAGCAACGCTCGCGAACATCGCGGTCGAAGACATCATCGCGCCCGACGATTTCGTCGTCGGCAGTGAGACGAAGATCAAAGCCGTCATCAAATCGTCCGCCCTGCCGAACCGGCTGGTGGAAGTGAAAATGTCGCAGCTCGACGCCGTCACCGGCAAGCCGATCGGCAGCTTGGTGACGCAGTCGCTGGTGCTTCAGCCGACGGTGGACGGGCAGACCGTGGAACTGCCGTTCAAGCCGACCGTGATCGGCGTGCAGCGGCTGGCGGTGTGGGTCGATCCTGTCGTCGGCGAGCGATCCACCGTCGACAACCGACAAGAATTGCAGGGCCTGGCGCTCGATCCGCGGATCAAAGTCCTCTACGTCGAAGGCCGGGCCCGTCCGGAATACAAGCCGCTGAAATTCGCACTCGATCGCGACTCGAACATGGAACTGGCGACGCTCCTGCGCACGACCAAGAGCGAGTTCGACGCCTCCGGCACGGTGGCCGGCGAGGCGATTAAAAAAATGCCCGTCAGCACCGAGGAGTGGAAAAAGTTCGACGTCATCATCCTCGGCGATCTCGACGCCAGCTTCCTCACCAAGCCGCAGCAGGCCGCGATCGAGCAGGCGGTCAACACCGGCACGGGGCTGCTGATGATCGGCGGGCAGAACAATTTCGGGAACGGCGGGTACAAAGACTCCGCCATCGAACGCGCCCTTCCGGTCTTCGTCGGCGATGCCTCCAGCCAGCAGGAGAAATCGCAATTCGTCCCGCGGTTGACCGCCGAGGGATCGACCCATCCCGCGATGGAAGGCTTGAGCGATTGGTTCGGCGTTGACGACAAGCCGGGCAACAAATCCCTCCCGCCGTTGCGCGGCAATGTGGTGGTGCCCAAGGCCAAGAGCGGCGCGTCGATCCTGATCACCCATCAAGACCGACCGGGCCCGGACGGCAAGCCGCAGATCGTGCTGGCGGTGCAGCGGTACGGCGACGGGCGATCCGGCGCATTCACCGTCGACACGACGTACTTGTGGTATCTCCCGCTGCGCGGCATGGGGCAGGACAGCCCGTACAACCGCCTGTGGGGGCAACTCATCCGCTGGCTGGCCGGCGTGGACGTGCGGAACCGCTCTCGCGGGGCCGGCGTGGAGGCGCTGATCTCCAAAAGCATCTACCAGCTCGGGCAAACCGTCTCCGTGCGTGCGATGGTGCGCGACGATAAAGGCGACGCCACTCGGTTCGCTCAGGTGAGCATGGTGGTCGGCCATCCCGGCGATAAGAACACGCAGCAGTTCAACTTCACGCCGGTGGATTCGCACACGGGTATGTACCAGGCCAACATGCCCGCGCTCGCCAAAGGCGAATACGCC
The DNA here is from genome assembly GCA_038229715.1 of Tepidisphaerales bacterium. GTDB lineage: Bacteria > Planctomycetota > Phycisphaerae > Tepidisphaerales > Tepidisphaeraceae > JANMES01. The sequence goes on along the minus strand of JBBROD010000054.1, from coordinate 8,620 downwards.
GCAACGATCAACGCCACCAAGGACGGCAAGCCGCTGGGCTCGCAGTCGGTCGCGTTCAGCGTGATCGCGCCGGCCGACGAGATGCTGAAAGTCGCCGCCAACCCTGCTCTGCTCCGTTCGATCGCGACCACGACCGGCGGCTTCGCGTTTGATCTCAACCAACTGCCGCAGTTGGTCGACCAGTTGATCCGCGCGGACCCCGAGAGCGGCTCGGTCAAGCAGCAAACCGTGCCGCTGGCCAGCTTTATCCGAAGCGGCCTGGCGGTGATCGGTCGCCCGCCGCAGTGGGACACCAAGTACGACCTGCCCATGCAGGCGGCGCTTGCGTTCGCCCTGCTGCTGGCCGAATGGATCACCCGCCGTCGCTGGCAATTGATGTGATGTCTCCGGCTCCCTCTCCCCGGAGGGGAGAGGGTTGGGGTGAGGGGAGAAACGCTCCAACTCAAATCCGTGTGTTACGCCAACCGCGTCGAATACAGATGACGCAGTGGGTCTTGAAAATCGACCTTACCAAAAGATTCACGCTTCCCCCCTCACCCCCGCCCTCTCCCCTCCGGGGAGAGGGAGGACGCCGCTAGGCGAAACGGCAAATTTCGCTAAGGTGTGGCATCATGGCCCGTATCCGCGATCTCTACACTGTTGCCCGCCGCGTCGGCCCGATCAACTTTTCGAAAAAAATCTGGCGGGAAGTCGGCGACGACAGCCTCTTCACGCAAGCGTCGGCCTTGGCGTACGCATGGCTGTTCGCGATCTTTCCATTTCTGATCTTCATGCTCTCGCTGCTGCCGTACCTGCCGGAAAACATCAAAGGCAAGGCCGAGTCGCAGTTGCAAACCATGTTGTCCGAAAACCTGCCGAAGAAGGCCGACGTGGTGCTGGACAATGTCAAAAGTTTTATGAACCAGCCCAAGAGCAGCCTGCTCAGTGTCGGCCTGCTCATCACCATCTGGGCGGCCAGCGGCGGGATGGCGATGACGATGAACGCGCTGGATGCCGCTTTCGATGTCGAAAAACGCCGCCCGTTTTACAAACAACGCGGGCTGGCGATCCTGCTCACGATCGTTGTAGCCACTTTGATCCTGCTGGTGCTGGCGTTGCTGCCGCTGGGCACGATCGCCGCTAACTTCGCCGAGGTTCACGGCGGAGACTTTCTCAATCAGCACGGCTGGAACCCCAAATGGCTCGCACCCATCCTGGTCGGCTGGCATCTGGTCCGCTTTTCGCTCTCGTTCGTTCTGCTGTTTATGGTGTTGGCGATCCTCTACCACTGGGGCACGGCCGCCAAGACGCAGCTTCGGTTTCTGTCGCCGGGCTCGGTTTTCTGCGTGATCGTTTGGATGTTGCTGGGGACTCTGTTCCGCTTCTACGTCGACAAGTTCGGCAAGTACGAAAAAACCTACGGCACCGTCGGCGGCGTGGCGATCCTACTGTTGTTCTTCTACATCGACGCGCTGGTGCTGCTGACCGGCGCGGAGATCAACGCGGAAGTGGAAGTGCAGATGGCCGAAATCGAAAAGGATCAACACAAACTGCCGTCATCGGGCGGGGTTTAGTTGGTCATTTGGAATAGTGTCGCGCGTCAATCCGAGCGGTACTCCCCGAGGAATATCGTGGCGCACCACACCGTTCGACACCCGAGATTCCTCGCGGAGTGCCGCTCGGAATGACGGTAACTGTCGATCGTGTGCAGTACGCTGGGTACGCCTACTTCACCGGCGCCTTCCACACGTTCCACTCTCCGCCGCGGTTTGAGCGGAAGTAGATGTTGTCGCCGCTGCTATCCCACGCGGGGCAGTCGTCCCAGCTACCATTGCTGGTGATTTGCGAAGGAGCCTCGGCCTTGGTGACGTCGAGCATCCAGATATCGAAGTTGTGACGCTTTTCCTCATCCGTGCCACGATCGGAAACAAACGCCAGCCGGCTACCGTCCTTGTTCCAGGCGGGATCGAACTCGTCCACGTCCGGCGTGTTGGTGAGATTCTGCGGCGCGCCGCCCTTGTCGCTCATCAGGAACAGATCACGCTTACCCGTGCGTTCGTTCACGCCGGTGAAAACCACACTGTCGGCCTTGGGGCTGACGCGCGGCTGGCGGCCGCCCTGCTGGGTGAGATCGGTGCGGATCGTCGTGCCGAGTTGCGTCATGAACAGCCGCGCATCGGACCGCGTATCCACCAGCGTCTGATAGTACATCCGCGGCCGCGGATCAGAGTCGATCGATGGCCAAAGGTCATTGGTATCGCCGGTGGTTAGCTGCGTGATGCCCGGCGCGCCAACAGCCGACATCTGCCAAATGCTCAGCCGCGTGCCAGCGCGGTTGCTGCTGAATACGATCTGCGAGCCGTCCGGCGTAAAGCCCGGCGTCAGATCGAGGCTCTTGCCGTCGGAAAAATACGTCGGCCCGCTCGTGCCGTCCGTCTTCACCAGCATCAGCTGCGAGCGGAAGTCGTTCTTCTCCGGTCCCACGATCAGGATCGAAAACAGCACCGAAGCCCCGTCCGGCGAAACCGAAATGGTGTCGATGATCGTGCCCTTAGGCAATCGCGTCAGCTGCGACGGCGATTGCTTGCGGCTGCCTTCGGTCACATCTTTGTACGCCAATGTGCTGATCGTCTTAGGCATAAACTGCCAGCCGTTATCCGTACGTTGCGGCTCGGGAATGATGAGAGAGACCGGCTTGGTGAGGATTTCCTTGAGCGTCACGCTGTAATCAGATTTGCCGCTTTCCCATGCGATCGGCAGCTTAACCGGCGTCCATTCCGAGTCGGCCGTCTTCTTGCTGATGGTGGCGGTGTAGGTTTTCAGCTCGCCGGCGTCGTTGATGGGCGGGAAATCGAGCTTGACCGTCGCCACGCCGACGGCGTCGGGCTGCAGCTTCGTGCCGTCGATCTCGATGACCGCGTTGGCCGGATCGGTCACGATGCGGACCGTTTTGTTCTTCGCCAGCATGTCGATGGTGTAATCGGTTTTGCCGTCGTCCCAGCCGATATTTTTTTCGATGGGATCGTAGCCGGGCTTGACCAGCCGCACGCTGTGCGGCGAAAACGCGCCCGCTTCAACGTCGAAAGTATACGGACGGTTCTGGTCGGTCACCGGAGCTTTGCCCAGCGGATCGCCGTCGATGAACACTTCCGCGCCCGGCGGGTTCGATGTGATCGTCGCCGTCTTGCGCAATGGTTCCAGATTCAACACGTAAATCGCGGTCGCGTCGTCGAACTTGATCTTCATCTCGACCGGCGCGAAGTTCGGGCGTTCCGCCTTTACGGTGTGCGTCACCCACTGATCCTTGCCGTCAATGCCGAACTCCAGCTCAGCCGCGATTTGCCGGGTCATGTCCCGGCTCAGCGGTTGACCATCCACTGAAACGATCGCCGGCACGGGCAGTACGCTGAACGTCAGCTTTTTGCTCTGCTTGCGGAGCACGATATTGTAAGACGTTTTGTCATCATCGCGGTGAAGATCAACCCGCTGATCCTTGAACCCCTTCCGCGACGCAGCAAACGTGTGAAAGTCATTAGCGCGTTTGAATTTAATCTTGTCCGTGATCGGCCCGGGACCGCGCGTCACACCATCGACGGCCAGCGTGGCGTCGGACGGAATCGCGGTAAACGTGATCTCACGGGTGGTTGAGCAACCCACCACTAAACCCAACAGAAGCAAAAGCGACCAGCGCATAGGCGTATCTCCAACGGAACAACTCATTTGAGTACCCCAAAACCGCAATGAAGTAAATGAAGTGCGTCGCCTATGACAATCTGACAATCCAGAACTGTCATCCTGAGTGGTACTCCGCGAAGGATCTAGCTTTGCAATCGCCGCGAGATCCTTCGCGGAGTACCGCTCAGGATGACACCTATTTGGAACGCGAAAGTTCACCGGCCAGCGTTTTGTTTACTGAGCCCCTATTTGCACCGGAATCGTGGTTTCGGCCACGCGGTTGGATTGCTGATCCGTCACGGCGATCTTCAGAACGTACCGCCCCACAGTAAGGGTGGCTGGAAATTTGACCATCTTGACGATGAAGAAATCATGCCTGCGATTGCGCGACAGGTCGACGATCGATTTGCTCTTGTCCGCCATCGCGACCATTCCGGTTTCGGTGTAAAGCGTGACTTCATTGGACAGCTTGGTTTCCCACTGTTTCTTGTCGTTCATCTGCGAGGCAAAATTCGCGACTTCGCAATAGATGATCGCCCGGTGATCCTTGCCCGCTCCGAAGCGAGGCGTCATCGGCTCGTACACGCCAAAGCCGTCCACTTTGGTGCAAAGCACCGCGCTTGGCAACGCCAGATCCGCCTGCGACCGCAGCCGATCCGCCATCTCCACAAGCGGGCGGATTTTCTGGCTCAGCATTTGGTTGCCGTCGCTCCGCACGTTGCTGCGGAAATTGCTCAATCCGTCGAGCAGCGCGGTGACGACTTCGCGATCCTCCGCCGGCAGGCCGGCCATACTCTTCAGCTGCGGAACTTGCTCGCCGCGGAGCAACTGCGCCACCTGGTAATCGAGTTGCGATGACAGGTCGCGCGGATTGTCTCTGATCTTGCCCGCCAGTTGCTGCAGAAGTTGATCGCTATCGACCAGCGGCGGCTTCGGCCCGGTGGCGCTGCTGAAGTCTTCGCCTTCGGGAATGATCTGCGGAACCTCGGCTCCCTTGGCCGGCGCGCTGAACGACGCTGCCGGTGTTGGCGTGACGGGAACCGGATCGACGGCTGTCGACTTGTGCGCCGGCGGAGCAACGTCGGAAACTGTCGCGTTGTCTCGCGGCAAATCCTTGGCGACGAACGCGGTGTCGTCCTTCCACTTCACATCCGAGGCATTGGCCGGTTCCGTTTTTGCCGGCTGAACACTCTTTCGCTCAGCGCGGTCTTTCAAGTGCGGCTCGAGTTCCTTGGAATACGCCTGCATCTTCTGCGCCAGCAGCGCGACCGACGAGGAACCGTCCTCCTTAGCCGTATCCGACGCGCGAGGCGTGTCCGGCTGAGCCGGCGACGGGGATTCGGTTCGATTGGAAAACGCAACGTGGGGCTTGGTCTGCGCAGCGGAGTTACAGCCGATGAGGCTCGCCCCGATGACCACGCCGAGAACCCGGCTTGCAGGTGATCGCATAGCATCCGTCCTTGGATCGCGAAGGCTGATCATCCTGATCCGCCTGTTCGTACGCGCTCATGATACTGCAGCGCGCGCGCGGTTCAAGTAGTTTTAAGCCAATAGTTCCGCGATCAGCGATTGCACAAGTTGACGAAGCTCACGCAGCGCCGATTCGGCCGTCGCGCCGTCCAGATCGTGAACGTGCCAGTAAGTCACGCGATCCTCCCACCCCGCAAACCGCTCGGCCAGCAGCGGGCGATGCTCGGCCTCCTTGATCGCAACGACGCGGTCGGCGGATTCCAAATCCCCGCCGGCGCACTGCAACATGCCGCGCTGTTCGGCCGGCTGGGAAACGCCCAGCGCCATCAACTCCGCCACCGTCGCCGGCGAGATCGGTCCGACGAGATACCCGCCGCGCTCGATCGCCAGCCCGCGCGACTCTGCCGACCAATCCAGCCCCGCCCCGCGTGCCAAGTGATTGAAATACATCTCCGCAAACCGCGACCGGTAGTAGTTGCCGGTACACAAGAACAACAACTTATTGGATCGGCTCATGGCGACAACCGCTCCATCGCCCATTCGCCCATCCGGTCGCGCCGATATCGCAGCCGATCGTGCAGCCGCGACGGCCGACCCTGCCAGAACTCGATCGACGTCGGCACCACTCGGTACCCGCCCCAGTTGTTTGGCAGCGGCACTTCCTCGTCGTACAGGCTGTCGAGCCTAGCGAACTCCTTCTCCAGCACCTCGCGCGATGCGATCACCGAACTCTGGCTCGACACGATCGCGCCGATGCGCGATTCGCGCGGCCGCGAGTTGAAGTATTCCATCGACGTCTGGCGATCCACCCGCTCCACCGTCCCGTCGATCCGCACCTGCCGCGCCAGCGCCTGCCAGAAAAACAGCAGACACGCCCGTGCGTTGGCAGCCAGTTCTTGGCCCTTGCGGCTTTCGTAGTTGGTGTAGAACGTAAAGCCGCGATCGTCCACCGCCTTCAGCAGCACGATCCGCGCCGCCGGCGCACCGTCGGCCGACGCGGTAGCGAGCGTCATTGCGTTCGGCTCAGGAATCTTTCCCGCCGCGGCCTCGGCGAACCAGCGATCGAACTGCTCGAACGGATCCTTCGCCGCGTGCGACTCCACCAGTTCCCCTTTGACGTAGTCCCTCCGCATCGCGGCCAATCGATCCGTGGGGCGTTCACTCATCGCAACCTCCCGCTTCTGCCAAACCGTACCTGCACCAGCATTAAAGAAGGGCCGGCTATCTCGATAGCCGGCCCTTTGCGATTCAGCGTGAAGAAGCTCGATTACTTCTTGCCGACGTAAAACTTCGGCATCGGCTTGCCGAGTTTTTCCCATTGCTTGTTGATCGCGTCGGCCTTGCCGGCGCTGTTCAGCATGTGGAGCTTTCGCTGCACCATCTTGGTGATCGCCTCGCGGGCCGGTCCAAGGTAATTGCGCGGGTCGAACTCCGCCGGCTTGGTCACAAACACTTCGCGAATCTTCGCCGTCATCGCCAGGCGCAGATCGGTGTCGATGTTCACCTTACACACGCCGTACTTGCTGACGGCCATGTTGATCTGATCTTCCGGCACGCCTTTGGCGTTGGGCATGCTCCCGCCGTACTTGTTGACCAGGTCGATGAATTCCTGCGGCACGCTCGACGAGCCGTGCATCACCAGCGGCAGGCCCGGGCAGGTCTTCATGATTTCTTCAATGCGGTTGAACGCAAGTTTCGCTTCGTGCTTGAACTTAAACGCCCCGTGGCTTGTGCCGATCGCAACCGCCAGCGAGTCGATCCCGGTGCGCTTCCAGAAATCAACCGCCTGCACCGGATCGGTCAGGAACTTCTCGATGTTCTTTTCGTACTCCGCCGCATCCAGGCCGACAACGTCTTCTTCGATCCCGCCGAGCATGCCCAGTTCGGCTTCAACCACCACGCCGTTGGCGTGGGCGAGGTCGGTCGCGTCCTTGGTGAGCTTGATGTTCTTTTCGTAATCGTAATGGCTGCCGTCGATCATGACGCTGGTGTAGCCGTCATTGACGCACTGCTGAATCAGGTCGACCGTATCGCCGTGATCGCAGTGAACGCAGATCGGCAGGTCAGGATACTCCGCCACACCGGCGTCGATGATCGCCTTGAGGTAGCGGATGTTGGCGTACTTCCGCGCGCCCTTGCTGATCTGCAGGATCAGCGGCGATTTTTCCTTCGCACACGCATCCAGAATCGCCTGCGCCAGTTCCATGTTGTTGACGTTGAACGCACCGACGGCAAACCCGCCGTCGTAGGCGAGATCAAACATCGGCTTGGTGGTCATCAGCGGCATTGGGCCGTCCTTTCGGGAGAAATAGGTCCTTCGTTCGGATCGTAAATACTACCCCAACGCACCAGGAAATTCACGAGGGACGCCCGCACATTCCAGCAGCCGTAAGGCAAACGATTGGCGACAGTCCCTTTACCCGCGAGCCATCAACCGTTTCCGGGTCGCTGCGTCGCACCCCCCGATGGCGGTGAATCCACCCACGCCTCCCACAATTACGGGCAGTGCTTCACCCGCGGAACGCCGCCAGCGAAGCAATCCGCGTTTCTTCGCGATCCGAGGGGAATATTCCCCTACCGACCGCTTCACAATTGGTATCCGCTGCACCTGCCGTCATAGTCATTCCGGAGATGGGGGATTGTTTAGGAGTCAACAGCCTGTTCAGAATTGCGGAACCTATTTTCGACTGTTAATCTCGCGGATATATTCCGCGAGATTAAAGGAGCCAGATGATGGAACGTTAATTGATCTGCGGGTCAGGTTAATGAGTAGTTATATGGCACTGAGTCGCTTGCCAATTCGTGGATTGATCGCGGTTGTCGCCGCGATAGTTGCGTTGTTCTCTCCGCAGATCGCAGTCGATCGATATCACAATACGCACGACTACCTGCAGGCGATAGTTGCTGTTCCGTTCGGAGTCGTTTTCGGGATCACGGCATTGCGGGCTTCGGACCGCGTCAATCGCGGCATGGGTTTAGCCGGACTCGTGATTTGCGGGACGGTTTTGTTGAACATGCTGTTTGGCTATCTAAGTTTTTGAGCGGGCCCGGCGTGCCAAATAACCCGCCATTGGAGCGGACCGCGGCGGCGGTTACTTCACTTGTGGTCGAACGTCGCGCGTGCGCCGCCGCGGCCGCTCAACGGCATTACGTTATGCAGCAGCAGCCACTCGACTATGCAGCGGAAAAGACGCGGACTCTTTCGCCCGCGCGTCGAATTGGTGTTTTACTGATTATCGGCGCGGCGCTGTGTGTCGCCGCTTTCATCGCCAGTTTTATTGTCATCGTCGTATATGTTGGCGGCGGTTGATTGAGCGATGCGACGTCCGACGAACTGCTGCATTACCCAACACTTGGCGGATTAACATTTCAAGCGCAACAGCGGACGCATGACTTCGTCCGGCGTTTGATAGGCCAGGCACTTTCTTGGGCGATTATTGAGCGCCCGCTCGATGGCCGCAACCTGTTGGTGGCTGACGGCGGACAGGTCGCATCG
>JBBROD010000053.1:0-31033 GCA_038229715.1 Tepidisphaerales bacterium | reverse complement strand
CTCAGCCCGAACCAATCCATCTAAATCCTCAACCCCGTGGTGATCGGCAACATGCATGAGAGGCCGCCTCCTTGCGCAGCTCGATCTATCATGACAAATCCACGACAAATGCGCGCCGGTAATCTTTACGATTCGTATCAGATGGCCCAACAGGAAATTAGCGCTTTTACGGAACGGGTTGCGGATATCCGTAAAAGTCTGCATCACGTTATTGTGGGGCAGGAAGAAGCGGTGGACCTGCTGCTGGTCTGCGCGCTTACCGGCTCACACTCGCTGCTGGTCGGCGTGCCGGGCCTTGCCAAGACGTTGATGGTGAAAGCGCTGGCGATGGCGTTTAAGTGGAAGTTCGCCCGCGTGCAATTCACGCCGGACCTCATGCCTTCCGACATCACCGGCTACGAGCTGCTGGGGCGCGACGAAGCAACCGGCCAGCCGCGGATGGCCTTCCGGCCGGGGCCGGTGTTTGGGAATCTGGTCCTCGCCGACGAGATCAACCGCGCCACGCCCAAAACACAGTCAGCCCTGCTCGAAGCGATGGCCGAGCAGCATGTTACGGTTGGCGGTCAGACTTATCCGCTGGAAGACCCTTTCCTGGTGGTGGCGACGCAGAATCCGATCGAACAGGAAGGCACCTATCCGCTCCCCGAAGCGCAACTCGATCGATTCATGATGGAAATCCACATCGGTTACCCATCACCCGCGCAGGAAGAACAGATCGTACTCGCTACCAGCGGGGCCGCGCTGAAACTGCCAGAGGCTACCTTCGATCGTGAAACGTTCCTAAGGCTCCGCGACTTGGTTTGGAGCGTGCCCGTCCCGCAAAGCGTGGCGGCCTATGCGGTCAAGTTATGTGGCGCCAGCCGGCCGGCCGACTCGCGGGCAACTAAGTTCGTGACCGACTATGTGGCCTGGGGCGCGGGCCCGCGCGGATCGCAGAACCTGGTGCGGGCAGCCAAAGCACGATCGCTTCTGAGCGGTCGCCCGGCTCCGACGATCGACGACGTCCGCGCCGTCGCGCTTCCGGTGCTCCGGCATCGCATTCTACAGAACCACCGAGCGATCGGTGACGGGATCGGATCGGACAAAATCGTCGCACACCTGTTGTCGGAACTGCGTCCGTAGAAGAGAAAGCAACATCGGGAGGGGTTCACGATGTCAGCCGTTACCGCAGCACCACCCACAACGCGATTTCTGGATATGGCCGCGCTGGCGTCGCTGCGGAACATGCGTTTCGCGCCGCGCGGTCGGATCGAAGGTGTCTACGCCGGCCGGCATCGTAGCAAGCAGCGCGGGGGCGCCAGCGAGTTCGTTGATTACCGCGAATACTCCGCCGGCGAAGACCTCCGTCGCCTAGATTGGAAAGTCCTCGCGCGTACCGGGCGACCGTACGTCCGGCTTTATCAGGACGAAACCGATCTCTCCTGCACACTCGTGCTCGACGCCAGCTCGTCGATGAGTTTCCGCGGGAATAGTGGACACTCAAAACTTGAATACTCGCAATACCTGGCCACCGCTATCAGCCAACTCATCCGCGACCAACGCGACCGAGTCGGCCTGGGTGTAGTTGCACGTGGATTGGTGGACTTTTTTCCGCCCAACGGTTTGGCAAGCCAAATCCTGCGTTTGCAGGAGTCGATCGAAGGTATCCAGCCCGCGCCTGAAACCGACCTCGCCGGCGCGCTCAGCGACTTGTTCGCCAGGCTCAATCGTCGCGGTGTGCTAATGGTGATGAGCGATTTTCTGGTGGACGATCTCGACGCCGTCTTCGCGGCGATTCGCTTGTTCCGCCACAATCGTTGGGAGATTTCAGTTTTGCAAGTGATTCATCCCGAGGAACAATCGCTCCCTGAAGGCGTGGCGTATCGTTTTGAGGGCATGGAAAACGACGGTCGGATTGACTGCTCGCCGGCCGACATTCGCAAGGCCTACGAGAAGGCGTTTGAGTCGCACGTGTCGGCCGTTCGCGGCGGGGCGATAGCTACCGGGTGCGATTACCGGCGTGTGTCCACCGCCGTTCCTTACATGCAGACGCTAGGGACCTTTTTGATCGAACAAAACGGATGACGAATCGCGCATGTATTTTCTCCACCCCTGGGCTCTGGCGATCGGAGCGGCGGCCGTCGGCCTGCCGGTGGTGATCCATTGGCTGACGCGCCCGCGACCGCGGACGATGCCGCTTTCCACCATCCGCTTCGTTCGTCAAATCCTGCAGCAAAAACGCGCGACCTACCGGCTGCGCGACTGGCTCGTCCTTCTCCTGCGCGCCGCGGCCGTCGTCCTGGTGGCGATGGCGTTTGCGAGGCCCTTGAGCGGAGCCAAACCGCTGATCACTCCGGGAGAGCCGGGCAACTCCGTCCGCGTCATCGTCCTTGACAGCAGCCAGAGCACGGCCGCCGTTAACGGCGGCGTGACGCTGTTCGAGCGCGGCCGCGCGACGGCGGCCGACTACCTGAAGTATCAGGCCGGCTTACGTGCATCGCTGCTGTTATCCGCCGCTAAACCCCGGGCGGTGTTCGATGAGCCTTCGCTAAACCTGGCGGCAATGCGGCAATCCCTAGCCGCCGCGCAGCCCAGATCGGAACGACTTGACGTGCAGGCTGCCATCGACAGCGCAGCGAAGTTATTGGCGACGTCATCCAACGCGCAGGGGAATCGGGTGGAGCTCGTCATCATTTCAGATTTCCAACGCAGCAACTGGTCTGCGGCGGATTTTTCAGGGGTTCCAAAGGATACCAAAATCCAATTCGTTTCGATCTCGCCGCAACAATCATTAGCCAATCTGGCGATCACTCGCGTGGGTGTGGTAGGGCAATTGCAGCAAGGGCGCGAAGCGCAACTGCAAGTTGAAATCGGAAACTTCTCCAGGCAGGCCAAACAGGTGCAGGTTGAAGTGATGCTCGGCCAAACCCCGTACCGCGCGGCGGGCTTGTGTCCGCCGCAGGTGAAGACAACGCTGACCGCGCCGGTGCAATTACCGTCCGCCGGTTGGCTTACCGGGCGTGCCCGGCTGGTTAACAACGCGGATGCCTTGCCCGCAGACGACGTTCGGCCGTTTGTGCTTGGCGTCCGTACTCCGCCGGTGTATGCCTTGCTGACGCGGGAGCCCAGTCGTCCGCATGCGTCATCGAGTCACTTCGTGGAACGCGCTCTCGTGCCATTGCGACAGCACGATAGCGCACCCGCGTCAGCCGAGAGGGTCATTCGGCTGGACCCGACCAAGCCCGACAGCGAATCGCTGGCGATCGCTTCGATGATCGTGATCGATCATCCGGGTAAGTTGCCGGCCGACACGATCAGCACGCTCGCCGGGCTGATGCGCCGGGGCCGCGGCGTGCTGTACCTGGCGAGCGAGTCGGTGGATGCTTCTAACCTTAAACTCCTGGCCGATGCTGCGGGGAGTGATTTGAAAATGCCGGTGGAATTTATTCCGTCGCCGGCCAACATGGATCGTCGCGACCTGTTTCTGGCCGAATGGAAAAAGGATCAATCTCCGTTTTCCGCACTAGGCGAGGACGCAACGGCGTTGCTCGGCCCGTTGCGGTTTGCCGGCGGTCTGGCGAGTCGGCAAATAGAAGGCGGCCTGAATGACGACGTGCTGGCGCGATTCAGCGACCGATCGGCAGCACTCGTCGTCACCACTTGTGGCGCGGGAACGCTGGCGGTGTTTAATGCCGATCTGGGGCGGTCCTCGCTCGCGTCGTCCGGAGCGTTCGTGCCGATGATGAGCGAGTTAGTCAGCCGAATGCTCGCCGCCCGCAACGCCGCAGACGCCGCTCCCAGCGGTGAAATGCTCAGCGTGGCATTGCCGCCGGAGGTGGGCGTATCAACCGGGCTGTCGATCGAGGCGCAGCCCGACGGTAAGTCGCCGGTGGTGCAAACCGGTGCGTTTTCAGATTCAGGGGGTTTAGCACTGTGGCGATGGAACGAAACCGGCCCGCCTGGCGTCTATACCGTCATGCGAGGTTCGAACAGTGTGTTTGCCATCGCGACTGCCGCGCCTTCGATCGAGAGCGATTTGGAACCGCTCGATCCCGCGATTTTGCAAACCAAGTTGGCCGGTGGGCATGCGGTGTACTTCCAGTCGGCCGGGCAGGACGCGCCCCGAGACGACACGTGGGCGTGGGCGCTGTCCGCTTGCGCGATCGTGATGATCGGTGAAGTGGTTGTGCTCCGGGCATTTCAGACCTGAGGAACCGGGTGAGTATGGGCGGATTAAGTACCGATCCTCTGATTCCAGTCAGCCTATGGCTGACGCTTTCGACCGCCGCGGCGGTAACGATGTTCTTCTACGCGCGTCGCCGGCCGAGCGTGATGTCGGTTAATCGATGGCGATTGAGTAACCTCCTCATGTCGTTTGGCTTGCTTGCCGTGCTGCTGCTGTTGCTGAATCCCACGTGGCTCAGTCCCATCCCGCCGCCGCCGGGCAAGCCGTTACTGACGGTGCTGATCGATACCTCGGCCAGCATGTCAACCCCCGATAGTGAAGGCGGACAAACGCGGCTGATTTCCGCAGGCCGAATCGCCAGGGAGATGGCCGGCGAATTGGGACCGTCATTCGACGTGCAGGTGAAGTCGTTCGACGATTCGCTGCGGAAAATAAGTTTAGCAGCACTCGACGGCGGTGCGAACGGATCTTCCACCGACGTGGCGGGCGCGGTCAGCTCGAGCCTCTCTGGTGAACACGCCGCCGGCGAAGCAATCGTTCTGCTGTCGGACGGCATTCATAATGCCGGCGGCGGGTCGGCGCACGTGCTCGATGCCGTCCGTGCCGCTCGGGCGATGGATTCGCCGATTTATACGCAAACCTTTGGCGGCGAGGTGAAGACGGTCGACCTCGCCGTGCAGATCCGCTCGCCGCAGGATCTGGCCCTCGTCGGCCAGCATCTGCCGCTGACGGTACAGGTGGCTTACACGGGCCTCACCGGAGGGCGGGCGAACGTCGCGTTACTTCTCGAAGGCAAGGAAGTCGCCCGCAGAACCGCCGACCTGACCGCTTCAGGAACCGCTAACGTGCATTTCATGCTCACGCACGACAAGGTCGGCGTGTATCCCTACGAGGCCCGCGTCGATGCCTTGCCCGGCGAGGCTTCCGCGTCGAACAACTCCGCCGCTTATGTGCTGCGCGTCGTCGATGAGCCCATTCGCGTGCTGATGCTCGAAGGAAAGCCGTATTGGGACAGCAAATTCTTCACGCGCACGCTGACCAGTGATCCGGCCATCGCGCTGGATTCCGTAGTCAAGCTCACCGACGCGCGCTTAATGCGGCGGATTCTCACGCACGACAAATCGTCCAACAAAAAAGAATCGCCAAGCACTCAGCCTGCGGTTCGCAATGAATCCTGGCAGATCGATTCCATCGCGGGCGGGTATCTCGCTGATCCCGATCGCCTGCGTGGTTACCAGATCATCGTTCTCGGTCGCGATGTTGAACCTTTTCTGAGTGAGCAGGCGGTTAAAAACTTACATGAGTGGGTGGCGCAGGATGGGGGATCGCTGGTTTGCTATCGGGGCTCGCCAACGGCGCCGGCGAACCAACTGTTGGCCAAGCTCCTGCCGGTTCGCTGGACGCCGGCCGCCGGGCGCGAGACGCGGTTTCGGTTGGCGTTGACTGATCGCGGCCAGAACCTTGACTGGCTCGGTAACGCTGCGGAATCCGCAGGCTCTGGCGCGGCGCTAACGGGGATGCCCAGCCTGGCATCGTCGACAGTCGTTGATTCATCCCGGCCGCTCGCGGTGGTGTTGGCAAAATCGACCGGGAGCGATGGGACTCAATCTCCCGCTGTCACCTATCAGCCTTACGGCGCGGGACGGGTGACGGTGATCGAAGGATCGGGCATGTGGCGGTGGGCATTCTTGTCGCCGGCCTATCAGAAGCAGGAGGACGTCTACGCCGCGCTTTGGCATAGCCTGATGCGATGGCTCACCAGCAATGCAAGTTTGCAGCCCGGTCAGCGGTACAGTTTACGGGCGGACAAAATTCGTTTCGGCGCAAACGAGCCCGCGTCGGCCACTCTGCTGGCGAGGGAAGTAACCGGCAGCGCCCAACTCCCCGCGATCGAATTGGTCGCCGAAGGTTCTGCAACCGGAACTCGTACGTTTACGCCGTCGCCCGCGGGAGATGAAGTGGGTGTTTTCCGCGTCAACTTCGGCCCGTTGCCTGACGGCCGCTACCGCGCGAAAGTCGCAGGCACCGAGGACGGCAACACCTCGGCTCAGGTCGTTTTTGACGTCCGGCGGTACGACCAGGAGCAACTCGACCTGCAGGCCCGTCCCGACTTGATGGCAAGGATCGCCGCCGACAGTGGCGGGGCGGTTCTATCCGGAGATTCGGCGGCGCAGATCGAAAAACTGTTCAAAGAACACCAGTTGCGTTCACGTCCGCCGCAATATGTTAAAACATCCGCGTGGGATCGCTGGTGGATCCTGGACGCGGTATTGGGCATTTGGTTAACGTCGTGGTTTGTTCGCAGGTCCGGCGGATTGGTTTGAAGCGTTTTCGGAGTTTTGCCATGAACACTCAACTTCAACAACGACTGGCGGAATTGCGGTCACGCACGATGTTGGCTGGATTGGGGTCCGCAATCGTCTGGGGACTGCTGTGTGCATGTGTAGTCCTGCTCGCGGCGATGTGGTTGGATTTGGTGATCGAATTGTCGCCGGCGATCCGTATGGCAAGCGGTGCGGCTGCTGTCGTTGGCGCGTCGATTTTACTGGCGCGGTTGCTTCGGATGTCGATGCGCATCGCAAATCCCGCGGCCATTGCCGGGCGCCTTGATTCGGCTGCGTCAGCTAGAGGAGAAATCGTTTCAGGAATCGACCTTGCGCTGCATCCGGCTGACGGTAGTGCCGCGCTCACTGTCGGGCTTTCTGCGATTGCTGTGAACCGTGCGGCGCAGATGGTGGCTGGCATCCCGACCTCTGCCGTGATATCGCTACGTCAGTTGAAGAAGCCGGCGGTGATACTCTTTGCCATCGCGTTGCTATCAGTGTTCGCCGCGGTCATCGCACCGCGCATGGCGGCGACGCAGTGGCTCCGATTCGTTGATCCGTACGGCGATCATCCGCCTTATTCGAGCTTGGTATTTAACATCGATCCGGGAAATATTCGCGTCGTGTACGGCAGCGCCGTGGATGTAAACGTCAAACTTGATGGCGGCACGGCTGATCGCGTGGATCTGGTGCTGGTGGGTCGAGACGGGCAGGGAGAATCGGTACCGATGTTTCCTGAACCCGGAAGCGCATGGCGCGCCAGTGTGGCCAACGTGACCGAGCCGTGTGAGTATTTTATCAAAGCCGGTCGGGCGCGCAGCGTGAAATACCAGATCGGCGTGATCACTGTCCCGCGGATCGAAACGGTTGCCTTCCACGTGACTTGGCCGGCGTACACCAATCGTCCGCCTTACGACGGGCCGCTGCCGCAGGGCGGACTCGTGGGGCTTCCGGGCACATCTGTCCGGGTGCGGGCCAAGAGTAACCGTTCGCTGTCAGGCGGAACGATGTTTTTTTCGCAGGTTGCGTTGCCCACGACTGTACCGACAACCCAGCCGGCGACGATTGCGATGTTGTCAGCGCCCGGATCGTCAAACGAAGTCGAAGGGACTTTTGAAATCCGCACGCCCGGCAAGCTCACGGTCGGTGTGACCGATACCGAGCAGCAGGCTTCGACCGATTCATTCACCGCGTCGGTTGGCGTATTGAAGGACGAGCGGCCGTTCGTTCGATTGACCGAACCCAAGCCCAATTCTTTCGCCACGCCTGATGTCACGATTCAAGTGATCGCGTCGGCAGAGGATGATTTTGGCGTTTCCACGCTTTCGCACTATCGCGGCTTGAACGATACGCGACCCCGCCCGATGGAGATCGCCGTGCCGGCCAAGCATCCCACGCAGGTTCAGGGAGCCATAAGTCTGCCGTTGAGCGAGTACGGGCTGCGCCCGGGTATGTGGTGAAGCTGTTCGCTCGCGTGGAAGACAATGACCCAGCCGGCGCGAAAGGCACGGAGAGCAGCGTGGTCACCATCCACATCGTCAGTCAGCAGGAAATGGATCGCATGACGCTGGCCAAAGAAGGACTGGAGGCGATGGAGTCGAAATACGCGCAGGCCGCTCGGCGGATGGAAGCGATGGCTGATCGTATTGAAAAGCTTAAAAACGAGATCGCCAAACTCGATCCCGACAGCGAACTCGCAGAAGTTAAGCACGACGAACTGCAGAAATTGGCAGATGATCTGGAAGCCGCTGCCGACGAGGTTGAGAAATCCGCCGAGCACACGTTGCCGCTCGATCTGGATAAGGCATTGACCAAGGAACTAACCAAGGCGGCCGACGCGCTTCGCGACGCTGCCAAAGAGGTGCGCGAAGCGAATAAAGCCGGTCTCGGCGCCGGCCACGCCGGTGAAAAGCTCGCCGATGCAGCCAAAGCGCTCGGCCGCGAGCAGGACGATTTCAAGCAAAACGCCAGTGATCCACTCGAGCATCTGGACAAGATCTATCCGCTGATCGAGGATCAAAGTCGGTTTATCGACCTGACCGCCCAGCAGCGCGATTTGGCCGAGCGCATCGCGGCGTTGGAGACGAAGAACGGACAAGACGATCCGCAACTCAAGGGTCGGATGCGCGATCTGCAGGAGCAACAATCACAGGTGCGTAACGATCTTCGACAGTTGCTGGATGACATCGACGAGCACATTGAGCGTTTGCCGGAAGATCCGAAAGTGGACGATTTACGCAAAACCGCGAGAGAATTTGTCGAGGCCGTTCGTAAGAGCGATGCACAGACGGAGATTCAAAAGTCGGAAGAAGCATTGAGCGATTTTGCCGGCTCGCGAGCCGCAATGGCGGCCCGGCAAGCGGCGGAAACATTGCAATCATTCATCAAAAAATCCGAGAGCATCGGCCAGCAGGGCGAGCAATGCCTTATCTTTCAACCGACGCTCGCCTCAGACTTAGGCGATACGATCGAGCAATTGCTCGGCTCGTCAGGGCTTCCGGGCATGGGGAAAACCGGCCGCGGAACCGGCGGATATAGCGCACGACGTTCATCGCTGAAAAACGTTGGACTCTACGGTCGCACGCCAGTGCGTGGGAAGGAAAGCGCCGCTCAAGCCGGCCAAGGAATGGCCGACAGAGGCGCCGGAACGCACGGCGACGGTCAACCCGATGCCAACGCCAATCCCGACGGATCAGCTAAAAGCGGCGTCACCCAAGCCACCGGCGAAGGCGATGCCGCCGTGCCGCAACAATACAAGAAACGGGTCAACGATTACTTCCGTCGAGTCGCCGACGAACTTGAGCAGTAAAAGGAGACGTCATGCAAAACCATCGACATTGGACGCTTTGCACGCTGGCTGCGGCGCTGTTTGCCTCGGCGTGGGTTTGGGCGGATTCAGTGGACACGCCCGCAGCGCCATCCACCCAACCCGCAGCTGCAACAGCGGGTGAAAAATCGCCCATGCTCGTGCCCGATCCCAAGGGCGTCGGCGGTGAAACCGATAGCGTCGTTCAAGTGGCAAATCTGATCTACGCGGGAACCAAGAGCAGCAAGTGCTTCTCTGATCACTTCCTGCTTAAGGCCGAGGAGGATTCGACGATTTCCACCAGCCGGAGGTTTCACTCGGTGAAACTATCGAGCGACGAGCTATTCGATTATCCGCTGGTCATCATGACCGGCGAAGGCGCATTCGAGCTGCTCGATGCCGAGCGGGATAATCTCCGCACGTACGTCGAACGAGGCGGCTTCCTTCTGGCTTCAGCCGGTTGTTCTTCTCCCGATTGGGACAAATCGTTCCGCGCGGAGATGGCCAGGATATTCAATGACCGGCCGCTCCGGGCGATCAACATGGAACATCCGGTGTTTCACACCGTGTATGACGTGAAGGAACTGAAGGGGTTGCATAGCGTTCCCCGGCCGCTGGAGGGCGTGTCGATCGGCGATCGCCTGGGCGTGCTGTATTCAGTCGACGGGTTGAACGACACCGCTCACACGCAGGGCTGCTGCTGCTGCGGAGGGAACGAAATCACCAACGACGAGCAGATTAACGTCAACATACTGGCGTACTCGTTGCTTTATTGATCCAGCCAGGCATACGACGAGCAAGCGATGAATCAGCCGGGCATTGTCACCGTAGGAAGGTTATTTGTGTTTTGCGCGATGGCATGGATTGTCACGGGTTGTGATCGCAGCGGCAGCGATGCAACGACGTCTCGACCGGTTGCAGTGGTCATCAGCGGAGATACCGGCCCGTGGATCGTTCCCTGCGGATGTACCGCCAATCAGTCCGGCGGATTGCTCCGGCGTGCGACGTTTCTCGCCCAATCGCGGGCCGCTACAAACGTGATTTACGCCGATGCCGGCGGGGCGGCTGCGGGAACCAGCGAATATTTCAAGGAAAAGTTTCTCGCCGTACTGCGGGGAGAACTGGCGATGGGCATTTCCGCACACAATCTCGGCAAGGCGGAACTCGCGTTCGGGCCAGATGCGATCTCACAGATTGCGTCAGAACTGAAAGTTCCATTTGTTTCGGCCAACGCTCGATCCGGGCGTGACGGCAAGCCGTTGGCGCCGGCAACGCGGGTTGTGGCCGTGGGCGGTCTTCGGGTGGCACTCGTGGGCGTTGCGTCGACTCAGTACGCCACTGTCGATGTGAAAATTGACGATCCTCGACAATCCATCAGTGCTGCCCTGCAGTCGATCAAGGGGACGTACGACCGTGTGATCGTGTTGGCGTATCTTCCCGATGATGAACTGCAACAACTAGCCGCCAGCCTGCCGGAAGCCGACGCGGTCATCGGCGGCCCGACGGGTCAAGCCCAAGCTCCACGGGCTGTCGGCCCCACGCTTGTCGGCGCTGCAACGAACAAGGGGAAATTTCTGATCCGCCTTCACCTTCCGACAACGGCTGGTCCGTTAAAGGGCGAAGTGGTTGAGATGTCCACAGCGCTGGCTGACGACGCGACTCAGACCGCTAACGTTCAACGGTATCTAAAACGCCTGGCCGACTTGGATTTGCCAGCGACCGAGACCGGGCTGATAACACCGGTGACAAACGCTCCGGCCTCTTACCGCGCGGCGGGTTCGGACTCTTGTCTGAAATGCCACGTTGCCGACGCCGAAGCCTGGCATCATTCCGCGCACTCCCACGCCGGGCAGACGTTAGCCCGAAAGGGCTCGTTCGACGCTGACCCTTATTGCCTGCAATGTCACGCCACCAATTTCGGCCTGCCGGGCGGATTCGTCTCACCTAAGCGCACGCCGGCGCTGATGGTAGTCGGATGTGAAAGTTGTCACGGCCCGTCCGCCGCCCACGTCGAACGACCGAGCGTCCACACGACCTTCGCCGCAATGGACCAGTGCATCCGCTGTCACGACCACGAGAACAGCCCGACGTTTGATCGTGAAAAGTATTGGGCCAAGATCAAGCACGGCAAGCGGGAGATTGCGAAATGATGTTCAAGCGGGAACATCTCTTTCATCGTTCAGTCGCAGCGGCGGCGATGGCCATTGCCGTCAGTATTTCCGCAACGCCATGCTTCGCGCAAACTGCTGAATTAAATTCAGGCAAGCCCGCTGTGACGAAGCAACCTGTAACCTGGTTGGACTCACTCGACGCCGGTTATCTTCAGGCACAGAAAACTCAACGGCCGCTGCTTGTACTTGTGGCCGAAACGCGTTCCGGTCCGGTACCGCAGTGGAGTGAACGACTTTCCGATCCGGCAATAGCGCTCAAACTCGCCAACTGGATTCTGGTTCGGCTGGGCCCGGATGCGAAAGAAGCGCGGCGGCAATTGGGCATTGCAACCACGCCTGCACTTTGCGTCGTATCGGCCAAAGGTTCTCCGGTCGATCAATGCAATGCACTTCTCACGGTCGAAGAATTAGCCAAGTGGCTTGATACCACCGCCGCCAAAGCATCGCCGCCCGCGGTCGTCGGTGGTGACATTGCCGGGTTGATTGCCCGGCTGGGCGCAGCCGATGCCGAATCGCGCGAAGCCGCCGCTCGGCAATTGGCGTCGCGGCGGGCGGAGTCTGCCTCGGCGGTGATTGATGCCCTGGCCGGCGAGGATACCACCGCCCGCCTCGCCGCTGCTGATGTGCTGGACGGCTGGCACTCGCCGATGCAAGGAATCGATCCGTGGCAGCGAAAGACTGTCACGGTAGACCGACTCAAACTGCTGCATGCCTGGGCCTCTGCGTCGGCGAGCGCGGTTCCGACAACCACTGCGCCGTCCAACGCCGATGATCGCAACGCCTCCGACATGAACGGCGAGCTTGACGCATTGTTGTCGGCCGGAACGAATGCTGAAGCCCGAGCGGTTCGCGAGCGCATGGTCCGCTTCGGGGAGTCAATCCTGCCGCTGGTCCATCAGCGTCTGCGCGAGACACGGTCAGAGCAAACGCATTTCCGGCTGACATCGTTGCGCTACCGCGTCGTGGCGACGGACGCATTGGCCGGCAAGTGGCCGGGTGGGTTCGATCGTCTGGCTGCGTCGGATTCAGCAATGCGTCGGGTAGCCGTGGACGAACTGGGCAAAAACGTCACAGCCGACGACGGCCGACTCCTGCTGGAATTGTTCGGCGATGACGACCCGCTGGTTCGCGAAAAGTCATTGATTTTACTCAAGACGATCCGCGGGCCTAAGACCAATGAAGTGTTGATCCACCTGCTTGCAGATCCCGAAGCCAACGTTCGTGCGGCCGTGCTCAAATCGTTGGCTGAGGATGAGAAGATCGATCCAGCACTGGCGGACAAACTTCTGAAGTATATCGTTGTTGAAAAAGATCCCGACTTGGTCATTCATGCAATCCATGTCCTTAAAAACACGAGTGGTGAGCCGGCTGCCACATGCCTGATATCTCTATTGTTGCATCCGGAGTGGCGCGTTCGAGCCGAAGCGACTGAAGTGCTGACGAAAAAACTCGAACGCTCCTACGGCGAGGATGAACTTGCAGCCAATACCAAGGTCAGCGGATACGCTGCCATCATCAAGCTTCTGAATGACGAAGAAGGCTTCGTTGTCAGCCGGGCGGTGGCGGCGTTGTCCAAGTCTCGGCTGGCGTCAGCGGTAGAGCCGATGATACGCGCGACCGAGCGGCATCCTGAATTGGCCGGTGAAGTGGTCCGCATGATTGCCGGCGACAATGAAATGAGCAAGGCGGCCTTGCCGAAGCTGCGTCCTTGGATGACCAGCGCTCGCCCCGAACTGCGGGCGGCGGCGATCAAGGCCATTTGCCTGGCCGGGCCGGAATCGGCACAGCAGGAGCTGACGATAGCCCTATCAGACGCCGACGCCTCGGTTCGCGCCGCTGGATTGGAGGGCGTCGTTAGCGTGATCAATAGCCAGCGGCCACGCGACGGATATGTCACTCGCAACACCGGGTTTCTTGGAATGGGCGGTAGCCAGCGCGTGAAAGTCGACTTCAACAAATGGCTTGATGATTACCGCGGCGGTAAAGTGCGGTATAGGTGGTTGGCGGCGCTGCAGCCGACGTTGAAATCGCAAGCCGGCAGTGAAACCGGTTCACCTCAAATCAACGCCGCCATCGCCCTCTGCGCGCTCGGTCAGGATCAGGATGCGATGCCGGTGTTACTAAACGCTGCAAAGTTGCCGGCGAAAGCATCGGAAGTTTCTGAGGCGTTTGCGTGGTTGCCTTGGGAACCGCGTAAGAAGTTATTTGACGCGGTCATTGGCTTAAACGATCCCGCCGCAGCCGAATTTGTGATTGGGGGATTGGCCCGGATGCAGGACCGTCGCGCAGCCGATTTGATTTGGCCTCTGATTAAACCTGACTCAACCGATGACATGATCGACCAGATGTATAGATCGATCCGAGGGTGTTATTTTGGGAGCGAGTATTACAACGAAAGTGCGTTCGGAGCGGAAGATAAGAAGGCGGCCAGTCAAAGCGCTTTGAAACAGATTGAAAGCGGCAATGAGCCGCAACGCGTCGTGGCGTTGGCGATGCTGGAATTGTTCGCGAATGACGAGGCAGCACAGGCGTCGCAAAAACTGCTCGCCGACAAAAACATTTCCGATCCGCTCCGGCGCGACGCGATTCAGATTCGGCTGTTGTCGCTTGATGCGGGAAAAGCAATCCCCGAAGCGGTTGCTGCCGCCGGCGTGCCGGTGACCCGAGGCGTGGCGATTCGCTATCTCGCCAACGGTGGAAATGCCCTCCGGTCGTTGCGAAATGGATCGGTTTCTCTCGGAGGCAGTCATTCGTATGGATCGTGGAATTCCGGAGATAAGGTCGACTTGAGTGCGCCGGCAGGACTGACGGCGGATACGATTAGACCGGCGCTAAATGACCCCGATCCGCAGACCGCCGCGTACGCAGGGTATTTGCTGGTGCTTGCCGGCGATCCCAAAGGTCTTGAATCACTCGAGCCGGTATGGCGCAAGGAAGGGTTGACCGACGATCCGTGGATGCGTCTGGTTTACCGCGCGGTGACCAGGATCAACGACGATAAAAACACTAAAATCCTCGAAGAAATCTACAAAGCTGTCGGTCGCGATCGCACCTGGGAATTGCGGGAGTTCTACTGGACTATCCGCAGCATGACCGGTGAAAATATCCTCAAACTCAGAAAAAAAATTCGTGATGAAGTCGGCATGGATAATTTACGCAGCTAACCCGAAAGGAATTTTTTATGAATCATTATCGACGTGCAATGTGCCTGAGCGCATTGGGTATCGTAACTTGGGCGGTACAGGTTCCCGCTTTGGCAGCCGATGCTCCATCCACGGTTTCAACCAGCGGGGCAGCATCGCTTCAGAAATCGCCAACATTGTTGCGCGTCTCTATCGAATTGATTGCCAGCGATAAAACGACCGAGGCGGCCGTCGCCAAGTTGGCTGGAATGCGCAACGACGCGAAAAGCAAGCTCACATCCCTCAGCGCCGATGCCGAATCTGTGAAGGTGACTGATCCGTCCACCGGTGACGGAGCGGGCATGACGGCGCAGCAGCGTCAAATGCAGATGATGGCGAACATGCGGAACGGCGGGAAGAAACTTGCCGCGGAAAAGTCGGTCACGGTGTCGGCCACGATCAAGGCGAGTTTCAAACTACCCGCCGGGTCGGCTGATGAGATTCTGGTCAAATCGCAGGCGCTCACGGACAAGCTTAAGGCAGCCTTTGCAAGCGCGGCAAGCGGACCGGCGACAAAGCCCGCGACGTCTGAAGAGCAGGAGTTGGCTGAGGAAATGGCGTCCAGTCAAGGCGATATGTCCGGCGTGCCTAAGCCGGGCGAACCGCACATCACGTATGCTTTTCCTGTCAGCGATGAAGAAGCCAAGAAGCTTACCGCCGACGCACTGGCTATCGCTAAATCCGACGCACAGGTGCTCGCCAAAGCCGCAGGCATGAAACTAGGCGCCGTCTACCAATTGAGCGATGGATCAGCCAAGGCCGCCGATAATCCGTACACGGCGTACATG
This sequence comes from Tepidisphaerales bacterium, assembly GCA_038229715.1. Taxonomy (GTDB): domain Bacteria; phylum Planctomycetota; class Phycisphaerae; order Tepidisphaerales; family Tepidisphaeraceae; genus JANMES01. The sequence goes on along the minus strand of JBBROD010000053.1, from coordinate 15,597 downwards.
GAAGCGATGGGAGGCGACAAAACTCCTAAGCCTGAAGCCGGCGTCAGAGAAGCCGTTGGCACACAGCCGGGCGATGTGAAGTATTCAGCCTCGGTGTCGGCGACGTTCGTGCTTCAGCCATAGCGGCGCACTGGCGTTGATTTTCTGATGTTGCGGTTACGCGATGTATGGCGTTGGATGAATGAGGATTACGCCCTAACGTTTAGCGCGTAGATCCAGCAGCCTCGCAACTTCCTGGCAATCCTTATCGCCTCGACCTGACAGATTGATAACGATGACTTGGTCCTTACCCATCGTCGGGGCCATCTTGAAGGCCTCGACGAGTGCGTGGGCGCTTTCCAGTGCGGGCAGGATGCCTTCGAGCTCGGCGATTTTTTGGAATGCGTCGAGGGCTTCGTTGTCATCGGCGGCGACGTATTTCACTCGGCCGGTGTCTTTCCAGTAGGCGTGCTCGGGGCCGACGCCGGGGTAATCCAAGCCCGCCGACGCGGAGTGGACGTTGGCGGTTTGGCCGTCTTCGTCCTGGAGGACGTAGCTGAGCGAGCCGTGCAGGACGCCGGGCTTGCCGTAGGTGAGTGTGGCGGCGTGATCGCCGAGGGCGCTACCTCGGCCGCCGGGCTCGACGCCGACTAGTTTCACGCTCTCATCCTGCACGAACGGGTGGAAGATGCCCGCTGCGTTGCTTCCGCCGCCGACGCAGGCGATCACCACGTCGGGGAGTTTGCCTTCGATCTCCAGACACTGCGCCCGCGACTCGCGGCCGATACAGGATTGAAAATCGCGAACCATCATCGGAAACGGGTGCGGGCCGGCCACGCTGCCGATGATGTAGTGCGTGTGATCCACGCTGCCCATCCAGTCGCGCATCGCCTCATTCAAGGCGTCCTTCAATGTCTTGCTGCCGCTGTGGACTTCGATCACCCGGCTGCCCATCAGCTTCATGCGGAAGACATTGAGGTTCTGTCGGCGGACGTCTTCAGCGCCCATGTACACGTCGCACTTGAGATCGAACAGCGCCGCAGCAGTGGCGGCGGCAACGCCGTGCTGGCCGGCACCGGTTTCGGCGATGATGCGCTTTTTGCCCATCCGCTTACACAGCAGGGCCTGGCCGATGGTGTTGTTGATCTTGTGAGCGCCAGTGTGGTTGAGGTCTTCGCGCTTGAGATAAATCTTCGCGCCGCCGAAGTGATCAGTCAGCCGCTTGGCGAAGTAAAGCCGACTTGGCCGGCCGACGAACTCGCGCAGGTAGAACTCGAACTCCCGAATGAACTCCGGATCGGCCGCCGCCTTCTTGTAATCGGCGTCGAGTTGCTTGAGCGCGGTCATCAAAGTTTCAGGGACAAAGATCCCGCCGTACGGGCCGAAATGGCCGTTCTCGTCGGGCAGCGTGATGGGTGGGTCGGCGAGCGTCATAAGGTTCAAAAGTCTAGGGTTGGGGGGAAGAATTTGCAATTTACGATTTGCAATTTGCAATCGACTCATTTGCGAACACGATTGCAAATTGCAAATCGATTCCCGCTATTCCAACTCGGATTCATCGCGCCACTGCTGGCTCATCCAATGGCCGAGCATGGTGCCGGCCACGCCGAAGGAGGCGTAGTCCAGCGGCAGGGCGTTGACGAGCGGGTTGGCGGCGACGGTTCCGCCGGCGTTGATGCTGGCCCAGGCGTAGCCGAGGATCGCCGCGACGAACGGGGCGACGACCGCAAGAGGCGTCATGCCGACGGGCAATGCGTTGTCGGCCACCAGCGTGCCGATCAGCGATGCGATACCGACCGCCAAAAGAGCCTGGCCCTTGGCGTCGCTGGCGGCAAGGAAGTAGACGAGCACCGCCGTCACGCCCGCCTGCACGCCGACGCTCGTGAGCTTGGCGACGAACGTCGGGAGGTGTTCTTCTTCGATCACTTCCGCGATCGGCGGCTTGCGCGCGAGCAGCGCCTGAGCGGCCGCCCCGCAGGAAACCAGCGCCGCCATCAGCACGGTTTCGGCCAGCAGCATCGGGTAGACGTTGGCGGAGTTATCGCGGAGCAGATCGGAGACAACCCCGCCGCGCCAGGAGATCGCCGCCAGCCCGAACGACGCGGCGAACACGCCGAGCCCGGGCTTGAACGATCCGCCCAAGATGCTGGCGATGCCGACGATCGCCAGGTAGACGACCGCCACCACCAGCAGATTGGTAGCGGCCGACCCTTCGAGCAGCGACGTGGAATACCCTTGCAAACTGGGGATCGAAAACAGCCGGCCGACGTAGCGGTAGATCGCCAGCGCGGCGATCGCCGATCCCCACACCACCACGCGGGCCACCACGGCGTGCATGAACCATGAGCGGTTTGGGTCGGTCAATTCTGGAGAAGTCGTCGTGCCGTCCATGTCTTTTAGTTTAACGGGATGACTATAATTTGTCTTGTAACGTCGAGCACCTCACCCGTACCACGGGACTCCGGCCCGTGCGAGGTGCGATTGGAGGATGAAAGACGGGAGTGATTGATTTTCATACGTCGCGCGCACGGGCTGGAGGCTGCTGTGTCCAAACCCCGCGAACACACAAGTGTCGTCATCCTGAGGTACTCCGAAGGATCTCGAATCTCGAACGGCATTCGGCGTTCGAGATGCTTCGGAGTACCTCAGCATGGCGTGTTTTTTGGGGGTGGCACAGCAGCCGGAGGCCCGTGGTACGGGTGAGGTGGTTAAGCATCGCTGGCGGACTGAACGGATGCAGGCATGAGTGAATCGAACCTGTTTGGCGAAACGATCGAGGAAGCGGAACCGGCCGAGGCTGCGCTAGCACCTGTCGGTCCGTTCGCGGCGGTTGCGCTCGAGGCCAGTATTGATAAAACGCTGGATTATCAGATTCCCAAGCAGTTGATCTCCACTCTGCAAGTCGGGCAGCGAGTTCGCGTGCCGCTCGGGCGGAACAATAAGCCGTCCAAAGGTTATGTCGTGGCGATTTCGCCAACGACGGAGTACCCAAAGATCAAGCCGTTAATATCGATCGACGACCCGCGAGTGCTCGTCGGCCCGAAGTTGATGACGCTGGCGCGATGGATCAGCCGGTACTACGTCGCGCCGCTCGGCACGGTGCTGGACAGCGTGATCCCGTCGGCGGTGAAAAAGCGGGTGGGGCGGTCGCACGTTTCGCGCGTGCGGCTGCTGATGCCCCGCGAGCAAGTGCAGGAGATGCTTGAGAAAACCAAAGCGCCAAAGCGCCGGGCGATTTTGGCTCGCATCCTGCAAGTGCCCGAGGGCGAGGCGGTCGATCTGCTGCACCTGGCCGGCGAGGCGGGATCGACCCCGGCCACCATCCGCAAACTCGCGGCGGCGGGCGTGATCGATATCAAGTCGGAAATCGAACCGCCGAAGTCCGCCGTCGAGGTGGCCGATCCGATCGTGGCGTTTGATGCGCCGCCGCTGAATGGCGATCAACAGAAAGTGATGGACGAGCTTTCGCCGCGGATGACGAGCAACACGTTCAGCACCAACCTGCTGCTTGGCGTCACCGGCAGCGGGAAGACGGAGATTTATCTCCGCTGCATCAAGCAAGTGGTGGAGCAGGGGCGTCAAGCGCTGGTGCTGGTGCCGGAGATCGCGCTCACGCCGCAAACGGTGAGGCGGTTCACGCAGCGGTTCGCCAACGTCGCGGTGCTGCACAGCGGATTGAGCCAAGGACAACGTCACCGCTTCTGGCAGCAGATTTTGACCGGCCACGCGCAAGTGGTCGTCGGTGCCCGATCGGCCATCTTCGCCCCCGTGCCGAACCTCGGCCTGATCGTCGTCGACGAAGAACACGAATCCAGCTACAAGCAGGACACCGCCCCGCGATACAACGCTCGCGATGTGTCGATCAAACGGGCACAGTTGGAAGAGAGTCCGATCATCCTCGGCAGTGCCACGCCGTCGTTGGAAACGTTTCATAGAGCCCGCCCGGTAGGGTCCGCCTTGGCGGACCAGAACGGCGAACGGTCCGCCAGGGCGGACCCTACATCGGACAATCGCTTTTTGCTGAGACTTCCGAATCGCGTTCGCGGCTTGGCGATGCCGAAGGTCGAACTGATCGACATGAAGCAGGAAGGTCGCTACCGCAAGGGCGTGCATCTGCTTTCGCAACGGCTGGAGAAGCTGCTGCACGACACGCTGGCCGCCAAGCAACAGGCGATTTTGCTGTTGAACCGTCGCGGCTACTCCAACTTCGTCTACTGCGCCAGCTGCCAGGACCCGCTGCACTGCAAGTTTTGCGACGCGACGATGACCTACCACCGCACGGCCGGCGCTCACGCGCGCGGGTCGACATCCCACGAAGGCAAACACACCGGCCAACTGCACTGCCATTACTGCCTGGCGGTGAACCCACTGCCGGAAAAATGTCCGACGTGCGGGAAAAAGCTTTCGCTGTTCGGCTTGGGCACACAGCGGGTGGAAGAGGAAATCCAGCAGAAATTCCCGCAGATGAAGTTCGCACGCGTTGATAGCGACACGATGCGATCGGGCAAAGACTACGAAGCCCTGCTCGCCAAGTTCGCCGCCGGCGAGGTGCAGGTGCTGCTGGGAACGCAGATGATCGCCAAGGGGCTGGACTACCCGAACGTGACGCTGGTCGGCGTGATCAGCGGCGATACGGCGCTGGCGCTGCCGGATTTCCGGGCGGCCGAGCGGACGTTCCAGCTGATTACGCAAGTGGCCGGGCGGGCCGGGCGGGGCGATGCGCCGGGTCGCGTGGTGCTGCAGACATTCATGCCCGACGATCCGACGATCCAGTTCGCGATCAAGCAGGATTTCGACGGCTTCGCCGCCACCGAACTCGGCCATCGCCGCGAGATCGGGCTGCCGCCGTTTGCGCGGATGGTGCGGATCATCATCCGCGATCAGGATCAGGAAAAGCTCATCCAGCGTGCGGAAGAGTTGGCCGCGGCGCTCAATGAGGCAATCGACGTGCTTGGATCGCAACTGTCGATGAAAGGCCCGATGCCGTGCCCGATCAGCCGGATCGCGGGATACTTCCGGCATCAAATCGTGTTGAGCAGTTCAACTGCGGGAGAGTTGCAACGCGTGCTGGCGAGCCTGCGACAGGCGAAAGCGCTGGCTAAGAGCGATCGGATAGCGGTGGATGTGGATCCGGTGTCGTTGCTTTGATTCGGAATCCATTTACCACAGAGCACGCAGAGATTTCACAGAGAGCACAGAGAATACAAGAATTTCTCTGTGTTCTATGTGAAACCTCTGAGGCTCTGTGGTAAATGTCTTCAATGTCCTGCAGGCAACCCAAAGATCGGCTGCAACGTCGTCCGCAGAATCAGGTAGGTCACCGCGCCGATAAATGCGCTGCACGGCAGTGTCAGGATCCACGCAACGATGATGCGTTGCCCCCATATCCAGCGGACCGATCGCACGCCCTTGGTGGTGCCGACGCCAAGGATTGAGCCGGTGATGGCGTGCGTTGTGGAGATCGGAATACCGTGCGTGGTCGCCAGGATGATTGTCGTCGCAGCGGCCGTCTCGGCGGCGAAACCGCCAACCGGGGCCAGGCGGGTAATGCCGCTGCCCATGGTTTTGACGATGCGCCACCCGCCGAACATCGTGCCAAGGCCGATGGCGGCGTGGCAGCTAAGAATGATCCACCAGGCGATCGTATGGTGATGGCCGAAGAAGTTGAGGGAGTTTACCCAGCTATTGCTGTCCGGGAGTGTCCAGTTTTTAAGTCCGCCGGCACCGAGCAGCAGGACGATGATGCCCATTGTTTTTTGCGCGTCGTTCCCGCCGTGCCCGAGTGAATACACCGCAGCCGACACCAACTGCATCCGGCGGAACAGCCGATCCACCTTGTGCGGGGTGGACCGTCGGAACATCCAGGCAACAAGCGTCATGTATAATGTGCCGAGCAAAAAACCGATCAGCGGCGCCAGCAGGATGAACAGCAGCAGCCCGCCCCAGCCCTTGCCCCAGCCCTGCCACAGCAGCACGCTGAATCCGCTCTTGGTGATCGCCGCGCCCGCCACGCTGCTGGCCAGTGCGTGTGAGGAACTGGTCGGCAACGCCAGCCACCAGGTAATGATGTTCCAGACGATCGCGCCCACTAGCCCGCCGCAGACGACATAGATGTCGATCACGTGCGCGTCGACGAGTCCCTTGCCGATTGTGCCGGCCACTTCAGTGCCGAACAGGAACGCCGCGATGAAGTTAAAGAACGCCGCCCACATCACCGCTTGCGTCGGGGTCAGTACGCGGGTCGATACGATCGTGGCGATCGAGTTGGCCGCGTCGTGGAATCCGTTCAGGAAGTCGAAGACCAAGGCGAGGAAGACGATGAAGAAAATCAGTGATAGCATGAGCGGCGTGGGTTGTAGGTTGTCAGTTGGGGGTTGGAAGAGGGCGTGAGATGGTTTTCACAACCCACAACCTGCAACCCACAACATACAAATTCATCATCCATTCTTCAGCACGATGCGTTCCAGCGTATTCCCCACATCTTCGCAGCCGTCGATAGCTTCTTCGATGTAGCTGTATAGATCTTTCCACTTCATCACGTCCAGCGCCGCGACGCTGCCGTCAAAGAGATTGGAGATGGCGGCATGGTTGTTGTCGTCGCCGACGCTTTCCAGGCGATGGATTTCGATCAGGACGTCCTTCAGTTCGCTCAGCTTCCGCGTTTTGCGGAGCCGATGCACGGCTTCGGACAGCGCCACCGTGGCCTGTACGAGCACGTCGCACTGCTGGCTGAACAGCGCCGGCAGCGAATCCACGTGGAAGATGCGGAACCGCTTGGCCAACGCGTCGATGTCATCGATGATGTCGTCGATGCCGTTCACCAGCTCGTGAATGTCTTCACGGTCGAAAGGGGTGATGAAGGTCTGGTCGAGGCGTTCAAGCGCCTTGTGCGTCAAGTCGTCGGCCGCGTGTTCTTCGTTGCGAATCAGCTGCACATGCCCGTCGATATTGGGAAACGCCTTCGCCAGCTGACGCAAGTGTTCGGCCGAGCTGACGGCATGGCGGGAGAGGTTCTCGAACAAGTCGAAAAAAACCGTGTCTTTCGGGAGCAGATTGAACATGCGCGGCGTCCTCGGATCGTTAAGAACTCGTTAAGGCCGAGGATTGTACGGTTCACGCTATCGAACACAACAGCCGCCACAACCATTGACGCCCAAACCGCTTGCGGATCATCGCCCGGCGGATAGACTTGCTCCATCGCTAGGGGTGTCTTGCGTTACAAAGCAAGACTGAGATACACCCTTGGAACCTGATCCGGCTAAGACCGGCGTAGGGAAGCGAATCCTGCCCGCACGCGCGCTTGGATCACTTTCCCCTGCACTAAATTGGAGCTACCCATGTTGATCCGAGCCAACGATTCCGTCCCGCAACAACTACCGCCACTGGGCGATAACCCTTCGACTAACAAGGAAGGCACCACGCCCGGCTCTTTCGCGGCTAAGGGGAAAATCGGCACGGCATGGAGTTTTTCATCGCCCGATACGCCGGGCATGCCCGCGCCTTCGGAACTCACCGCATGGGATTTTCTGCCCGACGGTTGGAGCGTCCGAACCATGCATTCCGACACGGCGGACGACACGTTCAGCGCGTACGCGTGCAACCCCGGCGATCATCCGTCCGTCACCTTCCGTACGGCGCTCGGCGAAGTGCTACAGGTGAGCTTTCCGCCCAACTTCGAGCCGATTACACAGCTTGAATTCGCCCGTCTCGGCGTGATCACGCTGCAGATGAAGCGGGTGGCCGAGCGGGAAGGGCATCTCACCGCCCAGCAGGTTCGCGACGAGGTAGCCGCCGGACGAATGGTGATTCCGGCCAACATCAACCACCTGAAACACAAGCTCGACCCGATGGCCATCGGCCGGGCGAGCAAGACCAAGATTAACGCCAACATGGGCGCGTCGCCGGTCAGCAGTGGGTTGCACGAGGAAGTCGAAAAACTGCAATGGGCCGAGAAGTGGGGCGCCGACACGGTGATGGACCTCTCCACCGGCGGCGATCTGGATGCCACCCGCATCGCGATTTTGAAAAACAGCAGCGTGCCTATCGGCACCGTCCCGATCTACTCGATGATCATCGGGAAAAAGATCGAAGACTTGGACGAAGTTCTCGTGCGCGAGACGCTCATCAAACAGGCCGAGCAGGGCGTCGATTACTTCACCATCCATGCCGGGGTGCTGCAGGCGCACCTCAAGTACGTGCGGCAGCGTTTGATCGGCATCGTCAGCCGCGGCGGATCGCTGCTGGCCAAATGGATGCTCACGCACAACAGGCAGAACCTGATGTACACGATGTGGGAAGAAATCTGCGACATCATGCGACAGTACGACGTAACGTTCAGCATCGGCGACGGCCTGCGTCCCGGCGGACTGGCCGACGCGACCGATCTGGCGCAGCTCGCTGAGCTCGGAACGCTGGGTGAGCTCACCGAACGCGCCTGGAAGAAGGGCGTGCAAGTCATGATCGAAGGCCCCGGACATGTGCCGTTCGATCAGATCGAATACAACATGAAGCTGGAGCGCACGCTCTGCCACGGCGCGCCGTTCTACGTCCTCGGGCCGCTGGTGACCGACATCTTCCCCGGCTACGACCACATCACCAGCTGCATCGGCGCGACGGCCGCCGCGTATCACGGCGCGAGCATGTTGTGCTACGTCACGCCGAAGGAACATCTGGGACTGCCGAAGAAAGACGACGTGAAGCAAGGCTGCGTCGCGTATAAGATCGCCGCCCACGCCGCCGACGTGGCGCTCGGTATCCCCGGCACGCGCGACCGCGACGACGAACTCACCAAGGCCCGCGCGGCCCTCAATTGGGAGAAGCATTTCGAGCTCAGCTTCGACCCCGAGCTGGCCCGAGCGTATCACGACGAAGATTTGGACGTCGACACCGATTTCTGCGCCATGTGCGGCCACGACTGGTGCTCGGTGCGCATCAGCAAAGAAATCCAGGAATTCGCCAGCGGCAAGGACGGCGATTTCGCCTGGGACAAGCCCAAGCAATCCGCCGCCCTTACGACGGAGCAACAGGAGATTTTAGAGAAACGCGGCAACCTGTCGCCGGAGGAAATCCACAAGCTGGCCCACAAAGGTAAAAAAGCCGACTGCCACAGCGACGTAGTCGCCGAGCCGGAGAAAGCAAAGCTCGTGCAGATCAACACGCTCAAGGCACATGGGGTGGCGGTGAATGAGGCGGTGATTTAGCAATCAACTTATGGAGTGTTCATGGCACAGCTTGGACTCGTTAGCTTTCTCCAACAATGCGGACTCGATACAACTCGTCGAGTGAAGCTGGTTCGCCACCGTGACCAGCGATTTGATCTTGAGGATTTTCGTTGCCGAGGCTGGCTGGAGTTTTACCAAGCCGGGCAATCGAAACCCAAATTCGACGACTGCGAACTAATAATCTCATTCATGGGAACGGAAGGCACCCGCGCCCGCTTTGTCGGAATTTACCGCGTTCTCGGACGCCAATCTCAGAAAAACGTTCCATTGCCTGCTGGTTATCCCGACCCGGATACGCCAGCCTACTTTTACGATCTGAAAAAAGAACCGGGTTATGAATTGCTTGAGAACCGCCTAGTGATTGATTGGGGGAAAGGTGCGCTGGCGTGGGTTCAAAGGTTTTCAGACAAGGAAGTCGTTGAACTACTTCCAAAAGGCCAGATCAGGCCGCCATTCCAAGACTACCTCGAGTTTACACTGAGCCATCGAGAGCTCGTTGAATTGTGTCGCCACTCGGGAGCGAATCGCGATTGGCAGTCACGCCTCAGCGCGGTAGCCGGCATCTACCTGATCTTGGCAACAGACACCGGAAACCAATACGTTGGATCGGCATATGGTTCCGAAGGTATTTGGGGACGTTGGAGTTCTTATGCCAAAAATGCGCATGGCGGGAACGTAAAGATGAAGCAACTGCTTGATAATCCTGCGTATCCCGATGCCTTCACCTATTCCATCTTGCAGATCCTACCCAGGACGATGACTCAAAAAGACGTCTTGAAAAAAGAGGCTGAATACAAGAAGAAGCTCGGTTCGCGAGCCACGGGAATAAACTGCAACTGAGGACACGATGCATGGCCATGATGGTTATTTTTACCTGTCGCTCCTGCAACCACCAAGTCAACGCATGGGATGAAGGCAAACCCTATTTTCTCGATCGCGAGGGTGACAAGGTATATGCCTACCATCCCGATCACGAAGGATTGGAACGCTGCATTGGAAACGATCGGCCTTACATCTGTCTTTCGTGTGCAAAGGAATTCGATATGGATTCCAGACATCAACTCACACAATGCCCTGAATGTGGTGACGAGCGAATATTGCCGTCATGGAAGCTCAAGGACGAGCAGTGTCCACGCTGTAAGTCAGGGACGTTTATGAGTGCGATTGGTGCCATCTCTTAGCGAGTGAGTCCAGTGGGGCTTACGCATTGCGTTGCGATAACGCGGCATGCAATAGCATGCCCTACATGAATTGACACGACTTCTGCTGCTCATTCCATCGCGTAGAAGAATTCTTCCTGCACAACCTTGCCGTTCTTCACGGTATACAACCCGGCTTCGTCCATCTTCATCCGCTGGCCTTTCATCGGGCCGGAGGTGGCGGTGACGTCAATCTTGAAATGGACGATGAACTTGTCGCCCAGCGGCCAGGGGCCCTCGGCGGTGCTGCTGTGGATTTCGTGGTTGGCGAACCACCACTCGGACTTTTTGCGGACGGCTTCAATGCCTTCCTGGCGGGCGGGCATGCCAGGCATGTCGTGGGGTTCGACGGTGACGATCTTGGCGTCGTACAGCGCGTTGACGGCCTCGGTGTTTTTGTGCTGGTTACACAACGCGACGAGCTTCTTGCCAACTTCGAGCGTGGTCATGTGATGCCTCCAAGATAAAGTGTTGACGGATTCTAGGTCGCTTTCAGCGTGTTCGTCACGACTAAAATGTGAAGATTTGGTCAATCATCATTCATCAAACACCAGTTTTAGACGCAATCAACGGAATATCGGCTCATCCACAGCGGTTACAGTTGGCGTACAGCATCATGGCGGGCGATGCCCACCCAACCCAAGAGGTTCACGATGAAATGGAATCCACTGTTCAGTACGGCAATCGCTATTGTAGTAGTCGTCGGCGGGTATTTGGTCTTGACGCGAAATTCGTGGGGCGAGTCGGCAGGTCGGCCTAAGGAGAAAGCTATGGTGACGGTACGCGTAATCAACGAAAAGGGTGAATTGTCAGAGCCGGTGACGATGCCCAATATCGTCCTCAGCGATGAGGAATGGAAAGCCAAACTCACGCCCGAGCAATTTCGCATCACCCGCGGGGCCGGCACAGAGCGGGCGTTCTGCGGCGGGCTGCTCAAGAACCACGAAGAAGGCATATACCTCTGCGTCGATTGCGGGCTGCCGCTGTTCAAGAGCGACTCGAAGTTTGAAAGCGGCACGGGTTGGCCGAGCTTTTTTCAGCCGGTATCGAAGGAGAATGTCGAGGAGAAACGGGACGTTGCCTACGGCATGGTGCGCACGGAGATCAACTGCCAGCGGTGTGGCGCTCATCTGGGCCATGTGTTCGACGACGGGCCGAAGCCGACGGGAATGCGGTATTGCTTGAACTCCGAGGCGCTCAAGTTCGTGAAGACCGAGGAGCTAAAAACCGTCGGCGAAAAAGTGCCGACGAGTCAGCCGACGAAGTAAGCAGCGCGCATTATGTAGGGCGGGATAGGAATCCCGCCGGGAACGTAGATCGCGGCGGAACTGCTGTCCCGCCCTACGCTTTTGTCAATTGGCCGCCTATGCTTGGGTGAATGAATCTGTTCCCCAACTGCAAATGGATTTTCTGCGCCGTCGACTACATGCTGTTGGATGAAACGTCCGCCAACCTGCTGGGAATGGGCACGTTTCACGTCCGCTAAGGTGTTTCCGGCGATCAAAAGCCGCGGAATGCGAACCAAGAGCCGACCGCGTGGGTCGTGGGGATTGCGGATGTGCATGGGTTGTTTGGGATGTCGCTCAAATAACTGGCCGCGGAAGTGGCCAGTTCGGAATAAGATGTCCGTGAGTTTGGTTCTGTTCAATGGTCGATTTGCTCGATCAACATTATGAACACCAAACATTACCTATTCGGAGTTGTTACAATGCTCGGATCGCTATTCGGAGCCGCGTGTAATACGTCGGTCGCGGACGTGAGCAAGTTCCCCGACCCGGTCTCCAACATTACCGTGCCTTCCGGCGCGGGGTTGCAAAAAGTTGTGCTGGCGGGTGGATGCTTCTGGTGTACCGAAGGCGTTTTCGAGCACCTTACCGGCGTGACGGATGTCGAGTCCGGTTACGCCGGCGGTTCGAAGGCGACGGCCAACTACGACGCTGTGTGTGGCGGCGATACAGGGCACGCCGAAGCAATCCGCATCACCTACGATCCTACGAAAATCACGTACGGCCATCTGCTCAAGGCGTTTTTCTCAATCGCCCACGACCCGACCACCCTCAACCGCCAAGGGAACGATAGCGGCACCCAGTATCGGTCGGCCATCTTCTACGCCAACGACGAAGAGAAGAAAGTTGCTGACGCTTACATCAAGCAGTTGACCGACGCGAAGGTGTTTGATGCGCCGATCGTGACGAAGATGGAGCCGCTCACTGAGTTTTTCCCGGCCGAACTATATCACCAGGATTTCGTCCGGCTGAACCCGAACCACCCGTACATCGTGTCGCAGGCGCTCAAGAAAGTCGCCAGGGCGAAAGAATTCCCGACCGAGCCTGTGAAAGCTCCTACGACGCTGCCGGCCAAATAATCGGCTTCCATACGACACAGAGCCACAGAGTCAAGCACAGAGAATTCTTTCGGGATTTTCTCTGTGCTTGACCCTGTGGCTCTGTGTCTCTGTGTCGCATTGCTTGCCTCGCATGTATTTACGTCCAACACCCACGACGCTATCCTTTGCCGATTCACCAATGGAGGCGTTGTGTCAAAAAAAGCATTAATCGTTTGGGGCGGTTGGACCGGTCATCAGCCACAGCAGGTGGCGGCGGTGTTTGAACGCATATTGAAGGAAGACAACTACACCGTCGAAGTAGCTGACACGCTCGACGCGTATAAGGACGCAGAAAAACTGCTCGGCCTCGATCTGATCGTCCCCGTCTGGACGATGGGTGCCATTACGCGCGAACAACGCGAGCCGATCACTAAGGCAGTCATCGCCGGCGTGGGCATCGCCGGATGTCACGGCGGGATGTGCGATTCTTTCCGCAACGATACCGAATGGCAACTCATGACCGGCGGGCAATGGGTGGCGCACCCGGGCAACAACGGCACGAAGTACACCGTCAAACCGACTTCGATCAGCAGCAGCATCACGGCGGGGATCGCTGAGTTTCCCGTCAGTTCCGAGCAGTATTACATGCACACCGATCCGAGCAATCGCGTCCTGATGACGACGGGATTACCCGTCGCCGATGGCCCGCACGTACCCAACGGCAAGTTTGAAATGCCGGTGGTTTGGACGCGCTACCACGGCAAGGGGCGGGTGTTTTACAACTCGCTCGGGCATCAAGCGGACATCGTGGAGTCCGAGCCTTGCCTGACGCTGATGCGCCGCGGTTTCAAGTGGGCTGAAAAGGGTTCGACGCTGGTGTAAAGTGCCTGCTCCAGGGACGGAGGTTGCGGTGAATGCCTCAGAGAACGAAGTGGCGGTTTTGCCCTGCGAGGAAGCGCCGTCTGAAGTCCTTTCCAAAGGGACGCGGAGCGACTACAACATCGGGCGCATGGTCATCACAATCGACGGACCAGCCGGCACGGGGAAATCGACAGTGGCGCTCGAAGTCGCCCGTCGCCTGGGCATGGATTTTCTGGATACCGGCGCGATGTACCGCTCCATCGGGCTGGAAGCCATCCGCCGAAACATCAGCCTCACTGACGACAACGAAATCGCCTATATCGCTAAGCTCTGCAAAGTGTCATTCGATTGGACAAAGACTCCGCCGAGCGTACTGCTGAACGGCGCGGCCGTGGGGCACTTGCTCCGCAGCGGCGAAGTCACGCGGGCCGCGTCATTTGTGGCGGTCATCCCGGCGGTTCGCGATTTGATGGTGCATCAGCAGCGGCAGATCGGTGCTGAGCACGGGAACCTTGTTACCGAAGGTCGCGATCAGGGCAGCGTGGTGTTCCCCAGCGCCGAGTTCAAGTTCTTCCTCACCGCAACCGCCGCCGAGCGGGCCAAGCGGCGGGCGGCGCAGTTGCGGGCGCGCGGGGAAGTCGTGGATTTGCTTCAACTGCAGCAGCAGATTGAATCGAGAGATTACCGCGACGCCAATCGCCCCGTCTCGCCGCTGAGTTGCCCGAAGGACGCGATCGCCATCGACACCACCCGGCTGACCGAGCAGCAGGTCATCGAGCAGATCGTGCTGCAAGTTAAAATGACGGCCGCGAAATGACTCAATGGTTCTTCTACAAGGCGATGCGCGGGCTGTTTCGCTTTATCCTGGTCGTCTTTTTCGATTTCAAAGCGTATGGCGTTAAACACATCCCGCGAACCGGCGGCGTGCTGCTCGTCTCGAACCATGAGAGCTACCTCGATCCGGCCTTGGTCGGTACCGCGGTGCCGCGAATTCTGTCTTACATGGCTAAAAGCGAGTTGTTTACCAACAAGTATTTCGGGTGGTACATCCGCCAGCTGCACGCATTCCCGGTCCGCCAGGGGAAGGGTGACATCGGAGCGATGCGCGAAACGATCGAGCGATTGAAGGAAGGCAACCTGCTCAACATTTTCCCCGAAGGCTCCCGATCCGACGACGGCCAACTGCTGCCGATCCAGCCGGGGGCGGCGTTGGTGATTCGTAAAGCCAAAGTGCCGGTCGTGCCGTGCATCATCATCGGCTCGCACAAGAGTTGGCCGCGAGGACAGATGTTTCCGCACCCGTCGCGGCTGCGGGTGCTGTACGGCCCGGCGATGGAATTGCACCACCTCAAGACGGCTGAGATCACTGCGATCATCGATAAAACATTTCACGAGTTACGCGAGCATCTCGGCCAGATCATCCAACGCGAGGACGAGCCATGGGCGCAACTCAGCTCCAGCAACTGACCGATCTGCTCTTGAAATTCCGGGCCGACCGGAACTGGGAGCAGTTTCACAATCCCAAAGACCAGGCGCTTTCGCTCGCCCTTGAAGTAGCCGAACTGCTCGAGCACATGCAATGGAAAAACGGGCAGGAATTGCAGCAACATCTGCAATCCGTCAAAGGCGAAGTGTCCGACGAACTGGCCGACGTGCTGGGATGGGTGCTGTTGATCGCCCATGATCTGGGCGTCGATCTCGACTCGGCCGTGCGGAAGAAAGTGGTCGACAACGAGCGGAAATACCCGATCGACAAAGCCCACGGCAAGGCGACGAAGTACGATAAATTGTGAATCCGACACCCGCGTCCCGCACTCCGAAAGTGAACTGAAGAGAGTTCGGTTCCCTCCTCAAAAAAAACAAAATATAGTCCACGAATAATACGGCTTCGCCCTGAATCTTGTGCGCGTTCGGCGCTTGTTCGGTAGCGCGATTCGTTCGCTCATGCGATGCTCCCTGCACTCGTGCAAGGAGGCAGGTCTTGGTCATCGCGTTTCATGAACCCGAGGAT
>JBBROD010000052.1:0-32168 GCA_038229715.1 Tepidisphaerales bacterium | reverse complement strand
TTCAACATGGAATACGCCGGCGTGTAACCGGCGTCCCGCTCCCGTCCCATGACCAGCCCTACGGGCCGGTCATGGGACGGGAGCGAGCAAATGAAGATCGAGGAGAACGGTGGAATTTACAGAAAGTGTGTTGCACTTCTTGTCTCCTTTTCATCCTTCAACCTTCGGCCTTCATCCTTTATCCTTAGCCCCGATGAAAGTGCAAGTGATTCAGCTTCCGCGCCTCTTACTTCCAGCGGATTGGGTCGATCGGTCGGTCGTGGTGTTTGATGTCTTACGCGCCACCAGCAGCATCACCGCGGCATTGGCGGCAGGAGTCGCCGAAATCCGCGTCTTTGGCTCGACAGCCGAGGCGGAGGCGGCGGCGAACGGTTTTGAAGGGCCTCGGCTGCTGTGCGGCGAATCCAACTGTCTGCCTCCCGCGGGGTTTGATCTGGGCAACAGCCCCGGCGATTTTTCACTGACGGAACACGCCGGGCGAACGATGTTCCTGTCGACCACCAACGGCACGCGGGCGATCGTCGCAGCCAGAGCCGCGCCGGTGATGCTCATCGGCTGCCTGCTCAACTCGTTCGCTGTGGCGACGCAACTCCTCCGCATCGGCCGCGACGTCACGCTGCTTTGCTCCGGCACGGACGGTGAACCGGCGCCGGAAGATGCCATCGGTGCCGGCGCGGTGATCGACGGCCTGCAACGACAGAGCGGCTGCGAACTCGTCGGCAGGGAGACGGTGGCCGCACTCGCGGCGTTCAAGCTGGCGCTCGACGATCTGCCAACTGCGTTGAGCGCCACGACCGGCGGAATGAATGTCATCAACGCCGGCTTGCGAAAGGACATCGACTTCGCGGCGCGGCTGGATGTGTTTACCCAAGTCGGAGTCGTCTCTGATTCGCCGCTTAGGATAACATCTCAACCGTAACTCGGCTTCCTGGCCCGTGCGTATTGCTTTGCTGTTTTCAGTTTCGCGGTTCGCGAAATCTGAACGCCGTCAGCACGGTCCGGAGGACCGTGGTACGGGGCAGGCGTTCCTAAAGAAGTACCAGCAGGACGAATCCCAACACCACTAGATAGAACAACCACACGACCAGCCCCACGCCCCACACGCCCAGCAGCAGCGGCCAGCGCCACGGCGCACGCGGCGGGGTGCCGAGGCCGTATTCAAGCGGCGTGTTCGGGTCGGGTGTCATTACGGAATCTGCGAGCGGAATTTCTGCTTGAAATCGTCCAGACTTCCCACGCCGTCCGGCAATTTAGCCTCTTCGGCCAGCATCACCGGAATGCCGTCGCGGACGGGGTATCGCAGTCCGCCGATCTCGGCGACGAGGAATTCGCCATCCAGGCTGAGTCGGCTGCGCGTCAGCGGGCAGCGTAGCAGTTTCACCAGTTCCGGGTCGATCGTGTTGGGAGTGGTTGAATCCATTTGCACTACTGAAGGATGAAGACAGAAGGATGAGTTAGGAAAAAGGAAAAGACCGGGTCGGCCCTTTTCATCCTTTGTCCTTCCGACTTCATCCTTCAAACAGCCCCAAGCAGTATAGGCAATCGGCCAGCAGCATCAACGTGAGCCCGTCAATCGATCCCGGCTGCTGCAACGCGACCGAATGCAGTAGTTGGTCGGCCAGCGGACGGGTGTTGCCGTTCCAGATGAGCGCGAACAGGCCCCACGGTTGAGTGGTCGCGTGATCGGGCTGGGTTTCGTTCTGATGGAATTCGCTGGCGCGCAAGACGGCGGCGGCGACGGATCGGTCCTCGGCCTGTACGGCGTAGCCGGCGGCGGCGTGGAGAATCTGCAACTCGTGGTACCACATCGTCTCCGGCTGATCGGCAGGCGTGGCGGTGAGGAACGCGCCGCTCGGCTGCTGCGCGCGGGTGAGTCGTCCGAACGCGTCGGCCGCCAGGTCGGTCCAGCTGTCGCGGACGAACACTTTGCCCGCAACGTGTAACGCCAGCGCGTCCCACACCATCTCCGCCCATCGATCACCCGCTGATGCGGGGAACGTTGGGGCCGGCCAATGGGTCGCGCCCAGATCGCTTTCGAGCAAGTCGGCCCAGGCGCGGGCAGCCTCCTCCCATCGGCCGAACTCGCTTGCGGGGAGCGTTTCGTAGGACAACTGAAACGCCTTGAGCCACGCGTAAACCATCGCCGGCCGATACGCCGCCCGGGCATGGCCGGCGGAGTCGATCACGCGGATGCTCGGCAGCCGATCGGAACGGGAAAGCTCGATCAGGCGTTCGATCGCCGCAGCAGGCTCGGTCGAGATCGGACCGTTGATCGCGCCGGCCAGAATGGCGCAACGGTCGACGCGGACTGAAGTTGCAGTCTCATTCTGGAGATCGAACGCTAGCGAGTGTGTCGCAATCAAAGATCGAATTTGTGAAGCGTAACGTCGCACGCTGGTTCGAAACTCATCGGTCATCGTGACGAATCATAGCGGCATCAATGCTTGTAGCCACGATCGCTCAACCGTCGTCATTTAGTTTCGCTGTCCGCAAGCACTCGTAAACTGAGTGTTATTCCCGTTGCTAAACCCTTGTTTTTTTACGGCAAGTCCCGCTATTCTCTGGGCGATTATGATGGAAAGTTGACGATTATCTACTTTCCACTAAGATTAGTAGGAAATGACCGTGGATGCGACATTTTTACAATCCGACTCAAAGCCGCAAGGCGTGCTCGGCTTGGTGGGCAACACGCCGATGCTGGCGTTTCGGCGGGTGACGAATTCCGTCGCACCGGTTGAGATTCTCGCCAAAGCCGAGTGGTATAACCCCGGCGGGAGCGTGAAAGATCGGGCGGCGCTGGCGATGATCCTCGACGGCGAGCGTCGGGGGTTGCTGACCAAGGACAAGATCGTCGTCGACGCCACCAGCGGCAATACCGGGATCGCCTACGCGATGATCTGCGCCGAACGCGGCTATCGCGTGAAACTGGCGCTGCCAAAAAACGCCAGCCTCGAGCGCAAGCAATGCCTGCAAGCCTACGGCGCGGAATTGATCCTCACCGATCCACACGAAGGCACGGACGGCGCTCAGCGACATGTAAAGGCTCTGGTCGCCGAGAATCCCGCCAAATACTTTTATCCCGATCAATACAACAACGACGCCAACTGGCGCGCCCACTACGAGACGACAGCCGTCGAAATATGGGAGCAGACGCAGGGGCGCATCTCGCACTTCGTCGCCGGGCTGGGGACGAGCGGAACGTTCATGGGCGTGTCGCGACGGCTGAAAGAATTCAACCCCGCGATTCAGTGCATCTCCATGCAGCCGGACGGCCCGCTGCACGGGCTTGAAGGCATGAAGCACATGGCCACCGCGCTGGTTCCGGGGATTTACGATCCCAAGTTGGCTGACGAAACCGTGGAAGTGGCGACCGAAGACGCGCAGCGCATGGTCGTCCGCCTGGCGCGTCAGGAAGGCCTGCTTGTCGGCGTTTCGTCCGGCGGAAATATGCAGGCGGCGATGCAAGTGGCCTCGGCGCTCAAGAGGCAATTGAAAGAGGGCGTCGTCGTCACTATCTTCTGCGACTCGGCTGCCAAATACCTCTCGGAAAGCTTCTGGCACGAAATCAGCAGCGAGGCGGAAAACTGGCCATGAACGTACTTGAATTATCCCGCGACCTTTACGAAAAGATCGAATCCGAAGGCGCAAAGGCGTATCCCAATGAGTGCTGCGGCATCCTCTTCGGCCGTGATGTGCCCGGCGACGGCGATTACGCCATGCGGCGCGTCGTCGAATCACTCGCGCCCGTCGTGAACGAGTTTGAAGCCGAGGAGCAGTACCACCGTTTTCTCATCACGCCGCAAACGCTGATGCGGGCCGAGAAAGAAGCGGGCAAGGAGGGGCAACTGGTGCTGGGGTTTTACCACAGCCATCCGGACGTAGCCGCCCGACCGAGCGAGTACGACCGCCAGCACGCCTGGCCGTTCTACAGCTACGTGATCGTCTCCATCGCCAAGGGCCAGCCAGTGGACATGACTTGCTGGCTGCTGGACGACGACACGAATGCGTTCAAACGACAAAACATTCTTGAAACCTGATCCGAATGAAGGTTGCTTGGCGAGGCACAAGCAACCCACTACGATGTTTGAATGACGTATCGGGACAACCCGCCCCGATCGAACCAACACGACCGAAACGGAAGGTGCAACCATGCCGCTCAAACCACAAGGCAGAGTTTTTAACGACATCACTGAAACCATCGGCGGAACCCCGCTGGTGCGCATTAACCGCCTGATCCCCAAGGATCAGGCGATCGTGCTAGCCAAGTGCGAATTCTTCAACCCGCTGAGCAGCGTGAAAGACCGCATCGGCCTGGCGATGATCGAAGCCGGCGAGCGCGACGGGAAGATCGACGCCGACACCGTCATCGTCGAGCCGACGAGCGGTAACACGGGCATCGCGCTGGCGTTTGTATGCGCAGCCAAGGGTTACAAGCTGATCCTGACCATGCCCGAAAGCATGTCGATCGAGCGCCGGCGGTTGCTCAAGGCGCTGGGCGCGCAAGTGGTGCTCACGCCCGCCGCCGATGGCATGCGCGGGTCGATCAATAAGGCGAAGGAAATCGCCGCCGAGCATAAGAAGAGCTACATCCCGCAGCAGTTTGAAAACCCGGCCAACCCGGCGATCCATCGCGCCACCACCGCGATCGAAATCTGGGAAGACACCGCCGGCAAGGTCGACATCCTCGTTGCCGGCGTGGGCACGGGCGGATCGATCACGGGGATTGCCGAAGTCATCAAACAGAAGAAGCCGTCGTTCAAGGCGATCGCGGTGGAGCCGGTTGCATCGCCGGTAATTAGCCAGACGCTGGCCGGCGAGCAGGTGAAGCCGGGGCGTCATAAGGTGCAGGGAATCGGCGCTGGTTTTGTGCCGGGGAATCTCAACACCAAAATCGTCGACGAAGTGATCAAAATCACCGACGACGAAGCCTTCGCCTGGGCCCGTCGGCTGCATAAAGAAGAAGGCATCTTCGCCGGCATCAGCAGCGGCGGGAACATGGCAGCCGCCGCCCAAGTCGCGGCCCGGCCGGAGAATAAAGGCAAAACCATCGTCACAATCATGTGCAGCATTGGCGAGCGCTATCTGAGTACGCCTCTGTTCGAAGAGGAATAAATCTCCATGGCTCAGACCAACGCGATTACCAACATCACCTGGCACGAAGGCGCGGTCTCGCGGCAGGAGCGCCAATCCCTGCTCGGGCAGAAAGGCGTCACGGTCTGGATGACCGGCCTGAGCGGATCGGGCAAGTCCACGATAGGCAGCATCGTCGAACAGATGTTGCTGCACGCGGGCAAAAACGCGTATCGATTGGATGGCGATAATGTCCGTTTCGGATTGAACACCGATCCGAAAAGCCTGATTGCCAAGGGTTTTTCCGAAATCGCCGCGAGGCGTTTCGGTCTGGCGTTTAGCGCGGAGGACCGCGCTGAGAACATTCGCCGGGTTGGCGAAGTGGCAAAACTATTTACCGATGCCGGCGTGATCGCGATCGCCAGCTTTATCAGCCCGTACCGAAAAGACCGCGACGCCGTTCGCGCGATTTTTCAGCCCGGAGATTTCGTCGAGTGCTACGTGAAAGCCGATCTGGCGACCGCCGAGCGGCGCGACCCGAAAGGTTTGTACAAAAAAGCTCGGGCCGGCGAGATCAAAGGATTCACCGGGATCGACGACCCTTACGAAGCGCCGGAAAGGCCAGAAATCGTCGTCGATACCGACGCTACCGGTCCGGAAGAATCGGCCAGGCAGATCGTGTCGTACCTCGAACAGCAAGGTTATCTGCGGATGTGAACGCCCGTGTTGGGGGGCCAACACCATGCAGATCAACGAATACAAGACCGGCTGGTTCCGCAAGCGATACATCATCGCCTGCACGATCATCGCCACCGACGTGCCTGAACTGGAGTCTAAACTTCAGAAGGCGGCTGATGAGATCGAGCACGCGCTGGACTATCACGATCGACAGTGCAAAAAAGTGCTGATCGTGGTGGCGGCGGGGCAGAAATCGTCCCGCGCCAATCGCCCGGCGATGCGCGAACGCCTAGAGACCGACCCGGCCCTGAAGAAAATCGCCGGGCGGATCAAAATCGTCGCGTCGTTCCTCAATCGCATGGGCGATAACGACGGCAAGTTTCGAATCCGAAAGCACTAATGGCCATGCAGTTCGTCGATCTTCATTCTCATTCGACCGCCTCCGACGGCACGCTCGCGCCGGCAGCCGTGGTGCGGCTGGCGAAGGAGCGCGGACTGAGTGCTCTGGCGCTGACCGATCATGACACGATCGGCGGCATCGAAGAAGCCGCTGCGGAAGCCGCGAAGATCGGGCTCGACTTTCTGCCCGGCATAGAGATTTCCTGCGACTACCCGCCGGGAACGATGCACATTTTGGGTTATGGCGTTGATCCGAAAAGCCCCGTGCTGACGGAGATGACCCGCCAACTCATCGACGGGCGCGACGATCGCAACCCCAAGATCATCGTCAAGCTGCAGGAGCTAAACGTCGCGATCACGATGGAAGAAGTCGAGCGTGAGGCCGGTCCGCCCGCTTCAGCGGGTGGCAGCAAACCCGTCATCGGCCGCCCGCACATCGCCGCGATCCTCGTTCGCAAGGGCTACGTCAACTCGATCAAGCAGGCATTCAACGAATACCTCGCTCCCGGCGGAAAGGCATATTTCGATAAGGAACGCCTAACCAGCAAGCAGGCGCTATCGATGATCCGCGAGTCCGGCGGGTTGCCGGTGCTGGCGCACGCATTCCAACTTCGCACTGAAAACGACGCACAACTGGAAACGATCGTCAAAAACCTGCTCGACGAAGGCTTGGCGGGCATTGAAGTGATGCACAGCGACCACGATGCGGCGTGGATCGAGAAGTGTACGCGGTTGGCCGACCGCCACGGCCTAGTAAAGACCGGCGGGAGCGATTTTCACGGGGGAAACAAGAAAGACATCGATCTAGGCCACGCCGCCGGCCGCCGCATCCCGCGGGCGTTTTACGACGCACTGGTAGCCCGCCTGGAATCGGCTAAGAAAGCAGGATGATTATGTCCGCCGCTGTTGAAGAGTTGAATCTTGCAGAGCTGAACGCCGCGTTTGAGTCGACCGATCCGGACAAAATCGTCGCCTGGGCCGCCACGCAATTTGGGAACGAGCTTGTCATGTCTTCCAGCTTTGGCGCTGAAAGCGCCTTGCTGCTGCACATGGCCACGCAGGTGCTGCCGAACATCAAGGTGATCTTCGTCGATACCGGCTACCTGTTTCCTGAAACGCACCAGTTCATGGAGCAACTCCGGGCCCGGCTGAACCTGAACGTTTGGACGTACCGCACGAAAAATGACCCGATCGCCTATCTGCACCAAGCCGGGGAAGACAATCCGAGTTGGCGAAAAGACATCGACGCCTGCTGCGCCGTCAACAAGAATGAACCGTTCGAGCGCGCGCTCAAGGAACTGAAACCCAAGGCCTGGCTGCGCGGCACCCGCCGTGATCAGGCCGAGACGCGCAAGGACATGAAGTTCCTTCAATGGGCCAAGCGGTACGATTGCTATTCGATCTCGCCGATCCTCAATTGGAGTAGCCGAGACATCTTCAACTATTTGAAGAAGCACGACCTGCCGTATCACCCGATGTACGAGAAGGGTTTCCCCAGCATCGGCTGCAACCCGCTGAGTTGCACGCAAGCCATCCAAATCGGCGAAGACGCCCGATCCGGCCGCTGGGCGGGTAAGGGCAAAGTTGAATGCGGTATTAATCTCACCGACTCGCAGGACTCGGCGCAGCTGTAGGGCGTTGCAATTCGGAAGAATTTTACCACAGAGCTCACGGAGGTCCACAGAGATACACAGAGGCAAACAGAGCAATGCGGAGATGAATGCCCGCCTTTTTCTTTGTTTCCACTGTGTTTTTCAGTGAGCTCTGTGTAATGCTTTAGTGATACACACAATCAATGTGTTTGGACGTACTTCGTCACATCGTCCAGCGTCGGGGCCAGCCAACTAAACGACCACGCAAACGCCATCACCACTCCACTGTGGCCGCGGGTGGGGTAGATGATGGTGTCGACCTGTCCGCCGTGCTGGCGGATTTTACCGGCGAGGCTGGTGAGGTTGCTGATGGCGCAGGTTTCGTCTTTTTCGCCATGGATCAACAGCATCGGCGGGGCCGTTCCGTCGGCGAATGTGACCGGCTCGATCTGCGGATCGATCGGGCCGCCGGGGCGCATGTTGAAAAGCGGCTCGTCGATTTTGAACGGCGTAAAATCGTACGGGCCGGAGAGGGCGATGGTGGCGCGGATCGCGCTCCGATCGAGGCCGACGGTTTTGAGATAGTGCTCGTCGAGGTTCAGCAACGCCGCGATGTGCGCGCCGGCGGAATGGCCCATCAGGTAAACGTGCGTCGGATCTCCGCCGTGCTCGGCTATGTGGTCATGCACCCATCGCACGGCGAGCGCGCCGTCGTCCACAAACGCCGGAAACGTTACTTCAGGATAGACGCGGTAATCCGGCAAAACGACAACAAACCCTCGCGCCGCCAGCGCCTTGGCGACGAAGCGATAGTCCCATTTCTCTCCCGCCTGCCATTCGCCGCCGTAGAAAAAGACGATGACTTTCGCGTTGGGTTGGACGGAGTTTGTTGTCCACACGTCCAGCTTTTGACGTTCAAGTTTGCCGAAGGAGAGGTTTGCCGCACGCCGATCCCCGCAGGTGGGGGAGATGGCGTTGAATGCGTCGAATCGCGTACACCCGCCGCACAGGGTTGCGATCAGTAGGTATAATAGTGTCGATATGCTTCTCACGGGCGAATCATAGGCATTTGCCACCGCAAAGGTTACGCGAATTGTAGATGACCGTTGCTGATAAATCCGTATCGAAGGCCCCGCAGGTGGGTATATTATGAGCCTGTTCATATGAGGTCCGCCAATTCGAGAACGTCGATCGAAGTCGGGCAGTTCATCGATCACTGCAAATATGAATGGAAGTTCATTCAGAACAGTGGTTTGTCGATGAAGAGCGGAGCGAAACGAGCCTTCGTTGCTCAGACGTATTTGATTGAAGTTGCATAACCCCACAAGTTCGCACTTGGCCGGTCGCTCGTTGATTGATAAACAAGCGGTCTCAGCAAAAATGCGCGCGACATTTTCAATCCCGTTCGCCAAACAAGTCCGGCGGAAAGCCGGGTTCACTTTGATCGAGTTGCTGGTCGTGCTCGGCATTATCGCGGTGCTGATAGGCATGTTGTTGGTAGTGCTGAACAAGGCTCAAAATTCTGCAAACAAAATCCACTGCACGGGCAATTTGCGTCAGATCACATTGGCGATGCATTTGTACGCCGGCGAAAACCGCGGGATGTTTCCTGATCCCGCGTTGTCGGATTTGCCTTGGGAAGCCACGCTTGCGCGGTTCCTGCCGAGTATGAAAGTATTCCTCTGCCGCTCCGATTCTGAACTCGGGCCGACGAATGGATCAAGCTACGACTGGCGCGATACCGGCGATCCGAATTCCACCCTGGCGGGCAAAAAAATTACTGGGGCGCAATGGAACGTGATACTGACGTTTGAAGCCCTGCCCGGCTGGCACCAGAAGAACAGGATGAACGTCAGTCGGATCGACGGCTCGTGTGAAGAAATGGACGATCAGAAAGCCATCAAGGAAATTCAGTTGCCGATTCACAACTAGTGGAGACTGACTTATGAGAATTCTCGTTGCAGAAGATCATCCGAGCCTCGCCCAATCGATCGCCAAAGGGTTGCGGGAAGAAGGATTCGTCGTCGATTTGACGATGGACGGTTCCGAGGCCGAGCACATGGCCAAAGCCGCTTCGTACGATTGCATGGTGCTCGACATCATGCTGCCCGGTATTGAAGGCTGGGAGGTTCTCAGCCGCATGCGGGCGGCGGAAAATCGCACGCCGGTGCTGATGCTAACTGCGCTCGATGCGGTGTCGGATCGCGTGAAGGACTTGAACCTCGGTGCGGATGACTACCTGGTCAAACCGTTTGCGTTTGAGGAACTGGTCGCGCGTATTCGCGTGCTCACCCGCCGCAAGCATGGGAAGATCAGCGCCAGCCTGATCATCGGCGATCTCGAGATCGATACCGTGGGCAAAACCGTTCACCGGCGAGGTCAGGAGATTCAACTCACGGCCAAGGAATTTGCGCTCCTGCAATACCTTGCGATGCGGCAGGGCGAAGTCGTCTCCCGCACCGACATCTGGGAACACCTCTACGACAGCGAAGACGAAAACAGCAGCAATGTCGTGGACGTCTACATCGGCTACCTGCGCAACAAGGTGGACAAGCCGTTCGGCACGAAGTCGATCCAAACCCGTCGCGGCCACGGCTACGTGCTGACAGCCGACACCAGCAGAGGCGTTACGGCGTGACCCGTCGAATCGCTATCGCCATCCTCCTGACGGTCTGGTCAATGCTGATCATCATCGGCGTGGGCGTGTATTTCGGCACGCACATTACGCTGATTGCTGACTTGGACGATTCGATCGTCTCCCGCGCCGAGGCGCTTACCGATGCACTTGACGGGGATGGCGAACGCATCGTGCCCACGCCCCCTGCGGGCGACCGATACGTCGTCCGGAACGCCGTAGGTCGAACCATCGCCCGGCCGATCACGGGGATGATCGTCCCGCCGACCGTTATCAGTCGGGTGTTCAGCACGTTGGCCGACGGAAGTCGCGTGCGAACGCTGACGCTGGACGTGAGGAAAACGTCCACGACCCAGCCGAGCGGAGCGACGAGGATTACCTACAGCTCGTCGGCCGATCGGTTCGATCGGCTGATGAACCGGCTGGCAGCATGGATGGCAGGCATCGGCCTGATCGCCGGTGCAACGGCGTCGGCGGTCGCGGTGAAGGTTTCTCGCGTCTCACTGCGTCCTCTGCTGAAAACAGCGGAACAGATCGGCGACATCGACGAACGTCGGCTCGATCGTCGAATATCTACAGCCGATTTGCCTGTTGAACTCCAGCCGATGGCCGAACGCCTGAACGACATGCTCATGCGTCTGGAGCGGGCGTTCAATGATCGCAAACGGTTCATCGCCGATGCGTCGCACGATCTCCGAACGCCGGTGGCGGCGCTGATGACCACGCTCGAGGTGGCGCTGCGTCGTCCGCGCGACGTACCGGCGTTGCAGGAAACGCTGCAGTCGTGCCTGACCGACGCCCGCTCGCTGCGGAATCTGGTCGATCGGCTGATGCAGCAGGTGCGTAGTGAATCGGCGACGGCGGCAGAACAGCCGCAACGGTTCGTGCTGTCGGCGGTGATAGAGCAATGCGTGGACTCGCTGATTCGCTCGCGAGAGGCGGCCACCGTGCAAGTATTACGCGATCTTCAACCCGGACTCATTTTGGAGACCGAAATCGGCCGCGTTCGCAGCATCGTGACCAATCTGGTGGCTAACGCATTCGAGTACACGCCCGCCGGTGGATGGATCAAAGTGAAATGCGAGTTGAGCAACGAGATTATCTTGACGGTGAGCGATTCGGGTACGGGGATTTCCCCCGAATTACTACTGCGGGTTTTTGAGCCATTTTTCCGCGGCGATCAACCCCGCAGTGCTGCCGAGGGTCACCTTGGGTTGGGCTTGTCGATTGTGCAGGCCCACGTGCGTGCGTTGGGAGGCCGCTGTGAGATTCACAGCCCCGCCGGCACGGGCGCGACGTTTCAGATTCACCTGCCGACGCGTTTGTTGGCTGCGGCAGAACGGGAAATGGTGGCCAAATGAGGGAATTCATCTGGTTTTCATGTTTATTGGATAGAGTGTCCGGTCGAAACATGTCTTGTGGGCAGTTGTTTAATTTAAACCATGCGTAAGATTCGCCTCTTAATTCTCACTGGCTTCACGATCGCTTTGAGCATTTTCGTGAGCGGTGGTATCGCTAAACCTGGCTCGCCGGCAGGGACGAAGGGGCAGTACGAGTTGATATTCGCCGGCGGTTACTTCGGCGAAGGTAAAGCCACGGTCGCCGCCAGCAATAAGATCGCCGTCATGATGGGCGATGTGACCGAAGTCGCCACCGGCGCTACCGGAAAATTCAAGGCCAACAATCTCGCGCTCGATGACGGACACTTCACCGGTACCGGAACGGTCCTGGGTCATCCTGTCACCCTCAGCGGTCGCGTTGAGGCGGCCGACGGGAAGTATGTCCTCTACACCCGAATCTTCTGTTCGTTCACCGACACCGCCACGGGTGCAGGCGGTCGCGTGGTGGGCAAGCAGTAAGTTGCAGTTTTCATCTTTGCATACCTTATTGATGTTGAGCAGATCCTGTTCAATCTGCTGAGCATTTTTTACGTTACCGCTTCTAAAGAGCCGGACGCATCATCAACATTTATTAGGGTAATGTTTGTATTCGAGAAGGGCAAAAATTTTCCGGCCCGATTTGTACGATGAACGACAACCATTGAGGATTGAGCGGACCGAATCAGATCGGCAATTGCTAAGCCGCAAGCGGATCGAGCGAATCCAACGGAATCTATTTCCCTCCCGCACGTTCCTTCGGTAAAACTAGGCCATGACAATCCTTGCAGATGTATCCAATGAAACCGTCGTTGCAGCTTTGGACAAAACAGCAGTCGTTTCCACGCTGGACGGCGTGACGACCGCGATGGTGGCGTTTGTGCTGGTGGGGCTCGTCTACCCACGGATCATCAAAAAGCGACAGCACTTCTTCGCCATCGTCGGCGTGGTGATGGCAATCATCCTGTTCCACGCATTGGCGCTGATGATGCGGGCCACCGGGTTTACGGTCTTCACCGGCGTGTTGACCGGGCTGCTCCAGATCGCGGGAATCGGATTGGCAGTCATGTCCACCGGCGGATTGGGCGCGAAGGAACTGGCCGGGGAATTGTCGCGCAGCTACGAGGTAATGCGGCGCGGCGAGGAGACGAAGGAAGTCATTATCCCCATCGGAATGAATAAAAAATCCGATGCCGACGCACCAGTCGAGCGCGTGGTGTACAACATCGACACGCCCCCGGGCCCGGCGGGCAAACCCGCCTCGCCTGGCGATCAGTCCATTCCGCTCGAGGAGTGATTGATTAAAACTCCCGATTGAATTGGTGGCTGGCGGGTTAAGCATTACAATCTCCGGTCCCGTCGTGCCTAAGATTGGCTGGATAAAGACTTTGGAGTGCTCATGGCCTTGATTGTGATGTTGGCAGCGACGCCCGTCGGCGGCGACTATGCCAATCCCATTAAAATCGCCGCGATTCTGATTCTGCTGGTCCTATGGGCCAAACTGCTGACTTGGGCCGATAAGGACGCGCCAATCGCGCACCTGCCGCGAGAGATGATCAACACCGGCATGCTCGCGGGGCTGGGCGTTGGCTACGCGCTGTTTTTTTTCCTGCCCACGTTTATTCTCGCTTTCCTGGTGTTGCTCTTGGTCTTCGGGGCTGAGATCGGCGTTTATTTGTTCATACGCAACCAAAAAGTTGGCCTGAAAGACCTCAAGAGCGAAATTAAGAACATCGGCAAGGGAATGAAGAAGGGCGACAGGGCCGTCAAGGAAGTCGCCGGCGAAGTCCAGT
Organism: Tepidisphaerales bacterium; assembly: GCA_038229715.1. Classification (GTDB taxonomy): domain Bacteria; phylum Planctomycetota; class Phycisphaerae; order Tepidisphaerales; family Tepidisphaeraceae; genus JANMES01. The sequence continues at coordinate 18,625 of JBBROD010000052.1, read as the reverse complement.
TCATGAACAAGAGCGGCGTGCTTCTCCCGGCACCGGCTGAGGAAACGCCCGCAGCGACCGTTTACTCCGCCATTCAACAGCTCTTTGCCGATCCGCTGAAAAAGGGGGCGGAAATCCTGGAACTCATCCCCGGCGACGGTGCGACAGCAACCTACACCGTCGACGGATTCCGTTATCGCGGCTCGACCGCTCCCCGCGAAACCGGCTCGGACGTGGTCTCGCACTTCAAGCAACTCGCCGATATGGACGTCGCCGACAAGCGCAAGCCACAAACCGGGTCGATGAAAGTCGTCTGCGCCGGCAAACGCCTTGACCTGCGCGTCAGCACCCGCGGGTCGACGGCTGGCGAGACGATGACACTCGAAGTGGACCCCAAGAAACGCCACGAGTTCAAGCTCGATGATCTGGGGCTGTTCCCCGAACAGCTTGAACTCCTGAAAGAAACCGTGGCCGGCAGTGCGGGGATCGTGCTGGTGACGGTACCCAAGGGCGCGGGACTGTCCTCCGTGATGTACGCGCTGCTCCGTGGTCACGATGCGTTCCTCACGCATATCCAAACCATCGAGCGCGACGCCGCAGCCGACTTGGAAGGCGTCACGCAGAATAAACTTCCCCCCGGCGCACCGCCGGCTGAGGAATCCAAGCTGGTTAGCTGGGTGATCGATCAGGAACCCGATACAATCGCCATGTCGTCGGTCGAAGATCCCAAGTCCGCCCAGCAACTCATCAAGTTCGCCAAGAAGGGCAAGCGCGTCTACATCGGCATGCGGGTAGGCAACACACAGGACGCGATCAACCAATGGCGCAAGCTGGTCGGCGACGACAACCTGGCGATGGAGGTGCTGATCATGGCGATCGCCGGCCGTACGCTGCGTCTGCTGTGCAACGCCTGTAAAGTGGGATACACGCCCGATCCGATGACGCTCCGCAAGCTGAATATGGATTCCGACCGCGTCAGCAAGTTGTTCCAAGCGCGCAGCAAACCGATTACCGACCCGAAGGGCGTGCCGATCCCCTGCGAATTCTGCCACGAGTTGCACTTCAAGGGGCGCACGGGGATCTACGAAATCTTCGTCATCGACGAGGACGCCAGGAAGGCGATCGTGGCCGGCGGATCGCCGACGCAGATGAAGATGGCGTTCCGCAAGCAGCGGGCCAAGTACCTTCAGGAAGTGGCTTTGCTGCAGGTTGAGAAAGGCGACACCAGCGTGCAGGAAGTCCTGCGTGTTCTCAAGGCCGAGGGCGAGGCGCCACCGCCGCCGCAGTCTGGCAGAACGTCGGCCAAACCGGCCGGTCCGGCGGCACGATAAACCTTTAACCGCAGTCGACACTATGATTTTCAGCATCGTTCTCATGTTGTTGGTTCTGTTGGTGGCGTACTTCCACTACCTGCAGGGCTTTTTTAGCGCGACGCTCAGCACGATCCTCGTTGCGTGCAGCGTGCTGCTTGCATTCTCCTACTACGAGCCGGTGATAGAGATGGTCAAGCCCGGCAAATTCGCCGACAGCGCACACGGAATGATTTTGCTGGCGCTATTCGCTCTGAGCTATCTCATTCTGCGCGTGATCTTTGATCTCGTGATCAAGGGCAACGTCCGCATGCCGGCCACGTTCGATAAAGTCGGCGCGGGCATCGCCGGGCTGATCGCGGGCATCCTCGCGGTCGGCACGGTGGCGGTCGCGGCGCAGATGCTTCCGTTCCCGGCCAGTATCGCGGGATACACCCGTTACGATCTGCTCGGCACCCAGCCGGTCGGCGTGCAAACCACCGGACGAATGGAAGACCGGAAGATTTACGACGAGCTCAAATCCTACACAATCAGCACCACGCCGGACGGCAAAGAAGCGCCACACAACGCCATGTCCGGCCTGCCGATCGACGACATGGTGTTAGGGTTCATCTACCACTCCAGCAACGGCGGCTCGACGGCCGGCGCTCAGCCGCTGGCGAAGATTCACCCTGATCTGCTGCAGGAACTGTTCGGCAACCGCATTGGCATTGAACTGGGTGCCAAGCGCTCGTCCCAACCCTTCGGGGCGGATGAAGTCGTCGCTCTGCAGGGCGTTTATACCATCGCGTCCATCCCCCAGATCGATGCCGAGCCTACCACCATCCGCAAGCGCGGCGACGAGGACAAGCTCGATCGAGTTCTTAAACCTGCTGCAGGTCACCTACTGCTGATCGTCCGTTTGCAGTTCAAGCTGGACGCGACCGATGCAGACAAGATCACCCGCGTCTCTTGCGGATCGGTCCGACTCGTTGCCTCGACAACCGACGAAAACGGCCGACAGACATATCGCGACTACTATCCCCTTGGCACCGTGGATGGTGGGCGGATGCTGATGGTGAACAAGCCGGACGATTTCCTGTTTCTCCCTCCCGATAAAGCCGCGGATTTCCTTTTCGTGGTCGACGCTCCCGCCGTCCCTGATCTGAAGGCGCTGCCGGCCCAGATACCCGGCGACTCGGAGATGTTCGTCGAAGCCAAGCGTTACGGGCGAATTCCGATGGCTGGCAAGAATATTGAGGCTATCGCGCCGTCGGATCAGGTTGCAGTGATGCGAAAGAAGCAGGTGCTGGACACAATCACCAATTCCGATCCCGACTTGCTCAAGACCCGGCTCTTCGGCAAGTGGGATGCGGTCGAAAACGGCACGAACGTGGTCTTCACGTTCAGCAAATCCGGGACTTGGGCCGGTGAACTAAACGTCAACGGTACGGCGATGAAAGTCGGCGGAACGTGGCGAGCGCTGTCGGCCAGTGGAAGCGGGCTGATGATCGAAAGCAGCAACGCCAAAGGCGCACCGAAAAAGTTCCTGATCACGTTCAAAGACGACAACACCGCAACTATGGCCGATCAGGGCAGCAAAAGCGTTACGACACTGACGCGAAAGCAGTAGTACGCCTCGCACGGGTGAACTGCTGGTAGCCCAACTGCTCGCGCCCTTGCACCGCCAGCGCGAGCAGCACCGGCAAGTATTCGGCGATCACGATCCGAGTCGGTACGACCCACACCGGCTGCCGCCATGTGGCGTACACCAGGCCGGCGGTCGCGGTCCAGGTGAGCGCCGCCCAGCCGTAACTCTGACGCATGAGCGGCACGAAACACAACGGCCAAAGGATCAACCACGGGCTGGCCACCGGACCCAGAAGAAGCGGCACGAGCATCAACCAGTAGGCCGCATCCGTCACGATGAGCCGACGACGGAGGGTCCAGAGCAAAGTGGCGATCGTTCCCAGCGGCAGAATCAAAAGCGCCACCCACCGCAACGGATGACTCATCCAACCCTCGCCGCCGGTGATTGACCTGCCGATCGTGAAAAGCAGGCCGTTGAATTCGGCGAACTTCGCGTACGTCCCTAATTGCATTACATAGCTGCGGTAGCCGTGCTGGATGAGCAACACGGGCAGAAACACGATCAGCAGCGTGACGATCGACACCCAAACGCATCGTCGCGCGACGAGCCAGCTTTTGGTTTCGTACACTTGCGCCACCAGCATCGGCGATAGCACGATCGCCATCGGCCGAACCCCCCACGCCAAGCACAACGCGATTGTCGCCAGCGCATAGTTTCGCTTCTGCACCATGCGGATCATCGTGAGCAGCAATAGAATGCCCACGATATCCACATGCCCATTGCCGGCCGTCTCCAGCAGCAGCAGCGGGTTCCACGCGAACAGCACCGCCATCCACGGCGTTTGCCGCCAGTGATCGAGGATGCTGAGCAGGACCAGCACCGATCCGATCGCCGCGAGTGCAAACACGGTCCTCAGCAACACCGCCCGATGCCAGAACGTCAGCCGAGGCAATGCGTGTCGCCACAGCTTGATGGGAGCGTCGGGCTTTTCCGCGTCGATCTTCGCCGGGCCGAACGCGACCATTTCCACAGCGCGGGCGGCGACGAAAATCGCCTGCGCGACCGGCGGGTAGATCGACCGCGCGTCGCGCCCTGAAACCGTTCGGTCGATCGCGTCCACTGAATCGGTTTGCAGCAACTCCGCGGGAGTGTGTACGTACGGCGACCGACCGGCGATCCAGCCAAGCCCGTCCAGCCGATACCGCACGACATCCGACGACAACGCCGGCCAGAGCAGCAACACGCCAAGCACCTGAAACACCACCGTACCGCCGACGATGATCCATCGGCTTTGCGATCGGGGGAGTTTGATCGCGTCCACAGTGGTGGTGCTGATGAGTCCCGCGATCGCGATCAGGCCCATGCTGAGAAACAACTGCCCGAGCACGAGCGTCAAATCGCTATCCAAAATCCGCGGCCCGCGCAGGAGCACGATCCACAGCACTTGCCCGACGATGATCGCAACCACCGCCGCCATCCACGCCCGCCACCGCATTGTTGAGTTGCCTGGCACTAGCGAGTGTTTTACCACGAATCTTTGTGGAGCACGACGAAGGCGATGAACGCCAAGGGTGGATCGGATCGGAATCAGTTGTAAAGAAATGGCCCTCTGCGCGTTTTGTTTTCTTGGCAGTTTAGCTTGGCGTTCTTGGCTTATTGGCGTTCAATTCAAACTTCAATTCGCCGGGATACCTTGTTGAATCGTCTCCAACTGCCCTGATAGCCCCTTGGATTTTGGCGGCTTCGGCTGGGCATTGGTCGGAGCCGGAGTCGGCTGACCGGTGGCGGCAGCGGTCGGCGCGGGGCTGGCGACTGATCCGGGCGGCAGCGGAAGCGTCACCTTGCCATTCGCGCGCATGACGACGATGTCGTAATTCCGCGCGAACGATTCCACCATCATCGCCTCGGCCATCGAGGCGTCCTGCGTCTTCAAATCCATCGGCCCGATCTGAATGATCGTGTCAAACGTCTTCAGCCCAAAGTGTTGATCGTAAGCGCCGCCTGATACAACATCGGTCACCACCAATCCAATCAGTTTTCCGGATGTGTTAAACTGTGCCTGGAACGTGGCCGAGTCCTTCGCCGATGAGCCGTCCGCCGATTTGCCGGACCATTGTTTGATTTGCGGGTCAACCTTGTTGCGGGCGTCGATCGCGGATTTGGCTTGATCCAACTCACCGCCGGGCGCGCCCATGATCCAGACGATCACGCCGATGACCACCAATAGCCCGCCGAGCCCTAATGCGAATCTCATGGTCTGTCTCCGTGGAAGCCCGCCAAGATTATACGCCCGGCGGGATTATTTCGGCAGCACTTTAACGGCTTCTTTTTGCGAGGGTTTGACCGTAAGCACCTTATCCAGCCGAGTGATTTTCAGCAGTTCCATCAGTTTCGGCCCCACGCCGCACAGCACAAAGCTCTTGTTTTTAAGGGCCGACAGCTTTTTGTTCAGCGTCAGGATAATGCCGATCGCCTGCGACGAGAGGTATTGCACCTGCTCGAAATCCAGCACCATCAGCCGGCGGTCTTCAGCGTCCACCAGGTAATACAGACTCTTGCCGATGTCTTCCAGCACGACCGGATCCATCAACGAAGCGGTACGGAACTCGACCACGGTGTATTTTTCCACCACCTGCGTGGTGAAGTGCGGATTGTCCGCCGGTTTGGTGTAAAGAGGCTGCGCCATGGATTGACAATGTCGCCGCAAACGGGCCGATGTGCAAGCTTGTTCACGCTACTCCGCGGCCGGCTGGCAATTGATTTAGCCACAGATGAACACAGATTTGCACAGATGGAATGCGGCAGACTCACTCCAATACGCTCGCTACGCAACCCGTCAGTCACCGTCACTTTCCCGTTTCAGAATCGATCGGTGTTAATCCAAGTTCTTCAGTGGCTAACGGTTCGTCGTCGCCGTCTGCATCTTCCGCGATCCGCAGAAGGCGCTTCACCGGCTTGATGCGTTTTTCGTACAGCCGGCGGTGGTGCGCCCGAACCAGGCGCGTGAGGACCGTAAGCTGCTGATGGTTCGCCAGGATCGCGCGTGAATTCACGCCCGCGCCGGTGCAGCCTTCCCCGGAGAGGATGACCTGCAGCATCATCGCCGCCCGCGCCGCCGCCCCGGACAGCAGCAGGTCGGCCTGCACGTTAAACGTCTGCGTGAGCGACCGAACCGCCATCAGAAACCGAGGCCGGCGCATCCACCGCCGCAGCACCGTCGTGCACGGCCATTCCTCCAGCGGCAACCCGTGCGGATGATTCCGCAAATTCCGCAAAAACGTGCGCTGGTGACTGTTCATCCGCGTAGAATCAGTCATAACCATCTCCTGGCCAATCAGTTGGCCGAAAGTGAGTGGGGCAATCCCAAGGTACGCCAAGGTACACCAAGGGGGCCGATGGGCGCCGATCCGCACCACGCGGCGGCAAAACCCCAGCCATCCCTTGATCTGCCGATGCTGCGCCAACGGCGCACCGCCGGCGCAGCACCCATTGCGAAATGGCGTATTTCCTGAGGAATTCACGCGACGGTCCCGACGATCGGCTAATTCTTTTGCGCCGCAGATGGAACGCTTCCGGCGGCCCAGCCGGGGAGAACCTCATATGGGAGTTGTGTGTTTTTAGCAGGTAGGCAATGAGGGGATATCACGGATACTGTTGATATTAGTGATGCACGAATTTCCCCTTTTCGAATTCCGGGGCATCACCCAATTCATCATTCGGACAAAACAAGCTTGCGCATTTCAATGGCAATGCGTCGACAGCGCTTCTCAAAAAAGATGTCGTACTCGTCTTCTGCAATGCCACTATTGTCTAGTTCAATAAGGTGCGTCCGAAGCGTCTGGTCGAGCCTCTTGTTTGACTTGAATTGTTTGATGTATTTCGAGGGCGCTTTGTCTCGAATTTCGTTCTTATTCAATCTGTCGTCAATAATGGTGATATTCGCTATGTGATTTGCTAACCACTCATCTACACCTTGTTTTTTCAGAAATGCCCGCGGAAAGAAGTGATGGTAATTCTTACTGTTTGCTTGGATGAGCCAATCATTGTCCAAGACGACCTTGCTGCCATCATCGAATGACTCGGGACCACGGGCCGCAAGCATACATAGTATCCCGCGAATGAACGCTCGCCCAACGCTAAATGTTCCATGGTCCCGGATCGTTTCCCAACTCAGGTTATCCAACGGAGTGTCATATTTCGGTGAACTGCCCTTTAAAATATCGTCCACCCGACGCAAGTCCTGTGCAACCTCGCTTTCAAGACTAGCGGAATAACGAGATTCAACAGCGATCCTCCAAAAAAGCGATCGCAACCGCTCAAAGTCAGCATTCTTTGGCTTGGCACCATTCGCCTTGTGGAACCAATAGGCAATGGGAATGATCATCGCCGGATATGGAAGTAGGCGGCTTGCAGGTATTCGAAAAGTAATTCGCAAATAGTCCACTGCGCGCTTAACTGAGTCCACAACCTTCGGCCATGAGGCTATGAACTCATCGCGTGGCAGTCCGAGAATCACCTTCTTACGGCAATCCCCGCGCAATAGCACTGCTGCCACTTGAAGCACAGTCATTTCCGGAAGAGTCTCGAACTCAACTTCGCGTAATTCCTCAATCAACTCGTCGCATGCCGCCGCGAGATCAAATTTTCCTTCGGCGTACGTCTTTGCGACCATGATTTCGAAGGGAGTTAGTGGTTTTCCACCCTCATTAATGCGAGTGAATATTTCGGTTGCAACATCAATAGGGACGTCTTTGACGAGAACAACTGAAAATAGGTAGCTTTTCAGACCCTGCTGGAACCGTTCGATTCGATCGTGGTATTTGTCGGGGAACTTATTCAGGAATTTCAAGCCTTTTGAAACCAGATCGACAACCCTTATCTTCGAGTTGTCGTCTGTGACTTCATCCAGCACGACGGTGAATGGGGAATCGTCCTTCGCAGCAAGGTCGACATAGATATTGCCAAAATCTTCGTTCGGACGACCGTCGTCATGTTTGATCTCTAGCCCTTTCAATGTCGCAAACTAGCTCGTGAGCCGCTGCTGGCCATCAAGAACTTGATTGACGTACTCGCCAGCCGGGGCTGCTGGCAGTAAGGCGTTACCGATATCTCGAACTGCACGCAGGGTTTCTTTTGTACGCCAGAGAATGAACGTACCGATCGGGTAACCGCGAAGGATACTATCGATTAATGCTGCGGACTTCTCCCGCGACCATACGAACTCCCGCTGAAACCGGGGTATTTTTACGAGCCCTTTTGCGATATCACCAAGTAGGACTTCGTATGGTAGCGATTGCGGCTCAGGCTGGTTCATAGCCTTAATTGGAACAGAAATGTATGTCTATTTCTAGATTGATCGCATACTCAGCAAAATGGTCCAGCTATATGAAATTTCTGAGGAATGACATTTGCAAGATAGAAATTCATTGGGGACGCGGATGGCTTCATCAACAAAACTGCCTCTTCTGTTTGATTCGCCTAATCACACCACTTGACTCGCGTGCCGGTGGCGGCTTGGCCGGGCTCGATGGGGGCGGGGTGGTTTTTTTTGAGCAGGGCTTTCATTTGGGCGACGGTGTCGGCTAGGCCTGCGTCGGTGGCGAGGTTGTGTAGCTCTTGCGGGTCGGCGTTGTGATCATAAAGTTCCCGGCCGGCGTTGCCCGAGTACCACTCGGTGTAACGCCATCGCTCGGTGCGCACGCTGTGCCCCGGGCCGGCGGGGCGTTGCACCTGCGTGTAGGCGGGGCGAGCCCACGCGGCGCTGGGGTTTTCGAGCAGCGGGCGAAGGGTGACGCCCTCGAGATTGGCAGGCGGGGTATGGCCGGTCAGGTCAGCCAGGGTGGCGTACAGATCGACCAGTTCCACCGTGCGCGGGCACGCGGTTCCTGTGGATTTGGTTCCCGGAACAATGATGATCAGCGGGACGCGGGCGGATTCCTCAAAGCAGCTTTGCTTGAACCACAGCCCGTGCTCGCCGAGGTGATAGCCGTGGTCGGACCAGAAAACGATGATGGTGCGATCGGTAAGCCCGAGTTTTTCAACACCGTCGATGAGCCGGCCGATCTGGGCGTCGACGAACGAAATCGCCGCGTAGTACGCGAGCTTGCACTCGCGAGCATGGTCGGGCGTGACACCGAAGTTAGGCCATGGCGTGGTGGAAGCCAGCGCCAACTGGGGATAGCCGTTGCGGGTTTGATCGTTGACGGCCGGCACGGTGATATTGTCGAGCGAATACAGATCGAAATACTTTTTAGGCGTGATCCACGGGCAATGGGGCCTGTAAAAACCAACGCCAAGAAAGAAGGGTTGATCCTTGTGCTTGGCCAGCAGCGCCAAAGCCTCGTCGGTGACTTTCCCATCGGTGTGCTGCTCGTCAGTGCCGGTTTTGTCAGACAGGAACGCCATCGCAGCGCCCAAGCCCTTCGTCGGGGTGTAGTTGATGACGTCGGATTCGAGCGCGGTTTTGTCGCGGCCGGCGGGGTTGACGCGCTCCTGCCAGCTAGCGCGGTCGTCCAGCCCGTTGGTGCCTACGTCGCCGGGGTTGCCGTAGTGATACAACTTCCCCACGCGGGCCACGTAGTAACCGTTTTTGGTGAACATCTGCGGCAGGGCGACGACGTCGGGCAGGTGCTGTCGGAAATGATACTTAAGATCAAAGACGCGCGTGGTATCCGACCGCAGCCCGGTAAGGACCGACGAGCGGCTGGGACTGCACAGCGGATACTGACAATACGCCCGGTCAAATCGCACGCCCCGCGCCGCCAGGTTATCAATCGACGGTGACTGCACCGTCTGATTGCCGTAACAGTGCAGATCGTTGTTCATGTCATCGACGGCGATAAACAGAACATTGAGCTTGGCCGGCAACGGCTGGGCCGACGTCGCGATCGCGCCCAGAAAAAACACGACAGCCGCCGCGAGAAACCCGGCGAACTTGCCCACAGCGGCGGGGGATCGAGAGGAAGTCATAGTGATATCTCGCTAACGGCCGACTACTTGGAGACGGCACTGGACTTGCCGCTTTTGCGGGCGGGCTTCGTCCCCTTCGCCGCGCCTAAAGCGAATTGCATTACCTCATCGACATTGCTGACGAAGTGGAACTTGAGCGCGTGGCGTACTTCATCGGGGATGTCGGGCAAGTCTTTCTCGTTGCGCTTGGGGACGATGACCTGCTTAATGCCCGCTCGACGGGCGGCGAGGGTTTTTTCTTTCAGGCCGCCGATGGGGAGAACCAGGCCGCGCAGGGTGATTTCGCCGGTCATGGCGACGTCGTGATGCACCGGGCGGTTGAGCAGCAGGCTGGCCAGCGCGGTGAACATTGCGACGCCTGCACTCGGGCCGTCCTTCGGCACGGCACCGGCGGGGACGTGGATGTGGATGTCGCTCTCGGCTAGTAGCTTGGCGTTGATGCCGAGCGTTTCGGCCCGCGATTTCACAAGGCTGAACGCAGCGGTGGCGGATTCTTTCATCACGTCGCCGATCTGGCCGGTGAGGGTGATCATGCCTTTGCCGGGGAAGCGGGTGGCTTCGATGAACAGAATCTCTCCGCCGACGGGTGTGTACGCCATTCCCGTCGCGACGCCGGGCACGCTGGTGCGGCTGGCGAGCTCGGGCTCGAACCGCTGCGGGCCGAGGATGCGCGCGACGGCTTTGGAATCGATGGTGACTTTGTCGGTCTTGCCCGTCGCCACATCCGCAGCCACCGCGCGGGCGATCGAGCCGATGTTGCGCTCCAAGCTTCGCACGCCGGCCTCGCGGGTGTAGCTTTCGATCACGTCCTTCAAAGCCGTATCGAGGAACTTGACGTTCTTCGTCGTCACGCCGTTGGCGTCGATCTGTCGCGGCACGAGGTAGCGCTTGGCGATGTGCAGTTTGTCGGCCTGCGTGTAGCCGGGGATTTCGATCGTCTCCATGCGGTCGCGCAGCGGGCCGGGCACGGTGTCCATCGTGTTGGCGGTGGCGATGAAGAGCACTTTGCTCAAGTCGAACGGCACGTCGAGGTAGTGATCGGTGAACGTGTGGTTCTGGGCAGGATCGAGCACTTCAAGCAGCGCCGAGGCCGGATCGCCACGAAAATCGTTGCCGATCTTGTCGAGCTCGTCGAGCATCATCACCGGGTTGCGCGTGCCGGCCTTGCGCAGCTCGGCGATGATGCGCCCGGGCATTGATCCGATGTACGTCCGGCGATGCCCGCGGATGTCGGCTTCGTCGCGCACGCCGCCGAGCGCAACGCGGATGAACCGGCGGTTCATCGCTTCTGCGATCGACTTGCCCAGCGAGGTTTTGCCCACGCCCGGCGGCCCGAGGAAGCACAGGATCGCGCCGCCGCCTTCAGGCTTCAGCTTGCGGACGGCGAGGTACTCGATGATCCGGCGTTTGACCTTGTCCAGATCGTGGTGATCGCGATCGAGCACCTTGCGGGCTTCGATCAGGTCGAGCTTGTCAGTGGTTGTTACTGCCCAGGGCAGTTCGGAAAGAATCTGCAGGTAGGTGCGGATCACGCCGTACTCGGGCGAGGCCGATGGGATCGCCTCCAGCCGGCCGAGCTCGCGCTCGGCTTCTTTCATGATCGGTTCCGGCAACTTGGCGGCCACCAGCTTTTCGCGGAGCTGATCGACCTCGCTCCCGCCGCCGGGCCCGCCGTCGGATTCGCCGAGTTCCTTGCGGATCGCCTTGAGTTGTTCCTGCAGATAGTAACGTCGCTGGCTCTTGTCGATGTTTTCCTTCACCTGCGTTTGGATCTTGCTTTGAAGTTCCAGCACATCCAGCTGCGTGGCGAGGCGCGATGCGATCAGCCGGAGGCGCTTTTCGACGTCGAGCTCTTCAAGCATCTGTTGCTTTTCGGTGGTATCCGCCTGCAGGTTAGCCGCGAGGAAATCCGCGAGCGCGGAAGGGCTGGTGATGCTGTTCAGCACCTGGGCCGCTTCGTCGGGGGTGCTAGGCGATAGCTCGATCACCCGATTGGCCTGCTGGCGCACGCTGGCGAGCAGGGCGTCCATTTCCGCGCTGGTCGGCGGCGTGCCGTCGTCGAGTAATTCGATCTTGCCGAGCGCGAACGGGTCGGTCTGTTCCAGCGATAGCAGCCGGAACCGGGTCAGCCCGTGGACGATGATGCTCTGGTTGCCGTCCGGCAGCTTAAAGAGCTTGAGGATCATGCACGCCACGCCGACGGTGTGGAGATCGCCGTACTGCGGGTCTTCCACATCGGGGTTTTTCTGCGTGATCACGCCGATGACTTTTTCGCCGGGCATGACTTCGTCGAGCAGTGATTTGCTCTTCTTGCGTCCGACGTTGAGGGGCATGACCGTGCCGGGAAAGACCACGATGTTGCGGATCGGCAAGATCGGCAGCACGTTAGGAACCTTCAACTGCTGGCCGTTGCTGCCGGTCTTGATCGTGGTCGCTTCGGGCGTTCGTTCGATGATCTGGGTGTCTGCCATTTTTGTTGGTTGTTGGTTGTTTGTTGTGGGTTGTTGGTTGTGGGTTGTTAGTTGGAGTGTTTTCCAACCTACAACCTACAACTTACAACCCACAACAAAAAACAACCCTCACTTCTTCGGTAATTGAATCCACAATAACCCGTTCTCGTACGTGGCGGTGATCTGGTCGCTGATCACGTCCTTCGGCAGTTCAACATGCCTTCGGAACGAGCCGTGGTCGATCTCCATCAGATGCACCTTTACCCGCGACTGCTCGCTGGTGTTGGCCGGCGATTGTACGGGCACGGCGCGGTGGCCTTTGATCGACAGCTGGCCGTCAAGCACTTCGATGTCGATCTTATCCTTCTCCACGCCGGCCAGATCGGCGCACACCAGATAGTAGGCATCGGTCTCGTACAAGTTGACGTTGGGCGTCCACGTGTCGCTGGGGTAAAAGTTGTAATACCCCTTGGTGAGCTGATCGATGAGCTTATTCATCTGCCGATTCACGTTTTGAAACGGCGGCTCGGATACGGAAATGATCGCCATGGTCGATCTCCCTGATGAGGATGCGCCAATTGTAGCACCGGCGGAAGCCGACTACCACGCGGCGGCTGCATCCGGTATCTTTTCCTTTACCCAAAGGAGACTTCGCCCATGCCATCCATTGATATGCCGCTCGATCAACTGCGGCAGTACAAGCCGTCGCTGTATCGTGAGGAAGATTTCGAATCGTTCTGGAGCGAGACGTTGAAGGAATCGTCCCGCCAGCCGCTGCATGCGGAACTCGTGCCGTATAACCTTGGCGCGAAAAATGTGGAGTGCTTCGCCGTCCGCTACGAAGGCTTCGGCGGTGGACGCATCGCCGGTTGGTACCTGCGGCCGAGCCAGCGCGGGAAATTCCCCGGAGTCGTCAACTACCACGGCTATAGCGGGCGCGGCGCTCGCCCGATGGACCTGCTCAGCTACGCCAGCCAGGGAATCTGCATTTTGAGCATGGACTGCCGCGGCCAGAACGGGCAGTCGCAGGATAATTCCATCACGCCGGAGGGCCAGCATTCCGGCTGGATGACCAAGGGCATTCGTGATCCGAAGAGTTACTACTACCGCTATGTTTACGCCGACGCGGTGCGGGCGCTGGAACTGCTGGCCGGGCGGGAGGAAGTCGACGCGAGCCGAATCGCCGTCACCGGCGTCAGCCAGGGCGGCGGGATTACGCTGGCGGTGTCGGCGCTGTCCGATCGGCCGATCCTATCGCTGCCGGACGTGCCGTTCCTCTGCGATTTCCGTCGCGGCGTGGCGATCTGCGGCCAGGCGCCTTACACCGAAATTCCCAGCTTCCTCAAATCATTCCCGCACCTCTACGAGCAGGCGTTCCGCACGCTGAGTTACTGCGACAACTTGAACCTCGCGCCCAAAATCCGCTGCCGGACGGTGATCAGCAACTGCCTCTGGGACGACATCTGCCCGCCGAGCACGATTTACGGCGTGTATCATCACATGACGTGCGAGAAATCGATCGAGATTTATCCCTTCCACAAACACGAAGTGCCGGCGGAGCATGTTGAGACCAAATTCCGCTTGATCATGGAAGTGCTGAGGCCGTAACGGCTAACCACGAAGCGACGAAGGAATGAAGAATCGCTCGCAATATGAGCGACTCTTCATTCCTTCGTCGCGTCGTGGTTCAATTTCTTTCCAGCGGTCGGCCGATCCGTCGACCCGCCCACAGCAGCCCGCCGGCCGCACCGGCCAACACGATGACAAACGGCCAGACCGGCATCGGCGATTGTGTCGCGCCCGCCGGGGCGCTGGCGGTGGTGATGACGACGTTGCCGAACTCGATCGCCAGATGCGGCGTACTCTTGGCTTGTATGACCTCGAAGAGTACGCACGGAGCGATTCGGCTTTCGGTCCATGCCGTGACCAATACGCAGTTCGCCAGCAACAACACCACGGCCGACCCGAACAACACAATCTGTCGCCGGGCGGGTTTGATCACGCGCGGAGCAACGGCGTCGATCGCCCGTCCGCATTCAGGACACCGGCCGGTGCTGGCGCGGAGGTCGTAGTCGCAATCCACACAATGGCCCGGCCGAAACCGCTTTCCCCAGAGACGCATCAGCAGCCACGTGAGCGGCACGGATAACGTGCCGGTAAGAAGTAGCCAGAATGGAATACCAACTGAGTCATTGCGGTTGATCGTAATGGCAACTAAAAACCTGGATTCCCACGGCATGAAAGTAAGGCGATCAGTATTCAGCGAAACACTGCGGAACGCATCATTCTCATAGTGTGCAAGGGGTTCTCTTTCACCGAGAAAGTAAAAAAGCGTTCCGTTGTGCAAGCTCAACCAATTCTTTGATTTTCCATCTACAATTGAAAAGCAGAGATGGACGTATTTCATTTCGCTTGCCATCCATCCAAGGCAGATAACTATGGATAGCAAGATGGAAAGGGATACATATCTCCGGGCAACGAACTTTATCGGGTTCCACCGCTCCCACGCCCCTCGCGGGTGGCGCAGCCATATGTTTGCCGCACGAACTGGCAACACTGCCGCGATTGCAATTACCAGCCACGCTGGCAGCGTAACCAATCGCATCGGCAATGATTGCTCTATGAAAATCGGATTGCCGTTAGAATCGGCCAATTCCTGCAACGGCGTATGTATGACAAACCTACCAATTGCCCGGAAAGTCCACATGCCGTCGGCAGTTACGGTAGCCAACTCGTGGGCTGGGAGATCGGTGAACCGGCCGAGCGAGAACTCTGACCAAATGCAGTATCGAAAGTCTCGCAGCGAATCCGCCAGCCCCGTGCAATCCAGTTGCAATGCGCCGTGAGAGACGAATAGGTGCGACCGTGAATCGGCAAACCGAACCGTGCGGAGAATTACCACCCGCCCGCTGATCCAAAGACCGGCCAAGCCGATCGTCAGCACAAACGACGCGAACGTTAAGCAGGATTTCAATCGCTTGAGCATCGAAGGATCCGTTCTTCGATCCGAGAGGCGCGTGATCCATCACGCGATGCCAATAGATTACCCGATCGAAGTCGTTTGGCTACAATATCCGTCGGCAGGACCCTCAACCGTATCACGGGCCTCCGGCCCGTGCGTGGAACGCGGATATTGATAAAGATCGAGGTTCACCAAAACTGGTCGTCGCGCGCACGGTCCGGAGGACCGTGGTACAACAAGCCCGCTTGGCCGTGGACGCAGAGGCGGCCGGCGTTTTTCACTGGTCTAGAAGGAGCAACCTTTGTCCGGCGATAATTTCTTCGACTTTCGCGAGAAGGTCACGCCCAAGCCCAAACCGTTCGCTACCGAGAAAGACCCGGCGGCGGCGCTCACCGTCACGCAACTGACTGCGAAAATCGAGCAGGCGCTTAAAGCCAGTGTCGGCGGGGCGCTGCTGGTGCGCGGAGAAGTCACGAATTTCACCCGCCAGCGGCAATCGGGCCACTTGTATTTCACACTGAAAGACGCCGGCGCGACGATCGACTGCGTGATGTTCCGCGGTTCAGCCGAGAAACTGCAGTTCGAGCCCGGCGACGGGCTGGAACTGCTGGCCAAGGCGACCATCGGGCTGTACGCGCAGCGGGGCAAGTATCAGTTGATCGTCTCATCGCTTCAGCCGCTGGGCGCGGGGGCGTTGGAGTTGGCGTTTCAGCAGTTGCGGGCGAAACTCGAAGCCGAGGGGTTGTTCGACGCCGATCGCAAGCGCCGGCTGCCGAAGTATCCGACCCGGCTGGTGCTCGTCACCAGCCGCGAGACGGCTGCGCTGCAGGACATCCTGAAAGTGCTTCGGCGGTATCCGTTTGTGAAGGTGTATCTCTACCACGTTGCAGTCCAAGGCGCGGCGGCTGCCCCGGCGATCGCGGCGGCGCTGGAGCATCTCACCCGCACGCTCCACACCCTCGGCGGGGCCGACGCGATCATCGTCGCCCGCGGCGGGGGATCGCTGGAAGACTTGTGGGCGTTTAACGACGAAGCCGTCGCTCGCGCGATCGCCGCGACCAAAATCCCCGTCGTCAGCGGCATCGGCCATGAGGTGGATGTGTCGATCGCCGACCTGGTGGCCGACTATCATGCCCACACGCCCACCGAGGCCGCCCGTGTCGTCATGACGAACTGGGAGAAGGTGCTGACCGACCTGTCCACCAGCGGCGGGCGGCTGGATCAGGCGATGCGGACGAAGCTCGCCCACAATCGCCAACGCCTTGCGACGCTGGAACGGCAGGAACTTTTCCGTCGGCCGTTGGATCGCATCTATCGGCTGCAGCAGCGGCTGGACGATCGGGAGCGGGCATTGCAAATCGCCGAGAGCGCCAAGCTGCGGCTGCTGCGTCGCCGGCTCGATTCGATGTCGCAACGGCTGGACCGTGTGCGACCGTCGGCGCTGGTTGCGCGATGGCGGGCCGAGCTCGGGCGTCGCGAAACGCGGCTGCGCGTGGCGGAACATCGCCGGCTGAAGTCGCTGGCCGATCGGCTGACCCGCGCGGAAGGGCGGCTTTCCCGGTCGCACCCCACGGCGATCCTCAAGCTCATGCGCCTCCGGCTGGCCGGCTTGGGCGATCGGTTGGGGCGCGGTATGCAATCCAGCATTGCGAGAAATCGATCCGCGTTGGTCGCGCTCGACAAACACCTCCACGCCGTCGGGCCGGATCAGGTGCTTTCTCGCGGGTACAGCATCACGTTGCGTCCTGATGGCCGGGTGGTTCGATCCACCGCCGACGTTGCCCCGGGTGATTCGATCACGACGAAGGTGGCGGACGGATCGTTCGATTCTACGGTCGGTAAGCCGAGCCAAGGATCGCTGTTTTAATTCTTCTGTCGCATGGGCTACCAGCCCATGCTCTTACAGATTCTTACCACTGAGGCCGCAGAGAAACACAGAGGAAAACAGAGAAAGAAATTCTCTGTGTTCCTCTGTGTGCCTCTGTGTTTCTCTGGGTAGTGTCCGTCAAGTTGCGCACATTCGATCAGCGGCCCTCCGCTGGAAGCTCGCGGCTTACGCGGCCGCGGGTTGATCCTCCTGCTCCTTCTCTAACTCGCTCAATCGCTTCATGTCCATATACCGACGCAGGCCCCACTTGGTTCCCGCCACATGCCGCAGCCGCGCCGATACCAGCATCAATGCACTCTTGCCGTCCGGGAACGCGCCCACCACCCGCGTTCTCCGCCGCACCTCCCGGTTCAGTCGCTCCATCGGGTTGTTCGTCCGCAGACACCGCCAGTGCTCCCGCGGGAACGCCATGTAACTCAAGCTCTCCTCGATCCCTTGCTCAACGACCTCCGCCGCCTTGCCCAGCCGCATCTCCCGCAGCTTCACCACCACCTGCTGCGCCTTTTGCCTCGCTGTGGCCAAGTCTTCCTGCGCGTGGATCGCCTTCAACATGGCGGCCACCTCCTTCACCTTGCCGCTGGGCGTGGCCGTGAACACGTTCCGGTAGAAGTGCACCACGCACCGTTGCCAGGCCGCCTCGGGGTAGAACTCGCCCAAGGACTCCACCAGCCCCACGCACTTGTCGCTGATGATCAGCTTCACACCCCTCAGCCCGCGTTGCTTCAACTGCCGCAGGAAGTTCCGCCAGCTCTGGGCGTCCTCCTTCAACCCCTCGGCCACGCCCGGCACCTGCCGGAATCCGTCCTGATCCACGCCGATCGCGATCAGTACCGCCACGTTCTTCACCTCGCCGCCCCAACTCCGCTTCAGCCAGATCCCGTCCAGGTAGACGTACGGGTGCTCCCCCTCGATCGCCTTGCCCAGCCACTGCTCGATCTGGCCGTACACCTTCTGCGTCAACTCGCTCACCGTGCTGGCCGACGCCCGCGTGCCCCAGAGAGCCTCGGTGATGTCCTCCACCCGGCGCATGCTCACGCCCGCCAGGTACATCTCCACCAACGCCTCTTCCACCGACGATTCCCGCCGGCGATAACGCTCGATGATGGCCGTCTCCAGCGGCAACTTCCGCAGCCGGGGGACCTTCAGATTCACCTCGCCGGCCTTGGTCTGCAGCTTCCGCTCGTAGCGGCCCGATCGCGTGTCCGCCCGGTCCGGCGACCGTTCGTACCGCTCGGCCTGGCACAACCGATCCGCCTCGGCGTCCAGCAGAGCATTGAGCGTCTGCTCCACCGTCCCGCGCACCACCTCGTCCACGTGCGCCCGCACCTTCTCAGGGTCAATCTGGATCGCCTACCCGATCCCCGAAACTTCTGGACCTTCCTTCGCCCGATCTGTTACGCTGCTCATACAGTTCTCCTTCTTCTGAAAGGGTTGTCTTCACACCAACACCTTCCAGCCGGAGAACTGCTTTTTCAAATGTGCGCATGAATCAGGACG
>JBBROD010000051.1:0-33716 GCA_038229715.1 Tepidisphaerales bacterium | reverse complement strand
GCTTCGCCGATCCGCGCTGAACTAAGCAGGCTCAGCTTCGCGACCTTCCAGGATCTTCTTGCGAACGTCCTGGGCGGCGGCTTTGATTTCCTGCATTTTCTTGCGAACACGGGTTCCAGCAGCTTTATTGCCGCCGATCGCCTTGCTCACATCTTCTTCCGCCTCTGTAACCAAACGCTTGAGCGTGTCATATTCCGTCATAGGTAACCTCCAAAGTTCTTGTTGACCTTCTATAAAATGCTAATGGACCCTCGAAACCGTGTCAAATCGCTATATATCGCGTTTTTCAACCGCGGACGTGTTTGTGGAACAACGCGAGCAGCCGTTTCGTGATCGGACCGGGCTCACCCGTCCCCACCGCACGCCCATCAACCTTGGTGACCGGCATGACTTCGGCCCCGGTTCCGGTGACGAACATTTCGTCGGCGATATATAAATCATGACGCTGCAACGTCTTTTCGATGCAGTCGATCTTGTTGCTCGCGCACAGTTCCATGATGACCTTGCGGGTCACCCCTTCCAACATTCCATCGCTCGTCGTCGGCGTTTGCACCTGCGTGCCGCGGACGATGAAGATGTTATCCGCCGTACACTCGGCCACGTTGCCGGCGTGATTGAGCATGATCGCTTCGGGCACGCCCGCATCGTTGGCTTCGATCTTCGCCAGCACATTGTTCAGGTAATTGAGGCTTTTGATCCGCGGGCTCTGGGCCGACGGATGGTTGCGGATGTAGCTCGAAGTGATGACGGCCATTCCCTTTTCGTACATTTCCTTGGGGTAGACGTTGATCAGATCGCTGATAATGAATACCGAAGGCAACTTGCAGTTCCTGGGGTTGATCCCCAAGTCGCCCACGCCACGAGTGACCACCGCGCGGATATAGCAATCGCTAAAGCCGTTGGCTTTGAACGTCTGCTCGATGGCGGCGAGCATTTTTTCCGGCGGGAACGGGATCTCCAGCCGGACCGCCTTGGCCGAGTCGTACAATCGCCGCAAGTGCGCAGCCCCTTCAAATACCTTGCCCGCGTAGACGCGAATCCCCTCGAACACGCCATCGCCGTACAGCAAGCCGTGATCGTATACCGAGATTTTCGCATCAGCCCGATCGACGAGTTGGCCGTCGAGCCAGATTTTGAGAGACATCGAGAACTCCGTTGATTTGCAATCTCCAATTTGCAATTTGCAATCGAAAAGCGTCGTTATCTATTGCAAATCTCGATTGCAAATTGCAAATTGCAAATTTTCTTACTTCGCCTGCTCCAACTTCCCGTCCACCAGCACCAGCACGCGGTCCGCCTCGCGGGCCAGCGCCCGGTCGTGCGTGACCATCACAATCGTCTGCCCGGCGTTTTGATGCAGGTTCTCCAAAACGCCCATGATCTGCCGTCCGGTGTCGGCGTCAAGGTTGCCCGTCGGTTCGTCAGCGAACAGCACTTTCGGCGAGTTCATCAACGCCCTGGCGATCGCCACCCGCTGCCGCTCCCCGCCGCTTAGTTGGTTCGGGCGGTGCTTGAGGCGGTGCGACATTCCGAGGTCGCTCAGGATATTCGTGGCCTGATCTCGCAGCGAAGCACCCTTGGATTTAAACGATGCCCACGAATGCTCGATCATGCTCGAAAGCATGGCGTTTTCCAGCACGTTCAGTTCGGGCAACAGGTGATAGAACTGAAACACGAAGCCGAACTGCGTGTTGCGCAGCTTGCTGCGATCGCGGCTGGTGAGTCTCTGAATTTCCTGCCCGTTAAATTCGACCAACCCGCTGTCGGCCTCGTCGAGCGCGCCCAGGATGTGCATCAACGTGCTTTTCCCCGAGCCGGAACGTCCTTCAATCGCGATAAACTCGCCGGGTTTGATTGAGATATCGACCTGCTTGAGCACGACGACATCGCTATCGCCCATGCGGAAGGTTTTCTTTAGCCGCAACCCGCGCAGGAGCGATCCGTCGTTCGGCGGATCGGCCGTCGGGGCCGATAGCTTAGTCGAAGCGTAGGGTAGTGTTGAGTCGGCCATACCGGAGTCTTGTCGCATGGGCTACCAGCCCATGCCAATTTGCGCCACCGGGCATGGGCTGGTAGCCCATGCGACTTGAACGCCAGACAAACAAACCGACCGGCGATGTGCGCCGGTCGGTTCGCGTTTTGATTACACTCGCGAAGCCTACTGGGCCCGACCGAAACGGTCGTCGGCAATCTTCCAGTTGACTACATTCCAGAACGCCGCGATGTAGTCCGGCCGGCGATTCTGGTACTTGAGGTAATACGCGTGTTCCCACACGTCCAAGCCGATCACCGGGAAGGCGCCTTCCATGATCGGGCTGTCCTGATTGGCGGTGGAAATCACTTCCAGCTTAGTCCCGCGCTTGATCAGCCAGGCCCAGCCTGAACCGAACCGCGTCGTGGCGGCGGCGGCGAACTTTTCCTTGAACGCATCGAAGCTGCCGAACGTGCTGGTGATCGCAGCCGCCAGCGCACCCACCGGGGCCGTGCCCGGCTTGCCGGCGGGGTTCAGAATCTCCCAGAACAGCGAGTGGTTGTGATGTCCACCGCCGTTGTTGCGGACGGCCGTCTTGATCGCGTCCGGCACGATCGCGAGGTTGTTCGCCAAAATCTCATGCAGCGGCTTGCCATCCAACTGAGGGGCCGATTCGCTGACCGCCTTGTTCAGGTTGGTGACGTAAGCGTTGTGGTGCTTGCCGTGATGGATTTCCATCGTGGCTTTGTCGATGTTGGGCTCCAAAGCGTCCGAGGGGAACGGGAGTGGGGGAAGCGTAAATGGCATGTTAAAATCTCCTTCGTAATGTCGAACTTTTCTGAACTCTAAGCCTGATCTTGAGCTTTGGAAGGGTATACAGGCTCGGCCACTTTGTCCATGACGGCCTCGGACGGGGTTTTGTGCGATTTCCGTCGCCAGTACATGTAGCATACCAGCGCGATCGCCGCTAAAACGCCGAAAATGCCGATGCCAATTTTGAACTCGTGCATCTTCTTTTCCAGCAATTCCATTTTCTGCCCGAGCCACATGCCCAGCGCAATGAACAAACCCCCGCTGACCAGCGCGGCCAGCCCATCGGCGATCACGAACTTCAGGAAGTTGAACCGGATCGTCCCCGCCGCCACCACCATCCCACCGCGAATGCCCGCGAACAATCTACCCACCGCGACCACCCAGATTCCGTATTTCTCGAACAACACCTCGGCCCGCTGGATGCGCTCCTTGGTCACATGATGCCCGATCAGCGGCAGCCTGGTGATGTTGAGCCCGTACTTATGGCCGAGGTAATACAGCACGCAATCCCCGCCGATGATGCCGCACCACGCGGTAACGGCCGCCATCGCCAGCGACATATGCCCGCGACCGACGAAAATGCCCGCGACCGTGAGCGGGATATCCTCCGGCAGCGGCAATCCCACGCCGCACGCAAAGAGCAACCCGAACAACACGGGATACCCGCCGCTGCCGATGAGCGACATCACTTTGTCGAGGTTCAGGCCGAAGAATGCGAGCCAGTGCATGGGCGGAAACCTTACAACAACGCGAGGGACATCGACAACACTTGGGACAATATAAATATGCGGATCAAATATAATACATCTGCTGCTGCCCGCCGGCCTTGCTGATTTGCTCCAGCAGTTGCTCGAGCGACATGTCGTTCAGCACCTTGTCGGTGGCGGACGTGAGCTTGTCGTTAAGCAGATGGACTGCAATCTCCCCCGGCGACGAATCGCCCGGCGGGACGACGTTAACGATGGTCAGCCGCCCTTCCAATCGGCGGATGAGATCGCCGACGGAAATCTCTCGCGGCGCGCGCGACAGCCGATAGCCCCCGCCGCTGCCGACTTTGCTTTCCAGAAACCCGCCCCGGCGTAACGCGAGCAGGATCGCCTCCAGGAACTTATTGGGCAAAGATTCCTGCTTGGCCAGATCGCGCGACTGCACGTAGTTCTGCGGCCACAACCGGGCCAACTGAACCACCGCTCGTAATCCGTATTCCGTACGTTTCGATAGGCGCAACCGATGAATCTCCTGCCGAGTAGAGGGAGAATCGTAGTGGTTGGTGGGAATGGGGTCAATTTGATCAAAACCCCGCTGGCCCGCTGGAAAAGGCAAAGTTCGGTAGTCGGCCAGTTTGAAAAACTCACCCGTACCACGGTCCTCCGGCCCCGGCGGGGGGCGCGCGAACCTCAGAAAATGAACGTCCTTGGCTATTCCGAATCGCCTGCACGGGCCGGAGGACCGTGGTACGGTTGAGCGTTTCAAGCAACGCATTGCATCACATTTCAGATGGGCCCATTGCCTAAAGTTCGATGCGCTGGAATCAAATCGCGGCCTCAGCGATAAGAGTAGGTATGCGGCAATCTCTCAGGCTTAGCCTCGGTTTGTTCCTGTTCGCCTCCCTCGCCCACGCGGCAGCGCCGAAGGCGGCGATTTCCACGTCGGCCAGCGGTGCCAGCTTTGCTCCGGGAGATCGCGGCGCGATCGCGGTCGTCATTGATGTACCGGCTGGATTGCATGCACAATCTCACACGCCGTTGGACGAATCACTCATCCCGCTGGTGGTGAAGCTCACGGACAACCCCGCCGTCACGCCTGATGTCGTGGCTTATCCCGCGCCGACCGTCGAAGAATACCCGGCGCTCGGGAAAGTAAGCGTCTACACGGGGCAAGTCATCATTTACGTCCCGTTCACCGTGGCCCAAGGCGCGGCAGGGCCGATCAAACTTGCGGGCGTGGTCAGTTTGCAAATGTGCGACGACGTGACGTGCTTCCTCCCCGACCGGTTGCCGTTTTCGATCGAGCTTCCGATCGGGCCGAGTGAGGCGACGTCGAATATTAAATCCGCCGCGTTCGCCAAGTTCGATGCATCGCTGCTGACGACGCCGCCAACCACTGCAATCACGCCCGCCACCGTTCCTGCTCCACTTCAACCGGCCCCATCGCCTGCCGGGGAATCCAATGGACCTCAAACTTTCGCGGGCGCGGTACTGCTCGCGCTCGGCGTCGGGCTGATCTTCAATTTCGTCCCCTGCGTGCTGCCCGTGTTGCCGCTCAAAGCGCTCGGTTTTTACGAAGCCGCCGAGCACGATCGAAAACGGACCATTTTGTTCGGCCTGGCGTTTAGCGCGGGCATGACCGGCTTATTCACCGCACTGGCGTTGCTGGTCGTCCTCAGCAAATCGATCTTCGGCAAGCAAATCCAATGGGGCGAGCAGTTCGCCCATGCCGGCTTCGTCTGGCCGATGGCGATCGTACTCTTCCTGCTCGGCGTGAGCATGATGGGCTTTTTCGCAGTGAGACTGCCGACAAGCGTGTACGGCCTGAGCTTCCGCCACGACACGCTGGTCGGCAACGCCCTATGGGGCGGGCTGACGGCCATCCTCGCGACGCCTTGCACCGCCCCGCTGTTCCCGCCGCTGATCACTTACGCCATCGCCCAGCCACCGCTGATCGCGTTCATCACGATGACGGCGGTCGGCGTGGGGATGTCGCTTCCGTATCTGGTGCTGTCGGCGTTCCCGCAACTGGCCCGCAAGTTCCCGCGGACTGGGCCGTTCTCCGAATTGTTCAAGCAGATGATGGCGTTCCTGCTGATCGGCACGGCTGCGTGGCTTGCGGGGATTCGATTGCTGCCCGACCCGAAACAATGGTGGCTGGTGTTCGCCGTCATCGTGACGGCGGCGGTATTCCTCGTCGTCCGCACGAAGCAAATCGCCCGCTCCAATCAGGCGCTCGCCATCGCGTCGGTCTTGTCGTTGCTGATGATCGTCGGCGGATGGATCGTCACGCAGCGGCTGACGTACTCGCCATTCAAATGGGAGTCCTTCACGCCCGAAGCGCTCGCCTCGGCTAGGGACAGGAAGCAGACGGTTCTCGTAGAATTCACCGCCAGCTGGTGCCTCAACTGCAAGTACATCGAGCAGACGGTCTATCACAATCAACCAACGATCGATCGCCTGCAGCAAGCTGGCGTCGTCGCCCTCAAGGCCGACCTCACCGACGCCAGCGCCCCCGGCTGGTCGCTCCTCAACGATCTCGGCGGAACGGGCATTCCCTTCACCGCGATCTACTCCCGCAGCATCGATAAGCCGCTGACGCTCGAATCGATCTACACCTCCGACACGCTTCTAAAAACGCTGGATAAAGCCAGATAGTTTTATTTTTTCACGTTCAGTGAAACTTCACCCGTACCACGGTCCTCCGGACCGTGCCTGAGGCGTTCCAATTAGAGAAAACGTAATTCCTGAAAGTTCAGCGTCTCCCGCACGGGCCGGAGGCCCGTGGTACGGTCAAGCCTTTTTCCAGCCTATCATTGAGTGCCGACGGATACTTCCGATCAATTCCACAAAATCAACCCCGGCTCGAACGGCGTGGCCAGATCGGCGTTGCCCGGGATCACACGGACCGCGAAACCCTGCCGGCCGCTGGAGCGGCATTCGATCACGCCGGTGAACATGTACTTGCCCGGGCCCATTTGCATGGCCAGCGTCATCGGCTTGGTCTGCGGGCTTTCGATCTGCCCGCTGCCGTTGATCGGGCCGGCGTATAGCTGCACCGTCAGGTCTTTCGGATCGAGATCAGGAATGTCGACCAGCGATTCCACGTTCATCGATTCGCCGACCTTAAAGTGTCCGTTCCCGCTGGTGTGTACGCCGACGATCTTGATCCCGCTCCACTTGTGGCGGAGGTTGTCTTTGGCGTGCGCCAGCTGAATCGCGCGAGCCATGTTGTCGGCCCCCAGCGCTTCGCCGCGAACGTGCGCGGGGATGTAGAACTTCTCGCTGTAATCCGCCACCTGCCGATTGGTGTTGAACACCGGCGACAGCTTGGAGATGCAAGTCTTCATCCGCGTGATCCACCCGCGCGGCAATCCATCGGCCCCGCGATCGTAGAACAGCGGAACGATCTGCTTCTCCAGTAAATCGTAAAGCGACTGGCTCTCCAGATGATCCTGAAAGCCCGGATCGGGATACATCTCGCCGCGCCCGATCGCCCAGCCGACGCTCGGGTCGATGGCGAATCCTTCCACCCACCAGCCGTCCAGAATCGAGCAGTTCAGCACGCCGTTGACGGCCGCCTTCATCCCGCTCGTGCCGCTGGCCTCGTACGGGCGACGCGGCGTATTCAGCCACACGTCCACGCCCTGCACCAGATAGCGAGCGACGTTCATGTCGTAGTTTTCGACGAAGACGAACTTACGCCGGATCGACGCATCGCGGGCGAAGTTCACGATCGTGCGGATCAGCTCCTTGCCTTCGCTGTCTGCCGGGTGGGCCTTGCCGGCGAAGACGAACTGGATTGGGCGCTTGGTGTCTTCCAGCAGCTTCCTCAGTCGATCCAGGTCACGCAGCAACAGCGCTCCGCGCTTGTACGTCGCGAATCGACGGGCGAAGCCGATCGTCAGCGCCTCGGGATCGAGCACTTCATCCGCCACCGCAATTTCGCTGAAGGTTGCGCCGCGCTTGGTGAGTTGTTCGCGCAGCGTCTGCCGCGTCCAGCTGACGAAACGCGACCGGCAGCGCTCGTGGGCGCGCCACAGTTCTTCGTCAGGGATCTGGTTGACGGCCGTCCACGCGCTGGTGTCTGTCGGGTCGATCTGCCAGCGGTCGGACAGGTAGCGCTCGTACACTTCCACGATTTCCGGGCTCAGCCATGTGCGGATGTGAATGCCGTTGGTGACGTGCTTGATCGGCACTTCGTCGGCTGGCACGGCCGGCCACATGTTGTGCCACATCTTGCGGCTGACGTCGCCGTGCAGCCAGCTCACGCCGTTCACGCCATCCGCCAACCGGATCGCCAGCACCGCCATGCTGAAGCCCTGCTTCTTGTTCGTCACGTCTTCGCGGCCGAGCGCGAGGAAGCCTTCGTCATCCAGCTTCAGGCTTGGGATCATCGACTTGAAGAACTTCAGCACCAAATCCGGATGGAACGTATCAATACCCGCCGGCACGGGCGTGTGCGTGGTGAAGACGCTGCTGGCCATCACGAGTTGGCGCGCTTCGTCAAACGTCAGCGTCGGCCGCTGCTGTAGCATGACGCGGATGCGCTCGAGCGCTAGGAACGCCGAGTGCCCTTCGTTCATGTGGAAGACGTTGGGCAAAACGTTCATCGCCTCCAGCGCCCGCGTACCGCCGATGCCTAGCACCAGTTCCTGCTTGATCCGCAGATCGGTGCCCGTGCCGTAAAGCCGGCTGGTGATGTCCCGATCCGCCGGGGCGTTTTCAGGTAGATTCGTGTCCAGCAGATACAGCGGAATCCGCCCGACCTGCGCCCGCCACACTTTGCAGAAAACCGAGTTATCCGGCAGATCCACCCGCACCTGAATCGGCGTGCCGTCGGTGAACTTCATCGGCTCGATCGGCAGGTTGTAAAAATCCAGTTCGGGATACGCCTCCTGCTGCCATCCGTCCGCCGACAGATATTGCTGGAAGTACCCGTTGCGATACAGCAGCCCCACGCCCACCAGCGGAATACCCAATTCGCTAGCGGATTTAAGATGATCCCCCGCCAGAATGCCCAACCCGCCGGAGTAGATCGGCAGCGATTCATGAATGCCGAACTCCGCCGAGAAATACCCGACGTGCATGTTCTGCGTCGCCGCGTGCTTGCGCTGATACCACAGCTTGCCCGTCAGATGTTCCTTAAAGCTCTCGTAGACGCGCTCCAGCCGAACCAAATACCCTTCATCCGCCGCCGCTGCGTTGAGCTTGTCCTGCGTGAGCGTGCCGAGCAGCTTGACCGGGTTGTGATAGACGGTTTCCCACAGTTCGCGATCGAGCCGGCGAAACAGATCGACCGCGTCGGGGTTCCACACCCACCACAAGTTGTGCGCCATCTCCAGCAGCGGCGACAGCACCGATGGAATATCAGGGAATACCTGGAAGGTTCGGATGGAGGGAGTGATTTCAGCCATAGGTCGGTCGTCCTGTGTCAGCGGTCTGGTTGGCGATCATTCTGCGCGAAGTTCCCGTCTCCGCAAGCGCGAAAACTGCGCGTTCGTCCTTCGAGGCGATCGCACTTTGGCCTTATCGGCTATCCACTTCGTTGAGCGTTGAAGTGCATTCCGATATCCGCCGCGATGCCGCCCATCAACCCGCCGCCTCGATGCGCTTCACATAGAATTGCGACTCCGTCGCCCGCTGCCCGATGAAATGCAGGCTCAGCGCGTACGGCAGTTTGCAATCCCGAAAAAAATGAAACACCCGCTCGGCGTGGCGAAACTGCCGCTCGAGATTCTCATTCACATGATCCGTCAACTCCGTCGGCACGAGTTTTTGCCGATCGTAATCCCAATTCGGATCAATACGCACCAGCAGATGGGCTTCTTCCCACTCGATCGGATAGCCGTGAATCAGCCCCTCGCCGGTGTTCGGCGTGTAAAGCCAGTAACACAGAAACCGATCCTTCCACACCGTGCTGACGGCGTTCTCAGCCCCCGTGATCAGCCGAGCATGGCTGGTACGGATCGCCTGCCCGTTCAGCGGCTTGCAGACCCACACCTTACGCTCGCGGCAGTCATACAGCCCGACGTGCGGATACTTGCCATTGAATTTTTGGGTGCAAAACTTCGTGCTGACGCGTGGCTCGCTGGGCAGATCGGGCTTTTTCCGTCGTCCGAACATGTGGGGAAAGTATCGAGCCACGAAGCGAAACGGGCAAGGGGCGAGCTTCCCGCGTCCCCCGCCGATCACGACCCAACACCGCCGTCCAACTTCGCGCGACGGCCGACCCACCCACATGTAGGGCGGGACAGCAGTCCCGCCGCTCCGCACCACCGGCGGGATTGCTATCCCGCCCTACGTGCTGAATTGAAAGTGGCAAGGTTCTCCCCGTGTGGCCACCGTTCCCGTCCACGCCGGCGAAAACATCCCTTATCGCCTCCCGCACCACTGATGAAGGCCACCACCTTATGCCGAAGTTTCTACCGGAAGGTTACAAAGGGAGGTATACTTTGAACCATGAGTACCGCCGAATTAAAACAGGAAGCCAAAGCCCTGATCGATGCGATGTCAGGGCCGCAATTGCGGGTCGCGTCGGAGTTTCTCGCCTTCGTCAAGCGGCGTGAGGCCGATCCCGCCACGCTCGAACTTCTTTCTCTACCCGGCTTTGAACGATCCTTCGCCCGTGGGATAAAGGACATCAAGGCCAGTCGCACCAAGGCGTGGCGAGAGGTCAAGCGTCGTGTTTAAGGTCGTCCTATCTCAAGAGGCCGAGCGATTTTATTTGCGGTGCGACAAACCCGCCTCCCGAAAGCTTGCCCGCTGCTTCGCCGCCCTCGAACAAGACCCGCGCGGCGGAAACAACATCAAAGCGCTCAAAGGAAAGCTCACCGGCGCGTATCGCTACCGTGTCGGCGACCTACGCGTCGTCTACACGATCAACGACCGCGAAATCACCGTCTTCGTCATTACCATCGCAACCCGCGGCGATGTGTATGAGTAGCCCCACTCCCTCAGGATCCGCGTTTCCCATGAAATTCAAAAGAGTCAACACAGAAAAAACTCCCGCCCCCTTTAGAATTTCTACCAAAGTGGTAGTACGACCTAGGGGAGGCTGGGCCCGAATATTGTTTCCTCCTAGCGTCGCGTTCGTAGGATGGCCGGTTGGAATTGTGCTTCTTGGGCCATTTGGTGCATTCGCGGGCATTGTAATTTCGATATACTGCTTGAGATGGGGATGGCGTATTGGTCGCGAATTTGCGGAATGGCCATTTGCAAAGGCCATTGATGCAGTTCATAGAAATGATCGATCTCAAAGTCCAACAATCGAAAGCTATCGGAAATGTAGAATCATAATCACCTCACTTGAGATTATTGCGGTGATATCAACTTACCCATTGTGGTTTATTATTCTTAAACGATTCAACCTATTGTAATTCGAATCCAAAAATTAGGCATAAGGGGTCGAAGACATAAGGGTAAATAAGGCGGATTTACACTTCAATCGGGGTAAATAAAGGGGATGCGTAAAGGACGCGATTCTTTTCGGTTATCCACAAAAGAATCGCGTCCCCTTTTCGGTTGTCCATAAAAGAATCGCGTCCCCTTTATTTACCCCCCCCCCTTTTTTTTTTATTTACCCCCGTCGGGGCCTGCGTCCGCTTGAGCCGGCCACGCTGGTCGTAGGCGGACGTGGTGGCGTAGTAGTTCGTTCCGCTGCTACCCAAGTGGTATGTGCTGGCGGAATATGTGACGCCGGAGAGATTAAAATATTGATTCGACTCGATCACCTGCCCGCCGGTGCTGGTCAGCGTGCGGGAAAGGCTTTCAATGTTCGAGATCGCCTCCGCGCCCGTCGGAACGTAGCTGCCCGACGTGCCGCTGCGGGCGGGCGTGGCCGACATCGTCAGCAGGTGGCCCGAGCCGCCGTAGGTGTACGCCGTCGTCTGGTCGCGCGAATCGGACATCAGTCTACTTTGGTGGAATCAGTGGTGATCTCTTTTCATTTTCAATCGCAACAGCGGACGCATGAAACATTAATCCGTCCCCTTCGCAGTCATCGCTCGTCGGGATTTGTAATAACTATTATGTTCATAAAATATGACCAATTCGATGTCCGCATCCGACATCAAGAAGCCGATCGAGCCATTAGAGTTATCCGGGTTCCGTATCTGAGTGCGAACGGCAATCCCTTTTCGATGCTCCTCGCCTCTACTATCGTGCCAAGAGATGGTGACGGTTTCCGGAATTTCAAAAAAGCATGTGCTTGATTTGGAGATACCCGGCGACAATATCCCGCATGGAACAGGGGCGGGCGCGTTTACAAAGGTGACATCATGAAGGACATCGTTTCCGATATTCTCAAAGACGACGTCGTATGATCCATCGAACGAGCCAATGCTTCGCTTGAAGCGAGCGGTACAACCCACGCCAGTTATTGCAAAAACGACGAAGATGTAAATGACAACTTTCATACTTTTTCCCATCAAGGGCATTTGTTCAATCTAGGTAAATAAAGGGTAAATAAAGGGGAGGGTAAATAAAGGGGACGCGATTCTTTTCGGTTATCCACAAAAGAATCGCGTCCCCTTTATTTAACTCGCGTCCCCTTTATTTAACTCCCTTTATTTAACTCAGCGGCTTGCAAACCCACACCGTGCGCTCGCGGCAGTCATACAGCCCGACGTGCGGATACTTGCCATTAAATTTATGGGTGCAAAACTTCGTGCTGACGCGCGGCTCGCTAGGCAGATCGGGCTTTTTTCGCAGTCCGAACATGTGGGGAAAGTATCGAGCCACGAAGCGAAACGGGCAAGGGGCGAGCTTCCCGCGTCCCCCGCCGATCACGACCCAACACCGCCGTCCAACTTCGCGCGACGGCCGACCCACCCAAATGTAGGGCGGGACAGCAGTCCCGCCGCTCCGGACCTTGGAATTTTCGTGGCCGGTCCACCGCAGTGTGTTATGCCACAGACTGATTGCTGAACGGACGCAACTGCTCCGGCAACGGAAGGACCATCGGAGCGTCAATCGCCAAACCGTATACCTCAAGACCGGCAAGCAAGCCCGCTTGGGCGAACACAAATATACCACACAGGTCGTCGTCGCCCCCAAATACAAAATCGGCAACAGGCTGCATTCCTGTACCGGCTGGCGCTTTCTGACCCTTGATAGCAAAAACAACACTCCCACAACCGCACGGGCACCTCGAAACAACACGAGCGTGATCCAACTGAGGCAAGAACGCCAACGCTTCTGGCTTGCCGTGCTCAAGCATCCATCGAGTGAGTGACCGCTCCTCGTCGGTAAGCGGGCGGTCCTCAACGGTGGAAGGCTGCTTCTGCGGCATAACGAGGTACCTATCAGTGGCATCGCCGGCGATGCGCCGGCTCTCGCACCACAACAAGCTTATCCGCCAGCTCGGTCCACTGTATCGGCGGGTTATGCCGCCCGCTGGTCGGGCACTATATCAAAGCCTCGCGGACCACGCGGTCGTCGAACCAGTATTGATGCCACGTACGCCACAGGAAAGAGTAGCAAGGCGGCGCACCACCAAATACTCATGCTTTCCCAAACCCATTCATAGCCGCCGTCGATACCGCGGCTATGCTCAAGAATGCCGACGCGGACGTCATTGCCTTGGGCATAACACGCTACTACGACAGATCCAATAGTGCACCTACCGTCGTCGCCGAAACTCAAGATCGAATCCGGCGACTCGAATTGAGAGGCCCATCGGCCAAACGCCGTCGCGGCGATGATTAGCACCATCGCCGCAGCAGACGCGAATGCGAAGAGCCGGTTGGTCAACGGTGGCATAACCATGATTATATGGACTCCCCGCCCAGGTAACATTCCAACATTTGGCTCATTTAAGCTTGCGGGATTTAGTCCACAAGACTAACGGTCCAAAATAGATTCTGCAATTCTGAATCTGAATAGGTTGTTCAATCCCAATCAATCCGCCTACCCTCGGAATGACAATGGCGGCTGGCGCAGGGCAATCAATTGTGATACAGGCCCGGAGGAAAATATTCCCGCAGGATCGCATGAAAATGCCGATTGCTTCGCTTGCGGCGCGCCGTAGGTGAAGCAGCGCCGGTAATGGTGGGAGACGTTGGTGGATTCTCCGCCGTGGGCTGTTCGGGCGGCTCTTTGATAATCGAATCATGGCGTCTATCGGCCGGGCAACTGAGCAGGAATCATTAGCAACCGTTAGCAACCGTTTGGAACCGTTTACAACCGTATGCGACCGATTACAACCGCGAATCAAACGCGATAAATGCTTGACCGGCCGAGAGATAAGCAAAAATCGCGGCGGAAAGGGGTGGATTAAGCGGTTTTTTTGTTGTGGGTTGTAGGTTGCTTGTTGTGGGTTGTTTGTCGGAAACGAGCCCGACACACGCCTCACAACTTACAACCCACAACCTGCAACTCACACACGCCTCACTTCACCGTCAGCACGAACGGCATCGCCAGAATCACCGGGCGGTCCTGCATCAGTTGGACCATCTGCAGTTGCTGCATCACGGCGGCGCGGTCGGTCGGGGAGAGGAGGCGCAGCATCGAGTCCTCGGCGATGCTCATCTTCGGTGCGATGGGGGATGTGGCGCTGGCCCCGGTGACGCCGGAGAGGAGATCGCCGAGGCTTCTGGGGGCGGGGAGGACGCGGATGTCGAAGTCGCCTTTTTCGAGCTTGGCTTTGCTGGCGGCGAAATCGAGCGCGGCTTGCACGCCGCCGATCTGGTCGATCATGCCCAGTTCCTTCGCCTGCGTGGCGAGGAAGATTCGGCCTCTGGCGACCTGGTCGATGTCTTTGATCTTGCCGGTGCGGGTGGTCATTACGCGCTCGGTGAACTGGTCGTATGTGTTCTGCATCCAAGTGGTGATGAGCTTGCGCTGGGTGTCGGTCCACGGCTCGTTACTGCTGAACAGGCCGGCGTTTTTGCCGCGGAAGAACGCTTCGCCGCTAATGCCGACTTTGGTGAACAGGTCTTTCAGCACGAACTTCCCGCCGACCACGCCGATTGAGCCGACGATGGCGCTGGGATCGGCAAAAATAGTGTCGCCGGCGCTGGCTAGGTAGTACCCGCCGCTGGCGGCCATATCGCCGATGCTGATGACGACGGGCTTGTGCTTGGCGACGCGGCGGAGGGATTGCCACATCACCTCGCTGGCCATCGCGCTCCCGCCGGGCGAATCGACGCGGACGACGATGGCTTTGATGTTGTCGTCGCGGTCGGCGGCGCGGAGCGTGCGGCGCATCTTCGCAGAGCCGACTCCCCCGCCGCCGCCGAACAGGCTGGCTTCGCCTTCACCGTCGACGATGACGCCTTCCGCGGGGATGAGCGCGATCGTCGGGCGGTCGGTCTTCTCCGGCTTCTTGGCCAGCAAGGCGAAGATCGAGAAGATGTTGTTCGGGTCGACCTCGGGCTTGGCTTCGGCGGCGTAGTCTTTGATCAGGTCGATCTTCCCGCCGATCTCCTTGGCGATCAGATCGCGCATGCCGTCCTGATCGAGCAGGTGATCGACCAGCCCGCGGCTCTTGGAGGCCTCGCCGTTGAGCATCGTGTCGTCGACGATCTGCTTGACCTGCTCCTTGGTGAGGTTGCGGTTCAAGCTAATGCCGTCGACGATTTGCGCGAACATCGCATCGCTCAGGCGATTGAGCTCGCCGCGAAATTCTTCAGACGGCTCGGCGCGGGTGTACGGCTCCTGAGCGCCCTTGAACTGCCCGATCTGCACGAAGTCGGCCTTGACGCCGACCTTGTCGAACAGGCCTTTGAGGTACTGCGTTTCAAACCCCACGCCGGGGATCATGACTTCGCCGCCTTCGAGCATGCAGATGTCGGTCGCGCCGCTGGCGAGTGTGTAGCCGGTGGTGTCGTAGGTGTCGGCGTAGACAAACGTGCGCTTGCCGGCCTTGCGGAGGGTGGCCAGCACGTCGCGGATTTCCTGAGCTTGCGCGAGGCTCATCTTCGGTTCGGTGAGGTTGATCAGCACCGCGCGGATGTCTTTGTCTTCGCGGGCCTGGTTCAGGCGGTCGATGAGGTTGTGGAGCAGTTCCCCCTCGCCAGTGCCGCTCAGCCAGGAGAACTGGGCCGGCGTTTCGCGAACGGGCGCATCGAGATCGAAATACGCCACCTTAAGCAGCAGCGCCTTCTCGGCCTCCTTGGCTTTCATCTGCTTGATGAGTTCCGCAGGCGAGGGATAAGTGGTTGGCGTTTTCTTGTCGGCCTTCTTCGAGTCGTCGGCGGCCGGCTTGCTGGTCGGGCCGTCTTCAGTCAGCACGCGTTTGAGGTCGGACATCGCCTTGTCTATCGAAGGACCGGCCGGCTGTGCCTGCCCGACTGCGACACTTGCGAACAACACCGATGCCACGAGCCCTTTTGTCCACTGCATAGTTACCTCGGAGAAATCGAAACCATGACCGGCCATAACCACGAGTCAAATGATAGGTTTGCGGGCGAGAATTAACAAATCCCCCGCATTGCAGTGGCGAGCGGAGAATCGATTCAACTCGCCGCAATTCTCGGTGATTCCTGACGGGTCAGGCGTTTACATTCGGCGACGCCTCTTGCCGCGCTTGCTTCGCAGACCTAATCTGAGGGCATGCCGATCATCGGTCACGGAATTGATATTGTTGAAACCGGGCGAATCAAGAAGCTCTTCGAGGAGCACGCCGAGCGGTTTTTGGATCGGATTTTTACGCCGCTCGAACAAGCGTATTGCGCTCGCAATCCCAGGCGGTACTTCGAGCATTTGTCGGGACGGTTCGCTGCGAAGGAAGCAGTGATGAAGGTCCTCCGCCGGGGGTGGCAAGGCGGCGTGGCGTGGACGGATATCGAAATCCGTCCGGAATCCACCGGCCAGCCGACCGTTCACCTCACCGGCGATTGCCTACAGTTCGCGAAGGAATTGGGGATCGAGCGATGGCACGTCAGCATCAGCCACATCGAGACCCACGCGACGGCCAGCGCGATCGGACTGCGAGGCGAGCGGTGAGTTCACCCGATAGCGTGGGATCATTACATGTAGGGCGGGATAGCAATCCCGCCGATCGTTCGGTCGACACCGGCGGGATTGCTATCCCGCCCTACGTTCAGCACAAAACGGTTGCGGTGTTTGTGATTGCGATGCTGGTGTTCGGCACCATTTCCGCTTGGGCCGCTAAGGCCAGCGATGGGT
This sequence comes from Tepidisphaerales bacterium, assembly GCA_038229715.1. Classification (GTDB taxonomy): domain Bacteria; phylum Planctomycetota; class Phycisphaerae; order Tepidisphaerales; family Tepidisphaeraceae; genus JANMES01. The sequence continues at coordinate 17,093 of JBBROD010000051.1, read as the reverse complement.
TTGTGGAGGCCGACGGGTGTACGCACTATCTCTACGCACGCTTCGCGGTCGATCACCCGTACCTGCTGGTGAACGTATGGGCCCGTCCGCTGGTGACGGGGATCAACGCGCTACCCGCTTATTATTTCAGGCGATTGGGTGTGCGTTTGACGAGCCTGGCGATGGGGCTGATCTGCGCGTTCGCCACGTATCGCATCGCGATCAACCAGCGCTACCGGTTGCCGATGATCGCGGCGCTGTTTCTCATCGCCCAGCCGTTGTTTTTCGTCCACTCGTTTTCTGAACTCACGGAGTTGCCGTTCGCGATGGTGGTGATCCTGGCGTTCTGGGCGTATCAAAAGCGCGAGTGGATGGTGATGACCGTGCTGCTTTCGATCACCCCGCTCGGCCGGCCGGAAGGGTTCGGGTTTATCCTCGCGGCGGCGGTCGCGCTGATCTGCCATCGCAAATGGTGGTGGCTGATCATCATCCCGATCCCGCTGGTGCTGTGGAGTTGGACCGGCTGGGTTGCGTACGGCGCTTACTCGCAGCCGGCGGAAGTCAAATGGTGGAAGTGGCTGATCATGAATTGGCCTTACGAGGCCAACAGCAATTACGGATCGGGGCCGATCTATCACTACCTCCGCTACCTGCCGTCGATCGCCGGTCCGCTACTCGTACCCGCGGCGATCTTTGGGGCGCATTGGTGTCTGAAAAATGGCAAGCTGTTTGGCACTTACACGATTCCGGGGATCGCGTCGGTCAAGTCGGACGAAGACAACCACCGCCGAACGTGCGATTTTGTGATCGCCGCGTTGCCGCTCGGCATCCTGCTGGTCCACACGATTTTTTGGTTCTTCGGAAAATTCAGCGGCGGCGAACTGCGGTACATGCTCGTCGTCGGGCCGTTCTGGGCGCTGATGACCAGCCGAGGATGGGAGCATTTCTGCCGGCGGGCGTCGGTGCGTGTGACGATCCTGAGCGCGATCGCGCTGACGACCGCGCCTGCGCTGGTGAATCTGGCGTATCAGGTGGTGCCGGTCGATTACGTTCGCCCGGAGTTAATCGCGAGACAGGTCACCAATTGGTATCAGCATGATGAGACTGCGCAAAAACTCTTTCCGCGTGTACTCAGCCCGCAGCCGTCGTTTTTTTACATGATGGACCTTTGCCCGAGCGGCGACCCGAAGATCGTCACGTGGACGCGCGACGCAGTTGAAAATCCCCCGCCGGGCACGCTGATGGTGTACGAACCGATCCTGGCGACATTCAACTCCGACAAGCGCATGGTGTTGAACCCGGATTCGATCGCCAAGGGCAAGTGGATCAAACTCCGCGAGTTTCAGGACGGGTGGGCGATTTATCTCAGCCCGCTTGATGCCGAAAATCAACCAGTGACCGTTGACAGCTTGCCGAACAAGCCATGAGCTAATACGGACTCGATTTAATTCTCGCCGACTATGATCGCTCGCCGCCCAAGACGCTGGCCGATGCTTGCACTCTTTGCCGGGTGTTGGGCGGTTGCGGCCATCACGGCGGATGGATTTCTGGAGGACGACGCGTGGACGCACTATCTGTATTCGCGGTTTGCATTCGCCAAGCCCGCCTACTTGCTGGACGTATGGGGCCGGCCGGTCTGTACAGGTTTGTACGCGCTAGCGGCGCCTTGGGCGGGAATCGCCGGATGCCGGGTGTTCAGCTTGTCGCTGGTTCTGATCTGCATGACGCTGACGATGCGGACCGCCAAGGCATTGCGGATTGATGATCGCGTGTCGGCCGTCTTCCTGCTCGGGCAGCCGATGTTGTTTTTGCATTCGCTCTCGGTGATGACCGAACTGCCGTTTGCGATTCTGCTGATCGCGGCGTTTTTGTGTTTCCTGCGCGGGCGATGGTGGGCGATGGCGACACTCGTCGGCCTGCTGCCGCTGACCCGGCCGGAAGGGTTTGGATTTCTGCTGCTGGGCGTCGCGGCACTCGTTGTGTATCGGCGAATCGCCTGGCTGCCGCTGCTTATTCTGCCGATCGCCGCGTGGAGTTGGCTCGGCTGGTGGATGTGGGGCGCGTCGCCGGATCAAGCGTGGTGGGAGTGGCTGCCGCTGCACTGGCCGTATTCCACCGCCAGCACGTACGGCCATGGTCGGCTGCTGCAATTTGTCATGCTGATGCCCGTGCTCATCGGCCCAAGCGTGGCGTTTGTGATATTTGCCCTCGCCGGGTACGCCGGGAGAGGGTTGGGTGAGGGTTCTTCCGCGAATAATCTAGCCACCGCCCCATTCCCGGCAGAACCCTCGCCCGTGCCCTCTGCCGGTGTACCGGGCGAGAGAGTGAGCCGCTTGTTACTCGTGGCGATTCCGTTGTTAATGCTCGTCGTACACAGCCTGCTGTGGTGGCTGGGCAAGATGGCCAGCTACGGGGAGATTCGCTATCTGCTGATCGTCGCTCCCTTCTGGGCATTACTCGCCGCGGCCGGGTGGGAGCGGGCGTCGTTCAAACCGTCGCCGGTGATTCTCGCGGCAGTGGGATTGCTCGTCGCAGTGGGGTTTAAGTCGATCACGCTGCGCTCGACTGCGGAAGGCCGGATCGCGCGGCAAGTAGCGAGTTGGTACCAGACCGTTCAATCCGAATACCCACGCGTGATCGCCTCTCATCCTGCCGTCTATGTCGATCTCGACCGCCCGCCCGGCGAGTGGAATGCGGCCGCCCTTACTTCGCCGGTGGATCATGCGATCGTGCTGTGGGATCCCAAGTGCGGGCCGTTCAATGCGGACTATCGGCTGGTGACCGATGTCGCAGGACTCGAATCCGTCGGCTGGACAACGCTGCGAACTTTCGACGGCGGCTGGGTTGCGATGGTAAAGCGTTGAGCCCTCTCGCCGGAGGGGAGAGGGTTGGGTGAGGGGGACGGCGTTAGTTGGATGGGGTGGGGTTGCCAAATCGTTTGAGAAAAAGGTTTGGCGAAACAGCATCGCTCGGCATGGGACGTCTCTCCCCTCACCCCTGCCCTCTCCCGGCTGGGGAGAGGGAGAGCGGTTATCGCGCCGTTTGGAGGACGCCCTGTTCCGGCGCGGCGGGCGGCAGTGGAGTGATCGTCGTATCAGCCTTTCGGCCGACGCCGATCACGCTCAAGCCCGGGCCGAGTTTGAAGTAGTCCATCAGCTTCGCGATCGGCAAAAGCCATTCGTACAACTTCATCTGTCGCGGCGAGAGCGTTTCGTTGTCCAACTGCTTCGACACCCACCATCCGTACACGCCCAGGCGGTTGAACTCCCACAGGTCGGCGACTTCAAAACCGGCTTTGGTGAGCCTCTCGCGGAGCATCTCCTGCGTATACCGTCGGCAATGGCCGAGGGTTTTGTCCGTTCGACTGTACAACCACGGATGGGCGGGCACGAGGATGATCGCGTGACCGCCGGGGACGAGCATTTTGTGGAAGTTGTGGAGCACCGCTTCGTCGTCAGGAATGTGCTCGATCACGTTGAGGCAGATGATCGAATCGATCTTCTCTTCGGCGAGGCCGTCGACGGTTTCCTGCGTGGCGAGGTCGGCCTTGATCGTGCGGACGTTTTCCAGGTGCCCGAACCGCCGGCTGATCATTTCGACGTAGAAGTCGTCCAAGTCCGCACAGATCAGCCGCGAGCGGTCGAGCAGCATTTCGGTAAAGTTGCCGATGCCACAGCCGGCCTCCAGCACGCGCGGGCCGACGTATTTTTTGATCGTCTTATACATCCACCGGTTGAAGCCTTTGGCCTTGCGCACTGATTGCAGGATGTAATACCCTTCGTGCGTAGTGAATTGCGTGTCGATGAAACGGAACTTGATCAGCTGCCATAACGCCGAGGCGCCGTCCTTCCAACTGATCTTCTTCCCTTCCGCGAACGTCCGGCCGTGATAGCTGACCGGCACTTCGTAAATACGGATGTTCCACTGGCATAGCCGGGTCGTCAGTTCAGGCTCGAAGCCGAAGCGTTTTGATTTCAGCGGAATCTGCTTGAGGATATCGCCGCGGACGGCCTTATAGCAGGTTTCCATGTCGGTGAGGTTGATGTCATTCAACACGTTGGTGGCCAGCGTGAGCATCTTGTTGGCCATCCCGTGCCAAAAGAGCAACGCGCGGCGCTGGTGCCCCGCGGCGAACCGGCTGCCGAAGACGGCGTCGGCTTTACCTTCGAGAATCGGCGCGAGAAGCGCCGGCAGATCGGCAGGGTCGTACTCAAGGTCCGCGTCTTGAACGATGGCGATATCGCCGGTCATGGCGGCGATGGCGGTGTGGATCGCAGCGCCCTTGCCTTCATTCTTCGGCTTGCGGATGTACTTGATCCGTGAATCGGCTGCCGCCAATTCCTGCGCGATCTGCTGTGTGGAATCTTTACTCGCGTCGTCGACGACGATCAGCTCGATCTCCATCGGCAACTGCACGGCCAGCACCTTCTGCACGATGGCGCGCAGTGTCCGGCTTTCGTTGTAGGCGGGCATTAGAATACTGAGCAGACGGTAGTTTCTTGCAACGGGCAAATCATCTCCAGGGACAGTCTTAAGGTGAGCATTCTTAGTGAGATTCAGCGCGCCGTCAATCGAAGCCGCTCTCCGGCCAATAAGCGGCGAGAATCAGCGTCAGGCTTTGGACGACTGCCGGGTGTGTGATTTTGCAGACGCCTCGTTGATGAATTCATCGACGGCCCGCATCGCGTCGCCATCGGGCATTTGCTTCGGGGGATGCTTCATGGTCCATGCGGAGACCGATTCCAATGGTCCGGCCATGCCGGCTTCGCGGGCGAGTTGGCAGCAGCGAATGGCGTCGACGACCACACCGGCGGAGTTGGGGGAATCTTCCACGCTCAAACGCAGTTCCATGTTCATCGGCACGCCGCCGAACCCGACACCTTCGATCCGCAGGAAACAGACTTTATTGTCCTTCTGAAACGACACGAAATCACTCGGGCCGATATGAATCTTGTCGGGGTCGAGCGGCACATCAAGCTGGCTTTGAACGGCTTCGGTCTTGCTGATTTTTTTACTCGCCAGACGCGAGCGGTTGAGCATGTTGAGGAAGTCGGTGTTCCCGCCGGTGTTGAGCTGGTAGGTGCTGCTGATCGTCACGCCACGGTCGGCAAAAAGCCTGGCGAGCGTGCGGTGGGTGATCGTCGCGCCGACCTGCGCCTTGATGTCATCGCCGATACAAGGAATGCCCGCGTCGGTAAATCGCTTGGCCCAAACCGGATCAGACACCACAAAGGCCGGCACGCAGTTGATAAAACTCACGCCCGCATCCAGGCAAGCCTGGGCGTAATACTCGGTTGCTCGCTGCGATCCGACGGGCATATAGCTGACCAGAATCTCCGCGCCGGATTCCCGCAATACCTTCGCAACATCGACCGGCGGCAGATTCGCGGGTACGAACCGAAGGTGCTCTGGATAATTCAGCATGTGCTCCGGCATGCCATCCAGTATCGGGCCCATTTTTACTACGACGGCGGTCGAGTGGAGGTCTTTGCAGAAAATCGTGGTGTTGTTGGGAGGCGCACAGATCGCCTCCATGAGCGGCTTGCCGACCTTCCGCTGATCGATATCGAACGCGGCAACCACTTCAATATCTTCCACCCGGTATCCGCCGATCGATTCGTGCATCAAGCCGACGACATCGCCCGGATTGTTAAAATAATGCGACAGCCCCTGCACAATTGAACTCGCACAGTTTCCCACCCCGGCGATAGCGATCGAAATCTTACGACGCGACATAAACCTGCACCTTTGAATCAATGTGCATCATAAGCCAAGAACCCGAAAGTGCGTAATTTAGACGCAGCAACTCCACTCAAGTGGCAAGCCGGGCAACCTGGCCGACTTTCAATAATGCTAGAATTTCGGTGTTCCCCTTCGCTCCAAGGATCGGGCTGGTGACGGTTGAAAGCACTTCCAACCCCAGCATTTCGATCTGCTTTATGACGTCTGTAGCGACTGAATCGATCGCCTCCAAAGGCAAAATGCCCTGCCTTAGTAACGACGGATCGGCCTCGTAATGGGGCTTGATCAGGCTGATCAATCGGCCCGCGCCCGGTTTCAGCAGTTTGATGGCCGACGGCAGGATGTGTTTTTGTTTGGTCCAAGCGACATCTATACTCACCCAATCCACCGTCTCGGGCAGTGTCACGTGCATCGCGTTGGTGCGTTCCATGACAACGACGCGCGAATCCTTGCGCAACTTGTATTCGAGTACGCCGTACCCAGTATCGACGGCGTAGACGCGTTTGGCGCCTCGCTGCAGCAGACAATCGACAAACCCGCCGGTGCTGCACCCGAGATCGGCGCAAACAGCGCCGGCGATATCAACACCAAAAGTGGCGATCGCGTGGTCGAGTTTCTGGCCCGCTCGGGAGACGAATGGCATGGCTGGATTGTAGAGCGTCGATTATGGATTGTGGAAGAAGGCGTCCCGATCAGCGTTCTCCGCACTCGGGAATCCACATTCCACCGTCTGGCGGTTAGGATTCGGGGATGGCGAATCCTCCGACCGTTTGCGTCATCACCGGTGCTACGGGCCATCCTAATCTCAAGAAGTGCATCGAATCCGTGCAGGAACAGACTTACGCATTGGTAAAGCATCTGGTTGTTGTAGACGGGTCGGAGTTCAATAAACGGGTCGATGCGTGCATAGCGTCACTGGACGATCAGCGTGGGATTGATGTGATTCTGCTGCCTTACACAACCGGCAAGAACCGATGGCATGGTCATCGAATTTATGGCGCGATGCCGTCCATCGCGATGGCCGATTACGTTTGTTGGCTGGACGAGGACAACTGGTTCGATCCGGAACACATTGAATCACTCATCAGCAGCGTACAGTCTTCCCAAACCGTATGGAGCTTTGCGCTCCGGCGGATTGTGCGGCAGAGCGGCGAGTTTATTGCGCTCGACCTCTGCGAAAGTCTGGGGAATCTGCATCCGACATTCCTCAGCCCTGGCGATTTTCACATCGACACAAGTTGTTACTTACTCCGCTGTGATACGGCCATCCAGTTGGCTGGCGTCTGGAATCGCACGGCCAGATCGAAAGAAGCCATCGGCCCGGATCGCTTGCTCTGCCGCGTACTGATGGAACAGTTCCCCACCGGCCGATCGACCGGAAGATTTACCGTAAATTATTCAGTGGGGAACACGCCGCTCAGCGTTACCGCAGATTTCTTTGCGCACGGAAATCAAATCATGCGTACCAAGTACCCAGACGGGCTGCCGTTTTCATACCAAGAGCAGTAGTGATCAGCTGTGATTCATTTCGACCGAACGCGTATCTTTTCGTAGGCCGCGAATGTCCTGAAGCAGTTCCTTGCGCAAAACGTATCGTACCAGGATGCCGGCGGCAAAGACGATGGACCAGAACTCGATTGGATGACTTTCGGGATCGGAAATCCGATACTGCATCCACCACGACGTCAGCCAAACCACCACAAGCTCGGCGGTGGAAATCAATACAAAGCTAAACCACGGGTTGCGATCGATGATGAATTCTCGCTGCGTGCGGATATACCGCACGTGAAAGATCATCGTAATTCCTAACGATACGCCGTACGCAAGCAACGCCGTTTGGACCGGCCGGAGCAGGTTCAGGTAAGCAGCTACAATCCCCAGGCCGACAAACCAGCCCACGATCGTTACGAACGCAAACTTACTGATCGGCGATAATCGCGGATAGCAAAAATCGTAAAGCCGGCTTAGGTGCTCGAGGTACCTGAACTGCTCCTTCATCGACAGTTTGGACTCACCCTTCTCACGCGTAGCAAAGGTGATGGGAATTTCCTTGACCCGCTGCACGCGGCATTTACACATCAACTCTAAACCGATCTTGTAGCCGAGCGGCGTGAGGTTCTCAGCGCTATCAAACGACGTCCGCTTCAGCGCAAAGAACCCCGACATCGGATCGAGCGTTTTGCCTGCGAACGGTCTGGCCAGCAGCGTGGCGACATGACTGTTGATCTGGCGGAACAGGCCCCACTCGCCCTGCGTAGTCCCGCCGGCGACGTAGCGGCTGCCGATGACGAAGTCGGCCTCATCCCGTTCCAGCGGCGCGAGCAGTTCGGGAAGTTTTTCCGGCGGATGCTGAAGGTCAGCATCCATCACAACCAAATAGTCTCCCTTGGCCGCCTCCATGCCGTGAAGAACCGCTCCGCCAAGCCCGTTCTTGGGCTCCGTGCGGGTCATCAGAATCAGCGGGTATGTCTTGGCCAACTCGGCTGCAACTTCAACGGTGTTGTCTTTGCTGTTGTCGTCAACGATCCGCATTTCGTACGACCGCCCCGCCAGCGCTTTGTGAACGCGCTCGGCCAGCGCGGGCATGTTAGCTGCCTCGTTGAGAGTCGGTACGATGAGAGTAATTTCAACCGAGTCCATAAGCCTCTACTACCTGAATCTGTTAGGGGTCGCCATCATGTTAGTCCGGTTCAGTCGCGGGAAGAGGGCTGGACCGAATAACAATCACCGCACCCGCCGCGATAACCGCCGCGACCAGGAACAGCTTGTACGTCGGCTTTTCACCGAACAGAAAAAACGCCATCACTCCCGAATAAACGAACTGGGATAGGTTAATGATACCAATCGTTTGGCCTCGTAAATGTTTCACCGCGTGATTGAAAATCGAGTGCCCAATGATCGTCGGCACGAACCCCAAGCCAAGCCACATTAGCATTTCCTGCTTGCTCCAGACGGGCATTGGGGCTCGAACAATCACCGCCGCTACCAAACAGATTATCCCAGACATTCCGTACAAAGGGACCAGATATACCCAAAGATTCTGGCCCGTGCCCGCGGATCGACCGAACGCGAGATAGAAGCAGAATAGGATCATCGCGATGAAGCAGATGACGTCGCCGTGAAAACTTCCGTCGTTCGCGTGATAGCCTTGTCCCATGAGCGCGATCACGCCGATCATCGCGATGAGCGTGCCGATGATCTCGCCGCGGTTGATCCGCTCATGGTTGACGAAGTACATGAGGAACGGCAGAAAGATCGGGTTGAGATTGACCACGAGCGTGGCGTTGGCGGCGTCGGTCATCTTCGCGCCCATCGCCCACAGGATAAAATGGGCCGACAGCACCACCGCGCCGGGAATTGCTTTAGCGAGCCGGCGAGGCGCCAGCACGTCCGGATCGGTTGATCGCCGGACGTTGATCCACATGACCGGCGAAAGCGCAACGGCTGCAATAAGCAGCCGCGCGCCGGCTACAACGATGGGCGCCGATTCGCATTTTTTCAGAAACAACGCCGACGTGCTGCAAGCGAACACCCCGAACAGCAGCAACGCATAGTGTCCCCACGGCGTGTTATGCGTGCTGGCCGGTGAGCGGATCGGTGCGACGACAGTGGTAGCCGGTTCAGTCACGGGATGGGAAGCTCCGCCTGAACGAGCGTGGGCTTGTCTGCTCTTTCAAGCAACCGGATCTTGTAACTTCCGACTTTGCAGTTGGGTGAATCGCGCAATTGCCCGTTATCCAATTTAAACTGCCAGTAATGCCACGGACAAATCGCGTGCCCCTCTTCCACGAATCCCCCCGCGAGGTTCCCGCCGGCGTGGGGACAGTAGTTGTCGATGACAAACACTTTCCCGCCGTCCAGAAACACCGCGAGTTGGAAACCATCGATTTCGACGTATTTCCCCTCGCCCTCTTTCAATTCCTGAAGTTCACAAAGACTGGCCCAGCTCATATCCGCCGGAGGATATGCCACAGGCCCGGCAGATGCAAAACGACCGATCGGCCGCTTGCAAGACTCTGCTTCGGCACCCTCTTTTGAAGGCCCGTTGCAGTTCGCAATCCGATCTTCTCACTCGAACGTTTGATTTTCTGCTGATTTCCTTGCAAACTATCCGTCCCGTGACGTTTTTTCACAAACACAGAAGGATTTGCATCCATGGCAACTGACAAGAGCGTATCGACTGATTCGCTGGCAATCGAAACAAAACAAGAGTTCGCCGGCAAGAAACTCCGTATCGCAATCATCGGTTGCGGCGGGATCGCACAGACCCATATCGGCGCGCTGAAATCCATGCCCGACGTCGACATTGTCGCCGGCGTGGACATTCTTCCGGAACGTCTGAAAAACATGGAAGAAAAGCACGGCGTGACCTCGCTGTACAAGGACTGGAAACAAATGCTGAAGGAAGTCCGCCCGGATGCGGTCAGCGTTTGTACCCCCAACGGCGTTCACGCCGCCCCCACGATCGACGCCCTGAACGCCGGTGCACACGTCATCGTTGAAAAGCCAATGGCGATGAACCCCGGCGAGTGCCAGAAGATGATTGACACCGCCAAGAAGAATAAGAAGAAGCTGACCATCGGCTTCCAGTACCGCTACCACCCCAACAGCCAATACCTCAAGAAGCAGGCCGACGCTGGAGAATTCGGCGACGTGATGTTCGTCAAATGCCAGGCGCTGCGTCGCCGCGGCATTCCGAACTGGGGCGTGTTCGGCCAGAAGAAGCTGCAAGGCGGCGGGCCGATGATCGACATAGGCGTGCATGTGATCGAAATGGCGCATTACGTGATGGGCAGCCCCAAGCCCGTTGCCGCCACCGGCAATACCTGGACGTTCATGGGCGACAAGCCCAGCAACATCAAAAGCCAATGGCCGAACTGGGACCACAAAACTTACACTGTTGAAGACTTGGCGATCGGCCATATTCGTTTTGATAACGGTGCGATCCTCCAAATCGAAGCCAGCTTTTGCGGACACATCGAGAAGGACGTTTGGAACTTCAACCTGATGGGCACCAAGGGCGGCGCTAACTGGGATCCGCCGATGGTCTTCAGCGACCGTGCCGGCTACATGCAGAACAGCACCCCGGGCTTCGTCGGCTCAGGTGGCGACTTCCCGAATATGTTCAAGGTCAAACTCCGCAACTTCATCGACGCCGTCACCAAGGGCACGCCTCAAGAAGCCCCGGGCGAAGCAGGATTAGCGGTTCAGAAGATTCTTTCCGGCGTTTACGCTTCGGCCGAAGCCGGTGGCAAGGAAGTGAAGATCAAGTAAGACTCGGAATACTCATGTGATTCCAACCAAGCCTGCGGCGAACAGCCGTGGGCTTGGTTTTTGTTGCCATCTCAATAAATGCATTGAATCCAGCCCATTGCGCATTAAAAGATTGTATTTGCCCCGGTTTTTGATAAATTTACACGTCTGTGACACCGTTTTCAGGGCACAACATTTTCATCACCGGTTCGTCCGCGGGTATCGGAGCGTCCATGGCGGTCGAATTCGCGAAGCAGGGTGCGAACCTGCTGCTCGCCGCCCGTCGCGAGGGCCGCCTGTCGGCGCTAGCCGAACAGATCGGGCCCGACAAAGCCGCCATCTGCGTTTGCGACGTCACAAAGTCAGAAGATTTAAAGAACGCCGTCAACATCATGCGCAATCGGTTCGGCCCGATCAGCATTGCTGTCGCTAACGCAGGGTTCGCAGTCGGAGGCAGTCTTGATTCGCTCAACGCGGAAGACTTTCGCCGGCAGTTTGAAACCAACGTCTTCGGCGTGCTGAACACCGTCTACGCGGTTCTGGATGATCTAAAGAAAACCTGCGGCCAGCTCGTAATCATCGGGAGCATGAACGGTTACGCTGCCTTCCCCGGCGCGTCCGCGTATGCGATGAGTAAGTTCGCCATTCGCTCCTTGTGCGACAGTCTGACGCACGAACTCAGCCCGTACGGCATTTCCGTTACGCATATCGTCCCCGGATACGTACACAGCGAGATCCGACAGATCGACAAACAAGGCAACTTCCACGCCGACGCACCGAGCCACGGCCCGAGATGGTTTGAGATTTCATCAGAAGAGTGCGCCCGGCAGATCAGCCACGCCGTCCGCCACCGCAAGCGGATCGCTGTGATTACCTGGCACGCCAAAATAGCGGTGTGGATGTCGAATCACTTCGCCGGCCTGGTGGCGGCGGCGTTTCACTTCAAAGCCAAGCGGCGCGCCAAAGCCCTCAACGCCGCCGCAGAGATGGACGACGAATCGACCGGCCAACTCGCGTGATCGCGACTACTTGATCTCACTCACCTTCACCGCCGCCCGGTTCTTTGCGGCCAGCATCGACGCATAAAGCACCTGCTGCGTCTTCCAAGCTTCATCAAAATTCGCCAGCGGCACGACCGGCTTTTTGCCGGCCAATGATTGCAGGATATCGTACGCTTGATTGACAAATGCGTGCTCGTACCCGCCCGGATGCGCAGTCGGCCACCACGCGTCGGCGTAGGGATGCTCGCCGGGAACGCTGACGGGGATTCGCCGCCAGCCTTGCTCTTTGCGAGGCGCGGTGGCGTCGAAGAAGCTGAGGTAGTTCAGGTCTTCGAAATCAAACCGCAGGCTACCTTTCTCGCCGTTGATTTCCAGGCCGTTCTTATTTTCGTTGCCGATAGCAAAGCGAGTGGACTCGAACGTTCCGATCGCCCCGCTCTTCATGCGGGCCAGAAACAGCACCGCGTCATCGACAGTGACTTTGCCCTTCTTACCGCCACCTTTGGCGCCGCTGGCAATCCCAGCGCCTGCGGTTGCGGATGGAATCGTTCGCTCTTTGACGAAAGTTTCGCTGATCGCCCCGGTGATTTCGACGAACTCATCGCCGGTGATAAAACGGGTCATATCGATGATGTGGGCCCCCAAATCGCCATGCGATCCCGAGCCGGCCGCCTTCTCGTCGAACCGCCAGATCAGCGGAACGCTGGGATGGGCCCAGCCCTGCAGGTAAAACGCCCGGATGTGAAACAGCCGCCCGATGCGACCCTGCTTCACCAACTGATGAGCAAACGCCACCGCCGGCGTGCGACGGTAGCTGTAGCTGACGAACGTCTGGCTCTTCTTGGCTTTTTTTGCTGCAGCGACCATCTCCCGCGCGTCTTCGATCGACGCCGCCAACGGCTTTTCACACAACACATGCTTTCCTGCTTCCAGCGCGGCGATCGTCATATCCCGGTGCTGATTGTTCGGCGTGCCTACATCCACCAGATCAATTTCCGGATCAGTGACCGACGATTTCCAATCCGTCGACGATTTTGTCCAGCCCCACCGCTCAGCAAACGCCTTGACGGCCGCCGCGTCACGACCGACAACCGTATGCATCACCGGCTTCTTCACAACATCAAAAAACTTGTCGACCTTCATGTAAGCGTTGCTGTGCGCCCGGCCCATGAAGCGGTAGCCGATCATGCAGACATTGACGTTGGAACCCTTAGCCATACAAATCCTCCGAGATAGGAATGACGATTGCGTGGGCAATTTAACCCGGGTAGCCAAAGTTGCAACTGGGGCTGGATTGCGCGAATACTGCAGATTCCCTCGGATGTCCTACCCTGTGTGAAAAACCGGTAATGAGTCAGAGTGAATTTTATGCAACGCATTGCCTGGAGCTCTCGACCGTACCACGGGCCTCTGGCCCGTGCCGGCGATTAGGAATATCCGAGGACTTTCATTTTCTCAGGTTCGCGCGCCACCGGCACGGGCCGGAGGCCCGTGGTACGGTCGAGTTTTTCAAACTGACCCTCGACCGAAAACCCCGCTTTCTGAGTTTTTGAAAAGCAGTTGGAATTCGTGCTGGGATCAACGGATTCGTTAGGATTGTTGCATGGGAATTTATTCACTACTTGCACCGACGCGGGGACGAATGAGTCGTGGCCCATACTTGCGCCTTGGGATCAGCATGCTTCTGTTGAAATTCGCGATCGATCACTTCTTTGCCGCCGCCATGTTCGGGCGGGCCTGGGAGCCTATCAACTATCTGATCCCGATCGATTCCTTCTCTCTATTCTCATTACCCGCCAATGATCGGTACTTTGTACTGGCGATGTGCTGGATCGCACTGCCGTTCGCGCTAGTGGGTTTGACTGCGACGTCGCCAAGGCTTCGAGATGTCGGACTTCCGCAATGGTTGGTGGTGCTCTTTTTCTTTCCTGTGATCAATCTGCTGTTTTTTGCCGTTCTCGGTCTACTCCCTGGCGAATCGGCCGAGGTCGTAGTGGATGACTTGCCGTCCACCGGCGCGCAAGCGGCGATCAACATGCCGCCGCCATCGTCTGGCACGTCGATCGAATACGCCAGTTCGGCCATCACTCGCGCACCCGATCGGTTTTGGTCGAGGTTTTTTCCAGAGGACCTTGGCACCAGCCGGTTGATGGCCGCAGCCGTGCCCGTGCCGTTGTGCGTAGTCGCTGTGCTCATGACCGCGACCGTTTTCCGCAACTATGGACTGGGTGCTTTCGTAGGATTGCCGTTCTGCTGCGGATTGATCACGTCGGTGCTCCACGGTTACAGCAAACCGCGCACGTTCGCCCAGTGCCTGGCCGCGTCAACTCAATCGTTGATTCTATCAGGCGCTGCGTGCATTCTTTTCGCGATCGAAGGACTTGCTTGCCTGCTGATGGCGTCTCCCATCATGTTTGTTTTCATGGCCGTCGGAGCCGCTTTAGGCCACGCGATCCAGAGCCGTCCAAAACGGCCGGCAGGCATTCCTAACGCGCTTTGGACGGTGCTGATCGTACTGCCATTTCTGATGGGATTTGAATCGCTGAATCCCGCTCCGCCGACGGTTTTCAGCGTAACCACATCGATTGAAGTGAATGCCGCACCGCAAGCCGTTTGGCGGCGAGTGGTATCGTTTCCACAATTGGCGGCACCGACGGAATGGCTGTTCCGCATGGGAATTGCTTACCCCATCCGGGCGCGGATCGATGGTGTCGGGCCGGGCGCGATCCGTCGATGCGAGTTTTCGACCGGCCCGTTCATTGAACCCATACGCGTGTGGGATGAACCGCACCTGCTGGCTTTCGATGTGACCTCGAGCCCGTCGCCGATGCAGGAATGGAGCCCCTACCACTACATCCGCCGCACTTGGAGAACTTCCTGGTGAGCCACGGAGGGCAGTTTAAGCTAATCTCGTTGCCGAACGGCCGCACGCTGATCGAAGGCACGACGTGGTACGAACACCGGATGATGCCCGAGGCTTACTGGCGATGGTGGAGTGACGCGATCATCCACCGAATCCATCTGCGGGTTCTGCGACACATCGCCCACCTGGCCGAGGGTGATACCGACGATCGATAGATCGCATTGCGGTTCAATGCTCGAATTCAAAGTACAGTTCGAGGTATCATGGCGTCATGCACATCGTGATCGCGCCGGACAAGTTCAAAGGCTGCCTATCCGCCGCCGACGTTGCCGATGCTATGGCGGCGGGCGTGACGCTTGCGGCTCCCGACGCCACCGTGGACGTTTGCACAATCGCGGACGGCGGCGAAGGGTTTGTCGATGCGATGGTCCGCGCGACCGGCGGGCGGGGGCTCACCCGGCGCGTGACCGGGCCGCTGCCGGATATGAAAGTTGATGCGGCCTACGGCATCCGCGGCGATGGCAAAACCGCCGTCATCGAAATGGCCGCCGCTGCTGGGCTGGCGCTGCTCAAGCCCGCCGAGCGCGACCCGATGGCGACCACCACGTTCGGCGTTGGCGAGTTAATTCGGGCCGTGATCGAAAGCGGTTGCCGGAAGATCCTTCTCGGTATCGGCGGGAGCGCCACCGTCGACGGCGGGCTTGGGTGCGCGCAGGCGACCGGCCATACCATCGTCCTGCAAGACGGCGAGCCCGTCTCCCCTGCTGAGCCGCTGACCGGCCGTGATTTGGAACGCATCGTGATGATCAATCGCCATCGCGGCGAGATCACCGACGGCGTGGAGATCGTTGTCGCCTGCGATGTGACGAACCCGCTCTACGGCCCTACCGGCGCGGCGGCGGTCTTCGGGCCGCAAAAAGGCGCGACGCCCGAGCAGGTCAAGCAACTTGACGCCTGGCTCCGCGGCTTGGTAGTTCGTACCGGCAAAGAGACCGAAGCCAACACGCCCGGCGCAGGCGCCGCCGGCGGGTTGGGATTCGGGCTGTTGGCGTATTTTGGCGCAACGCTTGTAAGTGGGATCGACTTGGTTGTGGATTCGACGAATCTTCGAGAACGGCTGGCGTCGGCAGACCTTTGCCTCACCGGCGAAGGCCGGCTCGACAGACAATCCGCAGGCGGCAAGGCCGTCGCCGGCGTCGCGAAACTCTGCAAGGAACTGGGCGTGCCGTGCGTCGCACTGGCTGGCTCGATCGGCGACGGTGCCGACACGATGATTGCGCACGGGTTAACGGCGTACTTCTCAATCTGCAGTCGGCCGATGTCACTGGATGAAGCAATGCGTGACGCAAGCAGCCTGCTTCAGTTGGGCGCGGCAAACGCAGTGCGGCTTTTTGCAGCTAAGAAGATAAACGCGTAGACGAAGAGACAATGAGAATAGGATTGTTGCCTTTCCTCTCCGCCTCTGTGTTCATTATTTCTCCCCAGCGGCTGCGATCGCTGGGCGTTCATTTTTGAACTTGAAGTCGTGCTTGGCCGCGTCGAGATCGATACGGACGGTATCGCCGTCGGCGAACTCGCCCTTCAATATCTGGCTGGCCAGCGGATTTTCGATCCGCTGCTGGATTACGCGCTTGAGCGGGCGAGCCCCGTACTGCGGGTCGTGCCCTTCTTCAGCCAACAGTTTGCTCGCGTCGGCCGACAGTTCCAGCTTCAGGTTGCGGGCGGCCAGGCGTTTGCGCAGGTGATTCAGTTGCACGTCCACAATCCGCGACAGTTGATCCTTGCTCAGCGTGTGGAATAGGATCGTCTCATCAATGCGGTTGAGGAATTCAGGACGGAAGTATTCCTTCAGCATCGCTTTTACGGCCGCCTCCACTTCCCATTCCGGCGTTTCCTTCGTCGCCAGCTTTTGAATCTCCGATGAGCCGATATTGCTGGTCATCACGATGACGGTGTTCTTGAAGTTCACCGTTCGCCCCTGCCCGTCGGTCAGCCGGCCGTCGTCCAGGACCTGCAGGAGGACATTGAACACATCGCGGTGGGCTTTTTCGATTTCGTCGAACAGGATGACGCTGTACGGCTTGCGACGGACGGCCTCGGTGAGTCGACCGCCTTCTTCGTAGCCGACATAGCCCGGCGGCGCGCCGATCAGGCGGGCCACGCTGTGCTGCTCCATGAACTCGCTCATGTCGATGCGGACCATCGCGTTTTCATCGTCGAACAAAAACTCCGCGAGCGCCTTGCACAACTCGGTC
>JBBROD010000050.1:0-35536 GCA_038229715.1 Tepidisphaerales bacterium | reverse complement strand
TTCAACATGGAATACGCCGGCGTGTAACCGGCGTCCCGCTCCCGTCCCATGACCAGCCCTACGGGCCGGTCATGGGACGGGAGCGAGCAAATGAAGATCGAGGAGAACGGTGGAATTTACAGAAAGTGTGTTGCACTTCTTACAAAAGCAATTCTCTGTGTATTTCTCTGTGCCTCTCTGACTCTGTGTCGCATGTTCCCGCATGTTCCCCGCATGATCTGTGTTCATCTGTGCCCCATCTGTGGCTAAAAAAACGATCTAAAGTGCCCTCCCGTCACGCTATCGGACGTTCCCGTGAAAATTGGCGCAATGTCCTGTGTCGGAACGATATACAACAAAGCAGTCTTGAGCACTTATGGCTTATCTCGTCGTTTACAGTCGCGGAACGGTTGTCGCCCGTCAGCCGCTCAGTGAAGGATCGACCACGATCGGGCGCAGCTCCGACTGTACCGTCGCCGTTCGGGATATTTTGCTGTCGCGCTCGCATTGCCGGCTCGAATCAACGCCGGACGGGTGGATGCTGAGCGACTTGCAGAGCAAGAACGGCACGGTGGTCGACGGCGGGAAGATTCAATCCTGCTCGCTGCACGACGGCGACTCGATCCGCCTCGGCAAAACCCTGATTAAATTCTTCGTCGATGAAATGCCGCCGGCGCTGGTGGAAACCGTCCGCAAGCCTCGGCCGATCGACCCGGTGGAATCATTGGCTGGCACAGTGTGGGGCATGACGTTGGAAGCCGACGTTCCGGAATTGCCCGACCGCTTCGCCAGCCCGCGTCCCGCCCCGCCATTGCCGGCTGCGTACGAGCGGGAAAAGATCCACCAGATGCTTGAGGAGATCGCCAGCAGCAGTTGGGACAGCATCTACGCCGAGAGCCGCAAACCGACGCGGCAAGGCGACACGACCGCCCCGATCGACCGCCCCCGCCAGCGCCCCGCGCGGCCGGACAGCGTCTGTCTCAGCCTGCAAGTGAATGGCGAAGTGCTGAGGGCGTTCAAACACCACCAACGCCAAAAACGCCACGCCGGCCGAATGCACAAGGTGCTGCGGACGGCGTACAAAATCTCGCCTTGGATTGCGCTTTTGGGCATCCTCAAAGCGGCGTAAATTCATCTTTGCCACAGATGGGGCATAGATGAACACAGATAAGAGCCATGCGACACAGAGTCACAGAGGCACAGAGAAATACACAGAGAATTGCTTTTGTATTTTTCTCTGTGCTGAACTCTGTGCCTCTGTGACTCTGTGTCGCATGTTCCCGCATGATCCCCGCATGATCCGTGTTCATCTGTGCCCCATCTGTGGCAAAAATCAGTCTTCGTCCGCCGGCTCGATGATCGCGACCATCGGGCCCTCGCATTCTTCGATGCGGGGGTCGACGCCGAACTCATCAATCTGCTCTTTTTTCAGCTCGGCGAACTCGCGATGGCCGGTGAAGACCACCACGCGGCCGCGGCGGTCGACTTCGTCGGCTAACTGGAAACCCGTCTCATGCGGGTAGGCGAAGATCGACTGCAGCATCTCCACCACATAATCGTGGGAATGCAGTTCGTCGTTCATCAGCACGACGTTATACTGTGGCAGACGGGCGCGACGCTTTTTCTTTGTCGGCTTTTGGCCGGCAGCACCGGAGGAATCACTGGAGTGGTCTTCTTGTTCGTGCATCGATGGCTCGCCTAATACTATACCGCGATCCGATCAGCCGTCTCAACGCGGCGACGGATCGGCGACTTTTTCTATTACGATTATCGGCAAACGGAGCCGCCCATGCGAAAAACTACCGCGTTCACCCTTACGATCCTGCCGCTGCTGCTCGTGATCCAGCAGGCGATGGCGTGTCTGCACAGCGAAGTGGACGAACGCGCCATCCAGTGGGCGGTGCTGATCGTGAAGGCAAACCTTGTCAGCTCAAAGCCTTACGGCGAAGCGAAGGACGGGCAACTGGGGATCGTCCTATCCACTTGGAAGGTCACGCAAGTCTTCGACGGATCGACCAAAGTAGATACCGAAATCACCGTGCTGACATTCCCCAATCCCAACGTCGACGCCCTCGCCGACCCGTGCAGCGTGTTGCCTCAGCCGGGCAAGAGCATGATCCTGCTGCTTCGGGCCACTAAAGACTGTGAGTTTGACGTTCGCCCCGACGCTAAGAACGTGCCCGGCGATTCGTTCGTGATCGTCAGCCGGCTGACCGAGGAAGACGCGACGGAGGACGCGGTGAAAGACTTGCAACGCCGGATCGCCGAGGTGCGCAAGGCCGAGGCCGGCTTCAACGACAAGGACGCGCACTTCCAGGCCGAGACGCTTGCCAACGCCGTCGACGACATCGAGGCCGACCACGCGGACTCGGCGCTGCTCGAGATGGGACCCAAGGCCATCCCCGCGATGAAAGACGTCATGGAAAAATTCCCCGGCAACGGCAAAAAGCGGCTGCAGAAGATCGTCGTAGAACTCTCCCCACCGCCGGCGGATACAGGCAAAAGAAAAGACGGCTGATGTCCGGCTCCCTCGCCCCGGAGGGGAGAGGGTTGGGGTGAGGGGGGAGCCGCCAGCCGTGAGTGGCCATTGTTTTGCCGAATTACCTCGCGAAATCATTCGGCAGACGAGTGCCTTCTGAAAGCCCGCGTTTCTCCCCTCACCCCCGCCCTCTCCCCGCTGGGGAGAGGGAGTGAGATTTATTGCTCGAACGGCAGCTTCACCGGCGCGCCGCCTTGCTTACTGGATTGCTCGGCCAGGTCCAGCACCGCGATCACCTTTCTCGCCGACTCCGCGGTCACGATCAGCGGTTCGCCGAGCAGTAAGTGGTCGGCCACGTTGCGATAAAATCCGTCCCAATCGCCTTTGCCGATGGGGTATTTGCTTTCGATCCGCTGGCCATCTTTGAGGCTGACGACGCGTACCGTGTCTTTGTCGCTGTGCAGCATTTCGATCCCGCCGTTCGTGCCCAGGATGCGGAACTTGGCTTTGCTGATCGCGTTCACGCACCCCTGCTCGACGCTGGCGCTGCGGCCGCCCTCGAACCGGATGTAGGCGCTGGAAAAATCTTCGTTGCTGAAGGCGGCGTATTTGAGTTTTTTGAAATCGCCGCTGACGGATTCGATCTTGTGCGGCATGATTTGCAGCACCCAGTCGACGAAGTGCGCGCCCCAGTCAAAAAACGCTCCGCCGGACGGTTCTTTGTGAGACCGCCACCATTCCCGGGGCTCGCCGTATCCGCCGAACCCGCATTCGACGTGGAAGACGTCGCCGATCACGCCGGAGCGAGCGATGTCGCGAACGGCGATGAAATCCCCATCCCAGCGGCGGTTGTGGAACACCGTCGCCATGCGGTTGGCCTTTTTCGCCGCGTCGATGACCGCAGTAGCCTCGGCGGTGGTGCAGGTGAAGGGCTTTTCGCTCACCACGTGCCGCCCGGCTGCCAATGCTTTGAGCGCCATCGGCGCGTGCAGGTTGTGCGGCGTGATGATCATGATCAGATCGGCGCTGCACTTCTGGATCATCTCGTCGTAGCTGAGATACGTTTGTAGCGACGGCCCGAAATCCGCTGCCGCCGCCTCTAGTCGCTTGGCGTCGATGTCGCAGACGGCATTGGTGGTCAGCCGTGCTTTTTCAGCGGATCGCAGATGCTGCTTGGCCATCGAAAACTGCGCCCCGTACCCGACGGCCGCGCAGGAGAGCGTCTTGGTCGACCAATCCTCGCCGGCGGCGAACCGCACGCTGCGCGTCAGCAACTGCTTAAACGTCGGATGCGACAGCCCGCCGGGCGTGTGGCCGTTGCCGAGATACACCACTTTGCCCGCGCCTTCGCTGCGCGACCAGCCCATCGCATGCTGGCCGGCTTCAAAAGTCGTGCTGAGGAATGCGTGGTAATCGCTTTTTTTCTCGGTGACGTACAACTCGTCATCCATCCGGAAATCCTGCACGCGGTGGGCGATCGGATAGTTCGGATCGGAGACGGCGATCTTGTGCTCGCCGATGTACCCTTTGACGATGCGGGCCCCGAACAGCTTGCCGAGCGTCTCGTTCTTCGGGCTGGTGGCGATGGCGGTATGAATGCCCACCAACCCACCGCCGGCGCGGACGAACTTGGCGAGCGATTCGATGGTCGCGTCGTCGAGGTAATCGCCGAAGGTGTAAAGGACGACGACCTGAAACTTCCCGCCGTTGAGCGAAGAAAGCATTCCCGCGTCGGCCGTCTGCGTGGCGTCAAAGCCCGCCTGCGTGAGGGCGGTGGTGAGGTGTACGCCGTCGCGGGAATACTGAGGGAACTGCGCCGCAGCACCGGCCAAAACGAGAACGCTCGGTTGAGACATGTCTTTACTCCGATAAATCCGAATGACGAAACCCGAAATCCGAAAGAATGACGAAATCCGAATGACGAATGAATCACCTGCTTTGCCGTTCGGGTTTCGTCATTCGGGTTTCAATCCGTATTTCGCAACGGCGTCCGATCTTCTAAACTGCCGTCTATGAAACAGCGCATTCTTACCGGCGACACGCCCACGGGCAAGCTGCACCTGGGCCATTACGTCGGCAGCGTGGAAAACCGCCTGGCTATGCAGGACGAGTACGACTGCTACTTCATCATCGCCAACAAGCACGCCTTCACCACCCGCGCCGACAAGCCAGCCGACATCCGCCAGAGCGTGCTCGAAATCGCCACCGATTACCTGGCCGCCGGCATCGATCCGCAGAAGAGCACGATCTTCATCCAATCCGAAGTGCCAGCCATCGATGAGCTGACGTTCTTCTTCTCCATGCTCATCCCGTACAACCGCCTGATGCGGAATCCGACGCTGAAGGAAGAGCTGATCAACAAAAATCTCGGCGAGAGCTACCCCTTCGGCTTCCTGCTGTACGCCGTCGGGCAGTGTGCCGACATCCTGGCGTTTCGCCCGCAGCTTGTGCCAGTGGGTGAAGACCAAATCCCGCACCTGGAGATGTGCCGCGAAGTCGCTAGGCGGTTTAATCAGCTGTACTGCAAGGTCGACCCGCACACGCAAGACAAAGACTACGTCAAAGCCGGCGGGCTGTTTCCGGTGATCGAGCCGAAGCTAGGCCGGGTCAAGCGCCTTCCCGGTATCGGCGCGCCCGGGCCGGACGGGAATTTGCTGAAGATGAGCAAGTCTCTGAACAACGCGATCTTCCTGTCGGATAGCAGTGCGGAGGTCGAGAAGAAGATCAAAGGCATGTACACCGACCCAAAACGCCTTCGCGTCACCGACCCCGGCGAAACCGACCCGGCGAAAAACCCGCTGTGGGCGCTACACGAAACCTTCACCCACGACACCGCCTGGCTCGACGAACACCGCGACCTGTATAAGAACGGTAAAGTCGGCGATGTCGTGATCAAGAAGAAATTGGTCGAGTCGATCAACACGCTGCTTGAACCGATCCGCACCCGCCATGCGCACTTCTCGGCGCGCCCGGACGACGTGATCGATGCACTGCGCGTCGGAACCAAGCGAGCGAATGAAGTCGCGGAGGAGACACTTGCGCTAGCGAAAAAAGCGATGAAGCAGGATTACTTCGCGCGGGCGCTGACGGTGGGATGAGTGTGATTTGAAGGGTGTCGCAACCGGGCTTGCCACTTAAGTGGCAAGCCCAGATACGCTATAATTGAGGCAATGGGTGGTTTCAAAAAATCCTCGATCTCTTCCAACGAGCGCCCGTACGGTCAACATCGATTCGAACACTGGTACCGCGATAACACCGTCTACTTCATCACCGCACGATGTCGTGCTAAGTTCCCCGCTTTTCGCTCAGAGCCCGCGAAAGCGATTTTCTGGGATCGCTTTCATCACTACACAGCGCAATACGGATTCGTTCCCTTCGTAACCTCACTGCTCGACAATCACTATCACACGCTTGGATATCTCAAAGTAGGACTCCATCTCGGCAAAATGATGCGTCTCATTCACGGATCGGTCGCAAAGCTGACCAACGATTTGCTTTCTGAACGATTGAAACCCTTTTGGTATGGCACGGGCAAGCAAGGCTATTTCGACGGGTGCATCCGCGACGAGATTCAATGTCGCCGTGCCTATCGCTATACCCTCACTCAAAGCCATCGACATCGAATCCGCACCGATTGGCGGACCTACGCGCACACTTTAGTGAATGTGGAATTGGAGGCTGCGCTGAAGCGATCGCTAGAAAAGAGGGCATTTATGACCGGCGTTCCATACGAGCGATACGCCATCGAACGGCGGAGAAAGTTTCAGGGTTGATGACAATCTTAGCCGAGGAATGGTTCAATCAGAATCGCCGCGTTCTCAAAGACGGAATTAAACGCATCGCGCACTAAGCCGAATCCATTCTCTGTGCTTACCTCTGTGACTCTGTGCCTCTGTGTCGCATGGATTCCGAAGTCTGTTCGCCCCGCCCGAGCTCACTTAATACTACGACTTGAAAGCCTTTCGAATCGCGTAACGGACCCTCGCGACTCCAGCCGTCGTCGGATTTAATCTCCGCTATCGCAAGATTTGCCATGCGCGTACATGAGGCTCCGCCGAACGGGATCACCAGACCGATCAGACAGAACGGGCTGCCGGCGGCCAAAGACACGATGGCGATTGTGAGTCCGAGTAATATCCAGAGGACCGCCAGCACAATCGCCGCTTGCGCAGCCCAGAGTTTCCCTCGTCCCACGAAGTGCCCGGCCACCCCATGAAAGAGGATGAAAAGAAAGAATGAAACAAAAACCGCGCCCCCTACCAATGATTCCAAGTCCATCGATCGCCAGCTGCCGAATGTCGTCCGCCAGACAATCAAGAACAAAGCGTTGAACGGCGTCAGCAAAACGCAGATGACCCAAAGCGAGCGACCGACATTTTTGCATTCTTCGAACATGAGCTTTAATTCCGGGCCCGCTCCTGCTGTTCCAACTGAATCGCCTGATACTGCTGATTGAACACTTTCAGCGGCCCGGCGTTGATGACGGCTTTGGCGAGCCAGTAAATCTGCAAACCCAGCAGCGCCATTGCAGCCAGACAGAAGACGACCGGACCGGCCGCCCCTTCGGCGCTGCCGGTGATCACGGCGATGATCGACTGCACCAGCACCGAGCCGAGATAGAGCGCCATCAGCGACGTCAGCACCACGCCGAGCACGGCTGCGATCATGCTGCCGCGGCGGACGAAGAAGCCGAGCACCACCATCAGCACCGCAGGCGTCGCGACGATCGCGGCGGCGATCTTGAGCAGCACGCTCCAGCCGACGCCGAGTTCGACCTCGACCTTCCGGATCTGCTGCTGCAGGTTCGGCGGATATTGACCGCGCGGCATGGCGGAACCGAGCGCGGCCAAGGCGATCGCCAGCACGACCGTCAGCAGCCCGACGATAATCATCAGCAACCCCGCGCGCTGCGCAGGCTTAGCAAGATCGGCCGGCGATGCGGAAGCGTAAAACGGCGTCATCGGCGGTTGATAAGGTGATCGACTCACGAAACTCCTTGTCTGGTTCCCTCGCCCTTCGGGAGAGGGTTAGGGTGAGGGGAAACGGCTCGGGCCGCGAGAAGAACGTCGCACGACCCCGCCCGATTGCCCCTCACGCCGGCCCTCTCCCGGAGGGAGAGGGAGAAAAGCCCATCGCGATCGCGGCGGCGGCGATGGCAGCGGTTTCGATGCGCAGTGTCGTCGGTCCCAGCGTCACCGCCCGCCAGCCGGCAGTCGTCAGTTTGGCGATCTCGCTGTCGCTCCAGCCGCCTTCGGGGCCGATGAGGATCGTCGGGGTCGCCGCCTCGCGCGACAGAATCGCCGCCAGCGGCTCAGCCGGCGGTTGCGTCGAGCCGAACACGCCCGGCTCGCCGGCCAGCATCTTGTCCAGCGGCGTGAGCGTGTCGATCGCCATCACGCCCGCCCGGCCCGATTGTCGCGCCGCCTCTTCCGCGATCCGCTGCCAGCGGTCGCGCTTGCCGGTGCCTTCGGGCAGCACCACCGCCCGCTCGGTTGCGAGCGGCGTGAACCGAGCCACGCCAAGCTCACAGAGTTTTTCGATCAGCCAGTCGGCTCGCGAGCTTTTGGGCACGGCGCTGGCGATGTGCAGCGATCGCGCTGTCACACTGGAGGCGCGGACTCGGGTGATGTTCACCACCAGTTGGTTGCTTGAGTCATTGATGATCGCTCCTTCTCCGACAGTTCCCGCGCTGTCGAACAATTCGACATCGTCGCCCACCTGCAACCTCAGCACTTTTTTTGCGTGATGGGATGCGTCCGTCCCCAGGCGGTTATCGCCCGGCCGCACCTGCTCGACATGAAACCGCCTCGCCACGCATGCGATTATCAGCCGCGAGGCGTGGCGGTCAACTTTTCATTGCGGGGGCGAAATTTGCGAGTTAAGATGCTCGTGAAGTCGTCCGATAAGAGCGCAGGATGCGCGCGCGGCTCATCGCCTCCACGGGCAGTGAGTCGCGAGAGCGAATAATGGAGTGATCGCATGGGACAGGCCGTCGTGGACCTACCCGACCCGCTTGAGAAGCAGCCGAGCAGCGCCACCAGCGCTGACGATCTTCTTGCGCAGCTGGCCGGCGATGAAATCGATCGGATGCTGAGCGAGGCAGACGTCGATGCGTCGGCGGCGATTGAAGAAACGCCCGTCGCCCCGCGCGCGATGACGACGACGGTCGCGGAAGGGGCGTCGAATACGTCGCCCGCCGCAACCACGCCCGCCGCAGTGGACGATCTGCTCGCCTCGCTCGATGTAACGTCCAGCGCCGCGCCGGAAATATCGGCCGGCCCTTCAGGCACACTCGATCCAAACGAAATCGACAAATTGCTCGACGACGCGATCACGCCAGCCGTTGCGGAAACCGCTCCGGCCGACGAGGGAGCGAAGGTCGACATCGACCAGGCGCTTGCCTTCGAGGCCGACGCCAATCTCGCCCCGCACACCGCCGCCGTGGTCGCCGAAGCCGCTGATGACATTGCTCACGCACAGGCCAGCACAATCGCCGCGCCGGCGACGCTCGTCGCTCCTGCGCCGGCCGGCGAAGCCGACGCCACCGAATCCGCCGAATCCGCCGAGCGCGACGGCCTGCTCGCCACCGTCGTCAACGAAGCCCGCGATGCCCAGGACGACGACGAACTCGCCCCGCTGCCGATTTGGATCCGCCCCCTCGAATGGCTCAGCGCCCCGATGGATGCGTTTTCCGAAGAAGCCCGCTCCTTCCTCGGCAAAGCCGCGATTCTCACGCTGGTGAACTCCGCGGCGGTCATTATCTATGTGCTGATGTTCCGAAGGCATTAGGACTGTGGGTTGTGGGTTGTGGGTTGTAGGTTGAGAAAACCTTCGTCCGACGACCAACGCGCAACTTACAACCCACAACTTACAACCCACCTACCCGAATTTGCAAAAGTTAGTAAGTGCCTGTACACATGCGCCGATCATGCCAAGACTCAAGGCGCCGCAGCGGCGGGAACAGTTGATCGAAGTGGCGACGAAGTTGTTCGCCAAGTTCGGCTATGAAGCCACCACCACCGCCGCCATCGCCGAGGCGGCCGGCGTGACTGAGCCGATCCTCTATCGACACTTCAAAGGCAAGCAGGAGTTGTTCATCGCCATCACCCGCGCGATGAGCCAGCAGACCTTGGCCGGCTGGGCGAAGCTGATTCAGCGCGGGGCCGACCCGGCGGAGCAGATCCGGCTCGTCGCCAAGGAATTCCCCACGCACCTCAAGGAACTGTCCGACGCCTACCACGTCATCCACGGCGCGTTAGCCACGACGCGCGACAAGCGCGTGCTGGCCGTCATGCGCGAGCATTACTCGGATATCGAAAAGTTCTTCGTCAAAATAGTGCAGGCCGGCCAAACCAGCGGCGTGTTCCGTCAGGACATGGACCCGAAAATCCCCGCGTGGCAACTGATCAACATCGGCATCGGCTACGCGATGATCGCCCTCAACCTGGCGAACTTTGATTTCGTGCCGGTGGATGAAACGGTGGAGTTTATTATGCGGGGGATGAAGTAAGAAACGCGGAATACTGAACGAAAGTTTCGGATTCTATTTCTACTTTCAGACTTCAGCATTTGGAATGCAGCATTGCTCACAGCTTCTTTCCACAGTTCCGACAAAACCCCGCATGGCCGGGATTGGGCGTTGAGCATCCCGGACACAACCGCTCTGCCGTCTTGGCGGAGTGGTGATGATTCTTCATCGCCGTCATCCACATTAGTAGCAACCAGAGACCGACGATGATGATCAGCAGCATCGCGAACGGGCCGATGGTGGTGGAGTTGATGTGAACGTAGGTTTCGTGCGGCTGTGACATGGATCGCTGTGTTGAACGCCGGGGAAAAAGTGGACGACAAGCTATTTTAGGTACGGAAGGGCAAATCGCGAGGCCGTCGACAAATCTCTTTGTAATCCGCAACGGTGATCCGCTGAGACGTTCGCCTTAAATCGTCGCCATCTATTTCTGATTCAATTGTAAGGAATCGGTCGACGCCAGCAGTTCCATCTGCTCTTTTCAAGCAATTTACACATCTTTATCGGAGCTTGACGCCCATGCAAAAACCCAAACATTAACCAAATATTTCTCTTGACGTACGGTTACTATTAGGGTTAATATCTTTCCTAACAAATGACATAGAAAGGATTCTTAATATGCTGACCGTACGACACCTCGAACGCGAATGGAATGCCGGCGCTTACCGCAAACTCATGGCCGAGTTGCTTAGCGCCCGGGGCGAGGCGACGCCCCGGCTGATGCAGGAACTAGCCAAACCGTCGGCCGTCGCGGCGATGGTGATGGTCCGGCTCGACGAACTGGGTCAATCCCATGCACCGTTGTTCAGCAAGCTGCTACGAACGGTGCTGGCAGCGCAGGAATCCGACGGCGGCTGGGGCGATACGGCCGTCAGCGCCCTTGCCCTCCGCGCCCTCTCGCTCACTAACGGCCAAGGACCAACCATCGATCGTGGGCTCGCCTACCTCGCCGCCCTGCAGAAGGACAACGGCCTTTGGCCGGCCGAGCCCATCCGCCGACTGCCCGGCGATACGTTTGTTACCGTGTGGATCCTATTCCACCTCGGCAGCAACCCCAGCTTCCGCCGGCGGGTACAGTACGACGACGCCTTGGCCGCGATGGAACTGATGGAGACCGAGCATTCGCCAGAAACCAAGCGCCTCTGGGCGAGAGTGAACCGCAGACAGCCTTCTTACCGTCGCCCGATCCCGCAGGCGGAGATGATCTGGAGTTGAACCCACCCGAATGAGCTGGCGTTTTCGGTAGGCAGTCGTTTTTTGGGAGGCAATCGCGGTGGGAATTTGAAAAGGTGCTCAACACCGTTGGCAACCCGTTTGGCCGTCCCGCGTGCGGGGCGCGAGTCGGGGCGCTATCGCGCACACCCGCCCAGCGCCCGAGGCGGCCAAACGGGATTTAGGGGGTCGACGAACTCTCTGCGGGCGGCAGACCTTCCCATTATTGCAAGAGCCATCGGAATGATCGGTAGTGGGTGAGTTTGGAACGCTCGACCGTACCACGGGCCTCCGGCCCGTGCTGGTAGCGCGAGAACCTCAGAAAATATTCGTCCTTGGTTGTTCGGAATCGCCGGCACGGGCCTCCGGCTGCTGTGTCCAAAACCCCCGCGAACACACAAGTATCGTCATCCTGAGGTACGCCGAAGGATCTCGAATCTCGAACGGCATTCGGCGTCCGAGATGCTTCGGAGTACCTCAGCATGACGTGTTTTGGATGATTTGAACTGAGCCGCCGGAGGCCCGTGCGGGTGGCACTAGAAACTCAGAAAATAAACGTCCTTGGCTTTTCCTAGTCGCCGGCACGGGCCGGAGGCCCGTGGTACGGTTGAGTGTTCCAAGCAATGCGTTGCGTCATATTTCAGTCGGACCCAATACCGAATGATCAGCCAATACATCCGCAGTTTGCACAGATTTCATGGATCATGCGGGGACAACCCAAAGCATCATCTGTGAACTCCGTGCAGTTTGTGGAACATCCGCGTTTGATGTCGATAGGCGCTACAAAGCAGGCGTCGACGCTTTTCGCGTCGACGCCTGTGCTTGTTTCGACTGGCCTGCCAGGATTTACCGGCTGGATTTTGCGGTCGGGGCGATCGGGAGCTTGAGGACCATGCCCAGTTTCAGTTTGGCCGGGTCGGAGCCGATCTTGGCCTTGTTCAGGTCATAGAGAGCGTCGACTTGCTTGGAATCGCCGTACAGTTTGACGCAGATGCGGTGCAGATTATCGCCGGCCAGGACGCGGTACTCGGCCTTGGCGTCGATCGGTGCCTCTGGTGCAGCGGCGGGCTTGGCGGATTTGGCGGTTTCGGCCTTGGCGTCGTAGGCGGGCAGCGTGATCGTCTGCCCAATTTTCAGGTGCGTGGGATCGACCTTCGGATTAGCCGCGACGATCAGCTTGTAGTACTTGCCGTTGCCGTAATACGCAGCGGCGATCGTGACGAAGGTTTCGCCGTTCTTGACCACGTGGGTGGTCGCCGTGCGAGTATCGGGGGCGGTGACGTGAACCGTCGTCGTACCGGCCGGTGTGGCGGCGCCTTTGATGAGGTCATCGGCGTCGCGTTGGGTGACGTGGTTGGTGAAGTTGCCGCCTGCCGGGGCAGCCGTCCCGTTCGACGTCGTCTGGGTCGCAGTCTGGGGGTTGGCGAAGTTAACGCCCGACACGGTCGAGCCGGTCGAACGATTCGTGCGCTTCGGCGTGTTCACGCCGGTGGTCGGGTCATTCTTTGCCGTATCGCTGGTGCTGGTCTCCATCACGCCCGCCATGAGCGGAACCGGCGTCAGCGGAACCGGCGTGCCGGTCTTGAGGCTTTCGTCCCAATTGGTGGAGGACTTGCCGAAGATGTCGCGGGATTCCGGCTGATCGGTCTTGGCGATGTCGGTTTTGGCGGTATCGGGCTTAGCCTGTTCGACCTTCGCGGTCTGCTCGGTCTTGGCCGACCTGCCTATCTCCGTCGCGTCATTTTTCACGACGGCCGGCTTGTTCGCATCGGTTTTGCCGCTGTCCGACGCATTCGAATCGGTCTGAGCCGAATCCGATCCGTCCGCAACATCAACAGGTTGTTTAGGGTGAGACGTATTAACCAGAGCAAACACAATCGCCACGGCCAGCAGAACGCCGCCAATAGCGAATCCGAGTTTCACATCTTTTCGCACGGTGGGACTCCTTCCCGACTTTTCGACTCGTCGTGGATCATCGCGACGAAGCGTGCCACAAACACATCCTGTGTTCGGGCTGAAATGCAAATTTATCCGGCACGGGCGCTTGAGCGAGATGCGTTACTGATAGCGACGATCTTCAATCGCCCGCTTCACGACATGCGCCCCGTTCAACGTCTTGCGACTATATAGCCAATGCCCTCTTACCCGGCGACTTTCTGCAACCCTTGGCTGGAAGCTGAACTCCCCGCAGGTTGCGGATCTTTGTCTCCGCCGACCAGCAAAATCGGTGCGGCGATGACAATCGACGAGTAAGTTCCAACTAATATGCCAATCAGCAATACAAAAGTAAAGCCGTGAATTCCGGGCCCGCCGCTGACGTACATGCCGATCAGCGTCACGACAGTCGTACCCGCCGTCAGCAGGGTACGGCTCATGGTCTGGTTGATCGAGTCGTTGATTACGCGGCGATTGAGGTGCCCGTACTTGCCGCGGTTTTCGCGGATACGGTCGAACACCACGATCGTGTCGATCATCGAATAACTCATCACCGTCAAAATCGACGCCACCAGCGTCAGGTTGATGCGGAAGCCTTCTTCGATCAGCAGCGCCCGCCCGATCGCTGTCCCGGCCACCATGTGCGTCAGGCCGACCGCGCCGATCACCAGCAGCGTATCGTGCAGCATGGCGACGACGGTCGCCGTGCCGTACTTCAGGTTCCCGAACCGCAGCCAGATGTACGCCATGATAATCAGCACCGACATGACCAGCGCCATGATCGCATCTCGCTGCGCTTCGCCGGCCACCGAGGCATCAAATTTGCTGACCTTCTGCAGCTGCGCCGACTTGGTAATCGCGTCATTCACCAGGCTCCAATTCGGAGTGACTACGTTGTCTCGCCACTTGGCGGCGTCTTTGCTGTAGGGGAAATTCACGTCGTTAACCAGCACGATCGCGGTGCTCGTCGGCTCGTCATTCCCGGCGGACGAATCGACGACGAAGTCGCTGGTGGAAATGCTCGCCTGCCCGTTGGCTGGCGTCAGTTGCTGGGCGGCGATGCGGGCCTGAATTTCGCTCGGCCTGAGCATCGGCGACAGGTCGCGCAAAACGATGGCCGCTCCGTCGAGGTACGCCGCGGCGTTCTTCGGCTTGAAGCCGTCGATCGTCAGATCGGTCGTCACCGGCAGGATCGCTTTATCCGTCGCGTCGTCGACCGTTTTGCCTTCCAGCGCGAAGTTCGACGGCTGCGTGATGTTCAGCAGACCCGTCATCGTCCGCAGGATTTCTTCACGCACGGCCTTCGCGTCCGCATTGGGCGTGACGACTTCATACACCTTCCGATCGCTACCGACCGACACCACGCTCACCGCCGGCAAAACCGGGTTGCCGGAAAGCTTGGTCCGCACGTCGGTATCGTTCATTGGCTGCTTCAACTCAAACTGAACTGCGGTACCACTGGCGAATTCAATGTCGAGCATTCGGCCTTGCTTGAATTCATAAGCGCACGCGGCAAGTCCAAGGATGATGATGATTGCCCCGCCGGTGATGAACATCCACGCCTTGCCCATCCAGTCGATGCTCGGATGCAGCAAGCGGTTCCACGCGGGAACCATCATCGGGAAGCTGTTGAGCTTCGTCAGCTTAAAATTGTCGATCAGGAAGCCGAAGATCGTCTTGGTCACGAACAGTGAAGTGAACAAACTTGCGATCAGACCAATCAGCAGCGTAATGCCAAAGCCTTTAACTTCTTCGCTGCTCAGCCAGATCAGCACCAGCGAGGTGATGACGGTGGTTGCGTTGGAATCGATGATCGCCGACAGGGCGCGATCGTACGCATGGCCGAGCGCGAGTTTCAGCGACAGGCCGCGCTGCTGTTCTTCGCGCAGTCGTTCAAAGATCAGAACGTTAGCGTCAACAGCCGCGCCGATGGTCAGCACGATGCCCGCCACGCCGGGCAGTGTGAAGGTGGCGCCAAACATCGCCATCACGCCCAGGATCAGCACCACGTTCAATGCCACGGCAATAAACGCAACCAACCCGGCCAGGTGATAGTAGAACACCAGGAAGATGCAGACGATGACCAGACCCAGTCCGCACGCACGCAGGCCGTCCTTCAGGTTTTCCAGGCCCTGCTGGGGTCCGAGCGTCTGTTCGCTGATCGGCTCGTCGGCCAGTTGCGCGGGCAGCGATCCGGCGTTGAGGGTGTTGATGAGGTAATTGAAGTCGTTGTTGTTGTACCCTTCGCCGCGGCTGATTTGCCCTTCGCGGCCGATGGTGGCTTGCAGCGTCGCGGTCGAGATGATGCGGTTGTCGAGCATCACCGCCAGCAGTTTGCTGCGGTTTTCCTCGCGGGTCAGCTGCGAGAACAGCCGCCCGCCAACGATATTGAAGGTGAACCCGACGGCCCGGCCGCCGAATCCGTCGCTGCTTGGGTGAGCACTTTCCAGTGCCCAAAGTTCTTTGCCTTCGCGGTTGACCATCGATTGCTCATCGGTGATCCACGACAGGCCCCACAACTTCTCATTGAATCGCTCGACGATCATCCCGCGGCCGATAGCGTCGGTGTCGCGGTCGAAGCGGAACCACTTCATCGTCTCGCCGGCCACCGGGCCCTTGGTCTTGAGCAGCTCGCGCATCGAGTCGATGATCGGGCGGTTGGCCGAGCTGTCATCGACCATGATGTGGAACTCGAGTACGCCAGAACCCTTGAGCAGGCGCTTGAGATCGGCCGAGTCGTCGAGCGTTCCTTTAATCTTCGCGAAAGCGTCGTAGGCGGTGGTGAACCCTTCGATTGCCTTCACGCGAGCGGGGAAGTCTGCGTAGACCTTCTTGAGATCGGCGAGCTTATCGGCGCGGCCCTTCTCGCTCAGGGCGAGATAGCCTTCGAGATCGCCCGCGACGAGGTTGTCCGTGCCGAGTTGTTTTTGGGCGTCTTCGTAAGCGATTTCCGCTGCGGCTGCGGTTTCCAGATCGCCTTTAGCTTTGGCGTCCTGAACCTGATCGTACTTGCCTCGCAACACGCCAAAGAGCTTGTCGCGCGATTCAGAATTGCCGGCCAACTGCTTAAGGCGATCGGCCCGGGCGTCGCCTTTCAGTGTTGCGATCGCCGCGATCACGTCGCTCGGGCGCACGTTGGTCGCTTCCAATTCGCGTTGAGCGTCGCCATAGGCCTGGCGGATTTTCTTGCTCTTGCCCGAGTAGTCGCTGAGTGGCATTTGGATTTCAAGCCGGTTGGCGCCCTGCGGACGCCACACCAGGTTGCGAATGCCATCGGGATCGACGCGCTTCTTCAGCGCCTCCATCGTCTTAGCCGCCAGGTCGGCCGACGCGACAGACCCTTCCGCCGGACGGATTTCATACGTCAGCGAGGTCCCGCCGACCATGTCGATGCCCGGCTTGAGGTTGGTCTTCTCCCAGAACCGCAGATTGGGATCAAACAGCTTCAGGGGATGTGGGAAAATCATGTACAACGCCGCGATCAGAACCGCGACGATGACCAGGAATCGGGGGGTGTTGTTCTGCTGATGCATGTGTTGTTTAGGACTGAGGACTAAGGACTTAGGACTTGGTAAAATGCAGGGATAACCGCGCTTTTACTAAGTCCTCAGTCCTCAGTCCTCAGTCCTTCCTTACTTACTTCGTTTCGTCCTTGCTATCGTCCAGCACCTTGTGGATGGCGTTGCGGGAGAAGCGGATCTTGGTGTTGCTCGATTCGTCGACTTTCACCAGCACGTCGTTCTCGCGGGCTTCGATCACCGTGCCGAGGATGCCGCCGATGGTTTGGATGCGGTCGCCCTTGCCGAGCTCTTTGAGCATCTTCTGGCGGTCTTTGTCCTGGTTCTTCTTCGATCGGAAGATGAACAGGTACATGACAACGACCATCAGGATCATCAACGTCATGGGGCTTTTCAGCGCCTCGGCCCATCCGGGGGCGGGCTGCGAGGTCGGCGCGGGGGCTTCGATGGCTTGCGCCAAAAGGTTCAACATGTTCAAGTCAGGCTCCTAAATCGATGGTGGAATGTAGATTGTGGATTGTGGTAGCAACTCGAAACCGCAAGCCGTTTCTACAATCCACATTCAACAATCCACATTCAAATCTTCACTCCAGGGCCGATCGTGGATCGGGGATCGTTCCGACGGAAGTCGTCGAAGGTCCCTTGGGCGATTGCTCGCCGGATGTCCTCCATCAGCCGTTGGAAGAATCGGACATTATGCACTGAAACCAGCAGCGGGCCAAGCATCTCCGAGGCAAAAAAGTAGTGGCGGATCGCCCCGCGGGTGAAAGTCCGGCAGGCGTAGCAGTCGCAGCCTTCCTCGATCGGGCCGGTATCCCGCGTGAATTTGGCGTTGCGGATGCGGATGGCCCCATCGCGGGTAAATGCGTAGGCGTTTCGGCCGTTCCGGGTCGGGATAACGCAGTCGAACATATCGATCCCACTGGCAACGGCGGCGACGATATCGCGCGGGAAGCCGACTCCCATCAAATACCGCGGCTTATCGGACGGCAATAGCGGCGTGGTGAAGCGGAGGACCTGCTTCATCGCCTCAAACCCCTCGCCGACGGCGCACCCGCCGACCGCGTAGCCGGGGAAATTCATCGCGATCAGCTTTTCGGCGCAATACTTTCGCAATTCCTCGTTGGTCCCGCCCTGGACGATGCCGAACAGTGACTGATCCGCCGGCCGCTTGTGCCCTTCCAGCGACGCCTCGGCCCAGCGGATCGTGCGGTCGACTGCAATATTCTGGTACTCCACCGGCTTGTTCGGGTCGGGGCATTCATCAAACGCCATGATGATGTCAGCCCCGAGATCGTTCTGAACGGCCATCGACTTGGCGGGCGTCAGCTCGTGCATCGCGCCGTCGATATGGCTTTTGAAGATCACGCCGTGGTCGCTGATCTTATTGATGTCCGCCAATGAGAAGACCTGAAACCCGCCGGAGTCGGTCAGGATCGGCCCCGGCCAAGCCATGAACTTGTGGAGATCGCCGAGCGCCGCCACCGTCGTCGGCCCCGGGCGGAGCATCAGATGATAAGTATTGCCGAGCAGCACCTGCGTCCCACTGGCCGCGAGATGGTCGGGCGTGACGCCTTTCACCGTCCCCTGGGTGCCCACGACCATAAACGCCGGCGTGTCGAAGCTGCCGTGCCTGGTGTGGACCTTGCCGAGCCGGGCGTGGGACGTTGGATCGGTGGTGATTAACTGGTAGATCGATGAATTCATTGGACTAAAACCCGAATAACGAAACCCGAAATCCGAATGAATGACGAATAACGAATGACGAAAATCGAGAATGGCCAGCTTCGTCATTCGTCATTCGGATTTCGTCATTCATTCGGATTTCGGGTTTCGTTATTCGTCATTTACAATTGCGGTTACCCGTATCCCAGCGTTTCCAAATCTTCCTCATCCATCCCAAAGTAGTGCCCGATCTCGTGCAGCAGCGTCACGCGCGTCTGCTCGATGAGTTCGTCGGCCGACGAGCATACCGATTCGATGGAGTGCTGGAAGAGGTAGATGACGTCCGGCAGCCGGCCGGAGTCTTCGACGCTGCGCCGGGTCCGCGGCACGCCGGTATAAAGGCCCAGCAGGAGTCCGCCGGTTTTCCAGCCAAGCCGCGCGAGGTGCCCGGCGGTCGGTTGATCGAGTACCTCGATCGACACGTCCTCAACAGCCGACGAAAACTGTTCCGGCAGTTCGTCGATCGCCTCCTGCACGATTCTTGCGAAATCAGTTTTGCTCACGCGATACGCCATCGGGTACGATTCTATCGGGTGAGTGGCAAATCAGGCGAGGCCTTACTTGCCCCTTGCCGCTGAATACTTGCCCCAGGAGTTCGTATGTACAAATGGATTTGCCTCACCCTGCTGGCCCTTACGGGTTGTGGTTCGCCCAGTTTTCTGGTGACGCCAGTGAAGGTGACTTCAGACCTTGAAGAAGTCACGCTCAAGCCCGGCCGCGGTTGGGACGGGGACAAAATTGTCATTATCAACATCGAAGGGATGATCGCCAACGCCAAGACCGGCGGGCTGCTCACGCCGACCGAAAACCCGATGAGCCTCTTCCAGCAGCAGATGGACAAGATCGCCGATGACAGTTCGGTGAAAGGTATCGTCCTCCGCGTGAACTCGCCGGGCGGGACGGTTTCGGGTTCGGACGCGATTTACACCGTGCTCTCGCGGTACAAGCAGAAGAGCAAAGTCACCGTCATCGCGAGTACGCAGGAAGTGTGCGCCAGCGGCGCTTACTACATCTCCTGCGCGGCTGACAAGATCGTGGTCCAGCCGACCAGCGTGGTCGGCAGCATCGGCGTGATCTTTGAAACCTTCGACGCCTCGGGCACGCTCGGGATGATCGGCGTGAAGTCCGACCCGATAAAATCCGGCGTGAACAAGGACATGGGCTCGCCGTTCAAGCCGCTGGGCAAGGAAGAACGGCAGATCATGCAGGAGATGGTTGACGAATACTTCGATCGGTTTAAATCGATCGTCCGCTCGCACCGCACGATCCAGGACAAAGACTGGGCCACCGTCACCGACGGCCGGGTATTCAGCGGGACCAAGGCCGTCGCGCTTGGTCTGGCGGACCAGACCGGCTTGCTGGAAGACGCGATCGACCTCTGTAAGAAACAGGCCGGCGTGCCCAATGCTAAAGTCGTTACCTTCCGCCGGCCTTATGCTTACAACGGATCGATTTACGCCTCGACCGCGATCCAGGCACCCCAATCCAACGTGTTACAACTACAATTACCCGGCGAAAGTTCGTTCCTGCCCACGGGGTTCTATTACCTGTGGCAACCCTAAGGACCAGGACTGAGGACTTAGGACTGAGGACTTAGTAGATTTCCATTCGCTAAGTCCCCGGTCCTTAGTCCTTAGTCCTCCATTATGATCACGATCACCTGCACCAACTGTCAAACGCAACTGACGATGGACGAAGCCTTCGCCGGCGGCGTGTGTCGGTGTCAGCATTGCGGGACGATTCAGACCGTCCCCAAGGCCGCCCGCGGGGGCGCGGATGCGTCGAGCGGGCTCGCGCACGAGGCCGGTGGAACCGCCAAAACCCTCTGGCGACAATCCGGTTCTGGCGATGCAACGGGCGGGACGGGGCTGGATGATCTCGCGGACATCGTCGCGTCGTCTGGGCTTGGAGGCAGTGGCCTGCAGAGCAAGCGGCTTCGCAAAACCGCCCCGCAGATCGATCCGGTCGCCAGTCGAAAGAAACTGATTCGCATGCTGGGCTTCATCGGCGGCGGCGTGCTGGCGGTGCTGCTGATCATCGTATACATCGTGACTCGTCCGGATTCACCGACCGAACCGACCACGCCCCAGCCGGGCATCATTACCGGGACGAATACCGCCCCGAACCCAACGGTCAGCGGCCCCAGCTTTTGCGGCGTGAAACTCAATTCGGCCACCACCGTCGTTTACGTGTTCGACCGCGGGAGCGGCACGTCGAACGTGTTCGGCGATCTCAAGTCAGCCACCCTTAAGTCGATCCGATCACTCACTGCCGACCGCAAGTTCCAGATCGTCTTTTGGCAAGTCCGCGGTGAAGTCATCTCCTTGCCTGACGTGGGCACGACCGTGGCCGGCGAGATTTCGATCGGCGAGGCCAGCCGCAAGCTCGAAGACGTCGCGGCGTCCGGATCGAGCAAGGTCGGCCCGGCAGTAAAGAAAGCCTCCGCGGTCAAGCCCGACGCCATCGTCATCGCCACCGGGAAAGGCGACGATCTGGATGAAACCTTCATTCAAGAAGTGCTCGACAACGCCCCGGCCGGTGTAAAAATCTATACCTTCGCTCTCGGCAGCACGCGGGCGAGTTCTCCACTGCAGTCGATCGCAAGCAAAACCGGCGGGGAATACCGAACGATCACCGACGCTCAACTCTCAGAGATGGCCAAGCAATGATCTAACCGCTTGAACTACCGCCGCCCGCGTGGTTTAATGGGTGCAGCGGTCCCTTCGGTTGGCATGGATGCCGGCGGATGGTTCTGGACCGCAACACGTCTGTGTCTCGCCACGTAGCCCCAAGCAAAAAAATTAACTGCAAGACCGGCCCGCGGATGGTCGATGTAGATTTCTGAGCGCCGCAGCCGGTTTTATGGGACGCCGGTTGATTGGTCGCGGGTTTTCTTGGAAATATCATCGTGAGCAAAACCGCTAAATCCACCAAGCGTTCGTCGAGCAAATCAAAGGTCCCGCTCGAGACCGTCACTCAGCCGGCTGGAAAGCGGAAAGTGGTGGTGTTTTCGTCGCTCGTGGTCGTCTTGACGCTGACCAGCGCCCTGCTGCTGGCGCTCGAGCCCGGCCGGCTTCGCCCGGATCATCCGACGGGCTTGTACGCTCTGGACTCGCGCGACGCGCTCGATCCGATCTTCGATACCCATGTCCCAACCGCTAACAGCCGGTGGAAGTACATCTACATACACCACAGCGCCTCGCCGCAGGGAAGCGCCCTTTCGATGGCCCAGAGCGCTGGCGGGTTCGGCGATCACTTCGTGATCGGGAACGCACCAGGCAGCCTCGACGGGCAGATCGAAATGGGCGAACGCTGGAACGAACAGCAACCTCCGGCAGCTCCACAAGGCGCGAAGAAGATCGACCCCGACTGCATCAGCATCTGCCTGATCGGCGACTTTCATCAGAACCTCCCCACCGCGGTGCAGATGCAACGGCTGGGGCAGTTGGTCGCCTCGCTGCAGGCAAAATTCGGGATCAGCGCGAATCAAGTCCTGATGGTAACGGATCAGTCCACCAACCACGCGATGGAAATCGGGCGGTACTTCCCGGTCTCAGCCTTTCGCGGGCAGTTATTGAAGTAAACTTCCGTACGATCCGCGTTTGGGTCACATCCAGGAATAGCCGCGCCAATCCATCCGAACCGAGCCCGGCTTCTGCCTAATTATTGGGCAATCGATTCCCCTTACGACGGCTGCCGGATTTAGCATCAAATGCAACAAAAGTTGCGCAGGTTTGCGACGAAACAGGCAATCTGCAAATCTTGTTTTATTGGCAACAATTAATGGACTTAAGCGTTGTAATCTACAGCCGGAATGGAACGAGTATTTGCTTGCTATTGGTAGTATGTTTCTTTAATGTTTGTAGCGCTAGGAGCGAAGGCGGAGAGGATGGGCAACCATCCCCTTTGAATAGCTCGTGGCAACAATTTAGAGAGACGCTGAGTCTTCTGATCAGCTGCCGCGGTCGGCATCATAATATCTTTATCCACCGCCAGGCGATCATCCTGCCCTCGAAATCCACCTACAGGGCATGGGAGAAGACTTCAGAAGGTGGTTGCGTGGGGTCATGGTTCAGAAGCTCCTCCACTACGAGGTGATCGAGTCATTAGGCGAAGGTGCGCGTAGTCAAATCTACGCCGTGCGTGATCCTAATACCCGTCAGGTATTCGCTCTCAAGCACGTCGTGCGATCGGATGCGAAGGACATTCGTTTCATCGAACAGATGGAAACGGAGTACGAGCTCTGCCGTCAGTTCACGCACTCGAATCTTCGCCGCGCGTTTGATCTCAAGATCGTTAAGACAATGTTGCTAAAGGTTTCCGAGGCCTTCATGGTCATGGAGTACGTCGAAGGCAAAGCCCTCGATGTGAAACTTCCGTCGGCCATGCTGGAGATCATCGAAACTTTCATTCAGGTTGCCCAGGGAATGCGCGCCATGCACCAGATGGGCTTTGCCCACTGCGACATGAAGCCCAACAACATCCTGCTCACCCCGCAGGGCATTGCCAAAGTCATCGACTACGGACAATCCTGTAAGATCGGCACGATCAAGGAACGCATCCAGGGAACGCCCGACTTCATCGCCCCCGAGCAAGTCGCCCGCCGGCCGGTGACGGTTCAGACGGACGTGTTCAACCTCGGCGCTACGCTGTATTGGTGTTTGACCGGGCGTCACATCCCCACGCTCTACACGGTCAACAAAAAGGGCGAAAACAGCTTCCTTCTGGATTCGACGATCAACACCCCGATCGATCTCAATCGCCGCGTCCCGCTGGCGGTGAGCAACCTAGTGATGGAATGCATCTCCACCAAGCCCGCCAAGCGTCCGACGGACATGGATCAGGTGATCAATCGACTGGAACTAGGCAAGCACATCTTGCAGAAATCGGCGGATGCCGACCCTTTCGCCAAACTGGCGTGACCCACCCGCCTCCCAGCGGGCCGGATGCTCCGTCGACTGATGAAGCTACGGAAGATTTGACGATGGATGATTAGATTGTGGGTTGTAGGTTGTTTGTTGTAGGTTGTGGGTTGGAAAAAGAGTTCCAACAACCAACGTACAACCCACAACAAACAACTTACAACCCACAACTCAAACCGTAGTCACTTCCACATCGTCCTGCAGTGCTCGAACCCATCCCAAATCCTGCGTAATCATGGTTCGGCGATAGCGGAAGATTTCCATCAATTGGCGTTTGACCATCGCCGCGTGAACGACTCGACCGATCGGGCCGCCGGGGAGTTTGTAGATGACTTTGTCGCCGCAGATCACGCCCTCGGACGACGGCTCGAACGTGTGGCGATGAAACCACGTCGCGTAAGGGCCGCGGACCTGCAGATCAACGAACATTTTCATCGGCTCCCACACCGTGATCAGCGACCGCCACCGGAGCGGAAGGCCGTTGGATTTAATGCGGTAGTCGAGCTGGGTATCCAGCCCGATATTGATCGGCCCGGGCGTGAGCAGATCGAACGACAGCCACTTGGGCGTGATCCGCGGGAGGTTCTCCGCGCTGCTGAAGAATTTCCACGTCTCTTCGGGGCTGGCCTTGACGATAAAGCGGTCGGTGAGTTGGTAGAACATACTCCCCCACTCTAGGCGGGCTTAGCTCGGTCGGCGAGGGTGGAGTTTTCAAAAACTATGCGAGTCCGTCCGCGATCAGGCTGCGAGCGGTTCGGACGATTCATCGCCAAGCGACTCGGCCAACAGGTCGAACATCGACTCGGGCGTCACACCCGGCGTGAATTCCCCAGCCGGCTCGGCGGCAATCGGCGCGACGGCCGGCGCGGAAGCGAATGACACGGTTATCGAGATTCCACCCGCGGTCACCGTGATCGCCTGCTGGCCGGCGGGCATCGAGCCGGTCGGGACGACCAGCACCAGCATCGGCGAAGACCCGGCCTGCATCGGCATCACCGTGGCGACGGGCGCGACGACCGGAGCAACCGGCAACACGACCGGAACAATCACCGGCTTGATCGACGCGGCTTGCACCGGTTCAACCACAGCCGATTCCATCACGCTCGGCTCGACCGCAGCGGCAAGGATTTCTGCTTCGACAAATTCCAGAACTTCTTCAAACAACACTTCAGCTTCTTCATTAGTCGATGTTTCAACAGCCGGTGCGGTCACCGGTTCGATCGCTTCGGCGGGCTTCGATTCAACTTCAACGGCTTTCGGAATTTCGATATGCGGCGCGGCCACTTCCACGACCGGCGCCGGTTCAACCTTCAGCGGCTGGGCAACGGCGACCGGGGCGGATTCCACAGGCGTCACTTCCGCAACGGGCTTGGTTGCTTCCACTTCCCGCAGCGGTTCCAGCGGCGGGAGAGGTTTGATGACGGCCTTCCGAACGATCGGCGCGGCCATCTCTTTAGCCACGGTCGAAATAGCAGATGCCGATTCGGATGAACTCGCGGCGAACAATTTGTTATGGGCGACCGCCAACCGCTCGGAAGAAACAACCGGCGCCGGTTCGACCAGCAAAACCGGTGCAGGCATTGCCGGCGTGGCCGCGGAGTTGCTCGATCGGCCCAGGCCCGCCAGGCGGCTGCGGATCCGCGATGAATCCGCGTCGTCCGAATCCGCCGACGCCATCGCCATCGATGCCACCGCCGTCGCCTGCTTGCCCGAAAGCAGCACCGGCCGAGCCTGCGGGGCGGCTTGAGGCGGCTTCCACTGGGCTTCGGTCAGCACCAGTTCAAACGTCGCGCCGACCACGAACTGCACCAACCCCGTGCCGCCGGGCTCGCAACGTGCGACGATGCACTGCAGGTGAACGGTTTCTCCGGTTTGTTTGAAAAGTTGAAGGACGAACTCGTCGCCGACGGTCAGTTCGTCGTTGATTTGGAATCCTAAGCCGCTTCGCGACAGATCGCGTACCAACACCGGCGAACCGTTGCCAGTCGCCATTTCCATCAGCGGGTAGATCCGGGCTCGGTGTCCGAAAGAGACACGCGTGTGACGGCGTTTCTCCGATCCGTTATCGTAGATCGGCGTGCTCAGGCGCACACCGGTGATGTCCATAAATAGTTGTTCAGTCAATTCCACTTGCCTTCCTCCATCCGCTAACTCTCTTGGCAGGGATGATGTCCGATTCAATTCGGAGAGACGCAAACGAACTTCCCGACTCGGCGCTCAGGGGAAGAGGTGTTATCGGACGCAGCGAAAAAGATGTGCCGGCTGGATCAGATATCCCATCGGTAACGGCACTTCTGCTTCTCGCCGCGCGAGAAGAACGGGTGGGTTAGCGGCACGTCAACGGTATCGACGTACCGCGCGCTCAGCCGTTCGCAAGTGCGGCGGGAAGGCGCGTTGTCGGGGTTACAGGTAATCCAGACCGGAGAAATCTGGTGAAACCGCAGGATCGGCAAGACCAGCCGACACGCCCGCTCGGCAAAATGCCTGCCCCGCGCCGGGGGATAGACGTGGTAGCCGATGTGGCCGGCGTATTGTTCAATATCAGCGGTGCTGCCGACTCGCAGGCTCATCCCGCCGGCCATGCGGAAGCGCGCGGTGGTTTCGTCGCGCCATCGCATCCAGAAGTGGTAGGCCGGAACCTGGTTACGGCGGACATCAGCCGCCACTCGTCCGCCGGGAGCGACGCACAGAAAGTCGAGCAACTGCTGACGGGTGGTCATCGCCAGCTTCGGGTCGAGCGCCTTGGTTCGCGGTTCGATACATTCGCGCAGGATCGCGTCGATCCATTTAGCGTCGGGCGCGATCAGTTCGAGGTCGCCGTCGGTAAACGTCTGCTGCGGAAAGAAACTAAACGCCGCGTCGGCCACTGAGGGTTATCATAGCTTATGAAATCGCTCGGCGGAAAATCTGTTTGGAGTGGCAGAATAATGTAGGAGGGATGAGCTAAAAAACCGCTCGCAGGCAACAGCCCGCGAGCGGTGAATACTCAGTTGAAATCTAATCTGATCTTATCTTAGAAGAACAGATACAGCGGCTTGGCGTCCGGAAATAGCACTGCATGACGCATGACGATCGCCACGATCGCAATCAGTTGCAGAATGACGGCGGCGATCACCAGCACGGTGTAGATGTTGTTGGTGGGCTTGAGAACAATCGTCTCACCCGAAGCGGCACGGCTCAT
The DNA here is from genome assembly GCA_038229715.1 of Tepidisphaerales bacterium. GTDB lineage: Bacteria > Planctomycetota > Phycisphaerae > Tepidisphaerales > Tepidisphaeraceae > JANMES01. Next base: position 9,057 of record JBBROD010000050.1, on the reverse strand, counting down.
AGTAACTCCGAACAAAGGACTACGGACTTAGTGCTTAGGACTTAGTTGTTCTAAGTCCTTTCGGCTTAGTCCTACGGATCACAGTTGCGTACGAACTTCCAAGCCCTTGTGCACTTTATCAACCGCCGGGCCGGTCAGGCGGCCGGTGGCTTCGTTGGTGTCGACGGATTCAACCGTCAGGCGACCCAGGAATTCACCCTTCTCTTTGTCGATGACTTTAAATTCCATCCCTTTGATCACCTGATCGGCGGCGCCGACGGAGATGGTGGCGTACGGAACCTGCTCAATCATGCGGACTTCATTCACCACGCCGTTGATCGGCGGAGCGCCGTTCTTAATGCCGGGGACGAAGAGCTTATCGCGGAGGTTGATGTTGTTGTCGGCCAACACTTTGGTCGCCACATCCAGCTGCCCGCCGAGCAGCGTCACCTTCTCGGCCAGGTCGCGACGCTGCTTCTCTAGCACGTCACGCTGATTGGTCAGGTCGGCCACGGCGGTATCGAGTTCTAGCTTGCTCTTGGTCAGTTCGTCGACCTTCGTGCGAAGGTCGGTCACTTGCGAAGCGAGTTGGATCTGGGCCGTCTGCGAAGCAGCGACGGTGCTGACGGCTTTGCTCAGGTCCGCCTGGGCGATCGCCAGTTGCTTGCCGCTGTCGGCGAGCTTGACGTTCAAATCCGCCAAGGCGGCGGCGGAGGCGGTGTTGTCCTTGCGGTTGGTTTCGACCTGGGCGGCCAAATCAAGATTGGCCTTGGTCAGCGCTTCTTTGGACGCATCGGCGGCGTTGGACGCGGAGGTTGCGTGGGCTTCGGCGGTCGCGGTCTTCTGCTTCCAGTCGGCCACGATCTTGTTGTAATCGTCCACCCGGTTCACGAACACGACCACGCCAGCCGTCAATAACATCGACAGCACTACGTGCAACACAACGAACAGCTTGGTAATCGGACTCACGGTCAGCTCCTTGAAAGCCAGGTGAGAAACACTGGATGTCTACTTCATTTCCCGCGTCGATCCTGCCGACGCCGGGCAACCGCCTCTAGCTTTTAGTATTCAGACGAAGCATCCTGCTTCGGAGGTCGCAACACCCGGCTCGGTCACCGGTTTTGGTTTCCACTCGTGGGACGATCCGCACTCTCGCAGAGCTCGGGAGGTCTAACGCCAATCCGTTGGGCACGAGGCGGATAAAACGTTTTCCAACCCGTGCAGCGTTGATCCTAATCCGGGCACCCGGGGAGTCAAGTTTTACTTGATTCCACAAGAGCCCATAACCGCTCGTCCTATAGAACCTCTTTCAGCAGTTGTGCTTATCGACACTCCGCCCGAATCGGCTTGAACGTAAGTGCTGAACCGGCCACTACAGGATCACTGTTCGGCGGGCTTGAGTTGAAGGACCGCGGTGGCGGCGGCGATGCGAACTTCCTGGTCGGGGTCTTTCAGCAGTTTTTGCAGGTATTCCTGAGCATCCAGCCGGCGGATCGCACCGAACGCAAGCGCCGCCAGGCTCCGCTGCCGCTTGTCCGACGACTTAGCGCCGTTGATCGCCACGCCATACCCCTCGTCGGAGTCCAGCTGCCCCATCACCCGGGCGGCCACCAGCGCCACTTCGATGTAGTCGTTAGTGAGATTGGCGCGGATATGGGCTCGGATGCGGGTATCCCGCGGCGCGCCCAGCGCGAGCATCGCGACCATCTGGTACCCGGGATTGATGTTCACGGTCATCCCGATCAGCCGATCGCGACCGTCCTCGCTGCCCAGCCGCCACATCGACTCGGCGGCGGTCAGGCTGACGGCGAGGTTCTCGTCGCGGAGCATCGGCTTGAGCACGTTGATCGCGGTCGGTTCACCGAGCAATCCCAGCACTAGCGCGGTATTGCCACGGACGTCGGGCATCGGATCCTGCGCATAACGCTCCAGATCCTTGCTGTATCGGTAATCCCCCAGCCGATGCAGCGCGTAAGCGGCGGCGACGCGGACGGTCGGCTGCGGGTCGTCGGCCAGTTCCAGCAGTTCGGGCTTGGAGTCCGCGAGTTTGATCGTCCCGGCGGCCATCACTGCGGCGAAGCGGACGACGGTTTCCGGGTCCTTCATCGCCTGCCAGATTTCCCCCGACTTCTCGCTGCCGAGGGTTTCCTGAATCGACTCGATGGCGTGGGCGCGGACGATCGGGTCCTGGCTGCGCATCGCCCGGTCGACCTCGATCTTCGCCTGCTCGGCCAGCCGAGCGTCGAACGGCACGTCCTTCTTCGCCGGCACTTTGGGCGGGAACTTGGCGGGCCGAAATTCCTTGCGGCCGAGTTGATCTCCCCCGCCGCAACCGGCGAGGAGGGAGCAGATCAGGAGGATCGAGAGGGTGATTTTTTTCATGATGACGTAACTCTGGATTGACCTTGGCGTACCACGGGCCTCTGGCCCGTGCGTGGAACGCTTATCCTTCAACACACTGCGGTGCTAAAATTTTAACGTCATAGGCACGGGCCGGAGGCCCGTGGTACGGGTGACGTTTTTGGTGTCATTTCTGTCGTGATCCCGCCATCTTCCGGTTGATCGCCATCAGCAGCATCGCCGATCCTGTCGCTGACACGCAAATCCAGGCGAAAACATCGCCATATCGCGTGTAGAACGTCACGCGCGGATCGATCATCAGTTGCGCCGATGATGAGCCTTCGGTCCCTGCGGCGATCGTGTCGTGTACCCGGCCGACGGAATCCACGAATCCGCTGATACCTGTGTTCACACTTCTAGCCGTCGGTACGCGGTTTTCGATGCTGCGGAACACCGCCACCTGCAAATGCTGGGGCATTTCGTTGGCTTTAAACCACCCGTCGTTGGTGAGGTTGATCAGGATGTCCGCCCGCTTCTTGCCGTCTTGGCCGGAGCGGAACATTTTGGCGGTCAGGCCGGAATCGATGTCCTCGAAGCAAATCGGCGTGACGAACCGCCACGTCGAAAGGTCCAGCACGTTCCGCGTCCGCCGAAGCGGGAAGACCGTCAGGTTCGATTCATCGCCGGCGTTGAGTTGGTAGCTGTCCATGTCCGGCGGGCCGAGACCGATCTTCTTGATCAGGTCGAACACCCACGGCAGCGACTGGCGAAACGGCAGAAACTCCCCGAACGGCACGATGTGGATTTTGTCGTACCGCAGTTCGGAGAAAAGCCCGGAGCGTTCGATGAAGTAGGCGGAATTCCGAGTCTCACCGGGGCGAGCGTAGTCATCAACGATTTTCCAATCCCCTTCAAACCGCCCGCCGAACACCAGGCCGGTCTGGTAGACGCCCGCTAAATCCATGAGCGCTTTGCGTACCTGCGTCAGACCCCGCCCGTACTTAGTGCCGGAGAGGAACAGCCGCGTCTGCTCGTTCATCGCGGGCATGACGGTTTCGCTCCAGACGACTAGATCAATCGCCGGGTTTTGCGACAGCGCCCTAACCGTGGTGTCGGCATGAAAACGAAAGGCTTCCTCCGGTGTTGCGCCTTTGCTGCCGTCGTTGCTCTGCGGATAGTTCGACTGCACGACCAGCACCACCGGCCCCGGCTCGGTCACGGTCTGCTTCATCCGCCACACGCCGTAGGCGACGATCAGCACCGTCAACAACACAACGGCCGCGATCGGTCGAGCGATCGGGCGGATGCGGAACCCGTTCAACCAAAAACTCGCGATCACAGTGTTGATCAGGACGATCCAGAACGTGATGCCGTACACGCCGAACACGTCGGCGATCTGGCAAACCGGCAAGATCGGCGTCTGCGTGTGGCCGAGGTAGAGCCAGGGCAAACCCTTCCAAATAAAGTTCCCGCGAATGAACTCCAGCGACGTCCATGCGGCGGCGATGAAAACGGGGTTTGGGGTTCGGGGTTCAGGGTTCGGGGTTGAGATTTTACGCCGAAACCCGACCCCTGAAACTTGAACCCTGACGATCGCCGCCATCACGCCCCAGTACGAAGCCAGAAGCGCCATCAGCCCGATCATGCCCGGCACAGTGACGTACGCCATCCACCACATGTTGGCGATGAAAAACACCGTTCCGCTCAGCCAGCCCCAGAAAATTGCGCTTTTGTACGTTTTGCATCGGCTGATGACGATCAGCCACGGAACCAGCCCGAACCACGCGAGGTAACACTGTTTGATCGGGGCGTAAGCGAGCGTCAGCATCCCCACACTGGTCAGCAGCAGCGTCAGCGGGCCGTACCAGCGTGTGGAAAAAGGCGTTTGAGGATCGGATTCGCGTCCGGTCCGGCGATAATCGGGTTCCTGCACCGCTTTCATGTGCGCAGGATCGTCGGGAAGCGATCGATCCGCGTCAAGCAACCAGCGGAAGAGGCCTGCACGAATTGCAGTGTAGTCCGCCACGCAAATGCTGAAGAATTCCCGGTTGCCCTCACACCGCGTTGCGTGATAAAACATGGCCATGCTGAAAACCGCGATCGCGACCGTGTTATTGATGACGCTTCCCACGATCGCCGCCCCACCGACAAGTCCACCGACGAGTCGGCCGACGACCAAGCCCACGACGCGCCCGACCACTCGCCCCATCAGTCCGTCCGCCGGCCGAAACGGCACGGGTGCAAAGGGCACGACTGCAAAGGGCACGGTCGAAAAGCCGGGCGCGACGGCTAAGGAAGAGAGCAAGTACCAAAGTTCCACGCCCGAGGACAACGCCAAGGCGATCACCGACGCGCAAAAAGTCGCCGCGGAAACCGGCGACAAATTGCAAATGAAGTTCGCTGAAATGCAGACCGAGCATTTCATCATTTTCACCGACTGGGACCCGCGCGAGTACAACTTTCTCAAGAGCAACTGCGAAAATGCGTACACGTCCGTCTCGCGCATGTTCGAGATGTCGCCGAAGGACAACATCTTCGTCGGCAAGCTGCCGATTTACATGTTCACCAAGCGGGCCGACTTTTATGAATTCGCGAAAAAGATCGATGACTTCCAACCCCCGCAGGGACTGGCCGGCTATTGCCACTCCAGTACCGACGGATTTTCGCACATGGCGATGAGCAAGCCCGATGCCTCGCTGACCGATAACAACATCCGCCAGGCCGAGCGGGTCTGGTCGTACGTGCTGACGCACGAGTTCACGCATGCGTTCGTGGCGCGGTATCGCACGAATCACCTGATGCCCCGCTGGCTGAACGAAGGCGTTGCCGAGGTGGTGGCCAACAGCGCCTTCCCACGACCGGAATCCCGCCGATTCGCCCGCATGATGGCCGACAGCGGAAACATCACCAGCATTTTCGACGACCGCAACATGCCCGGCGGTGAGATGTACCCGGTGATGATGACGATGACCGAGGCGCTGATCAAAGTCGACCCGAAAAAGTTTTTAGGCTACTTCAACGCGCTTAAAGACGGCGCGGATCCCGAAAAGTGCATGAAGGAAACCTACGGCGTCGACTACGCCGGCCTGGAAACGGCGTGGCGGAAGTACATCAAGACGGCGAAGTGAGGCGGAGCAGGACTTAGGCGGAGAGTCGTCGCTAAGTCCTGAGTCCTTAGTCCTACTCTTCCATCCACAACGCCGACGTAATGATCCGTGGATAGTATTTCGATCCTTTCGCAACGCCATTGACGAACTGATCGCTGCAGGCCCAGTAGGCGGAATCCCCCTCGGTCTGCCATCTCACATGAGCAGCGTCGGCTTTGGCGAAAAGATCGCGAACGGCTGGGTCTTCGTCCAGCTTGAACACCTTTCGGCAGACGTGCATGAAGATCGCGATCTTACTCATCCAACTGTTGTTGCTGGTGCTGGAGAGCTTGATCCCGCCGTCGGGGAAGACGTTTTGGCCGTCGCTCAGTAGTTTGACAGTGTGCTTTTTTAGTGCGTCAACAAACGGCGACGGCGTAAGCGTGCCCCAGTAGAGCGGGTACATCAGCCCTTCACACGCCGGCAAAATGCGCGAGGTGTAGCCGGAGTTCTCTTTCTCGAACACTGCCGGGAACACGCCATCCGCCCCCGCCCGGGTCGGCAGTTCCTTCTCGATCCGCTCGGCCATGTCCGTCGCGGCGGCGTGGTACTCGTGCTGATGGCCCATCTTCTCATACAGCAGCGCCAGCCCGCGATAAGCGGCCCAGGTTTTCACCACCATGTACAGGTTGTTCCGCGTCTGCGCGAGTGAGTGATCGAGCGAATCGTAAGTCGTAATCTCCGCCCCGCCCGGCCCGCACCGGCTTGAATCATACGCCGGGAAACCGCGCTCATTGGTGCGATTCACCAGGCTGTGCAGACAGGCGTCGATGACATGCTCGTTGTGCTTGGCCCACTCCAGATCCTTCGTCTTCGCTACATAGCTGGCCGCGATCAGAATCCAGTTGCACAACTGCTCGGCCGTCATGTAGCTGAAGCAAAGGGCGTTCAGGTTCGGCAGTTCATAACTGCTGTGCCCGAACGGCGAGAAATTATTATGCACGCCTTGATCGTGGGCAAAGCTGATGCCTCCTTCGCTGAGTTTGCCGGTGATGGGGTCTTTCACCTGATCGACGTAGCTGTAATGGCGGACGAAGTTGTCGAGCAGATTCTTCACCACCCACGGATTCTGCTTCAACTCCCAAAACACGTGATCGACCGAGAGATCGAGCGTGTTGATCATGCAGTATTCGCCTTCGTTGACGATCCAGTACGGCTGCCCGCCGACGTCGAGGAGTTGAGTGCTGCCGTAGTAGCTGCGCGTGGCGTGGGCGATCATAAATTGCTGGTCGGGGGAGAGGCCGGAGGAAAGGAGCGAATTGTCCATCGCGCGCAAACACCATTCCTTACTGCTGCACTGCTCAAGTGCGGAGGACAAAACGTCTTCCAAGCCACCGAAGTGCCTTGCATAGGCGTAACGCCCTTCAAGTCGTGTTGTTTGAACGCCGTCTACATAGCCACCCAGCGCCAACTTGAGGACGCGGCGCTCACCGGCCGGAACCGTGAACGTCAATGCTGGACAACTCCCGAGCAGATGAGTGGCCTCCATTTTAACGGACTCCTCGGCCGACCAACGGAAGCCCGTCTGCAATTCAGCCGCAACGGATTCTTCACGTTCTTCAGAATCGCCACCTTTTGCCGGATCGATGAGTTGCCCCAATGCGCCATACTCGCGTCGGAACGCAAATCCCTTTCTCGTCAACCAGGTGGACTCCGCATCCAGCAGACGCACTCCACTCACCGAAAAGCCAATTGCGAAAACAGCCGTCTTTGGCGACGCGCCAGTCGAGTTATCGACAATCAGCTCAGCAAAAACGGCAGGGATCAGCTGTAGGCGAAGTTCATCAGAGCTTGTTCTTTTCCGTTCGTTAATCGGGCCGAACGAGGTATAAATCGCAAACTCAAAATCCTTGGTAATCCAGTGATCCGTCGCCCAACCGAAATGCCTTGTGATTTCATCTCGCCCGTACGCGACGAGCGGCGACTTCTTTTTATTGCCCTTCTTTTCGACATCGAATCTCACAGCTTCGTCTGATTCCGCTCCCTCATAAAACGGCAAGCACTTCAACGGCGCATCACTGAAGCGATCGCCGTCTTTCACGCCGATGTAGAGATTTTGATTCCCGGGTTTACCGATCTGCAGCCCAAATCCACCACGGCTGCCGAATTGACCGCAGGTAAAGCTGAAGAAGGCCCCCATCGGGCTATGCTGGGCGTTAAAACTGATGTTGCCGTGAAACGGCGGGATGGCGGTTTGGCTCATACGAGCGAGTTATAGAAGGGTCACACGCGACATGCAATTTGCGCAAAAGCGTCAGCGTCTTTTTTGGTTCCTTCTCCCTTCGGGAGAAGGTTAGGATGAGGGTGGAACGTGATTCAATGGATGGCGTGGATTGCGGGACGGCCCGAGGGTTGTCGGCGAATCGAAACGTGTTAAGTCCACACGTTTCTCCCCTCACCCCAGCCCTCTCCCCGCTGGGGAGAGGGAGCACGACGCTACGCCGCGGGCTTGGGGCCCGGGGCGGTGCGCATGCGGTCGATGTACATCGTCAGCGAAAGCGGCTCGCCGGGATGTTCGACGGCGGGCATGGGTTCGATGGGAACGGAGTTGGTCAGCCGATCTGACGAGCGATCCAGCGCACGGAGTTCGCCCTTCATGCTGCTGCGGCTTTGTTCGACCAGGTCATCCACACGCTGCGTGACGCGGTCTTCCAGCCAGCCGACCATCGTCTCGGCCGACTCCTCCAGTTCTTTCATATATCCGGTCAGGCGCGCCTCAAGTTCATCGCGAACTGCGTCGGTCTTGGGCGAGAGCGCGTCGAGCTTGCCGTCCAGTTCGTTCACCACCGTCGAGACCATCTTGCGCGACGCTTCGATCAGCCCGGCCACGCGGTGGGCGATCAGCTTTTGCGTCGACTCCACTTCGTTCATCACCTGCGGGCGGATGTTCTTCACGCGGTCGACCAGATTCTGCTCCACCAATTCCACGGTGGCCTGGGCCGATCGGGAAAGGTTTGTGATCCGCTGTTCGATGGAGTCCTGCGCGGCGTCGAGCATGGCATCGACCTGCCCGTCGACGTAGCTGCGCGCATCGCTCAGCCGCGAAAGGTGTGGATGAGCGGCGGCGGCGGCTTGGTCGACGATTTGCTCGACCTGCTTTTGCAGCAACTGGCGAAACATGATCAGCGTCTGCTCGGCCTGCTCGCGGCAGTGGTCGGCTTCGTCGGTCAGTTGCTTGTGAACGTCGCGCGAGATGTCGCCCATCTGCTCGACGGTTACGCTCGACAGCGCCTCGGCGATGCGCGACTTGATCTGCGCGTCGATCCGGTCGGCCGCTTCGTGTTCGAGGTGGTTCACCTTCTGCCGCGCCGCCGCCAAGGCGTCCTGCACGGCTTCGTCGACGACGGACTGCGCCTTGTCGCGGGTTTGTTTGATTTCGCTGAGCACGGGCAGCGTATCGGTCACCTGTTTCCGCAGCCCGTCGATCATCGCCTGCAGCGACACCTCCAGCTTGGCCAGTTGATCGAGTTTAGCGGTGATTCGCGTTTCAGCCGCGTTGGTTTCTTCCATTCGCGCGGCGATCCATTTATCCAACGTCCCGATCTTTTCGAGAATGGCGGGCAGGGCTCGCGAACCGGCGGTATCGGTACTC
>JBBROD010000049.1:0-35641 GCA_038229715.1 Tepidisphaerales bacterium | reverse complement strand
GCGCATGCCGTAGTCCATGATCTTGCGGATCATCTGTTCCAACGGAGAGGATTCACGCACGCTGTTCATCGCGGGTGATTGTAGCCGAATCAGCACCCGAACTAAAGCCGCCGATTGACCGCATGGGCGTGTCGGATTTACGCTGAACACATGCCGAGCCACTCCAGAGGCCGCTCCATCCTCCTCGCCATGCCTCTGATCACGCTGCTGAGCGATTTTGGCAACGCCACCACCAATTTGCTGTACGATCGCATCAAATCACTGCGGACTAAGGTCGTTCGCATCAAAGGAAAATCGGTAGGTGCGCTCAAACGCACGTATCATGACGTCGCCCCGGGAAAGCCGCTGGCGCTGATCGGCAGCAGCGGGCTGCTGGAAGTGGCCGTGCGGGATGGGGCCGCGGCCGAGCGGCTTAAGATCAAAGTCGGAGACTCAGTTAGCCTTCAATGAACACGCAGCAACTTCAACAACTCGATAAGCAACACATCTGGCACCCGTTCGCTCCGATGAAGCTTTGGCTGGCGGACGATCCGCTTGTGATCACCGCAGCGGACGGGATGTACCTGATCGACAGCGACGGCCGGCGGTATCTGGATGGCGTTAGCTCGCTCTGGTGCAACGTCCACGGCCATCGCGTGCCGGAGATCGACTCTGCCATCCGCGCGCAGCTCGATAAAGTCGCGCACACCACGATGCTCGGACTGACGAGTGAGCCGGCAATCCTGCTGGCTGATCGGCTGATGAAGATCGTGCCGAGCAACTTGAAAAAAATCTTCTACAGCGACGCCGGCGCGACCGCGACTGAAATCGCGTTCAAGCTGGCGGCACAGTACTGGTACAACGTCGGCAAGCCGGAGAAGAGCGAGTTCGTCGGCTTCACCGAGGCGTATCACGGCGATACATTCGGCGCGATGTCGGTGGGGCGGACGGAACTGTTTCATCGGGCGTATATTCCGATGCTGTTCAAAACGCATTTCGCGCCGACGCCGTTCCCATATCGCTACGGATTGCCAACTCCTGACGAAGTGCGTGAGGACGCCCTGCGAAAACTCGACTCGATCCTCGTCGTCCACGCAAATCGCATCGCCGCCGTCTGTATCGAGCCGATCGTTCAAGGTGCGGCGGGCATGATTGTCCACCCGGCTGGATTCCTCCGGGGCGTTCGCGAACTATGTACGAATTACAACGTCCTGCTAATCGCCGACGAAGTCGCAGTCGGATTCGGACGAACGGGTAAAATGTTCGCCTGCGAGCATGAAGGCGTTCAGCCCGACCTGATGTGCGTCGCCAAGGGCATCACCGGCGGGTATCTGCCATTGGCTGCGACATTTGCGACGCAGCAGATCTTCGACGCTTTCCTCGGCGATCCGTGGGAAGGCAAGACTTTCTATCACGGCCACACCTACACGGGCAATCCGCTGGCGTGCGCGGCGGCGCTGGCTTCGCTCGATCTGTTCGAGAAAAACAATCTGCTGCAGGGCGTTCGCGAAAGGTCGGGGCAGTTGGCGACAATGCTCGACATCCTGCGTGAGTTGCCACACGTCGGTGACATTCGGCAGAAGGGCCTGATGGTCGGTATCGAACTGGTCGCCGACCGTGAAACCCGCCGGCCGTTCGATTCCCGCAAGCGCACGGGGGCCGCCGTCTGCACCGCCATTCGCAAGCATGGCGTGATCATCCGCCCGCTCGGCGACGTGCTGGTGATGATGCCGCCCCTGGCGATGCCGCCCGATCATCTTCGGACGATCGTCGACGCGATTCGCACCGAGGTCTCCGCGCTGACCCAATAAAAACGGTCCTGGCGATTTTTCGCCAGGACCGTTTGACTGTTGGGAATACAAATTGTAAGTCTACTTTATGCTCACCAGTGCTACGTTGCCCGCGTCGGTCACGTTGTCGCTGAAAACGACTCCGGAGCCGAGCGAAGCGAAGCCGAACTGGGCCGAGCCGGCGTAGTAGACGTTGTTGGTGACTTTGATCGTGGCATTGCCGCCAGCCGCGTCGCTGTAAATGTGTAGCGCGAAGTTGCCACCGTTGATCCAGTTACCGTCGAACGTAATGTTGGTCGCATCCAACTGTACGAACAACGCCGAGTTGCTCTTAGTGTTGGCCACGTTGTTGGGCATATCGAAGAAATTGCCGGTGATGACAAAGTTCGATCCGCCGCGGATCTGAACGCCGTCGGCGTGCGCGTTCGGCGAATTGTAGCCGAGCAAGGCGATGTAGTTACCCTGAATCACCGCATCGGAGTTCGGCTTAATGCCATCGCCGCCGCTGTGGTGGATGTAGTTGCTGACGGCCTTGAACCCGCTGCCGTAAATTCCGGCGCTGGTGATGTTGAATATCTCGCAGTTCTTGATGGTGATGTTCGTCGCGCCATCACAACGGATGCCATATGAGTTGCCATTGCCGTCGATCACGCAGTTGATGAACGTGACGTTGGTCATGCCCGTCAACGTCACCTGGCCGGTGATCTTCAGGTTCGAGTAAGTCGTGTTGCTGGCGGCTTTCAGATTCGTCACCGTTGTGAACTTCGTGCCGGCAGCGGGCCCGGTCGTGGTGACGCTGGGCTGGTCGGTTGAAACCGCATCAACCACCGGCGGCGGTGCAACGACTACGGGCGGGGGCGTCACAGTCGGCGTAGGCGTGGGGGTCGGAGTCGGAGTCGGTGTTGGTGTCGGCGTAGGTGATGGCGAGTTTACCACGCTGGTATTCACCACCTTGAAAGTTACGGAATAGCTCGCGCTCACCGTGCCTTTGGCGCGGTGTTCGGAATAGGCCGTTGCGGTGATGGTGTAGTCGCCCTTCGTTGCGTTCCACACGCCGCCCGTGCCGGCTAGGTCAAACGACGCGTAGTTTTCGGTATGCGCGTTGGCGTTGTCGTTCACGCCGAACCGTACGCTGCCGACCGTGCCGGTGACTCCGGCGCGGATATTCAGTGCAACCCCGGCGTAGTCGGCCAGATCGATCGTGTCTCCATGAGTAATCGTGGCCAGCAGCTTGTCCGTTTTCGCTTGGTAGAGCGACAGCGAATAAACGCCGAGCGTGTTCGTCGCCGCCGCCGCCGTGGCGGCAGGCGCGGCGGTCACCTTCGCAGTGGCGACCGAAGGCGAAGCCTGCGAGGAGTCAATCGACAGCGGGATCGCCTGAGCGTTTGCGATATCGCTCCACGAAACCACTTTGAAGTTCTGGTTCCCGTCATTCTTGTCGTCTTCGACAACAAACGCGCCGCCGTTCAGCCCATTGCCGAGCGAGGCGCTAGTCAATGCGATGCTGTCGCTGCTACTCGTGCCATCCACCGAACCGTTGCTGATTGTAAATTTGGTGACGTATTTGCCTGTCTGGCGATCGTATACGACATAGTCATTGGTGTTCTGACGAGCCGCGATCAGATACCCGGTGCCGTCGCTGTTCTTGTAGAGTGCAAGGCTTTCGGAATCGAAACCGACATGGCCGGTGTTGGCGTTATCGATCTGGACACGAATCGATCCGTCCGTCGGTTCTGCACCGTACTTCCAGATGGCTTTGTTGGTTTGCGAGACGAACAACGCGCCCGATTCATCGTCTGCCGTCATCCCTTGCGAGGTCGAGCCGACGTTGAACGATCGGACCGACTTGGCCGACACCTTGCCGCTCCCGTTGTCGGACAGCTCGAACTGTTCAACACCGCCGGTGTTATTGCTGACGAAAACGTATGTCTTGCCGCTGTCGGCGCTCTGATACATCGCCACGCCGTTGACGTTTCCACCGACGCTCAGCTTGATCGTGCCGGCCGTCACGTCAACCAGTTGACGAGTGGTCGGATCGACTTTGAACAAAGCCAGCGTATTGGATTCGATGCGGTCAGCCGCAACGATCGAAACGTTCTTGCCGCCGAGGGAAAAGCCCGAGCGGGTATCGACTTTGAAGTACGAGGAATCCGAGAGGTACTGGATTTGTTTACCCGACAGATCATACACGGCGATCCCGCCGAGCTTATCCGTCCCGATGATCGTGCTTTGCGATGCGTCGGCTGGGTTGACCCAAACCGCAGTTCCCGAAGCGGCTTCACCGCTATGAGCGAGCGCCTGAGTTTCAAACTTCGCGGTGACTGAGTCAACCTGCTGATTGATCACTGTCGCCGGCGATGCGGAGTTCATCAGGCGGTCTTCCATCGGTTCCATCACCGCTTGAGCGGCAGCGGCGAGTTTGCGAACCGGACCCCCGTCATCCTGCGTGTTGAGCGTAAAACGCTGGCTGTGAATCTTGAGCATTTTCATCCTCTCTCTACTCGCTGGCGGCGAGTACTTGTGAAACGTCGCGATCTCCGACGCATGTCGTCCGGTGACTGAAAACCTCGTCAATCCGGTAAGCCATCTGATGGCCCGATCGCTTCAATGTTTTCGTCGACGTGTTTTTGAGAGCGGCTTAGTGAATCACTCGGAACTTGAATCGGGCATTGTGTGGCGAAAATCGCAGAAGGCTTAACGTCCGATTTGTTCTCGGGCGGGGCGGAATCGAGAGGGAATGGACATCAATTGATTGCGTGCTAACCTCTAATTGACAATGAGTTAGAAATCGCGTCGTGTTAGGGTTCGGGCTCGGCCGCAAGTGCGAAAAACGCTGCAGAGTGGTTGATATCCGCGTTCCAGGCAGGTTATCGGATCACCCGGCCTGAAACGGAAATGCGAGCAGAGACCTCAGACCTTAACACCACCGATCCAGGAGCAAGGGATTCCTCGATAGTCTGATGGTTGGTGATTTCCGCCGCTTAGTGCATCGTGGATTGCAGTGTTTTTGCACGAAGTTGCAAGCGACGCGTAAGCCCCCTCGAGTATTCATAAAAAACGATCCTGACATTGAAGCCAGGATCGCTCGTTTGAATGAAATGTCAGGACTGTTCGACTTACTTCGTCGAAACCGTCGCCACGAGACCCGTGTCGGTCACATTGCCTGTAAATACGACACCCGTCCCAATCTGGGCGAACCCGAACTGAGCAGAGCCGGCGTAGTAGACGTTGTTGGTGACCTTAATCGTCGCGTTGCCACCGGCCAAGTCGCTGAACACGTGCAACGCGAAGTTGCCGCCGCGTACCCAGTTGCCGCTGAACGTCACATCGCCCACGTCGAGTTGGACGAACAGGGACGAGTTGCTCTTGGTGTTGGCGACGTCGATCGGCATATCAAAGTAGTTGCCGACGATCTTGATGTTCGACCCGCCACGGATCTGCACGCCATCGGCGTGAGCATCGGCCGAGTTGTAACCAAGGTCGCTGATGTAGTTGCCTTGAATCACTACGTCGCTAAGCGGCTTGAAGGCGTCGCCGGCGGATTCATGCACGTAATTATTGATGGCCTTAAAGCCGTTGCCGTACACGGCGGCACTGGCCACGTTATAAATTTCACAATTCTGGATCGTGATGTTGGTCGCACCGTCACAGCGAACGGCCCAGCCGGCACCGTTGCCGTCGATGATGCAGTTGATCAGCGTTACGTTGCTCAGGCCGGTCAGCGTGACCGCACCAGTGATTTTCAGGTTCGAGTACACCGTGTTGCTGACGCCGTGAAAGCTGCCGACGTTCGTATACTTCGTACCAGCGGCCGGCCCGGTGGTGGCTATGCTCGGGCGATTGGTTGGAACCGGGGCATCTACCACGAGAACCACCGACGACGACGTGGTGACCGACGGAGTCGAGCTCGCCGTGGCCCAGCCGACTGAGTTGTATGCGGTGACTTTGTATGTGTACGTGGTCGATGGGCTGATTCTGGTGTCGCTAAAACTGGCGGTTGTGACGACGCCCACGGTGGTGTATGTCTTTCCGCCGTCGGTCGAACGCTCGACCTTGTAGCCGTCCGCCAAGCTATCGGCGGCGGTCCACTTCACGGTAACCTTGGTTGATGTGGCCGTTGCCGTCACGCTCTTGGGAGCGCCCGGTGCTGCAGTGGCAGGCGTGCCGGAGGTATCCACGCTGCTGTCGATTACTTTGAAGGTAATGCTGAAGCTGGCGCCTGCGTTTCCACCGGCGTTGTGGGCGGTGTAGGCCGTTGCAGTGATCGTGTAAGTGCCCGTGGACGGGTTCCACACGCCGCCCGTGCCGGCCAGATCGAACGACGTATAATTTTCAGTGCGGACGTTGCTGTTGGAGTTCACGCCGAACTTCACGCTTCCGACCGAACCGGATACCGCGGCCCGGACGTTCAAATCCGTGCCCGCGTAGTCGGCCAAGTCGATCGTCACGCCGTTGGTGAGCGTGGCGAGCTTGTTGTTGGAGTTGGCTTCGTAGAGGGAGAGCGAATTCACGCTGACGCTGGAAGTAGTCGCCGCGGCAGTCGCCGTGGCGCCGCCCGACAGGCTGGTCACAACGATCGACGAATCGATCGCCAGCGGCGTTTGGGCATTGGCCAGATCACCCCAGGAAACGAGCTTGTAGTTCTGATTGCCGTTGTTGCTGTCGTCTTCGATCGCAATTCCGCCGCTCGTCAAGCCGCTACCTAGTGAAGAACTGGTGACCGCGATCCCGTCGCTGCTGGAGGTGCCATCGACCGAACCGTTGCTGACGGAGAACTTGGTGACGTAGTCGCCGGTCCGGCGGTCGTACACTACGTAGTCATCGCTGTCCTGGCGGGAAGCGATCAGGTAACCGCTGCCATCGTTATTCGAATAGAGGGCGAGGCTTTCTGATTCTGACCCGACGTAGCCGCTGGTATTATCGATCTGCACACGGACCGAGCCATCGGTCGGCTCTGCGCCGTACTTCCAGATGGCCTTACCGTCCTGGGACACATAAAGCGATCCGTTCGCATCGTCGGCGGTCAAGCCTTCAGCGGCCGAACCGACATTGAACGAGCGGACCGACTTGGCCGACACTTTGCCGTTGCCATTGTCGGTGAGTAGGAACTGCTCAACACCGCCGGTGGTGTTGCTGACGAAGACGTAGGTTTTTCCGGTGTTAGCGCTCTGGTACATCGCCACGCCGTTCATCGTTCCGCCAATGGTCAGCTTGATCGAACCGTTAGCGACATCCACCAGTTTGCGGGTGCTGGGGTCGACCTTGAAGAGAGCAAGTTCGTTTCCGTCGATTCGGCCAGCAGCGACGATCGATACATCCTTGCCGCCGAGCGAAAAGCCCGAGCGGGTATCAACCTTGTAGTAAGCGGAATCGGAGAGGTACTGGATCTGATTGCCGGAGAGGTCGTAAACCGCGATTCCACCAAGCTTATCGGTGCCGATTATGGTGCTTTGAGAGGCGCTAGTGGGATTAACCCAAATCGTCGTCCCTGAGGCGGCTTCACCGGAGTTCGGGAGCGCCTGCGTTTCAAATTTTGCGGTAATCGTGCCGATCGGCTGAGCGAGCAGCGTCGCGGGCGAAGTGGACATCATGACACGGTGTTCAACCGGTTCCATGACGGCTCGCGCGGCGGCGGCCAGCTTGCGGACGGGTCCGCCGGTGTTCTTTGTCTTGGGGGAGAAACTCTGGATGTTGATCTTTTTCATTGTGCGATCCTCTCTATAACTCGCTGGCAGCGAGCTTTCGTGAAAAGTCGCGATCTTCGACGCATGTCGTCCGGTGACTAAATTTCTCGTCATCCCGGCAAGCCGTCTGACGGCTTGGATCGCTTCTTTGGTCTCGTCGACGCGATTTACAGAGCGGCTTTCAAATCGCTCCGAAATCTCCGTTGACTCTCCTTTCAAAAGTTACAGTGACAGAACCCCCACTTCGCGCCACGCGAGGTGGATCGTTCACTGCATTGGGTTTTAAGTAGGTTGCACTAGCTCTTGTGTAGCAAAGGGCTAGACATCCCGGCGATGCCGGTCTTTAGGCTATTTTTCGGGAGAAGCTCCCGTTCAACATCCATACCAACATTCGCGCCGAGTTATCGGAGGGCACGGTCTGAATCCGTTTGGATTCAAATTCCGTAGACCTTAACACTTATCGGCACCACTCTCGGGGAATCCCGCATGGCCACCGCATGAGTGTTCGATGTGGAGCTTTGGCCGCACCGATTCGACTCGAGGCAGATTTCAGGACCTGACTGCCCGTCCTGGATCACTGGGGCCGGCTTGCTTGATTCGCGCTGCCAACACGATTCGAAGCACGTGGCTCTGTCGTTCGGAGCGTTCCTTCTTAGGGCTACTCCGGACTGCCAACCCTCTGCGACCAATTCCCTAAACAAGTTCAGGAAATACACGATACGCAAACGTCACGTAACTTGTGCGAACCTATATAACGGAATGAGATTTCATGTGAACCCCAAAATCCGATTTTTTTTAAATTATTTTCGGACGTTAAAAAAAGCACTGTTTTTCGGCTTTTTTAGTGAATTTTTCGAGTGGTTGAAATTTGAAAAGCTGTTGACAAAGTAACGCCGAATTTGCTTTCGCAAAATGGCTGACTTTTTTTGCACCCGATCATCGATAAAGTCGGCCCGTTTTAACGCTAAAAACGGTGTTGCAAATCCACCCAATTGTTGGACCAGAGAAGCCAGGTAGATCAGGCAGCGACGAACTCTTCTTGTTCCGGACGGAATTCCAGATCGTCGTCGGGTCCGCGCGTGAGCAACAACATGCCGATCCCACATACCACCAAAGCAACGCCGATCACCATGCTCAGGCTCATCGGCCCGAAAACCGTCGGCTCGACGCGGATCAGCTCCAGCAGGTACCGCGTTGCCCCCTCCAGAATCAACATCAGCGCGAACACCCGTCCCGGTGGATGGGGCATCGTGTAACAGGCGAACAGCAGCAACGCCAACATGAATGCGGTGAGCGAGCTGTAAAGTTGCGTCGGGTGCAGGTAGTTGGACCCGACCGAATCCGCATCGGACTTCGCCAGCGGATCTTTCACCATCCACTCCGGTTCCATCAGCTTTTCGCCCACTCCGTCGCGGGTTGGTACGAGCAGCGATTGCGGAACCGGCTTGTCCAGCTTCCGATCGTGAAACTCATCCACGTAGGCGTTGCTGTAATAGGGAAAGCTCACCGCCCAAGGCAGATTGCAATCGGCCCCGTAACAGCAGCCGTTGAGGAAGCAGCCGATACGTCCGAAGCCGAGGCCGATCATCAGACAAGGGGCGACAATATCCATGCCGCGCAAAATCGGGACTTTTTTCGATAGCCCGTAGAGTACAGCACAAGGAGTCGCCAGCAGGAATCCGCCGTAGTAGGTCAACCCACCGCTGCGGATGTTGATCATATTCAGGAGGTTTTCCTTAACCGTTCCGCTGGTGAATAAGTGTAGGTTCTCGAGGATGTGCGAAATCCGCGCTCCCGCCACGCCGGCCACCAGCATGATTAGGACCGCTGTCGAGAAGACTTCCGGGTCGATCGCACTCCGCACGGCCAAGTACCTTGCTAACTGCGACGCGAGTAAAAACCCGACGACGAGCATCAGGCCGTAGCCGTACACCGGGATGTTAAGGAAGGGGATGCGAAATAGTTCTTGAAGCATGAAAAGCGTCTTTCGGAAAAAAGCTACGGCTAACCCTACGCATGAACCTGCAGATTGTCGATCAGCCGGGTCGCACCGACTCTTGCGGCGATCACGAACGTCACCTCGCTGCCGATCCGCTGCACCGGCGAAAGGGTCTTGGAATCGATCGCGGCAACGTAGTCGATGACCAGTTCCTGCTCTAACAGCATGCGCCGCATGGCCAAGAGTAGCGATTCGGCGTCGCGCTGGCCGGCTTTAATCTGCGCCTCAGCAAAGAACAGTGATTGGTTGATCGCCAGCGCCCGCTTTCGTTCGCTATCGTTCAGATACCGGTTTCGGCTGCTCATCGCCAATCCGCCGGCCTCGCGAAGCGTCGGCCCGGGCACGATCTCGATTGGGAAATCAAGCGCCTCGACCATCGCTGTAATTACGGCCAACTGCTGGAAATCCTTCCGGCCGAATACCGCCACGTCCGGCTGGACGATATTAAAAAGCTTGGCGACGACCTGACAAACCCCCGCAAAATGCCCCGGCCGATGAGCGCCTTCCAGCACCTTCGTGATCGCTGGCAAATCAATCGAAATCGCCGGCGCGCCCGGCGGGTAGATTTCCGCGGCAGTGGGATTCAGCACCAAGTCGACTCCCACGGACCGGCACATCTCCAAGTCCGCCTCGATCGGCCGCGGGTATTTATTGAAATCTTCCTTCGGCCCGAACTGCGTCGGATTCACAAAAATGCTCACCGCCACGTGCGGCGCGTGCTGCTTCGCCAGACGCATCAGCGAGAGATGGCCGTCATGCAGCGCGCCCATCGTCGGCACGAGAGCAAGCCGGCCAAGTTTACGGCGTTCGGATCGGAATTCGGAAATGGTGGAACAGACCATCATGATTGTGGAATCGCCTCCTGCACTAAACATCCGCACTCCGGGCACCGATCGGGTGTTGCTCGCAGATCGTAACCGCAATGCGTGCACAACCCCGTTTGACGGATACGCCGAACTCGCCAGAGATTACGGGCATATACAAGCCATCCAATGAGCGGAGGCAGTGACAGCCCAGCCAAATAGACTATTGGGATTCCGACAACCCACGTGCCGACCGACCTTCCATCGCCGGCATGAGCGAACGAAAGTCCTAGAAGACTTCTTTTGTTGCGTTGCGAAAACGGAAGGCAGTCAAATGTACCACAAGTGTTGAATTGCCACCTTGCCGCAGTAGACCAATGGTCGTTGATCGGCGCACCAAAATCGTCAAGAGGTGAAGTAAAGTGCGCCGCGAGCCGCAACTCGCCTGAATACGACTCTGACCAACCTTCAGCCGCAGCTACCCACACTATCAACGTAACAACGGCGAGGGTGACGACTCGCCACCTCATCGCAGATTCTCCAGCAGCCCCTGCATACTCATCTGCAGCATCGGATGCACCAGCGACGGTGCGATTTCCGCCAGCGGCTGAAGGACGAATCGGCGTTCGTGCATCAGCGGGTGGGGGACGATCAGGCTGTCGCTGCTGATGACTTGGTCGCCGTAGAGCAGCAGGTCGAGATCGACGGTGCGCGGCTCCCATTTTACCCGGCGAGAACGTCCGAGTTCTTTTTCAATGTCGTTGAGGATTTTCATCAGCGCGTGCGAGCCGAGAGTCGTCTCGATCGCCGCGACGCCGTTGAGGTAAGGCGGCGAATCCGTAGGCCCGCCGACGGCCTGAGTTTCCAGCAGCTTGGAAACGCGATTGATCGTAATCCCGTCCGTCGCTGACATCATCGCCAGTGCGTTGAACAGGTTGGCCGCCCGATCGCCGAGATTGGCTCCGAGGCCGATGTACGCCGCTATGGTGTCGCCGTTGCGCATGGCGAGAGTGTACCGCGCAATAACTGGCCGCTAAAGCTGCCAGTCCAGAAATCCGCACTGGACTGGCCGCTTCAGCGGCCAGTAAATGGGTCCAAAAAACGTTAAAATTCGAATTTGCTTCCCGCCAACCGCTTATCGATCTCGCTTAGCACTCGCGTCTCATCCGCTTTGTCCTTGGCGATGAACGTCACGCTGAATCGTACGTACGCGCCAGCATCATCCCAGGGCACAGTGCTGATCAGCTTTTCGGTGATCATCCACTGACTGAAATGCTCGGCCTTCTCGAATGCCACGCGGTCGCCGTTCTTGCCGGTCGCGGCCTTGGGGGCTTTGACGTAGAGGAAAAAGCTGCCCTTGGGCTTTTTGGCGTTCAGGCCGTTCTTGTTAAGGACTGAAACCAGCCCGTCCATCCGGCGGCTGTACTTCTCGGAAATCACCTGCGTGATCTCCGCATGATCCAGCGAATACGCACACGCCTCCTGAATCGCGAGGAACTGGCCGCTATCAGTATTGTCCTTCACGTCGGCGTATGCTTTGACGATCAGATCATTGCCGACCACGAAGCCCAAACGCCAGCCGGTCATGTTGAAGCCCTTGCTCATCGAGTGCAGTTCCACGCCGACATCCATCGCCCCCGGCGTGGCCAGGAAGCTCAATGGCTTGCCTTCAAACACCAGAGCAGCGTACGCGCTGTCGTGGATCACGATCAGGTTGTGCTTTTTCGCAAACGCCACCACCTTTGCGAAAAAATACGGCGTGGCGCTCGCGCCCGTCGGGTTGTTTGGATAGTTAATCACCAGCGACTTCGCCCGCTTGAGCTTGTCGGCTGGGATCGAGTCCAGTTCGGGCAGAAACCCATTCTGTTCCAGCAACGGCAGGTTATACACCTCGCCGCCGAGGTATTTGCTGTGCGTACCGAACACCGGATAGCCCGGCGTCGTCATCAGCGCCACATCGCCGGGGTTGATGAAGCAGTTCGGCAGGATCGATAGCGCGGCCTTGCTGCCGATGGAGTGGCAGATGTGCTTGGCCGGGTCGATGCCATCGACGCCGCAAACCTTCTTCATCCAATTGGCCGCCGCGATTTTGTAGGTGTCGTTGCCGTTATCCGCGTACCCACGGTTCTGCGGGAGCTTGGCGGCTTTGGCCAGCGCGTCGATCGATTCCGGAAACGCCATTTCATCCGGCTCGCCGACGCCCATGTCGATCAGCTCCGCCCCGGGATTAGCCTGCAGGGCGGCGCGCTTGGCGCGTTTGATCTTTTCAAATTTGTAGATTTCGGTGTCTTTCCCGTACGATTTACCACCGATGCGTTCCGCGAACAGGTTTTGGATGTAAGAATCGCTCATAGGGGGGCAGATTGTAGGGGATCGAAAGGCTTGGTCAAACCGATCGCTATTGCGGACCTGTTTCTGGTAGAAAGTCCGGGACGATTTCTAACTTCGTATCGCACGTCCAGCCTTGTACTATCCACGCGTACCGAGATTCACATACCGGGAGGTGAGTGTTGAGCGATACTGAGCAAGTCAAAGGCAACTTCTACACGCGCACGCCGTTGTATATCCGAATCATGATCGGGCTGGTGATCGGCGTTGTGATTGGCGTGATCCTGATGAGCGCCAACACCGACCACGATCACCCGCCGAAGTGGGTGGCGTATTCAATCGCGACGATGAACGAAACCGCCAGGCTGCTGTTGCGACTGCTGAGCATGATCGCGCCGCCGCTCATTTTGGTGGCGGTGGTGCGGGCGATCATTACCGCTGAAATCAAAGGCCGCCAGGCGGGGCGGCTGATGTTTCTGCTCGTCCTCAACACGCTGGTCGCGATTTTCATCGGCCTGTTCGTGGCAAACATTGTTCGGCCTGGGAAACACGCGCATCTCGATCCCGGACCGGCACCTCCAAAGACGGATGCGGTTTCCCAATTCCTCGACAACGTGCCCAAAAGCTTCATCGGGCCGTTCGGAGACAGTTCCAACACCATCGGCGTGATATTCATCGCCATCGGTGTTGGGCTGGCCGTGCGAAAGCTCAACGCCGGCGCGCGGGCTACGGTAGATCGTGTGACGCAGATCGTATTCGACGTGATCATCATCCTGTTGCACTGGATCATCCAACTCGTCCCGCTGGCTGTGCTGGCTAAAGTGGGAGCGATCATCGGCAAAGAAGGATTCGCGCCGTTCAAGGCGTTGGCGTGGTTCGTGCTCGCGGTGATCGCGGCGCTGTTGCTTCAGGCGGCCTATTATCTCCTGCGCGTGCGTATCGGCACGTGGGTGCGTCCGCTGAATCTGCTGAAAGGAACCCGCGACGCGCTGACGCTCGCCTTCTCCACCGGCAGCAGCACCGCCGCCATGCCGGTGACGTACGAATGCCTCCACAAAAAAGTCGGCCTGCGACAGCAGTCGGCCAGCATGGGGGCGCTGGTCGGTTCAAATTTCAACAACGACGGGACGGCCCTCTACGAGGCAATGTGCGCCCTGTTCATCGCACAAATGATCGGCCAAGACTTGTCTATCGGCCATCAGCTGGTCGTCGTGGCTCTGTCGGTCGTGGCGGCCGTCGGGGCGGCGGGAATTCCGGAGGCGGGGCTGGTGACGATGACGCTGGTTTTCAACGCCGTCAATCTGCCGATCGGCTACATCCCGCTGCTGCTGCCGGTCGATTGGTTCCTCGACCGCTGCCGGACGGCCATCAACGTGATGGGCGACATGAACGTCAGTTGCATGCTCGACGGCAAGACGGCCGAGGTGCGACCGGAAACGCAAGCGGGGCAGATCAATGAAGATCCGCCCCGCGTGCCTGCTGAATCCGCAGTTTGATTACTTCTTCATCGGCGCAGCGGGTCCGTCGGTCCAATCGTCGGTGCGGAACGGAGAGGCCGGCAATTTTCCCCTGTTGTACAAATTGCACACGGGATTGTTCGCCCATGCGTAACGCACGGCCACGGGATTTTTCACATCGGGGCTGGAGACAATCACGGAGTCTCCATCGATAGTGGCCGTCGCCCAGACGAACTTTTTATCTTCACCGGCGATCGAGAAGCCTACGAGTTCGGGTGACGGCGCCGAGGTCGGCTGGTTCAGCCGGATCGGCGGGGGTGTTCCGATCTCCAGCCCGCCGCCGACGTTCTTAAAGCTCACGCGGACCTTGTCACCGTCGACTTTCATCGCGTCGTACGTCGGGCCGGAGTAGACGATGTCCTCGCCGTACGCCACGTGACGGGCAGCCAGTGCCACGCGATGACCGACGTCGAACTTGTTCTTGGGGTGGATATCCGTGGCTTCACCGATATCGATAATAACCGCCTGTCCGGTGTTCGGCAGATTGAGTGTCATCGACTGCGCCTCGCGCAATCCCGGCCAGCCGTTGGTTGCCTGGGTTGGATCGTCCAGCCGCTCCTTGAAGCTAGCCAATTGCACCCAGACGAAAGAGAAATCGCCCTGACCCCATCGGGTTCGCCAATCGGTGATCATCGTCGGGAACAGCGTACGGTACTGCACGGCCTGCTCGGCATTGGATTCGCCCTGGTACCAAATGGCACCTTTGATTGCGTAGGGAACGATCGGTGCAATCATGCCGTTGGTCAGTACCGATGGGACGTTCGGGCTGGCACCCGGCAAGATCGGCCGTTTGGGTTCCGGGCGCGCGAGAGCCGGTTTGGCTGTTGGCGTTTTTCCCGCGGCCTTGGCCTTCGTGGCCTCATCGTTCCATTGCTTTACGGCTTTGTTGTATTCGTCGCCTATTTCTTCCTGCCATTTCTTGTGATTCGCTTCGTATGCGGGAAGCAATTCGTTTTGGTATTTCTCTTTTAGTGCGGGGAGGTCGGCCTTCAACTTGTTGAAGGAGTCGACATAGCCTTTGGTTTCAGGGTGCTCGCCGAGCGCTTCGATGCTGGTCCACGCCTGGGCCGGCGTGCCACCCCAATAGGTCCCGATCATGCCAACAGGGACTTTTTGGGATTCCTGAATGTCGAGTGCAAAGAAGTACCCCACGGCGGAGAAACCTCTGGCCGATTCCGGCTTACAGATTTCCCACTGGCCGGTACAGTCGTATTGGGGCTCCAACGCAGGCTTCCTGACAACCGAGAACAAGCGGATGGAGGGATGATTCGCCTTGGGTATTACTTCAGAGGCGTTGTGCGATCCACCGAGACCGAATTGCATGTTCGACTGGCCCGAGGCAACCCACACATCACCTACAAGGACGTCTTTGATTGTGATCGTGTTCTTGCCCACCACGCTGACTTCCGTAGCCTGATCGCTGGCCTTGAGTGAATCGAGCGACAGCTTCCATTTCCCATCAGAATCAGCCGTCGCGGTGGCCTTGCTGTCGCCGATCGAAACAGTGACTTTTTCGCCGGCGTCGGCCGTTCCCCAGACAGGCACCTTTTGGCCGCGCTGCAACACCATGTGGTCGCCGAAAATCGCTGGGAGCTTTATGTCGGCCCACAATTCGCCCGCCGAAAATAGGGTCAACAACGCCGCCATCGCAATTGATTTGGATTTCATAAAAAGTTCCTCGTTCGCCATCGGTCCGCAATTTCTTACGCTCACTCAAGCATACCGTTGCGGGTTTACTTTGACACCCCGCAAAATCATTTTACACTTGCCCCTTCGATTATTCAGGAAACAGCATGTTTGATGACGCAATCAATAAGGCCGGCGGACTCGTCGAAGCCCTTTCATATATCCAGCGATTCCACAACAAAGTGGTCGTCGTCAAAGTCGGCGGCTCGATCATGGACGACGAACTGGCGCTGTCGCAGATCCTAACCGACATCGTGTTTATGAATTACGTCGGTATGCAGCCGGTGCTGGTTCACGGCGGCGGCAAGGCGATCAACGACGCGATGGACAAAGCCGGCCTCACGCCGCAATGGATCCAAGGCCGTCGATATACCGACGAGCGCACGCTGGCGATCGCCGAGCAGGTGCTGTGTAACCAGATCAACCGATTCATCGTCAGCTTCATTCAGACCCAAGGTTGCGAGGCGATGGGACTACACTCGCTGTCGTCGGGCGTGTTGTTTGCTGAAAAAACCTATCTCAAAGGCGATGAAGGTCGGCGGATCGACTTGGGCATGGTGGGTGAAGTCAAATCCGTCAACCACCGGCTTTTGCAACTGCTGGTGCAGGCCGACAGCATTCCCTGCATCGCCACCATCGCCCGCGACGAGTCCGGCGGAAAGCTGAACATCAACGCTGACACCGCCGCCGGTGCGGTGGCTGCCGCGATGAAGGCCGAGAAGCTTGTGGTCGTTTCAGATACGCATGGCATCCGGGCCGACGTGAAAGACCCCGCCAGCCGCATCAGCCACCTGACGACGACCGAAATTCAGGAACTGGTCGACAAAGGCGTCATCAGTAGCGGCATGTTGCCGAAGGTGGAAGCCTGCGTCACCGCGCTGGAAGGCGGCGTGACCAAGGCGCACATTATCGACGGACGAATCCCCCACGCGCTGCTGCTGGAAATCTACACCGAGGCGGGCATCGGAACGGAGATTGTGCTGTGAAAGACTTCATCTCGATCGCCGAACGTTCGCCGGAGAATCTGGCCCACATATTGGATGTGGCCGTGCGCCTCAAGAAGCAGCTCAAAACGACGGGACGAAACGACGCACTGCTGGCCGGCAAGACCGGCGCGCTGATATTCGAAAAACCGTCGCTGCGGACGAAGGTGAGTTTCTCCGTAGCTCTTGCACACCTCGGCGCGACGGCCGTCACACTCACCGGCGATGAAATCGGCCTCGGCAAGCGCGAGCCGGCTAAGGATGTGGCCCGCGTGCTGGGCAGCATGTGCGATTTGATCGTCGCCCGCACATTTGAGCATCAGAAAGTTAAGGACCTTGCCGCGTTCGCGAAAGTGCCGGTTATCAACGCGCTGACCGACTACAGCCATCCCTGTCAGGCCATGAGCGACATTCTAACGCTGGCTGAACACTTTCCACAGTTGCCCGGGCGGACGATGACGTACATCGGCGACGGCAATAACATGGCCCGCTCGCTGGCGGTGGCGTGCGGGAAGTTCGGCATTCGCTTCATCTGCGCCACGCCTCCCAGCTACGGTTTGCCCGCCGACGATATGGACCGCATCATGTCGCAAGTGCCGGGTATGGAGTTCATCACCAGCCATGATCCGATGGACGCCGTCCGCGAGGCCGATGCGATCTACACGGATACTTGGACCAGCATGGGCCAGGAAGACGAAAAGGCGCAGCGGGTTAAGGATTTTGCCGGCTACCAGATCAACGCCGCGATGCTGGCCGTCGCGCCGAAGCACGCAGTGGTGCTCCATTGCCTGCCGGCGTATCGGGAACTGGAAATCACCGACGAAGTCATCGAGGGCAAGCAATCCCTGATCTTCCCGCAGGCGGAGAACCGGCTGCACTTTCAAAAGGCCCTCATCGCCGTGCTGATGGGCAAGGCCTGATCCGAGACAAACCCAATGCGACAATCTTTTGCCTGGTGGTCGTTCAAAAACCGCGGCATCGAGCCGCTCGCGCTGCTCAAGGCGGCGGCCGACATCGGGTATGACGGCGTGGAGTTGTTGCCGCAGGAATTCTGGCCCGCCGCGAAAGATATTGGGCTATCAATCGCCGTGCAAACGGCACACGGGCCGATCCAACACGGATTTACCCAGCGCGAAGAGCACCCAAGAATTATCGCCGCCGTGCGTGCGAAATTGGACGAGGCGGTTGCAAACCAAATCCCCGTTCTCATCCTATTCTCCGGCAATCGCCAGCCGGGTTTATCCGATGATCAAGCCGCGGAATTAACTGCCGAAGGAATCCGAGCGATTGCGCCTTTCGCCGAATCAGCGGGCGTTGATTTAGTGCTAGAACTGCTAAACAGCAAAGTAAATCACAAAGGCTACCAGGCCGACCGCACCGAGTGGGGCGTTAAGGTGTGCAAGCTCGTCAACTCGCCGCGTGTGAAGCTGCTGTACGATATTTTTCACATGCAGATCATGGAAGGCGATTTGATCCAGACGATCACCGATCAGAACAAGTACATCGCCCACTACCACACCGCCGGCTGCCCCGGCCGGGCGGAACTGAATGACGACCAGGAAATCAACTACCCCGCAGTATTCAAAGCCATCGCCCGAACTGGCTACACGGGATATATCGGTCACGAATTCGTGCCCAGAGGCGATACGATCGCCGCGATGCGACAAGCGTTTGAGTTGGTGAAGGCGGTTCAAGCCTGATGACAATCGGCTCGACTGTACCACGGGCTTCCAGCCCGTGCCGGCGGCGTGCAAATGTTGGAAAGATTTTATAGCCTTTTCTAAATCAAACACCGCGCGCACGGGCTGGAAGCCCGCGGTACCAGGAAGTTTTCTGGTAGAGCTTAATAGACCAGAACTGAGTGCGCGCTAATCCCCGGAATCTTCTCGCGTCCCTTGAGGAACCCAAGTTCGATCATCACCGCCACGCCAGCGATTTCGCCGCCGAGTTGTTTGACGAGGTCGACGCAGGCTTTCATCGTCCCGCCGGTCGCCAGAACGTCGTCAACGATCAGCACGCGCTGGCCGGGGGTGATGGCGTCGGCGTGCATTTCGAGCGTGTCGGTGCCGTATTCGAGTTCGTAACTCATCGAAACCACTTTGCACGGAAGTTTTTTTGGCTTGCGAACGACTTGAAACCCCGCTGAAATCGCGCACGCGACCGCCGTCCCAAAAATGAAGCCGCGGCTTTCGGCGCCAACGACCACGTCAATCCCTTTCCCGCGAAACGGGTTGGCCAGCAGTTCGATCGACAACGCCAATCCCTGCGGGTCGGCCAGCAGGGGCGTGATGTCGCGAAACAGCACGCCAGGCTTGGGGAAATCGGGAACGTCGCGAATGAGCTTTTTGAGATGGCCGACGGGGTCGTTCATGGCGGGAATTGTAGAGTGAGACCGACAAGGCACAACAGGAGGCTGCGAAATCCCCTGATCCTTTGTTAATGTCGATTACTTTAAGGTGACCAGCTTTTTCGCTTGTGCGGGCAAATCGTCTGCCCATAGCGGTTGGCCATGGCGGGCTTGGTCGGATCAGAACGATACCACCTCTCACGATCGTGTGAATCGAAAGTGTGGTCGCCGTTGGAATCTTCCAAGAGGCGGAAGTAGAGCATCTCACCTGCGGGGTCTTGAACGATCGCCTTTATTTGCGTGTTGGCCGGCGTGAGTTGGACGAGCTTATCGTTGGGCAAGTCCGCGAAGTAGACGGCCGATGCGTCTGCAGCGGTGAGCTTGTTGTCACCAGACGTGTCGGTATCGATTAACACCATCAACTGGTAGTGCGCCCCCGCTTTGGGGTTGTTCGGGTCGATCTTGCGGCATAGAATTCGCGGTAGACATGCGGCCCGATTGAGCAGTAGGTGACTCTTACCTGTCGATTTATCAAATACGATTGCGTTGACCCAGTTGTAGCCGTCATGGGCATCAAAATTTGGAAGATTGTTCCTGCCGTAAAGCGAGTACGAGTACACTCCCTCTGTTTTTAATTTCGAACTGAAAGGAGTTTCAGTTGCCGCCAGCGGAATTAACATCGCGTCCGTGCCAACAAACAGCCGGTTTTCCGAATCGGTCGTTAGGTACGTGCCAGATGAGCCGTTGGTTTCTCCTGGAGAAACACTGACTTCGCTAACACATCCGCAGAGAGAAATGAGAAGAATTGCCGCGAGGGAAGTGTTTCGCCACATGGGATTGACGATACTTGTCCGGCTGGCGGAAATCAATTCAAAGCCGCGGGTGGGATTACGCGTCCGCCATCATAGATTCCTTCAATTTCCGCAGGGCCTCGTGTTCGATCTGGCGGACGCGTTCGCGGGTCAGGCCAATACGTTGGCCGATTTCCTTTAGGGTCATCGGGTCTTCGCCTTCCAATCCGTACCGCAGCTTCAGGATTTTGGCGGCCCGCTCGTCGATGTTTTCTAGCGACTCACTCAGCGCCTTCAGCTCGTCGTTGTCGTGCATCTGCTGATCTGGTGTGGGGGTATTGTCATCCGTGACGAGGTCGTTAATCGTTGTTTCACCATCACCGCCGCCGGACTGTGTGGGGGATTGGTACGCCTTCACGGCTTTGCGGATGATTTTGACCTTCTTGACCGAGACTTTCAGGTGTTCGGAAAGTTCCTCAACCGACGGCGAGCGCCCGAGCCGGTCTTCCAGCTCGCGCATGCCGTGCTTCATCTTGGTCATCATTTCCATCATGTACGCGGGGATATGGATCGGCTGAACCGCGTTGATCAGCGACCGCTTGATCGCCTGCTTAATCCACCAACTGGCGTACGTGCTGAAGCGGCAGCCCATCTCGGGATCAAACCCTTCAACGGCTTTCAGCAGCCCGATGTTGCCTTCTTCGATCAGGTCCGGCAGGCTCATGCCGCGGTTGATGTAATGCTTGGCGATGTTGACCACCAATCGCAGGTTCGATCGCACCATGCGTTCGCGGGCAGCCGGGTCACCCTGATGGATGATCTGCCTCGCCAGCGTCTTCTCCTCGTCCGCCGACAGCAGGGCGGATTCGTGGATTTGACGGAGATAAAGTTGCAACCCGGAAAGAACTGCTGCGGTAGCCATGCCTTAGGTATCGGATCGAACCGGGGGCGACTTTTCCAGCTTCGTGTAGTTTTCGCTCCGATAAATCGATGTATCTGCGTAAAAAAGGCGGGGTCGGCTGTTGAGCCGACCCCGCCAGGATGAATGCACAAAGAAGGAAACTTACTTGCCGAGCTTGAGGTCGCCCAGGCCGGAGGTCTGTTCGCCGCCTTCCAGGCCGCCCTTGAGACCCTTCTTGCTCGTGCGCTCGGTGCGAGCTTCCTCGCGAACTTCCTCTTCCTTGGCCCACTGGGCGCGCTTGAGGGAAAGGCCGATCTTCCGCTCGTCGGTGTCGACTCGCAGAATCTTGACTTCCAGTTCCTGCCCGACTTTGAGCTGATCTTCCGGCTTCTCCACCTTCTGGTCGGAGATTTCGGAGATGTGCAGCAGGCCTTCCAAGCCTGGTTCCAGTTCCACAAACACGCCGAAGTTGGCGATCTTAGTCACATGGCCGCTGACGACCAAGCCCGGCTTGTAGTTGAACGGAATGACGCTGACCCACGGATCTTCCTGCATCTGCTTGAGACCGAGCGCGATCCGCTGCTTCTCCTGATCGACCGAAAGGACGACGGCTTCGATGTCTTCGCCCTTCTTGAGCAGTTCGCTCGGGTGGCCGATCTTCTTGGTCCACGACAGGTCGCTGACGTGCAGCAGGCCATCGATACCTTCTTCGATCTCGACGAACGCGCCGTAGTTGGCGATGTTCCGCACCTTGCCGGACACTTTCGATCCCGGCGGATACTTCTCGGCAACGCGTTCCCAGGGGTTCTCTTCAACCTGCTTCATGCCGAGGCTGATTTCCTGCTTGTCTTTGTTGATCTCGAGCACCTTCACCTTGACCTTCTGGTTTGCGGTGACGACTTCGCTCGGGTGATTGATGCGCTTGGTCCAGCTCATCTCGGAGATGTGCACCAAACCTTCAACGCCTTCTTCCAACTTACAGAACGCGCCGTAGGACATGATGTTGACCACTTCGGCTTCATGCACAGAGCCGATCGAGTACTTGAGCTCGATATTCTCCCACGGTGAAGCATCCTTTTGCTTGAGGCCTAGGGCGATCTTTTCCTTTTCCTTGTCGATCGACAGCACTTTGACTTCGATCTCCTGATCGATCTTGAGCACTTCGCTCGGGTGATTGATCCGGCCCCAGGACATATCGGTAATGTGCAGCAACCCGTCGATGCCGCCAAGGTCGATGAACGCGCCGAAGTCGGCGATGTTCTTGACCGTGCCCTTGCGGACTTCGCCGATGCTGAGCCCTTCGAGGGTCTTCTTCTTCAGCTCTTCGCGCTGCTGCTCGATCATCTTGCGACGGCTGATGACAATGTTGCGACGCTCTTCGTCGATCTTGAGAATGACCGCATCGATCGAACGGCCGATCCAGTCCGAGATTTCGCCCGGGCGACGGATATCGACTTGCGAAGCCGGCAGGAACACCGGCACGCCGATATCGACAAGCAGGCCGCCCTTGATCTTCTTGGTGACCTTGCCGCTGACGGGGTCGCCTTCCTTCTTCGACTTCATGATGGCTTCCCAGTTGATGATGCGATCAGCTTTGCGTTTGCTGATCTTCACCAGGCCGGTATCGCCTTCGACGTCTTCGAGGAGGACTTTGACTTCGTCGCCGACTTTGACGTTTTCGGGTTCGTCGAACTCCGAGCGTTCGAGAACGCCTTCGCTCTTCAGGCCGAGCTCGACGATGAAATCATCGCCGACCACGCCGCTGACTTTGCCTTTGATAATCGCGCCGGGGGTGAAGTCCTGCACTTCGTCGCCGCCGACGAGCTTGGCGAGATCGTTCGCAGCATCACCGAGCGCGGTGGCCACTGCAGAATCAACTTCGTCATCAATATTTCCGAGGGAGTGAATGAGATTAAAATCGACCATGGGAGGGGGGTTGCGCTTGTTGTTTGTGAAACCACTCGCCGCTGCGCGGGGTGACGAGTGTGAAGGAAAAAACCGATCGGCGGACCATCCGCCGATACGGGAGGGGCAATTGTACCTAACTTGACAGCGTTGGCAATGGGCGGTGAGAGGCCAATAAGTGATCGAAAGCCAATCCTCGTGACGCGGGCCATCGAAGATGGCCGTTTTCTTTCTTGGAGAGCCGAAAAAACGGCCATCTTCGATGGCCCGCGTCACGAAGATTGGGGTTCGGTTGTTAACTTCGGGACGAATGCGCGCCAGTTGATCGCCTTCGTCACGCGCGTCACGCTGCCAAGGATCGCTTCCGCGCAGAGCAGCAACAGAACCAGCGCGATCGGCGTGGTCCACTTCGGCTTCGGTTGCGTGAGCGCCGCCATCTTCCCTTGCAGTTCCGCCAGTGATTTCACGATCACCACGTTCGTGCTCGGCGTGAGTGAACCGGCGGCGTTTTCATCGCGCGGGGCGATCGCAACTGCATCGCGGTATTTCAGCTCCGCCTCACCGGCCGGGAGTTGCACGTTCGCCCACGCAACCGGATCAGCCTTGCCAGCTAAACGCCACGCGTACAATCCGGGCTCGGTGGCTTGGGTGAAGACAAATCGTCGGCCCTGATCGTCGCGCGTAGCAGGAATCACATACGCTGCGCCGCTCGGAGCGGTGATTTGCAATTCGCCGGCGTCGGGCGCGTAGGAGCCGGGCAGCACCAGAGACTTGCCGAGTTCGACGTTCGCTTGTTCGTTATTCGATCCGCCGTGGAGCGCCATGCGAACCAGCATTGGGAGGAAGATCGGATGCGTGGCGAGGTTGCTGTACTGCGAATCGGGAAGGGTGGCGATCGTGTAAGCGTTTCCCGATCCGATCTTGCGACGGAACAGCAACCCGCGCCCGGTGGTCACCGGTTCAGTCGTCGGCTGATCCGAACCGCTGGCAGGTTCGCGAGCAAGCCGCAGCAGCGCCGTTGTTGCCTGATCCGCCGACGAGAAGGGGACGAACCGCCGGACCACGATCGCGCCGATCTGGAATTTCTCGTCGGTCAATCCGTCCATCAGCGGATCGGACGCTGTTTCATTCGTGATCGTTGTGCGGAGCGCGGGGTTGCCTCGCGTCGCTACTAGCGGCTCAGACGGTAGAAGATCGCGAAGGGCAGCCTTCGTTGCGCTATCGAGCGCCGCGTACGTTTCTTCAATCCCCGGCTGAACGAACAACACGACCGTCCCGCCGGCGCGCGCCAAGTCGCGCAACTTCGTCGCTGTCGACAAATCCGGCCAGGCGGATAGCGTCGCGACGACGCAACGGCTATCGCCGGTGATCGTTCCCGTCCTCAACTCGATCGGCCAACCCGCGAGTTTTCCTTCGCTCGGATCGAGCGCGAGTTTTACGAACTTCTCCGCCGGCAGCGGCTGCCTGCCGGGCAGGAAAGTCACCTTCTGCCGCGCCGGCATTTCGATCAGCTGCGGCCGGCGGTTGTCCCAGAGCATTTCGTCGCCTTGCGGGATGCTCGCGTCGAGCACGATCCACCGCTCGGCGGGAAGACGATAGGGAAAGCGAACAGTCGCCTGCCCGCCGGCGTCGAGCGTCGCCATCGACGGTGACATTGTCGCGATCGGCTCGCCGGTCGGCTTGGTCACGTTGAGCGCGACGGCGTAGGCATCGCTCGATCGGCCGGACAGCGTGACCGGCACCGTCGCGTTCAGGCCGGCCAGCACGGATCGCGGCTCGATCGCCACCTTGGTAATGCCGGCCGACCGGACGACGTCGGGATGCAGATCGAACCACACCGTCCGCAAGCCATCCGCTTCACCGACGGGATGGGGAAACTCTTTCGACTGTCCGTCCGTCAAAACGATCAGCCATTTTTGGTCGGCGGTCTGTCGATTTAGCAGCTCTCGTGCGGCGGCGATCCGATCGACCAACGGAGCGACCGCCGGCTGCGGCGTCAGCTCCGTCCACTCCGCCAGCACCTGCGTGGCCGGCAACAGTTGCTCCGGCTGGTCGACGGCTGGTTTCTGCGACCTGAAGACCGCGACGCGCGCATCTTTCAGCTCATCGCGCAGCAGGTCTTGAACGCTCGTCCCCGCCCGGCTGAGCAGCGTGCCCTCCGGCGGGGCGTATTGCATGGAGTACGACGTATCAATCACGATCGCCGCCACCGTCGACCCGCCGCCGAACCAACCCGCGCTAAGGATCTTCGCCGGCTGTGCGATCGCCCAGATCAGTAGTGCCAGCAACAGCGCCCGCGTCGCCAGCAACAACCACCGATGCACGCGCCGCCGCGCCGCCGTACGCTGCACGGACGATTTGATAAACCGCAACGTCGGGAAAAGCACGACCGGCGATTTCCGCCGAAACAACAAATGTAAAATCACCGGCAACCCCGCCAGCGGGAGGGCGAAGAGGGCGGCGGAGAATAGGAAGGTCAGGCCGAACATTTAATTTCTTGTCCCCTCTCCCTCTGGGAGATGGTTAGGGTGAGGGGCAGCGTTGCGCAAGGT
The DNA here is from genome assembly GCA_038229715.1 of Tepidisphaerales bacterium. Taxonomy (GTDB): domain Bacteria; phylum Planctomycetota; class Phycisphaerae; order Tepidisphaerales; family Tepidisphaeraceae; genus JANMES01. Next base: position 10,376 of record JBBROD010000049.1, on the reverse strand, counting down.
CTCGCACTCTTGCCAAATCGCCTCAAGCACATCGTCCAGGTTTTCGAATACATCCGTATTCAAAAAGCGAATCACCGTAACGCGGTCGCGCATGAAGCACTCGGTTCGACGATCATCGTACTCTTTTCGATCGCTATGCGAATCTCCATCTAACTCGATCACGAGTTTGAGCTCGTGACTATAAAAATCTGCGATGAACGGCGGGTGTGGATGCTGACGGTGAAATTTGATTCCGTCTAACCGCCGATCGCGCAGGCACCACCAGAGGACCGTTTCAGCGGGAGCTTGATCCTGGCGCAGTTTCCTTGCGCGATCGAGGAGTGTGGGGTCGATGGCTCTTTTCCAGTTTGTTTGCATAAAACGCCGCTTGCCCCTCACCCTAACCCTCTCCCGGAGGGAGAAGGAACCAGAGGCCGCTACCTTCTCGAAATCAGCCTCACCAGTGCCTTGTCATAGGCCTCGTCGACGAACATCGGGTGATACTCCGCATGCCCGCCGTTGCAGACTTGGCGGATTTGGGTCATGTAGGCCTCGACTTGCTTTTTGTACGTCTCGCGTAAGTCGGCCGGGTCGATTTGCAGTTCTTCGCCGGTTTCTAAATCCTTCATCGTAATCTGCCGGTCGTACGGCAAATCGATTTCGTTGCGGTCGAGCAGGTGCAGCACCATCGCCTGGTGCTTGCGATAGCGAAGGTGCTGCAGCGCCTTAGTCAGTTCCTCCGGCTCCACCCACAGGTCGCTGATCAAAATCACCAGGCTCCGGCGCGGCAGGCGCTCGGCCAGCGTGTGGAGGTGCTTGGTGAGATTCGTGTTCACACCAGCATCCATCGTTTCGAGTGCTTTGAAGAGCCGATCGAGATGCGACGGCGACGAGCCCGGCGGCAGCTCGATCTGTATCGAATCGTCAATCGCGACTAAACCTGCTAAGTCCTGCTGACTGGCGAGCAGGTAGCTCAGGCACGCCGCCAAGTGTCTTGCGTAGTCCATCTTGCCGGCGAACTTCATGCTGCTACTGGTGTCGATAACGATCGTCGCGCGGAGGTTCGTCTCCTGCTCGTACAGCTTGATGTAGTGGCGGTCAGACCGGGCGTAGGCTTTCCAGTCGAGATGTCGAAGCTCGTCGCCGGGTGTGTACTCGCGGTGCTCGCTGAACTCGACGCTAAACCCGCGGTGCGGCGATTTATGCTGTCCGGTGATGACGCCTTCGACGACCTGGCGTGCCATAAACTGCAGCTTGCCCATACGGGCCGCATCGGTGGGGGCGAAGAATCGGTAGCGGTGGATGGGCATTTCTTAGTGCTGTGGGCTGAGTGCTGAGTGCTGAGTAAAGAAATCCATCATGCGTCCTCCGCCGGTCCGCCCGCTTCAGCGGGTGGTTTGCTCGTCTGGAGGAACTCAATCACCATCCCTCCGTACTCCCGTTGATCCACAACGTTGAGCGGCAGCAAGTCTAAATGGTCGTTTGCGTCGTGGCGAAACACAACTAACCCGCCCGGCGAGAGATGCGATTCGGCGAACCGCTCCGCCAGTTTCACCAGCGCAGCGGGCTGTTCGCGGAGGAATCGGTAGGGCGGGTCAAGAAAGATCAGGTCGGCGGCTTGGCCATTCTCCCCAGAGGTGAGAGGCTGGGTGAGGCGGGAGACGTTAGACGCCGGAAGGCAATCGCCAGCCGGTTGACTTGGAACGTTTCTCCCCTCACCCCTGCCCTCTCCCCGCTGGGGAGAGGGAGGATGGTTCTCGAACCATTTGAATAGATCGCCTTTTACCATCGTGGATTGGCCGGTCGCGCGGATTGACTCGATATTCTTCGCCAGGCGGACGAGGGCCGACCGATCCCCCTCAAAAAACGTCGCGTGGGCGGCTCCCCGGCTGAGGCATTCCAGGCCCATGCTGCCGGTGCCGGCGAAGCAGTCGTAGACTCTGGCGCCTTCGATCCGGGGGGAAAGGATGTCGAAGAGGGATTGCTTGACGCGATCCGTGATCGGCCGGGTGACATCGCCCTCGGGGGCCAGTAGGTTTCGGCCGCGGTGTTCGCCGGCGATGATGCGCATGGTATTCAATGTAGCGGACTCTCGGGGGTTTTGGCTATGCTAAGGGCGCCGCCCCGGCGACGAAGGCGTGGTAGGCGTCGTCGTTGGAATTCGTTGGAAGTCGGCGGAAGTCGATGGAAGTCGTTGGAAGTCGTTGGAAGGAGTCCGTGTTTCATGCCTGAAAGTTTATGTGACAAGTGCGCCGCGCTGTGCTGCCGATATTTTGCTCTGCAAATCGATACCCCAAAGACCGCTGAAGATTACGACAATATCCGCTGGTATCTCGTCCACGAGAACGTGGTTGCATTTATTGAAGACAAGAAGTGGTTCGTGGGAGTGATGACCAAGTGCAAGCACCTCCAGCCGGACAACCGCTGCGGGATTTACGAAGAACGCCCGCGCATCTGCCGCAAATACTCCACCGACAACTGCGACTACCACGGCGGCGAGTACCAATTCTCCCGGCTGTTCACCAGTGCGGATGATTTGCGATCGTACGCCGAAAAAAAGCTGGGCCGATCCATTCTGCCTCGCCAAAAGCGCCCCAAGTTGGGTCGTCTCAAAGGCACCGTGGGGCGACGACGGCTGTCCCTTCCGGTGATGGCAAAGTAGTAAACAAAAATACTGAGGAAGTGTGCCGGGCGCAAGCCCAACTGCCTCACGCCACTCAACAGGGGACCCGCGATGGACCGCTCCATCCACTACGAAGCAGCGTTTGAAGCCCATCTCCGCAGCAAAGGCATTCCATACGTCGCGGTGGACGAGGCCAAAAAAGCTCTTTTTTCCGACGCCAAACTAAAGAGCTTTGACTTTGTCGTATATAGCAAGGCCGGCCCGAACCTTCTGGTCGATGTCAAAGGTCGATCAATGCAGAACAAGGGCATGCGTGGTTCGTTCGAGAGTTGGGCCACCCAGCAGGATGTGGACGACCTCATCCAATGGCAGCAGGTGTTCGGCGATAATTTCAAGGCAGTCTTTGTCTTTCTGTACTGGATCGACCCTCCTCTCATGCCTGAGGCCGGCATGTTTGAGCATCAGGAACGGTGGTATTTACCGATGGCCGTCGAGTTGGAAGCCTATCGTCAGCATATGAGGCAGCGCAGCCCGAAGTGGGAAACGGTGGCGCTTCCGGCGGAAGATTTTCGATCGCTTGCCCGGCCGATGAGCGAATGGTTATGATGATGTCTATGAACTTGAAACACCACAGCTTACGCTTCTACGTCCGTGTCGCGACGGTGGCGATTCCACTGCTCCTACCCGCGCTGGCGCTGGCCAAGCCGACCGAGGACGAATCGGCCAGTCTTGAAGGCCGCTTGGAAGGGTACGGCGGTAACGTCCGACTGCCCGAAGCGGGCTCCAGCGCATTTACGTGGATCATGTTGATTTTCGTCACGCTAGTTGCGCTGGCCGTGCTGTTTAAAGATGCGAAGCGCAGTCACTTGGATTAATACTCTCGACTTTTTTACCTCTCGAAGGAGCGCCCCATGAAATCCACTCTCCTCTGGTCCCTGGTGGGACTCAACCTGTTGCTGGCGGCCATCGTGGTTGCACGATCCGTCCCGGTCAGTTCGGCCCAGGCGCAAGCGCGCCGGCCCAGCGAGTATCTGATGATCCCCGGCAAGGTGAACGGGCTTCCTTACACCGTGGTGTATGTCGTCGATACCACCAACGGCGCCTTGGGCGCAATGGCGTACGACGATACGCGTAAGCGCATGGAAACCATGGCCGCGATTGATCTCAACCGCATCTACGGCGCGGGATCGCCGGTGCCTGGCAACACCACTCCTACTAAGGGCGGCGGCTACAAGTAAACCGCTGCTCGCGTGATGTGTGTTGCCCGAACTATTAAAATCAAACGAATCGACGTGTCACATGAAAAACAACAAGATTAATAACGCCACGATCTTTGCCCTGATCTGTTCAGCCATGGCGCTGCTGGCGGCCGTGTTCTTCGTCAACCCCTCGCCGGCACCGGCTGATTTTGCGGTGAAAGACCGCGACTACCAAGTCGTCAGCGCCTCTGTCACCAGCGGCAGCGACGGGCTGTACATTCTGGACAACCGCACCGGCCAGATCGCCGTGTTCCTGTACGAGCCGGGCAAGGGCCTGCAAGTAAAAGGCACCCAGCCGATCGCCGGGGCATTTGGGCAGAAGTAGGCTCTGGAGTTTGTCGTGCATCGTCATCCTGAGGTACGCCGCAGGATCTAGCCCGTACGCTCATTGGACTAGATCGTTCGGAGTACCTTAGGATGACGAATTTTGCAGCGATTGCTGTATCTTGAGTGAGAGAAAAGAAAATGCCCGAAGCGATTCGTCACGACTGGACCCGCGACCAGATTCGCGCGATTTATGATATGCCGTTGCTCGACCTGGTTTTTCGCGCGGCTGAAGTGCACCGCAAGTTCAATGACGCGCGCGAAGTGCAAGTCTGCAAACTGATCAACATCAAAACCGGTGCCTGCCCGGAAGACTGCAGCTACTGCAGCCAGTCCAGCCGCTACCAGACCGAAGTGAAGCCGACCGCGCTGATGGACAAATGCGAAGTGCTCGAAATCGCTCAGCGCGCCAAAGACACCGGCGTCACCCGCGTGTGCATGGGCGCGGCTTGGCGCGAAGTGAAAGACAACAGCCAGTTTGACAAAGTCCTCGACATGGTCAAAGACGTTAACGCCATGGGCCTGGAAGTCTGCTGCACGCTCGGCATGCTCACCGAAGACCAAGCCAGGAAGCTCGATGAGGCCGGCCTGTACGCTTACAACCATAACCTCGACACCAGCGAGGAATACTACGAAACCATCATCACCAGCCGCACGTATCAGGATCGCCTAAACACGATCGAAAATGTCCGCAAGACCAACGTCACCGTCTGCTCCGGCGGGATCATCGGCCTCGGCGAAAGCCACGACGACCGCGTGAGTATGCTGCACACGCTGGCCACGATGAACCCGCATCCGGAAAGCGTGCCCGTCAACATCCTGAGCAAAGTCCCCGGCACGCCGCTAGCCAACAACCTTGACGTGCCCGCGTGGGACATCATCCGCATGGTCGCTACGACGCGCATCGTCTTCCCCGCCAGCATGGTCCGCCTGTCAGCGGGGCGGGTGAAACTCAGCGAGGCCGAGCAGGCGCTGTGCTTTCTGGCCGGCGCGAACAGCATCTTCAGCAGCGAAACGAAAATCATGCTGACCAAAGCCGTCGGCTCGCCGGCGTACGACGAGGACAAGGCGATGTTGCACACGCTAGGCCTGACGATGCGCCCGCCGTTTAAGGATGAGAAATCGCTAAGTGAAGCGGAGACGCTGGCGACGGCGTAGGGTGGCATTCATGGCACCATGGTGCATTGGTGCGATGAATGGCACTCTACGCGATGGAGTAGCAATGTAGTTTTCTCCAGCGGGAGTGATTCATGTTGGCATGCCGATCCGCTTGGCTCAACATTCTTTGCATATGTCTATTTGCCGCAGTTGTAACTCTCAGAATCCACAGCGATGCCCTAACAAGCGATCAGGTCACCATTTCTTTTGAACGCATCTATGGTATTTATTCCATGGACGGTGAGTTTTACCTGAGCGGAATGCTTGGAGGCTACGATCGCAGGAAATCCGTCGTACTGTTTGAATCGGTCCCCGTTGCGGTCTGCGATGTCGCCGGAAATTGCAAATTAGAACTCGACATATATGGGAAAGACATTGCGGGGTTTGGGTACTACTTTTCGTATGGCTCTGACGAATCATCTAGTTCAAAGATTTTGATGTTGCCGCACTGGTTCCTGTTGGGCATGTTCGCAATTTATCCTATTTTCTCCGCTATGCGATTTGTCCATGGCCGAACCGTGGAAGCGGGCTGCTGCCGCCGTTATAGCTATGACTTGAGAGCAAGCGTTGCGCGGTGTCCCGAATGCGGCCTTCAGTTCGAAATATCTAAATCACCGTTGAGTAGTGCGAGCAAGTAGGGCGGGACAGCAGTCCCGCCGCACCACGCCGGCGGCGGGATTGCTATCCCGCCCTACATCTCTGCCGATTCCTGTGCTACAACCCACGGTTGCATGATCGACCGATCCGAAATCGTGATCACCGGCGTGGGTCTGGCGACGCCGGTGGGGGAGTCGGCGACGGCGACGTGGGCGGCGCTGCTGGCGGGGGCGTCGATCCGCGATCACAGCCGCGCTCTGGCATCCTCGCTCCGCACGGGAGAGAATTGGGGTGAGGGGGGAAACGTCCAAACTCCAACAGGTATCGGTTCGCAGAAACGACTACGACTCGGCTCGACCTGCGGCATTCGTCGTACTGCGATTCGCCCCTCATCCCAACCTTCTCCCCGCTGGGGAGAAGGAGCCGCTGTGTCCGCCCTCGAACGGCTGATCGAGTTGGGCACCCGCGTCACACGGGAGGCGCTCGGCGATCGCGATTGGTCGAACGATCCGCGAACTACGCTCGTCGTCGGCACCAGCAAGGGCCCGGCGGATGATTGGCTTGTGCCCGTCGATTCGCGCGCCATGCCGGTCGTTGTGCGACCGGACGAATTCGCTCAACAGCCGGCACGGGAGATCAGTCGCCGCCCTACGTCCGATAATCCCTCAAAACCCAAATGTGAAGATGTAACGCCTGGTCCATTTATTCCGACCTGTGAAGATGTAGCGGTTGCCCCGGATATCCGGCCCGTATCAAATGTATCAATTATATCGACCCCCGAATATGGCCTGGCGGTACTGCAAACGGCGTTGGCAAAGCAACTCGGGATCGCCGGTCCGCGACTGACGCTGAGCGCGGCCTGTGCATCAAGCCTGCACGCGCTCATCCGCGCAACGATGATGCTGCAACTCGGCGAGGCCGACCGGGTCATCGTCGTCGGCGTTGAATCATCCCTGCACCCGGCGTTTATCGAAAGCTTCAAGCGGCTAGGCGTGATCGCAAACCCCGGCGAGCCTTGCCGACCTATGGATCGGCGACGCAGCGGATTCCTCATCAGCGAAGCCGCCGCGGCGATCTGCCTGGAGCGTCGAAAAGCAACCGCGGGCCAAATCATCATCGACGGCTACGCCATCGGATCCGATGCGTCGCATCTCACGCACACCGATGCAAACGCAGGCACGCTCAAGCACTGCCTTCAATCCGTCGTAACCGCCCGCCCGGTTGACCTGATCCACGCCCACGCCACGGGCACGGTATCAAACGATGTAATCGAACTAAACGCGATCGATTCGGTACTGAACTCGGCGGACTGCTCGCTTCAGCGACCCGTAAACCCGCCGACAATCTATAGCCATAAGGGAGCCATCGGGCATTCTCTGGGTGCTTCGGGCTTAGTTTCAACAGCGCTAAATGTGCTGAGTCATCAAACGGGAATCGTTCCCGGAAACATCCATACCCACGAGCCGTTACCCACTCGGGCGGGCACAATCGGTTACGACGCGACGACTCGGGTGATCCGAAGGAGCATGGTCATCGCAGCAGGTTTTGGCGGGGCGACCGGCGTGGTGGGACTGAAGACGACCGAGTGAGCGCACCTCTAAATCTTGCCCGTGTCACCGGGCCAGTGGCGGCTGCGAAACCACGCCAACCACCCGTCTAAAGTAGTTGGCCAGGAATCTAATCTCATGGCCAATGACAGTGTAATCGGATAACCGAGATGAGACGGGATTTAGTTTGATTATCCGACACGATCGGCCCGGTTTTTCCGAGGCGGAACGGGCTTTTCATATAAACGGCGCGACTTGCGACTGGCGCCGCCCTGCCGGGCCACTTCGGAATGGCGCGCACCTTTAACCCCCATCGTTGCGCCCCGGAATCGCCGATTGAAAGGTGCGCGCCGCGCGCAAGGTGCGCGCGAAGATGGGTAAAGAGAAGGCCCCTCGAAGGCGGTTCGATCGACCATCGGCGGTCGATCGACCTACGCTCGAAAGGCGTGAAGCCGCGCGGCAGCTGCTTGGAAGATCGCCGGATCTCGCTCGATCCCGATGAACCGCCGGCCACGCCGGAAGGCTGCCTCGCCGTTGGAGCCCGACCCCATGAATGGATCGAGTATGGTCATGCAGCTCGTGGTGTAGGAATTGATCGCCCAGGTGAGCAACGGGACGGGCTTTTCGGTCGGATGGATTCGACCGCGGCCGGGCTTCGCAAATCGCAGGATCGACGTCGGGTGTCGAGTGCCGGTATTCACAGTGAGCCGCGCGCCGTGTGATCGGTAGATTGTCGTGCGGTTGGCTTTGAGCTTGGACACGTACGGCTTGCCGGAGGTGAACTGCGGCTGGTAGACCGACTTTCCCGGCCGCCGGCAGAAGATCATCAGCAGCTCGTGAACCCGCAATGGTTGCCGATTGGCGTTCAGGAATCCCACCGCCTGCAGCTTGTCCCAGACCAGCTCGTACCGAAATGCCTTGCGGTTGGAATTGATCAGATCCGTGGCGAACGGCTGGGCAGCGAAGCATACGATCACGGCCGTCTCGGTGGCGACTCGATCGACTTCTTCCCACCACCGCCGAAGATCGACCCGCTGATCCCAATGGCAGTCGGTTGACCCGTAGGGATGATCGGTCACTACCGCCTGGACCGACTTGGCCGGCAACGTCGCCATCAGCTCGATGCAGTCGCCCTGCATCAGCCGGCAGCGTTCGTTTCGACGTTGCGTCGAGTTGCCCATTCCAAGCGACCATATCTATATAGTCTCCTGCGCGCCAGAAATTTCCCGAGGGTTAAATTCAGTGGATTGTGAACAAATGCGAACCACTTCCCCGCCGACGCCGGTGCGGAGATTCTTCGCGCGTTCGCCGGTTTTCTCGATGAGGCCCTGCTCTCGCATTTCGGTCAGCCGGCCGCTCACCTGGTGTAGCTGGCAGCCGATCGCCTCGGCGATCTGCCAGCCGGCGAGCGGGCCGCGCTCGGTAAGCAGTTCCGTGATCCGCTGGTACCGCCCGGCCGCGGACCTGGAGGCGGCAACTCGGCCGAGCTGCTGAGTGCTCAGCGGCGCCGGGGGCGAGAGAAGATCGAAAAGGTCGGGAGGGCGTTTAGCCTGCACTCGGGTCATTGGGTCGGGCATCATTGCCCCCTTTTTCTTTCAATTGAGGAACGCCGTCGAGCAACTCGGCAGCACGGAGGATATGTGATACGCCGGGCCGGCCGTGCGCCGCCGTGTAATCATCCATCGAGCATTCTTCCGCTAATATGCGGGCGACTGCTTGATCGGAGCACTCCCACTCACCGGCCCCATTTAAGGTTGCGATCAGCGGCTTTCCATCCTTCACGAAATCAACCCAGCCCAGGCTCATAGGTCTCTCCTCAGCACGCGGATGATGAACTTGAAAAACTCCACATCTGTTTCTAAAAACTTCGAGGGCGAAGTGGCCAGTAATTGTAGCCCGGATGAGATAACCTCCGTGTGGAGTTCCACGCCATAATCCTTGCCCACGTAGTAACCGAGATTCGGGTATTTCGGGAAAAGCTTCAAGAAGTCGTCACCCCGGGCCGTCTCCCAGGAATCGTAGCGGTCGCCAAATACTTCGGCCATTTTTATGGCCTTTTCCGTGCCGACGCGAAAAGTGAGAAACTCTTTGGCAGCCTTCAGCCGCGCGGGGTCGGTTTCCAGTAAGTGTCCGAACTCGTGAAACACCTGAGCTTTGCGACCGTAGAATTGTGATTTGATGGAAAAGGTTCCATTAGGTTCGCGAAGGAAGCCCGGCCGATCGTCCGAGTTGATGGGTAGCGGATCAATTCTTACCGCAAATCCGCCGGCGTCAGGCATCAACCGTGAAAGGGTCTCTGCACCTGCTTGTGTGTCCTTTTCAAAATGCTTGATCTGCGAGCTATTTAATCCAGATGCAGAAATGGCCGCCGGTTTCGATGGATGGAGTGCAATGCCCGGTCGGTTGCCATTGCCTAAGCTCGTGGCGAGCTGCTCGACGCTGAGGTTTGGCTGATTCTTGATCACTGTAATAATGTCATCAGCGCCGGCGTATCGCCGCAGTTCCTCTGCAACCGGATGATCCGAGGGTGGTACACTTCGAGCTGGCAAAGGTCCGCCATCCTGACCGCGAGGCCAGCTTCCGCCCGAAGAGATCGGGGGAGTTGCTTGGTTTGCAACCGCCGGCCCAGCCTTGACGGCGGCAGGATCACGTGCTGCTGCCGTCATCGGTTGTGATTCCTGGAATTTTCGCTGTGCTTCACCAGGCGACTTGCCTAGCAGCTCACGCTCATGCGACTTGAGCTTCCCGGCCTGCTTCTCCTCCGCCGTCGCCAGGTTGGGGATGAAGGCGACGTACCGCTTCGTGCATCGCGGGTGGAACGGCGGTCCACCCCTGGGGAGCTCGCGGACGTTGGGGTACAGGCCGAGCGGGTCGGGGCCGTCGCCGGTG
>JBBROD010000048.1:0-36319 GCA_038229715.1 Tepidisphaerales bacterium | reverse complement strand
GGGATTCACATCGGTGTTAACGTCATTGGCCCCGGCAGTCGCTACCGCTTCGCCGGCGGGGGCGGACTTAAGGTCAAAGGTCCAGACGGCACGGTTCGTATCGCCCGCGAATTGCGACAGCTCGCCGGCCCGCCAGAGCATCGGACCGGTCGGGCTCCACATCAGGTTGGGCGAATCGCCGAATTTGATCGTCGTCAGCGGCTGGCTTGCACCGACCGCGTAGACCGAAACACCCTTGTCCGGCGAGAATGTGGCAACGCGATCGAACCGCTGATACTCGCGCGGCGGAACCAGCAGCGATTGTACCCCGGGGATGACCGAATCGTTTGTCACAGCCACGAACGGCGGGCGAAGCTTTCGCTTGCCGTCGATCATCTCAAAATTCGGAACCGGCATTTTGAAATCGGGCAGGGAATTGCTCACTTCCTGTCCTCGGGCTTTTTTCAATTCCACCAGTGCGTGCGCGAGCGATCCGCTTTCGAGCATTTTCCCGCCGGGCAGCGGCATGGGTGCTGAAAGTGGGACATCGCCGAGCGCGACGGCTTCGCTGAGTCGTGCGATTGCGACACTCGAGCGATTGGGAATGCCCATGTAGTTGCGGGCCAGCGATTCCAGCATCCGGCGCTTGTCGGGCGCGGACGGATAGGTCAAATAAAGTTGGCGCAACAACTGCACCGCAGTGCGATGATCGGCTGACGATTCCTTGAGATCCGCTGCAGCCAGCAACGCCTGCGGCGCGACCTTGGCGTTGGGATATGTGGTCGCTACGCGAATCAGAGTGTCAGCCTGAAGTGCAGTTTTCGCGGCCTCAAACTGTTGGCTGGCTTCCTGTTCGTACATCTTGTAGCAATCGGACCCGGCCGTCCGGATCAACTGATCGATCGCACGCTTGGCGTAGTTGTTGGCCGGTGTTTGGGCGCCGTTGGACTCATCGGCAACGGGCGCCTTGCGCCACTCTTCGTTGGCAATGATCTCCTGGCAGAGCTTTACTGCCGCTGGATAGTCCTTGATCGTCGTCGCAAATTTGCTGCGGAGCACGCGGTAATTCACCTGTTGGGTCGGCGAGTAGGCGGCAGCGCCCACGCGATCAAACAACTGTTGCACCAGCGAGAGGTTATCGCTGCCGGCGTCTTTAATGTCTCGGCCGAGTTTCTGGGCGACTTTGAGCGCGGTGGCATAAACCCGGTCGCGCGACGCCCCGGCCGCCATCTTGTCGCGCCCGCCGAGCATGTCTATCGCTTCGTCGAGCTTGGTCATGGCGGTGTCGGTGTCACCAGAAACAAACATCACTTCGGCGTAGCGGATGCGAGGCTCGGGCGACGTGGGATTCTTCGCCAGTTCGGCGTCCAGTTTCTGGCGCGCCAAATCCATGTTCGTGTAAACATCGATCCGCCGGTTGGCGGCGATGATCACGTGGTCGTCGCTGACGATGATATTGCCCGGACCTTCCGGATCGTCCGGCTGCCAGCCTTTGGGAGACTTCTCGAACAGTGGATAATCTTCGATGGCTTTGCCGCCCTTGAGCGCAATGATCTTCAGTCGCGTCAGGGTTGAAATAAACGCTCTGCCGTCGGCGACGAACGTGCGCCCGCGCAGCGAATCGTTCAGGTTGTACGGCCAAACAATAGAAGGATCGTTCTTCTTGTTGAACGTGTCGATGTTGTATTTTTCCCAATCCACGTACATCGCGGTTTGTGCCCCGGTCACCAGCAGCCGCGATCCGTTGACCGCGATCAGCGAGTCGGCCTCGGCCTGTTGTTCTCCCTTGATGCGGTAAGGAGTGAGGTGGCCGGGGTCGAGATGTTTGACTTCCACGCCCGTGCCGGCGTCGTAGATTTGCAGATACTTTCCGTCGCTGGGAAGGATGAAGATTTTGCCGTTGTCGACGAACACCGGATTGCTCATCCACGGCTTAACCCCTGGAACGCCGTTTTGCATGTTGTTCATGCGCGCAAAGAACGGGTTGACCGCGCCGCGGTTGGCAGATGCGTCGCGCTGGTAGATGCTGAGCCAGACGATGCGCCCGCCGTATGCGTCGATGGATGCGAGCGCGCCCAGGTTCGTCAATACGTACAGGCGTCCGCTGGAGTAAGCCAGCTGCGGGATCGCGTCGGAAGGAGCGGCCGTGCCGTCGCCGTCCATCATCATGGCGTTGGCGACGCTGTTGGCGCTGGCGACATAGCAGTGCCATTTGTACTTGCCGGTCGACAGGTCGTAGCAGATGACCGAGCAGTCTTCGAACTGCTGCCCCTTGCTGCCGCGGGCGACGACGTAGACGTTCTGGTCGATCACCAGCGGCGACCCGCCGAACTCGGCGCTGCGGAGGGCTTGTGCTTCGTCAGGCAAGGTTCTCGTCTGGGCGATCCATTTTTCCGCGCCGGTCGCACGATCAAGGCAGACCAGTTTCACGTCACCGGCGGCGCCTTCAGCGCCGAACATCTGCGCGAAGCGATCACCTTGGCCCATCACTGCAAGAAGTTTGCTGTCGGTCAGCGTGATCGTCTGCAACTGCCCGCGCGGCAGCGTGCGGCCCTTGCCGACAGCGTATTGCCCGCGGCGATCGCCGGGATAGGTGTTGCTCCAGGCCGGAAGCGGCTGGCCGGACTCGATGCTGACGGCGTAGATACGCTGGCCGTCCTGGAAAAACATTTCGCCGTGGTCGATTACGGGCATGACGGTGAGGGAACCGCCGGAGTCCTGATCCATACGGTCGCGCTGCTTGAGCTGCGAGGCCTGTTCGCCTTGCATGCCTTTGTAGCTGGGCTTGGCTAGTTCGATGCTGTAGAGCTTGGCGCCAGGTCGCCCGGCGGCGGTGGAAAGGCGCGCGTGCCCGGGGCTGCCTCCGTACATCGGCCAGGCACTATCGGCGACGGCCGATGCTCCGGGCGCGGGTTGAATAAGCTCCGCCGTCAGTGATTCTGCCAGCTTCTGATCGACCCCGCGAATGGTTGCGGTGTCATTGGCGTACTTACTCTGCATTTCAATGAGCACGGCCTTGGATTTCTCTTCTTCGCCGGCCATGTGCAGCGCCAGCGCCCGGCGATAAAGCACGCGCGGGCGCTCGACAATGAGATTCGGGTGTTGTGTGAGCATCAAGTCCGCCAGCCAGGCGGAGGCGGAAAACTCGCCGGACTCGAAGTACAGGTCCATCAGTCGCAAACCAGCGATTTTGGCAGTTTCTGTCGCGAAGTAGCGGCTGAGGATTCCCTGCATCGCAGCCCGATCATCGGGCCGCGCCGAATCGAGCAACGCCTGCGCGCTCGGCTCGTACCGCGAGCGATACACTTCCAACCCCTCGGCCGGCCATTTGCTCATCTTCTGCTGAACGGCGGCGATCACGCTGGTGTACTGGTAGATGTTGTTGTCTTTATCCACCTGCGACGGGACGACGCGGTCGGAAAATTTTTCGAGCACTTCCTGATAGAGGTCGGCGGCTTTACTCCATTCCTTGAGGCGCTCCATCCGCTGCGCCTGCGCGAATTTTTCGAGCGCGACGGCTGAATCGCGCACGTACACGCCTTGCGCGGATTCCTTGCCGTACACGCTTTCCGGGTTAATGCCGCCTTGCAGCTTCACCTGAACCTGATTGGCGACCTGCGAATAGGCGATCAGCGAAGCGCCTCCGCAAATCGCGCAAGCCATCACCGCGGAACGGAGCAAATGTGTGGAGTTCATCCGAGTCTCCGGATCAGGTACTTAGGATCGGGCCGATGAAATTGTCCGGCCCACGGATCGATCTACACCCCGGATCGATTAACGATCGATCAACTATCGATCAACCAAAGTATTTTAACCACAAAGGCGCCAACCGTTGCACCTCGGCGGGGTCGATTTTGGATTTATCTGACCAGATCGCAAGCTTTAAAGCGTCCTTCGCTTTGCAGGCCTCTAATCGAACAGGCTGGCTGGCGATCAGTTCAATGGTCTTCTTAATTAGCGTAAACGCATTGTCGCTCGCGACTTTCAGATTCCCAATAATCTCGGCCAGCAATGCCTCCGGCGCTGCCGGCGGGTTGGCTTCGGCTTCTTTTTTCGTCTGGTGCGGCTTCCAACTGTCGTAATCAGTGACCAGTGCGACCAGCGCGTAACTGATCTCGGCTTCCTTCGCCAGTTTCGCCTCGGGCATGGCGGTCATGCCGATCAGATCGCCGCCCCAAAGCCGGTGCATCAGGCTTTCGGAGCGGGTGGAAAACGCCGGGCCTTCCATGGCGACGTAACACCCGTGATCGTGTACCGCAAAAGCCGCTGCAGGCGCACCCTGAGCCGGTTTGGCGGCATCCAGCAGTATTTGACGCAGGACGGGGCAGAAAGGTTCCGCGAATTCCACATGAACCGCGGCGTGATCGAAAAACGTGCCCGGCCGGCGGGTTTTGTCGATGATCTGATCCGCGATCACCAAATCCCGCGGCTTCATCTCCAGCCGCAACGATCCGACCGCGCCGGTCGCCAGAATGTGCGTCACGCCGAGCTGCTTGAGGGCGAAGATATTCGCCCGGTAGGGCACCTGCGACGGATTCAGCAAGTGCCCGGGCCCGTGTCGCTGGAGCAGAAAAATCGGCAGGCCGGCGAGCGTGGTTTCGACGACCGCATCGCTGGGTTTGCCGAAAGGGGTGTCGACTTCGTGTCGCGTCCCCTCACCCGCCAGATGCGCCGCCATCCCGCTACCGCCGATCAGGCCGATCTTTACATCGCTCATGGCTGTGGAAGGTACGCGAAGGCGGTAAAAAGGCAATTCGAGGAAGGTCGCGGAACGAAGAATGAAAATTCAAACTTTTCAAATCCGATGAATTTTGCAAATGAGTCAGTCTGAAAACTCAACCGTATCACGGGCCTCCGGCCCGTGCCAACGGCGCAGGAATGTCTGTGAATTCAATTTTTTAGAAGGACTAACGCAATCGGCACGGGCCGGAGGCCCGTGGTACGGTCGAGTTCACATCTGACGCAATTGCCAACATTTCAAACGGACCAGCCGCCTGTATTGCACGAACTGTGATGGTTCCTTAGACCCATTTGCCGGTGTGTCGTACAATGACCTTCACTGATGTCGTACGCGTACCCGTTGATGCTCGACGTGACCGCCCGCCCGATCGTGATCGTCGGCGGGGGGAAGGTGGCGGCGCGCAAATGCACGGGGCTGCTGGCCGCTGGGGCGACGTCGATTCGTGTCGTCTCGCCGGAGTTTTGCGACGGCGTTCCGTCGGCGGTCGTCCGCGTCGCCGAGCGATTCGAAGCCCGCCATCTGGACGGAGCCGGCTTGGTATTTGCCGCAACCAATATCCCCGCCGTCAATGATGCCGTCGTCCGTGACGCCCACGCCCGCGGGCTGCTCGTCAACCGGGCGGACGGCAGCGACACCGAACCCGGGGACTTCGCGACGCCCGCACTCCATCGCGAGGGGGCGGTCACGCTCACCGTCTCGGCCGGTGGGTCGCCGGTGCTGGCGACCAAAATTCGCGACTGCATCGTCCGCCACCTCGACCGCGACCTGCTGATGATGGCCGACGCGATGACGCAACTACGCGATACCGTGCTCAACGACCCAAACGCCTCCGAGGCGCAGCGGCGTGCGGTTTTTCTTCAGCTGGCTTCCGACGAAGCGATCGCCGCCCTCCGTGACGGCGGCCTTGAGGGCTTAACATCCTGGGTGCGATCCGCACTCCGCAATCCGCCATCCGAAATCCACCATGCCTGAAGTACCCACCACCGGCCAACTTCTACTCCTCGTCGCGGCGACGCTCGCGTTCGCCGTCGGCGGGGTTGTGTCGCTGGCGCGCGTCTGGTGGGAGCGGAACGATCTCCGCGTCTTCTCCAAAGCGATGATGTACGTCGGCGTTCTGCTGAGCGCGATCGTGCTGATCTGGCACAGCGCCAGTCGCGGCAGTTGGATTCCGCTGGAAGATAATTTCGATGCGTTCATCTGGCTCGGCCTGTTGCTGGCGATTTTCGTGCAATACGTGCAGCGATCCAAACCCCTCGGCGGGCTGGAATGGTTGGTCATGCCCATCGTCATCGTGCTGATGATCGCGGCTGGCATCTTCGGCAAAGCCAAGCCCCACGAATACGCCGACGGATCGTGGGAATGGACGCACCGCGTCAGCAGTTTCGGCGGGCTGTTCGCTTTCTTCATCGCCGGCGTGGCGGGGGTGATGTACCTGATCAAGCAGAACCAACTCCGCGCCAAACATCCGTCGACCGGCCCGAAGCTCGGCAGCCTAGAGCGATTGGAACACATCACCTACAGCAGCGTAACGCTGGGATTTGCGCTGCTCACGATCGGCCTGGTGACGGGGCTTGTTCGCGTGCTCACGCACAGCAAGACGAATCTGGGCATTCACTGGTACACCAACCCTAAAGTGCTGCTGGCGTTTGCGGTGTGGGTGGTTTACGCGATCGTGCTCCACGCGCCGATCAACCCCACCTTCCGCGGTCGCAAGGCGGCGATTTTGAGCGTGTTCGGGTTGTTCCTGGTGCTCGGCACGTTGATCGCCGTTCAATACGTCCCTTCCGGAGGTCAGCACTGATGCATCGGCTGCTCCTCCTTGGACTGAATCACACCACCGCGCCGCTCGAAGTTCGCGAGAAGTGGGCGCTCAGCGCCGACCGCCAGCAGCAGGCGATCGCGGCGTTCCGCGAGCGGTTCGCGGGCGCTGAGGCGGTTCTGCTGTCGACGTGCAACCGCGTCGAGTTCTACGCCGCCCGCGCCCCGCACGGCGGACCGACTGCGGACGAGATGCTCACCTTCCTGGCCGAGTTCCAGCAATTGCGGGCCGATGCGTTTCGGCCGCACTTGTATGAGAAAAGCGACCGCGCCGTCGTCGAACACTTGTTCTCGGTCACCAGTTCGCTCGATTCAATGGTGCTCGGCGAAACACAAATCCTCGGCCAGGTCCGCGGCGCTTACGAACTGTCGGCCAAGCTGTCGGGCGCGGGGAAAATGCTCAACCCGTTGTTCCAGCGGGCGATCGCCGTCGGCAAGCAGGTGATGTCAGATACGGCATTGTCTGAAGGAAGGCTCAGTGTGGCCAGCGTGGCGGTCGACCACGCGAAACAGATTTTTGAAACGTTTGCTGACAAAGTCCTGCTCTGCATCGGCGCCGGTGAGATGGCCGAGGCGGTGCTGCAGAACTTTTACTCGCTCCAGCCCGGCCGGGTGCTGATCTGCAACCGCGACGGCGTTAAAGCCGCCGGCTTGGCCGAGCGGTTCGGGGGTTTGCCCGTTCCGTTCGACACGCTGAGCGAGCATCTCGTCGCCGCGGACATCGTGATTTCCTCCACCGGCAGTACGTTGCCGATCATCACGCAAAAGCAGTTCAAATCGCTCCGCCGCCAGCGTCGCGGCCGGCCGATCGTGTTGATCGACATCGCCGTCCCGCGCGACATCGAGCCCGGCGTGGGGGAACTCGATAACGTCTACCTCTACAACATCGACGACCTGCAACAGGTGGTGTCCGGCACGCTGGCGAGCCGCCGCGACGCGATCGACGCTGCCAAGCTGATCGTCACGAAGGGTGTCGAAGAGTTCCTTATCTGGCACCGCACGCGCGAGATGGGGCCGGTTATCGACCAGCTCTTCAAGCGGTCGCACGAACTGGCGAGCGAGGAAGTGGCACGCACGATCGGCAAATTGCCCAACATCAGCGAAGACGAAAAGCATCACCTGGAAGACCTCGCCCGGCGGATCGTCAATAAGCTGCTGCACGACCCGATCAAAACTCTCCGCGAATCAAATACATCCCACGGCCTGCCCGGCGGATACGCACATGCGATGCAGAAGCTGTTTCAGCTCAAAGATGAAAACGACCCGCCGGCGGAATGAGGGACGGTGCGATTGCATCCTCGTAACGCGGGCCTACCACCCGTGCCGAGCAGAATTGCCTTTGAAAACCGGAGAGTCAATACATATCGACAGTTGTTTGGCATGGGCTGGTAGCCCATGCGACGAACGGCCCGCCTGTCGCATGGGCTACCAGCCCATGCCAAACAGCGCGAAGTTACAGAGAATCCCGATCGCCCGAACCGCGACGCTGTCTGGCACGGGCGAGACGGCCGTGCTACAAGAACGCCGTTTTCCAGTTCGGCTGCATCTTGGACGCCATGAGTAAACGCCAGCCGCAACCTCTCTCCTACGCTTCGCCGGATCTGCAGAGATCGCCATGGGCCGAACGAGCCGGCAAGTTGTTCTGGCCGATCGTGGCGATCGTCTTCATCGCCACGGTGTTGCTCGAAGCCGGCGTCGGCTGGGCGGCGGCGGTGTATCAACTGCTGACCAGCGGGCTGCTGCTCGTCGGCTGGCTGCTGGCGGCGTACGGCTGGGGAGCGATTCCGTGGAATCTGCTGCGGCTGCCTCGCCGCGATGCACTGGCGCGCGTCACGATCCTTGCGTTGGGGCTGGGTATTCTGAGTCTGCTGATCCTGGGCCTGGGGTTGGTCGGCGCGATGAATCAGATCGTCGCGTGGGGGCTCATCGTTGTCGGGTGGATTTCGCTGTCGCTGCATCTGCTCCGCGTCAATCCAACCGACGCGGAGAATCCGAAGCGGCGATTCACTTTGCCCCGGCGTGTCGATCTCTCGGTTGATCTCGTGCATTACTGGTGGCTGCTGATCGTCCCGCTGGCCGGCATCACCCTCACCTGTGCGATGTTGCCCGCCGGGTTTTTGTGGGGCGCGGACGAGCCCAATGCCTACGACGTGCTGGAGTATCACCTGCAAGTGCCGCGCGAGTGGCTCGAGCTTGGGCGCATCGTGCCCTTACATCACAACGTGTTTTCCTTTTTCCCGTTCAACGTGGAGATGCACTATCTGTTCGCGATGCACCTGATGGGCGGCCCGTGGGTGGCGCAGTTCCTGGCGCAGATGATGCACGCGGCGTTCGTCGGGCTCAGCGTCGCTGCGGTGTACGCCGCTGTGGCGGAGCAAGCGGGGCGCGGGCGATTCGTGGCGATCATGGCCGCCCTGCTGGCCGCGAGCGCGCCGTGGATGCCGATGCTCGGCTCGATCGCCTACAACGAGGGCGGCCTGCTGCTGTACGGCACGCTGGCGATCGCGTGGGCGCTGCGATCGCTGGACCGGCTGATCACCTCGCCGGTTCGTCGCGACGGCAGTTTCCTGATGCGGCTGATGCAGCAGCACCACTTTATTATCGCCGGCCTGATGGCGGGCTTCGCCTGCGGCTGCAAACTGACCGGCGTGCCGCTCCTGCTATTGGGCATCCCCGCCGCCATGACGGCCGTCGTGCTGCTCCGCGGCATCGTGCTGGCCGGTGTTTCGCTCAAGCGGCTGGCGAGGTCGGTGGCGCTGTTCCTCATCGCCGGCCTGCTGGTGTTCTCGCCGTGGCTGATCCGCAACTACGCCTGGGCCGGCAATCCCGTCTTCCCCGAGCAACAAAAACTCCTCGGCCGCGGGCATTTCAGCCAGGAGCAGTCCGATCGCTTCTACAAAGCCCACAAACCAAGGCCGGACCAGCAGGCGATGAGCGTCCGCGTCGCCGAATTGTGGCGGCAGGTCTTCGCCGATTGGCGCTTCGGCTACGCGCTCCTGCCGATCGGCGTCCTCGCGATCCTGCTCTCGCTGCGGCGGTCGGAGTCGCAGTTCCTCCTCTTCATGCTCCTCGGCCTGACGGCGTTTTGGTTGTTGATGACGCATCTGCAGGGGCGGTTTTATGTCCTGGCGATTCCGATGGTGGCGATCGCCGTTGCCCAGTTGGTGGAGCGGAGAATCAGTTGGGTCGTCACGCTGGTAGCAATCCCCATGATCGCGATCTGGACCGGCGGTGTTCGTGTTCGGCTCAACAGCGCAATTCATCTGGATGGCGTAGAATTAACGCAATATATTGGATTCACCGATGTGGATGATTTGGATCTTTGGTCGAATGAGCCAATTGTCCGCAGTACTAATATTGTTCTTGTAGGTGATGCGACCGCCTTTTCATATCACATTCCAATGACGCAACTGCGCTACCGAACCGTGTTCGATGTCGACACCGCGCCGGGACGATGGGCCGTCGATTGTTGGACGCATGGGCTCAAAGCTGACCGAAAGTGGTGGTTGTTCATAAACTGGAATGAGCTTTACCGCTTCAGTCAGACTTACGGGACTCCGCGGATACCGCCTGAAGTCCGCTATCGCGAAATTATTCCTTATGACCAACATTTGCCGTCGCCGCCAACTCCCGCTTCAGCACCTTCCCAATAAAGGCCGGTTATCGAGCATTGGTTTTCGCCGGCGACAAAACAACTGTTCCCACCCACGCCTGATCCATCAGTTTTTATCTGCCCAACAGTGCGATCGAGCCAACAGTAGGGCGGGACAGCAGTCCCGCCGCGGTGGCACTTCATGGCGGGACTGCTGCCCCGCCCTACATCAATTGCCGTTAAGCTTCGCCGCCAACTCCCGCTTCAGAACCTTTCCAGTAGGGCTTCTTGGCAAATCGTCGACGATGAAATACTCCCGCGGGCATTTCCAGTTCGGCACGTTGTGTTGCTTGATGACTTCCTTGAGCTGCTCGATCGTTACCGTCTGATCTTTTTTCGGCTCGACGAACGCGACAACCACTTCGCCGCGGCTTTCGTCTTTTTTGCCGATGACGGCGGCGTCTTGGACGGCTGGGTGGTGCATCAGGATTTCTTCGATCTCGCGCGGGAACACTTTTTCACCGGCGACGATGATCATGTCCTTCTTCCGGCCGGTGATGAAGAGGAAACCCTCGTCGTCAAACTTGCCGAGGTCGCCGGTTTTGAAGTAGCCGTCGGCGGTGAGGATTTCTTTCGTCACCTCGGGCAGATTCAGGTAGCCCTTCATCACCATCGGGCCCTTGACCCAGATCTCGCCGACTTCGCCGGGCTTGAGCGGTTCGCCGTTCTCGCCGGCGATGCGGAACTCTGCCGACGGGATGGGCTTGCCGACGGAGCCCATCTTGCTCATCAGCGGCGTGTTGAACGCGATGCACGGGCTGGTTTCGGTCAGGCCGTACCCTTGAAGAATGGGTTGGCCGAACCGCTTTTTGAACAGTTCGTTCAACTGCGGCGAAAGCGGTTCGCCTCCGGAGATGACGGCGTACATGTGTTTGAAATCGTCGGCCGATGCGTTTTTCATGTTCGCGATCGTGGCGTACATGCTGGGCACGCCGAACATGAAGCTGATCTTGTGCTCGCGGATTGCGTTCATCGCCGCCACGGGGCTGAACCGGCTGAGGTAGACCGCCTTGCTGCCGAGTTGGATCGGCACGAGCATCGACGCCATCATCCCCAGCGCGTGGAACAGCGGGACCACGCCGAGGAACGAGTGGGTCGATTTCAGCTGGATCGCTTCGATCGAGTGGACGGTGTCGGAGTGGAGATTGCCGAAGGTGAGCATCGCGCCCTTGGGTAGCCCGCTCGTGCCGCTGGTGTACATGACGACGGCGAGGTCATCGGCGCTGCGCTGTGGGATTTTCGGTTCGATCGCCGCCGGCGGGGTCGGCGGGAGCGCGGTGATGTCGATCACCTTCATCGGATGCCCCGCCAATCGCCCGGCCAGCTGCGGGATGGTGACAACCGTATCCACGCCGCTGTCTTTTAAGACGTGGGCGATTTCCTTATCGCCGAGCAGGAAGTTGATCGGGATGATCGTCTTGCCCGCCAGCAGCGTTCCGTAAAAGCTGGCGACGAACCCGGCGCTGGCCGGCAGCAGCAGCCCGACGCGCGGCTGCGACGTTTGGGCCGACAGGTACTGCCCGAGTCCCGCCGCCATCGCGGCGAGTTGACCGAAGGTGGTCGGGCCTTTGTCGTCCACAATGGCGACCTCGTTGGGCTTATTTTTTGCGTGATTCAGTAATGGTTCGAGCAGCATCCTCTTCCTCCAAAAGTCTTTCAATGCTAGGCTGTGACAGACGACTCGACCGTGCCACGGGCTTCCCACCTGTGTGAACGGCGCGGGTATTTGAAAATCGGTGAATTCACCGACATCTGCTCATCGCTCGCACGGGCTGGAAGCCCGTGGTACGGTTGAGCGGATCGTCCAAACGCTGAGCCTAGTGTAGGCTAACTCGCACGGAGGCGAAACTTGAAAACATCGCGAATCGGTCTTCTTTTTCTTTCGCTCGCACTCGGCGTCGCCGGCTGCGCGTCGGATCAGGTCACGCAGAAAAAGCTCGAAGACGGCAAGCTTGCCCTGGAGAACAAAAACTTCGATTCAGCCATCGCCAATGCTGATGCAGTCATCGCCAAGCAGGGCACGGGTGCCGATGCGTCGGCGGCGTACTACCTCAAGGGGCGGTCGATCGAGCAGCGGGAGAAGGCCAATCCCTCAATGGCGATGGACGATCTGGAACTGGCCAAAGTTAACTACAACCGGGCGCTGCAGTTGGTTCCGCCGAAGAGGCTGGAAGGGTATATTCGCACCAGCCTCGCTAACGTCAATTACTTTCAGGACAACTACTCGGCCGCGTTCGAGGAATGGTCCAAAGCTTACGATCTGTTGAGCGAGCCGGAACTGAAAGCCTGGACGCTCTACCGCATCGGCCTGAGCCAGCAGCGGCTGGGCCGGTTCGATCAGGCCGACAAAACGTTCAATCAGGTGCAGAACCTGTTTCCCAATTCAGAGCAGGCCAACCGCTCGCGCGAGCGGAAAGGCATTCGCAATTTCCAGGTGCAACTGGCGACGTTCAGTAACTCCAAGGGCGCGGAGAATGCGATTAACGAACTCAAGCAGCAAGGCGTCTCCCCGAACAAGACCACCGATGCCCGCGGGCTGACGATCATCCGCGTGGGCCCTGTTGCGACGTACGCCGAAGCCAGGCGGATCAAGGAACGATTCGCGGGGAAGTACGCGGATGCGATTATCCTGCCGTAGAAGAGATTTTTAGCCGCAGATGAACGCAGATGAACGCAGATAAAACTAAGAAGAAGTAAGAGCTTCTAAATTAACTCAAAACAGAACCGCGAAGGCGCGAAGAAAGAATGTGAAGAAATTCGGGTGATTCTGGTTTCTGATAGGATTCGGGACTTCGCGTCTTAGCGATAAATTTAGTCGCTCTATTTTTTGTTCTATCTGCGTTTAGCTGCGTTCATCTGCGGCTAAAAATCTTCAGCTCAGCTTTTTCAGAAACTCTGCGATGCGGTCGATGCCCTTGTCGATCTGGGCCATGCTCGTCGCAAAGCTCAGGCGCACATGCGTGTCGAAACCGCTATCGTTGCCGGGGACGACGGCGACGTGGTTTTGTTCGAGCAGTGCCGAGGCGAAGCTTACGCCGTCGGTGATTTTTACGCCGTTAGCAGATTTTCCGAAGTACGCGCTGACGTTCGGGAAGCAGTAAAACGCCCCCTGCGGGCGAACGCACTTGATTTTCGGCAGGGCGATCAGCCGTTCCCACATGTGCCGGCCGCGCTGCTGGAATTCCTGGCGCATTTGCTCGACGCTCGCGGCCCCGCGGGGGTCGGTCAGCGCCAGTGTCGCGGGCACTTGCGTGAAGCTGGTGATGTGGCTGGTCATCTGGCTGAGCAGGCGGTTGATCGCGTCGATTGCCATCTTCGGCCCGCCGACGTAGCCGACGCGCCAGCCGGTCATCGCGAAGCTCTTGCTGTGGCAGTTAAACGTCAGCGTCCGCTCCGCCAGCGTTGGGTGCAACGTGGCGAAGCTGACGAATTTCAGCCCGTCGTAGATCAGCTTCTCGTAAATCTCGTCGGCGAAGACGAGCACCTTGGGGAACTCCGCCAGCACTTCCGCCAGCGCCTTGAGTTCACCCGGCGTGTATGCGTGGCCGGCTGGGTTGCTGGGGGAGTTGATCAGGAAGACTTTGGTCATCCCGGTGATCGACTTGCGCAGCTGTTCGGGCGTGATCTTGAATCCGTTGGATTCTTTGCCATGAATGATCCGCGGCACGCCGCCGGCGAGTTTCACCTGCTCGGGATAGCTCACCCAGAACGGCGACGGGATCAGCACTTCATCTTCGGGATTGAGGACGGCCATAAACGCCGCGTACAAACAATGCTTACCGCCGGCGGAGACGGAAATATTCTCCGGCTTGTAGTCCAGCCCGTTGTCCTTGCGGAACTTGTCCGCAATGGCGGCCTTCAGCTCCGGAAAGCAGGGCGTTGGCGTGTACTTGGTCTGCCCCTTATCGAGCGCGACTTTGACAGCGTCTTTGATAAACGCCGGCGTATCAAAATCTGGCTCACCCGCGCCGAAGCCGACGACATCCACGCCCGCCTTCTTCAGCGCGTTTGCCTTCGCGCTCACAGCCAGGGTGATGGAATCAGCCACTTGCTTCACTCGTTCCGACAGCGGAAACATCGCAAACTCCTTATTGGGTTAGTGAGGGGAAGAAACGGTATAGCAGCACAAGAAGCAAAGCAACCAACGAACCCCGATCGACCCACTCCCCGTGACGCGGGCCATCGCAGATGGCCGTTTTTGACTGAGCGAGAACCGCCCGAAATGAAAAACCTCAATCCGCGCGTAACCCTATTTGATCCTTTATAACTCCATTGCGCCGAATCACTTGGCTTTCGCTGAAAGAAGCCAGCAACGGTACGAAATGCGCGTGAATTAAACGGAGCGCGTATAACAGATAGGATTCCGATCGCGGAATGATCTACGCAGTATGACAGGGCGGGCTGACATCGATACGCCTGTCGCGCCACGGGTCACGATCCGCTTCGCCTCAGCTACGCAGTTTCAGATCGCGAGTTAGGCGGATGGTGCGGACGACTTTGTCTTCGTTGGTCACTTCGATGACATATCCGCCTTCATCCTTAGTCAGTTTCAGCGGCAACTTGTTCGTACCGGGGTTCATCGCGGTAACGGACAGGCTGTCTTTCGCCGGTCCGTTGTTCATCCAGCAGATTATTTTGGTCTGCTCTTGTGGCGTGGAGGGCATGCCTCGGGATTGCTGCATAACCGTGGGGCTCAACGAGGAAAAAGTCATTGTGAGTTTTTGACCGTCCTTGCTGAGCAGAGCCCAATCGTCTCCTGCTTGAACGTCGGCGTGAGTGTGGAATCGCGATTCCATTCCGTGCCCCGGCGCCGAATCGATCACCAGCCAGTAGCGGGCGTCGATCACCAGAAACAGCCGCCCGATGAATCCTCGGCCCCAGCTGCTCATGTAGATTTTTGAACCGTCGATGCGAATGCCGGTTAAACCTTCACCTTCGACGATTTCCGGCGTGGTGGTTTCGGTGTTCACAGCACAGCCGAGGCCGTCGACGAAGAGTGTGCTTTTGGCGGCGGCGCTGCGGGCGTAGAGATCGGTTCCGCGGGACGTGTAGTTGACGGACATAATTCCGCCGTCCTGGTCGTCGATGAAGCGTACGCCGTTGACGGCGCACTTGAAGCTGAGCAGATCGAGATGTCCGTGGCCTCGGACTTGGCTGCTGCCGCCGCGGGTGGAGAGTCGGAGTTTGGGGAAGATCGAATCGTCAGCGAGAACCGCCCAGCCAAGCCCGTCGTACACGCGGGCGACGGGCTGCTTTTTCAGTTCACGCTCGGCTTTGAGCCGGCTCATGGTTTCGGTCGTTGGGATGCAGTCGGCGGCGTATAGGATGTCTCCGCTCGCGGTGGTCACCGGGCGGGTTCGCTTTTCCGGACTTGTGGCCGGCGGGACTTCGTCCATCAGAAAGGCCGCCGCGCGAACGGCAGCGTCGGGCTGGTTGGTTCGCTTGGCCATCATGAAATAAAACCCCGTGGGGTGCCATCCGTCGTTGTCGCCGAACGTGATTTTGGTGAAATCGACTGGAAAGTTAAGCGATTTGGCGAGCATCTTGTTCTCGAAGGCCGGATGCTTTTTGCCGGTGGCGTTTTCGTAGCTGAGCAGGTACCGGATGGCGTAGTGCATGCCGTAATTCCAGTAGCCGGTGCCTTCGTGATTGCCTCCGCCGTCGGTGATGTAGGACTTGAAGTACTCGCTAAGTGATTTGTCGACAAAGGGGATGAGTTTTTGCAATTCAGGGCGGTCGTCGTAGAACGCCAGCGCGAGCATCCCCATTCCGCCGGCGCACACGCCGTTCCAGTTGGTCCATTCCTTATTCGCCCACCAAGGCGGCTTGTTGTAAGCGCGCAGGGCTTGGCTGAGATAAAACCGGTCCAGCACGTCATTGAAAACTTTCATTTCCTCGGGCGTGATGTCCGGGCGAAAGATGTCGTACATCAGTGCGATGTCGGCGCAGTGTTCCCCATAGCTGAGGCAGAAAAACATGGGTTGATCTGCCGGCGTGTCGATGCTCGCTTCGCAGCTGATCTGCTTCCACGTGAGAATATTGGCCAGGTGGCGCATGGCGGCGCTGCGATACTTCGCGTCGCGGGTGAGCACATAAGCCGTGGTGAGGCACTTGAGGTTGCTGGCGATAGCGCGTGTGCCAGCCTGCTGGGTTTTGCCTTCACCCTGGGCGACGGGCTCGGCCGTCACGAGGTAGTCAGCATCCTGCATGATCCGCACGGCGGAGGTTTTCATGTACGGCGTGTGAAGCTTGTCTTTA
Source organism: Tepidisphaerales bacterium (assembly GCA_038229715.1). Classification (GTDB taxonomy): domain Bacteria; phylum Planctomycetota; class Phycisphaerae; order Tepidisphaerales; family Tepidisphaeraceae; genus JANMES01. The sequence continues at coordinate 19,871 of JBBROD010000048.1, read as the reverse complement.
AGGTGATTAATCGTGTCGGCCGGAACCCAAAGACGAGGATGAGGGGCAAGCTTCAAAGGCGCATCGGCGTCAGGTGCAATCGGCGTATCCGCAGCTGATGCGATAGAAATCCAACTCAACGTGAACACTGCGACAATTGCAAGGATCAATACGCGCTTCATGAAACCACATGCCTTGGTGTATTGGGGGACAACGAGTTATCGCTTTATTTCGGCAAGACCGTGCCTAAGCCGAAAAAAAGCACGCAGACATCGGGGGACCACAAACCTCTATACCTCCCTGCGCTCCAAGTGTTGAGACGCCGGGACTCAAAGTTGCAAATGTTAGGCTAAAATACTTCCATTCCATCGAGCTATTGACATATCCGTGCTGGATTCGGGGAACCCACGCTGCAACCTCTGTGGATAAACGTCGCGCATCCGGTCTGGGCAGAAGGTCAATCGCTACATTTATCCACCCTCTGTGGAGCAGAAGATGCCCACGAGCGAGACACTTGGTGACGGCGTCGTTCCATCGCAGGAAATCGTTGTGCTATACTCGAGTCGGCGGCGTTTTTCCGCTGCAACCTGGGATACATGGAGAAATTCGATTCATGAAAAAGCTGTGTTACCTTTTTCTCGCGTTGACTACCGGTTTCATGGGCCTCCGATGCATTAGCGCGTTAGGGGAACCTCCCGCCGTCGCCGGCGATCATGCTGCGCCGACGGGTTTGGAGATTTACCTGCTGATCGGTCAATCCAACATGGCCGGGCGGGCCGATGTGCCCGGCGATGCCGAAGCTGTGCTCGATCGCTGCTACCTCCTTAACGATAAGGACGAGTGGGAACCGGCGAAGAATCCGCTGAATCGTTATTCAACGATTGCGAAGGGAGAAACGTCACAGAAACTCGGCCCAGGATATAGCTTCGCCCGTAAAATGCTTGAACAGAATAAAAGTATTCGCATCGGGTTAGTCGTCAACGCATGCGAGCAGACAACCATCGACCAGTGGGTCGACAAAAGCGACAACATTAAAGAAGCACGTCGACGGACAAAAATTGCCGCCAAGTCCGGCACGATCAAAGGCGTATTGTGGCAACAGGGCGAGGACGACAAAGCAGCGCCAGAAGCGTATCTGGCGCAACTCAAGTCGATAATCGGCGACATCCGCTCCAAATTCGATGATCCCAATCTGCCATTCGTCGCCGGGCAAATTAAAGACGGTGAAGCGATCAACGACGTGATCGCCAAACTGCCTGAAGAGGTTCATGCGACTGGCGTTGTGAGTTCAAAGGGACTGACAACGACGGACAAATGGCATTTCAACACTGAAAGCCAGTTGTTACTCGGCGAACGCTTCGCCGAGCAGATGATCAAACTGCAGCAGACTGCCGGCGAGAAGGTCGCAGCCAAGCCGCCTACGGATATCAATTTCATCGACGTGCACATCCACGCTCACCCCTGCGACAAGGACGGACTGGACATCGTGGCCGATTGGATGAAGCGGAACCACATCGACCGCTCTATCGTCAGCCCGCTGAACCACAAGGGGTCGCGCGACTACACCCCGGAAGACCGCAAGACGATGCTCGCCAACTTTGCCAAGTACAAGGGGAAGATCGATCGCATGTGCATCATCGACGCCGGCGAGGTACAGACCGTCGACGAAGCGGAAAAAATTCTTCGGAAAGAGGTCGCCGACGGGGCGATCGCGTTCGGCGAACACTACGGGAGGAATCTGAATTTCGACGATCCCAAAAACCTGCTGCTCTACGAGGCCTGCGAGAAGGTCGGGTTGCCGGTGATGTTCCACATCGACCAGAACAAGAACATGGTCGAAAAGGGCATGGAACGCGTCGACAACGTGCTGAAGAAATATCCCAAGTGCAATCTGATCGCCCACGCCTACTGGTGGAGGCAGCTGCACGATGCAGACCGACAGCTACAGCAATACCCGAATCTCTTCGCCGACTTGTCCGGCCTGGTGGTGCCCGATCTGCTCAATCGCGACCGCAAGTTTGCTCGCGAGTTTATTATTCGCAATCAAGACAAGCTTCTATTTGGTACCGATGAAGGATGGTGGTCGTTCAAGAAAGACCCATCGCAATACAAGCACTACACCTTCTTTGAGTCTCTTAATCTGCCGAAAGAAGTGCGATACAAGGTCTATCGCGGTAACGCAGAAAAACTGTTCGGGTGGACGCCGGTGGGTAAGGAATAGTTCTGAAGATACTTGTTTTAAGTGCGCTGAGGCAACGGGCAATAAGGGTCACTTCCTCGCCAATCGCGCCGCCGGCGCGTCGAGCATCCAACTCAGGTGACCTGTCGTGGGCTGGATCAACTGAATCGGCAAACGTTCCGGATCGCGCGGGCCGTTGAGAACCTCGTTGAGTCGCTCGGCTTTTCCGGCGCCGGCCATCAGAACGACGACTTCCTTGGCGCGATTGATGAACGGCGCGGTCATCGTGATGCGCCAACTGTCGCCGGTGGTGGATTGAGGTACGTGCTGCGCTACGCAGCGGTGGTGCGTTTCCTTCACCGCCGGCGAATAGGGGAACAGCGACGCGGTGTGACCGTCATCGCCCATGCCGAGCCAAAGCTGGTCGACCCCGCCGTCGCCGAAGCGGGCTTTGAGCATTCGGCCGTATTCGATGGCGGCATCGTTCGGGTCGATCTCGCCGCGCATGCGGTGGACATGGGATGTCGGAATCGGCACGAACGTAAGAAGGGTTTCGTTCGCAATCTTGTAGTTGCTGTCGGCGTGTTCGGGCGGGACGCAGCGTTCGTCGACGAAAAAGATTTCGATCTTCGACCAATCCATCCGCAGCGTAAAGTTCGGCGTTGCAAGCAGCTTAAACATCGCCTTGGGCGTCGATCCGCCGGAGACGGCGACGGTAAACGTGCCGCGATCGGCAATCGCCTTCGCGGCCGCCGCCGCAAACGCATCCGCAGCGGCAAAAGCAAGAGCGGCAGAATCGGGATGAATGGAAAGGATCGGATCGGCCATGTAGAGAGATTACTTCGTAGAGAGATTACTTCGGCCGCCAGAGTTTTGCCAAATTGATCTTGAGCTTGGGGAACGGCGGAAGCTGGACGACGTCCGATCCGGACCCGCGTACACGACCGACGTACTTGCCGGCGCGAAGGCGATATGCTTCGACCGTCCGCTGGCGAGGGTCGACGATCCAGTAATAGTTGACCTTGCCTGCGGAATATTGTTTGAATTTGTCGACGCGATCGGTTTTGCTGCTGCTCGGACTCACAACTTCCACTGCGAGATCAGGAGGGCCTTTCATGGCTTTCTCGCCGATCAAATGAGTTCGCTTCTTTGCGAAATAGAGCAAATCCGGACGGCGAACATCGTATTCGCCAAAGATGGTGTCGATGTCTGAATACAGTTGTCCCAGCTTTTGCTTATTGATGTACGACCCAAGAATGACCGCGAGTTGAATTACGACGAAGCCGTGATCCGGAATCGGACTTTGACTCACAACCACCTCCCCATCAACTAGTTCAAGCCGCACGCCTGGAGGATCCTCTCCAAGCATCAGGTATTGTCGAGCAGTCATCTTGATCGTGCTAAGTCGCGACATTGCACAAAGTGTATCGACAGGATGTCTGTCAAAGCAAAGAAATTCAGCCCACTTGATGCGCCGGCTTCGGCAGGTCGTCATGAATCGTCTGCTGCTTCGGCTGGTTGCCGTCGAAGCTGAACAGGTGCATGTCGTCTTCAATCCGCGCCTGCAGATGCACCGGGCGCTGCCAGATTTTGAAGAGGTTTTTCAGCGTTTCGATCGCGTATTTAATTTCGATGTCCAGCCCATTGTGGCGATGGGCCAAGTACAGCTCGCCACGGTTGGCGTAGTTGCCGTCGACAACGTAGATGAACGGCTGGCCCATGTTGGTCAGCTGGTAGAGCAGCGTTTGCTTAATCCTCGCCGGATCGCGGCTGACGATGCGGAGCTGGCCGGTGTGGGCATCGCGGCCGTACTGGTAGAACTTGTGCTTTTCGATGAACTCCGGCGTCATGAATTCATCAATGAAGTTCACGTCGTTGTAAACCTTGCGCACTTCAAAGATTTTCGCCCGGCCGGCGCCCAAGCCCTTGTCCCACTTCTTTTTCTCGCCGAGGTTGTTGGATTCCTCGTACTCCTTGCCGAACTTGCCTTTGTTCCAGCGGTCTTCAATGTCGCGAAAAATTTCCAACCCGATCTTGTACGGGTTGAATCCGCCGGGCGGCATGTGGACGGTGCCGCTGTGGTGGTCGGCGTAGTCGATGATCTCGGCGGCGTCGAGGAAGTGCCTGGTCATCAGCGTGCTATGCCAGTAGCTGGCCCAGCCTTCGTTCATCACCTTGGTCATGCCTTGCGGGGCGTAGTAGTACGCTTCCTCGCGGACGATCGAGAGGCAATCCGCCTGCCAGTCGGCCAGCCGGGCGTGTTCAAGCAGGTACAGCAGCACGTCGCGCGTCGGACGGCTGGGCGTGGAGTGACGCACGCGGGCCGCTTCTTCACGAAGCTTCTTCGCCTCGGCTTCCAGCCGCTCCGGCGGGTTGATCCAGCGGTCGAGGTAATCCTTGCTTTTGTATTTTGTGACGGCTTCATGACGAGGGATTTCCGGCACGGCGTCGTCACTCGGGCCGCGCTTGAGGAACATGCTGTGCGGGTCGATCAGGTGTTCCACGCTCAGGCAAACGTCCAGCCAGTTTTCCACCGTCTCGTAGCCGTACTTTTCGATATGCTTACGGACGTGGGTGGAGTGGTTCGCCATCTCGTCCATCATTTTGCGATTGGTCTGGCTAAACCACAGGTTGCTCTTGAAGAAATCGCTATGGCCGTACACGTGGGCGATCACCAGCTTCTGGTCGACCAGCGCGTTGCTCTCCTGCAGGTAGGCGTAGCACGGATCGTTGTTGATGACCATTTCGTAGATTCGCCCGAGGCCGTAGTGGTGCTGCTTGCGGAGCTTTTCGTACTCCATGCCGAACCGCCAGTGCGGGTACCGCTGCGGGAAGCCTCCATACGCGGCGATTTGGTTCATCTGCTCGTAATCGCACATCTCGAAGACGACAGGGAAGAAATCGAGGCCGTACGAGCGGGCAACTTCGCGCATCTCCTTCTTGGCGGCCAAGAGCTCAGGGGGGAAGGGGATGAGAGTTTTATTCGCCATAAACTATTTTAGGGGGCTTTGGCAACACCCCGTGCGACTCAATACGCCTTCCGGCCGAGAAGTTGGAAAAAAGAACGCTCAACGACTTTCAGTTGGAACATCAGAAGGATTCCCAGCAGAAATAGGATCGAACCGTAGCCCACGAACTGCCACTGCCGTGTGCGAATACCAACAACCAATAGCACGATACCAATCCAAGCGAGGACCGCACCCAATACTGCAGGCCAATGACTAGTGAAGTAAAGCCCGAACTGCCCGAATCCCATATCGTAACGCCCGACAAATGTGCAGGGAACAATCGCAGTAAATGCACCGAACAACATCGCGCCTAAGCCGATAAGTCGGGCGCTATTGCCTCGCACGTCCACCGAACCGACTAGCGCTTTGGCGCGTAAGCAGATTAAGCCACCCCAGATGAATAAGATTATCCCCAGTGGAATACCAAAGGAAATTATTACGAAGCCCATTTAGTGCCCCTTCCCGAAAAACGTCTTGATCGAGTCGTAAATATCGTCCTTCGAGTTCACCCGGCTGGTCATCACCTTCTCTTGCCCGCGCAAATGCTCGTGCAGCACGTTGATGAAGTTTCCGCTGCCATACGCGCTGGCCACTTGGCAGTAGCCGAACATGTTGGCCTGAGGCAGGAGTTGTTCCTTCAAAATTTTCACACAATCGCGGCTGTCGGCTTCGGAGCTGTTGTCGCCGTCGCTGAAGTGGAAGAGGTAGATGTTCCACTCTTCCGGCGAGTAATGGGTGTCGAGCAGTTGCTTGGCCGTGCGGTAGGCGCTGCTGATTTTCGTGCCGCCGTCTTCGCGGAGGTGGTAGAAGGTTTGTTTGTCGACTTCCTTGGCGCTCACGTCGTGAACGATATAGCGGCTCTCGATGCCTTCGTAGTTCTTGCGCAGCCAGGTGTCGATCCAAAAACTCTCCAGGCGGACGAGTTCTTTCTGCTCCTCGCCCATCGAGCCGCTGACATCCATCATGAAGATGATCACCGCGTTGCTTTGCGGGCTTTTGATTTCCTTCCAGCTTCGATAGCGGATGTCCTTCTTCTGCGGGATGATGACCGGATTATTCGGATCGTAGTTGCCGGTCATGATCTGGCGCTTGAGCGCTTCTTTAAAGCTACGCTTGAAATGCCGCAGCGATTCCGGGCCGACCCGGCGCAGGCTGGAGTATTTCTCGCGGACTGTGGTAATGCGATGGTGGCCCTTGGGTTCGATCCGTGGGAGCTTCAGTTCTTCGGCCAGGATGTCAGCCAGTTCATCGAGAGAGAGATCAACCTCCATTAAATGCTGCCCGACTTCGCTACCGCCTTGGCCTTTCCCTTGACCTTGCTGGCCCTTGCCGACGGTTTCGCCTTCCTTGCCGTCACCGGCACCTACGCCGCCGCTGTTATCGCCATAGCGGAAGTGGGGCAGCTCGATCCCGCGAACGGGAATGCTGATCAGGTGCTTGCCCTCTTTGCCGATCAGCTCGCCCTTGGTGAGAAATTTGCGGAGATCGTCCCTGATCCGGCCCTTAACAATCTGGCGGAAGCGTTGATGATCTTTTTCGATCTTCAAGATCATATGATTGATTGTATTCGCCCACGGTGCGGCAAAGAAGAAAAAAGCAGTTCGTCAGCTGAATGAATTCGACAATTGCGGACCACGGCATCGGCGGGGCATCCTGCTTTCGCGACAGATGCGCACAGTGCAGGCAGAGAGTAGCCTCCGCAAGTTTCGGCGGCTGAACCGTATCGTCGCGTTATCAGGCGGTGCGGCGGGTCAGCAGCCAAACGCCAATCCCGACGACGACTAGCGATCCAACAATCCCCACAATCGTGCCGGTAAACGCCTGGTTCGCTTCATCCACGCTGCTCGGCGAGCCGGTCAATCGGGAAGCCAACCCAAGGCGATGATCGGTCAACCAGAAATAAAGGATGCCGATCAAACCCGTCAGCACCAGGGATGACCCCGACCGGCGATTGGTTACTTTCATGCTGCTATCCCATCTCGATCTGATGTAACTACCTCAAAGTTAAACGCAAGCGTCAAGTGTACAACGGCAGCAACGGAAGAACGTGATTCGCAGCCGCGTCATTGCCTCTATGGCAATGCGCCTTTCGTTGTAGCGTGAGAATGGCCGTTTGTCGTCATCCTGAGGTACGCCGAAGGATCTCGAGAGTGGAAAACCGCTCGCCATGCGAGATCCTTCGGCGTACCTCAGGATGACGAATTCTGAGTTTGCACTACATCAAATTGCGCACCGCTTTAGTCCTCCTGCTTGCTGTCGCCGCGGGCGAAGATGCTGGCGACGTAATTCAGGACGTCCGTTGCACTGGTTTCGTTATAGCCGAAATACTTGATCAGACGCTGCTTCACCACGTCGATCTTCTGCTGCGTCTCGTCGTCCACCACCGTGCTGACCAGATTCTTCAGCTTGATCGTGTCGCGCTGGTCTTCAAAGAGTTTGAGTTCCAACGCCTTGAGCAGCCGGGCGTTGGTGTTGTACTCAAACTTCTTGCCATCGAGCGCGAGCGCGCCGATGTAGTTCATGATCTCCTGCCGGAAATCGTCCTTGCGGCTGTCGGGGATGTCGATTTTTTCCTCGATCGACCGCATGAGGCGTTCATCCGGATCCTCGTCGCGCCCGGTGTAGCGGTTACGAACCCGCTCATGCTGTGTGTACGCCCGCACGCTCTCGATGTAGTTGGTGGCCAATCGCTTGATCGCGTCCTCATCCGCGCTGATGGCCCGCTGAACCTCGGCCTTGAGCATGTCTTCGTACTCTTCGCGAACGACGGCCAGCAGTTCCTTGTAGTCCTTCTTAAGTTCTTCGTCGGTGATCAGCGAATGATGGCTTAGGCCGCCTTCCAGTTCGTTCATCACCATGAACGGATTGATCGCCTTGTCGATCTGTGCCTGATGGCTGACCAGCGCATTGCTGATTTTGTCCTGAATATAACGGGGCGAAATGCCGTTCATGCCTTCTCGCGGGGCTTCTTCTTTCAGTTCCTTGATGCTGTCTTCGGTAAATCCCGGGATTGATTTGCCGTTGTACAGCTTCAGTTTCTGCAGTTTAGTGATGCCCGCCTTTTTCGGTTCTGCCAGTCGCGTCAGCACCGCCCACATCGCCGCGACCTCAATCGTGTGCGGCGCGATGTGCATGCCACGCACTCGCTCAGAACCGAAATCTTTGAGGTAAATCTTAATCTCGTCGTCCAGCCGAATGTTGTAAGGCATGTCGATCTTGATGGTGCGATCGCGGAACGCCTCCATCATCTCGTTGCCTTGCAGCTTCTTATATTCCGGCTCATTGGTGTGGCCGAGGATCACTTCGTCGATATAGGTTTGCGCGAACTTCTTGGGCTTGATCATGTGTTCTTGCGACGCGCCCAAAAGGTCGTACAAGAACGCGACATCGAGCTTCAGCACTTCGATGAATTCCACAATACCGCGATTGGCGATGTTGAGTTCCCCATCGAAGTTGAACGCGCGCGGATCGCTGTCGCTGCCGAACTCGGCGATCTTGCGGTAGTTGATGTCGCCGGTGAGTTCCGTGCTGTCCTGATTCTTTTCATCCTTCGGCTGAAACGTGCCGATGCCGCGCCGGTCTTTTTCGCTCAGGATTAATCGTTTGACGCGGACGTGGTCCATCGCCTTCTTCCAGTCGCCGTCGTACTGCTCGAGCAGATCGCCGAAAATCTTGCGGCAGAAGGGGCAGACGTCGCCGTACAGTTTGATCTTTTTGCCGTCGGGGAGTTTTTCGTTGATCGATTCCAGCACGTCGGGCCTGGCGTTGGCGGGGATGAGCAGCAGCGGCTCTTCGTGCATGGGGCAGTCGAGATACTGCTCGCCGTCGTCGCCGTTCATGTGCTTGGGCAGACGCCAGGCGTAGGTGTAGCAGCGGCCGGCCTCTGTTTTGCTGTAGGACTCCAACCCCTTTTTCAGCAGCCGGGCGATGGTCGATTTGCTCGACCCGACCGGCCCGTGCAATAGCAGGATGCGTTTTTCCGTGCCGTACCCCTGCGACGCGGATTTGAAGAAATCGACCAGTTGGATAAGCGGCCGTTCCAAGCCATAGATCGCGTCGGCACCGTGGTCGATCGGGTCGCCGAAGAATTTGTACCGCGTCATCTCCTGCTTGAACTGCACGAACGGCTCGGAGCCATAGGACTCAATCATGTCGTACACGCGCTGAAACGCATTGCGTGCCACGCCGGGGTTCTCGGACACGATGTCGAGGTATTCCCAGAACGTGCCTTCCCAATGCTGTTCGCGGAAGAGCGACGTGTCGAGTTTTTTATCGATCAGAGAAACGAGTGGATTGGCTTTAGGCATCATCGATCTCCGTTAGAGCCCGCCGGCTGTAAAAATCATAGCGCGGCCGAGGGCGACAAAGCGATGTTGGAATCGGGGGAAGTAAACCGGTCGGCCACCCGATCGCACGGGTCGAGCTTCGCTCGCTCAAAGGCACGGGAATGGCCCCGCCAAGAAGCGAATAAAGCCTGAAAAGCAGGCTGTCCGATCACCTTCAACCGGTCTCAAGCCTTACGACTGCGAGCTTAGCCTTCGCACTGCGGGAAGTAAATTACAAACTGTCGGCAGGATTGTACTATTTGGATTACCCTATGAGTTTACTTGGCAAACGCTAACACGCTCACTAGATTATCGAGGCAGGAACTCTCGATCTCGGAACCAAGGGAAGCGTTGCCTCATGCAGGAAGCCAGCACAAAAAAAATCTACGACATCCAATCCGCGTTCTACGACGCCACCTTCGGCCGGCTGGTGAAGCACCGCGTGAAAAGCGCGGTGAGCCATATGAACATCGGTGATGACGACACCGTGCTCGATTTGGGTATCGGCACCGGCTGCTCGCTCAACTACTATCCGAACAAGGGCCGCATCATCGGTATTGACCTGTCGGGCGGCATGTTGCGCGAGTGCAGGAAGAAAATCGTCGAACGCAATCTCGATCACGCCACGGTTTTCCAGGCCGACGCGATGCGCCTGCCGTTTGCGGACAACACGTTTGACCAAATTTTCATCAGCCATGTGATTAGCGTGGTGTCCGACCCTTGCCGCCTCGTGGTGGAAGCGCAGCGCGTGGCCAAGCCCGGGGCGCGGATCATCATCCTGAACCACTTCCAGTCGGCCAACCGGCTGATCGCACTGGTGGAGAAGGCGCTATCGCCGATCTGCACAAAGCTCGGCTGGCGCAGCGACTTGGCACTGAATGAACTGATCACCCGCACAAAGATTGAAATCGACTACCGCTACCAGCTCCGAAGCATCGATCTGTGGGAGATGGTGGTGGTGACAAACAACAAATCGGCGTTGTCCTTGCCGGTATTCTTCGCCGCTTAATTAAAGCTCGATAATTGATTCAGAACTCACCGGGGCGGCGCGTAGCGTCGCCCCAATTCTTTTGCGCATGACGCACCGGAAGTAACGGTTCGAGCCGCCGCCGCGTGAAATCTCTTTGGGCGATTCAGGATTATTTCGGCGATTCAAGCTTGCTCTGCAGTTGCAGCGCCCGCGCAAGAACTGCACCGCTGTCGGCTGGTTGGGTCGTCGCCGATCGCAGCGAGAACTGCAACGCATGCCGGTCGGTCAGTGGGAACAACTCCATCGGCAGGTCGATCGGCACCCATTGCCAAACCGGAGCGTAAACGCTGGTGTGGGTTTTCAGAGATTCGAAACCGTCTTTTCGGACCGCCACTTCGTATCGGCCGTACCAGTCAAAATCGCGAGTGAATGGCGTGCGGCCGACTTCCTGATCGTTCATGGATACCAACGCTCCGGAGGGCTCGGACGTGACCGCAATGGTTCGACGAACGCATCCGGTTGCGAGCAGCGAAAGAACCAAAATGGAAATAAGTTGTTTCAACATACCCGTCCAGATACCCGTTCAAGCTTCAGAGAATGTGCTCGGTGATCTGGTCGTTTCCGCGACCAGTATCGTCGTCGCACCGTTTGAAGTATAGAATCCCCGTGCAATCTCGCAATAATCTCCCGCAACCTTATGCATTCGGTGATCTTCTTTACCATCCTCTTCTCGCTGATCGCTGGTAACCTTCTGTGGTGGCGACGCGCCCATCGGATGGCCGGGCGGTTCGTGTACGCGCGTGTTTGGCGCGTTGCAATCGGGCTCTGGTGCGGGTCGATGGCGTTTGTGATCGGCATCATCATTCTTTCCCGAATTGTTTCGGGCAAAATCGAACACTGGGTGCCGCAATGGGTCATCGCGACGGTTTTTATCTGGCATCTCCTGTTCGCGCTCGAGTGGCTTGCTTGGCGGGCGGTCGCCAACTCCGTCGCCGGTATGGCGCGACTAATCCGCCGCCGGCCCGCGCCCGTGATGGCGGAAACATTTTCCAGTCGCCGGCAATTCCTCACCGCCGCCGCGATCGTGACGCCTCCCACGCTGGCGATGCTTGCGGGCTGGCGCGCGGTGAACAAGTTTGATGAGTTCCGCATCAACGCTGTGACGTTGCGTATCCCCAACCTTCCACCCGCGCTGGCGGGGCTGCGGATCGCGCACGTGACCGACATTCACATCGGTAAGTTTACCGACGATCCGCTGTTGCGGGCGGTGGTCGAACGAACTAACGCGCTCCGACCGGATTTGATCCTCTACACCGGCGATCTGATCGATTACGACATCGCAGATCTCCCGGCCGGCCTGGCGATGATGAAACGATGGGATCCGAAGTTCGGAACCTGCGTCTGCGAAGGCAATCACGACCTCATGTCCGGCCGATACGCCTTTGAGCAGCAAGTGACCGCCGCCGGGTTTGAGATGCCCATCAACTCGTCCCGATTCGTCACCGTGCGCGGCCAGCCGATCCAACTGCTCGGCCTGCGGTGGGGCTCGGCCGACCCGACCGACGACAACATCGGCGCGGGAGATCGACAGATTGCCGAGTCGGTCCACTCGCTGATCCCTCAACTGCAGCCGGGTGCGTTCCCGATCCTGCTCGCGCACCATCCGCACGCATTTGATTATTTGGGCGACTCCAACATCAACCTCGTCCTCGCCGGGCACACGCACGGCGGGCAGATCAACATTGGTCCCATCCACCCGGCGAGGATGCGGTTCCGCTACATCTCCGGCCTGTACCAGCACGCCGGCCGACAGCTTTACGTCAACAACGGCGTGGGCAATTGGTTCCCGCTGCGTATCAACGCGCCGGCAGAAATCGTCGACATCACATTGCAACCGGCGTGAGCTTATTGTCGCATGGGCTACCAGCCTATGCCTAACGGTCTACGGCATGGGCTGGTAGCCCATGCGACAGCAACTGCCCACCCCATTAACTCCCTCGACGTTTCCACTGAATCAGCGCGATGCCAAATAAGGATGCGGCGATCATCGCCGCTGCAGGAGTAATCGACGCCATCTCCCATCGACGTGGAAACTCAATCGGCGTTTTCTGATCCGGCCCGATCACGCGCCCGCCCGTTCGATCCGCCAGCGCCCGCAGCCCCGGCTCGTTCAGCCCGATTACATCAAACTCCCGCGCGTATCGCCCGGCCAACGGTGCTCGCGCGATCTCATGATGATCAAGCATCACAACCGCCAACTGCGGCTCGGCCGACGCCGGCAAGTCGGCTTCGTATCGGCCGGGCGCGGTCTGGGTAAACGCTACGCGAGACGTCCCGCCGCGCATCGTCGTCAGGCCAAGTTCAAATGAAACAGCGTTTAGATTTTTAATGCCGTCCCTCGCGTCGATGCGCACTTTGCCCAGCGCGGCCGGCGACCAATCCACCGCGTACCGCGGATCGCTCGGCGGTTGTTCCAGGCGTGTGACGACGGCTGACAACTCTTCATCGTTCGGCATGAAGGCGATCGCGGTCACCGAACCGTTCCCCACCCGATGCATGGCGGCGGCGGGTACGGCTGCCTCTGCGAGGCTCGGAACGGCTTCTGCAAGAACGTCCGCACCGGCCTTGGCCCAGGTGCGATTCATCACCGCCACCGAGCGCTTGGGAAGGCTCTCAAAACCAGCTTTGAACCGCACTTCAAGAGGCTTCTCGATCAGGCGATCGGGCAACGCGCCGCGAACCAGCACGCGAACGCCATCGAGCCATCGCGTCGCATCCAGCGACGTTGCGTATCGTCCGCCGGTGGATTCGGCGGCTTGTTTCAGCGCCGGCAACGCATCGCCGGAACCGATCGCCAGCACGTGCAGCCGAATGCGTTTGGCGTTCATGGATTTTGCCAACTCCGTTGCGTTGCCGAGCGCTGCTTCGCCGTCGGTCAGCATCAGCAATTCCTTGGGTCCGTCGCCGGCGGCTTGGGCGACGAGTTTGGTCATCACCAATTGCAAATTCGTCGGCCCGCCGGGCGCGACGTTGGCCGGGGGGAGTGGACGCGCGCGGGCGTCGCGGGCGGTTACGCCGGTCAGCCACCATGTCAGATCGCCCGCGAACGACCCGACGCTAACCGAATCGGCCGGCGGTAGTTCGCGAACGGCGGCCGTCAGCGCGCCGGTCGCGCTCGCCCAGCGGTTTCCGCCAGCCATCGAGCCACTGGCATCGGTCAGTAGCAGCCATTGCGTCGCCGGCGTCGGCGGATCGCTCGCCAGTGGAGAAAGTTCATCGAGTGCCGTTCCGCCGTACCCGCCGAGGGAAAACGCATGATCGCCGCCAACGATCAGCAGCGATCCGCCGAGGTCGCGCGTGTACTGCTGCAATCGATCGATCGCGGCGGGAGAAAGTTCGTCGGCCGACACGTTGGCCAGCGCGATGACGGAAGGCGCAAGAAACTCCGCCGGTTCAGTGGGCACGGCTGACGGGGCGATCGCGAGCCAGCCGGCAGGTACGTTCGCGCCGATCCACCAGCGCGGCCGCTGTCGCGGCTCTGCCGGCGCGAATGCGATGGTGTCGTTCTCCGGCCAATCGTCGCCGGGCGAAAGAGCTGCGCGGTGTACACCAGCCTGATTACGCTCTATCGGTAGTCGCTGAACCACCGCGCCTTGGGCTGGCAAAGGCATGGGCGCTCCGCCGTCGAGCGTCAACGTTCGCCCGGCCTGGTGGTTGGTCACCGTGACGTCGGCCCGGCCGTCGCGGATGGTCGCGTCGACGATCGCGGCGTCGTGGGCCTCAAGCAATCCGCCGTCGATCGCCGGAAACGTCGGCGGGGCGGCTTTGGGCAACTCAAACTGCCCGTCGCTGAACAGCAGCACCGCACTCGCATCGGCCAGCGGTGAGAATACCGTGTGGCTCGAGGGCAAATCCGCTAGTCGATCGCCGGCGGACGGGCCAGCTGGCTGTCCGCCAAACGCCATCAGCCGAAACGATCGCGATCCCATCAACTGTGCAATTCGCGCATCCAGCGCCTTGCGATCGCGATAGACAGCCGACCGCGTGCTCGGCGAGCAGTCGACCATCACCACGATCTCGCCCGTCCGCGGAAGTGGCGCGTAGATGTCGCCGGCTGCGATCGCGAGCATCAATGTTGCCAGCATCAGTAGGACAACGGTGCTGCGCGGTAGCGCCGCACGACGCTGGCGGATCAGCGCGATCGCCGCCGTACTCGCCGCCAGAGCGAGCAGAAGCGTGAGGGGCGAATGAATCGCAAGCGGGCCTATACTCATGAAGCTTGTGCCCGCCGGTCGGTCACGGTAGAAGGTCGCGGCACGCGTTTATCTTAACCGCTCGGAAGTGAAAACCATGCAGCACATGACTCCCAAGGAAATCGTTACAGAACTGGACAAGTACATCGTCGGCCAGGCCGACGCGAAGCGGGCCGTCGCGATCGCCATCCGCAACCGTTGGCGTCGCCAGCAACTGCCCGACGGATTGCGGCAGGATGTGTCGCCCAAAAACATCATCATGAGCGGCCCGACGGGCGTGGGCAAAACCGAAATCGCTCGCCGGCTGGCCGCGCTGACTGGTGCGCCGTTCATCAAAGTGGAAGCCACCAAGTTTACCGAAGTCGGCTATCACGGGCGCGATGTCGACAGCATGATCCGCGATCTGCTTGATACGGGCATTGCGATGGTGCGGGCGGAGATGACGGAAACCGTGAAAAACGCCGCCGAGACGTACGCCGAGGATCGACTGATCGACAGCCTGCTGCCCGGCGGCGATATCGTGGCTGGCGCATCGGATGAAGACCGGCAGGAGCGGCGTAACCGCAGCCGCGAGAAAATCCGCGAGCAACTGCGGGCCGGTCAGTTGGAGGACCGCACGGTCGATATTTCGATCGAAGACAAGCCCAGCGCCACCGGCATGCTCGGCAGCATGGCGCTGGAGATGGACGTCGAGATGCAGTCGATGTTCGAGCGGATGATGCCCAGCCGCCGCGAGACCAAGAAGTTCAGCGTGAAAGACGCCCGCAACCTCCTGCTCGGCCAGGAGGCGGAAAAGATGCTCGACAAAGACAAGGTTCTCCGCGCCGCCATCGAGCGCGTGGAGCAGAGCGGGATCGTGTTTCTCGACGAGATCGACAAAATCTGCTCCAGCAACAGCAAGCAAGGCCCGGACGTCAGCCGCCAGGGCGTGCAACGCGATCTGCTGCCGCTGGTGGAAGGCACCACGGTCGTCACCAAGCACGGCCCGGTAAAGACGGATCACGTGCTGTTCATCGCCGCCGGTGCGTTTTTTGATTCGCAGGTGGCGGATTTAATGCCCGAATTACAAGGGCGTTTCCCTATTCGCGTGGAGCTTGCGGATCTGTCAAAAGCAGATTTTGTGCGGATATTAACCGAGCCGCAGAACAGCCTGACCAAGCAAACCGTCGCGCTGCTGGCCACCGAAGGCGTGGAAGTGGTTTTCACCGACGATGCGGTCAATGCGATGGCGCAGATCGCCTTCGACGTGAACAAAAAGACCCAGAACATCGGCGCCCGGCGGCTGTATACGATCTTGGAAAAAGTGTTCGAGACGATCAGCTACGAAGCGCCGGATCGAAAGAACGAGCGGATCAAGATCACCGGTGCGTACGTCTACGAGCGCGTAGGCGATGGCGAAAAACGCGGGTGGTTCGGGCTGTAATTCAGTTCAACCACGGAGACACGGAGAAATACAAAAGCATTTTAGCCACAGATGGGGCACAGATAGCCACAGATTCATTCTTTCTGCTTATCTGTGTCCATCTGTGCCCCATCTGTGGCAACTTTTGCTCTTCTCCGTATCTCCGTGCCTCCGTGGTTCATTCATCCTACTTCACTTCAATTACCGCCACGCCCAACGCCGGCAGAATGAGCTCTCCAGCGATGAGTTGGCCCGTGAGCAATTCCATGCCCTTCGGCAGTTCAGTGATCGTCTCCTCATCCCGGCCGAAGTTCATGGCGGTGATGAACCGTTTCTTGCCCGCCCGTCGTTCCAGCAGTTCTACCTTGTCGCTCGCGCCGGCGATCGGAGCGATTTGCGTCATCGATAGCAGGCGGGATGCGAGTATCGCGACCGCGTCGTTCAATGCGTATCCGCCGATGTAGAGGACTTGGCCTTTGCCGACTTTACGTAAGGTGATGGCGGGTGAGCGGTCGAGGAGCGTGTCGTCGCCGGACCAACTTGCCAGCACTTTAGCGCCGCGCAGGCGCAAGCGTTCGACGACGGTTTTGAGCGGGATCGCGGTTCCGTCCGCGATTAAGGCGGTTCGGGATTCGCCAGCCGGCAACGTCGTCCAGTCTTCCACTTCAACGCCCGCCAGCGATTTCAGGATCGCCGGTGCGGCGGTTTCGATCAGGTGCAGGTCTTGGGTCATCGTGCCGGTTTGCGCTCCGAGTACCAGCGTGCCGCCAGCTTTGACGAACGCGGTCAGGTCTTTCAACGTCTGCTTGGAAATCATCGCCAGGTGCGGCGCGACGATCAGGCGGTACCCGGCTAAGTCAGACGTGTCCCACAGCATGTCGGATGGCACGTGCTGTTTCACGAACGCCGCGAGATAGCGGTGGGCTTCCCAGTGGCCTTCCTTGTTATAGGTGTTGATCCGGCGGTCGTTCGCTTCGCAGTCGTGATCCCGCAGCACCGCTACGGCCCGGGTGACGTTCGCGTCAAAAAACGCCCGCGGCAACTTGCGGATTTCTTCGCCGACGGTTTTGGCTTCTGCCAATCGGCGAGTGTTGCGGTTGTCGGGCTCGATCAATCCGTGCCAGTGCTGTTCCGATCCGTACGGGCAGGTGCGCCAGCGGAAATACAAAAACGTGCCCGCCCCGTGGGCGATCGACTGCCACACCCACTGCCGCATCTCGCCGGGTCGCGGCGTGCGGTGCAGATACGCCATCTGCCCGCCGGGCCCGGATTGCTGCTCCATGATCGCGAACGGCTGGCTCATCCAGCGGGCTTCGACCAGCTTCGCCGCGTAGCCCGGCCAATCCCCGTCGCCCCAGAACAGCGGATAGTGATCGTGCGACCAGAAATCCAGCGGCTCGCGCAACTTCGTCGGATCGACATTACTGAACAGCCCGTTGTGCGTGATACGCCACTTGACGTTGCACTTCCGCAATATCGACGCCTGCCGCGAGGCGAAGCGGACGACACAATCGCTGATGAACCGCGTTTCATCCAGCAGCTGATGTGGGTTCATGTACGCAACCGTCGGATGGGGCAGGTCGATCTGTTCCCAGTCATCAAACGTCTGCGACCAAAAACTCGTCCCCCACGCGGCGTTCAGGCGATCGAGCGATTTGTACTTCTGCTTCAGCCACGCCCGGAACGCGACGGTATCGCTGGCGGCGTAGCTGACGTCCATGTGGCAGTTGAATTCGTTATCCAGTTGCCAGCCGATGATTTGCGTCTCCGTCTTGTAGTGAGCCGCCAGAGCGGTGCAGAGTTTGTCGGAGAGGTCGAGGTATTTCGGCGAAGTGTAATTGAGGTTCCGCCGTCCGCCGTGCTTCATGGGGATGCGGTTGAAGTCGGCCCGTAGAACTTCGGGGTAGTTCGTGCTGACCCACGCCGGTGCAGCGTACGTAGGCGTGCCCATGATGACTTTGATGTTGTTCTTCTGACACAACCCGATCACGCGATCGAACAGTTCGAACTGAAAAACCCCTTCGGCCGGCTCCCAGTAGCTCCACGCGCCTTCGCCGAGCCGCACGACATTGAACCCGGTGTCCGCCATCCTTGTCAGGTCGTCGGCCCAGCGGTTTTCCGGCCACGCCTCGGGGTAGTACGCGCAGCCGTAGTAAAAGTCTTTCCACATCGCCATGCAATCGTCTCCGTGATGGCAGCCAAGGTATGCGAGCGCGACGCCGACGCAAAGGGCATTCTTATCGGACGAGTGGCTTTCCCGATTAAGCCGACGCGTGGAATGGCCGATACGATCGAAAGAGGTAATTCCCATGGTCGGACCACTCATCGAAGCAGACATTCCGGTAGCCGAGGAAATCGAACGTCGAGCAGCCGAGCCGGCGAAGGGTAAAGGCCCGGACCGCCGCAAGGACCGCATCAACCGCCGCACCGGCATGGAACGCCGCGCAAAGACTTCCGCCGAGGCCGGCTACACCGGCCCGGAGCGCCGCAGCGGCGAAGAGCGTCGCGACGACACCGGCCTCGAGCGTCGCCGCGGCCCCGGCCGCCGTCTTTCTGACGAACGCAAAACCGCCGAAGAAGGCGAAATGAACGAACTGCAGTTCGAGTTCGTGATGGCCGTCGAACTATACAAGAAGCTCAACAAACGCCTCTATCCCACGTTTACCGAACTGCTCGAAGTGATCCGGCAATTGGGTTACCGCAAGGTTTTGCCGAGGGAAGTACACATCCCGAACGTGCCGGAACCGGGGCTTTACAAACCCGAATAACGAAACCCGAAATCCGAAAGAATGACGAATGACCAAATCCGAATGACGAATTCGGATTTCGTCATTCATTCGGATTTCGGGTTTCGTCATTCGGATTTTCCCGCTCGCTCAAAAAATTCACAAAATTCATCTAAGATAGTCCGGTCCCATGCGTCTAAGTGTTTGAACGGAGGCCGGCATTACGTTGCAAGCCGACTGGATCAGGCAGGCGATTGATCGGTATCACGTTCCGTTAGCCATGTACGCGTCGCGACAGGTGGGGCGACGCGAATCGGCTGCGGACGTGGTGCAGGAGGTCTTTCTGCGCCTGTGCAAAGCCGACCAAGCTTCCGTTCAACCGATCCTGGCGCAGTGGCTGTACACCGTCTGCCGGAATCTGGCGATCGACTTTCGACGAAGTGAGTCTCGTATGTCCACGATCGAATTGAATCACGCCGCCGAGCCTTGGTCGCAAGCGGCCGGGCCGGTTGAACTGCTGGAGCGGAAGGATTCGCTCAGCCACGCCTTGGACCTGATGCAGCACCTGCCCGCCAACCAGCAGGAAGTGCTGCGGCTGAAGTTCCAGCACGGCCTGGCGTACAAGGAAATCGCCGCCGTGACAGGATTGAGCGAAACCAACGTCGGCTTCCTCATCCACAGCGGATTGAAAACGTTGAGATCGAAACTTCTGGTCCCCTCTCCCGCCGGGAGAGGGTTAGGGTGAGGGGCAGGCGGCGCTGACTACCGAGTATTGCCCGAATAACGTTGCCACCAGCCCCCTCACCCCAGCCCTCTCCCGACGGGAGAGGGAGCCGAACAAGAAAACGGAGCGAATCATGAAACTCGCCATCGATGAACAAGTGTTAACCGCCTACGCCGTGGGCGAACTCCCGATCCAGCACCGGATTGAGGTCAAGGCGTATCTCGCCGCCCATCCCGAAGCGGCCGCCGAGGTGGAGGCGATCCAGCAGATGGCCGGCCAACTGACGGCGGAGCTGTCCGCCGAGG
>JBBROD010000047.1:0-36776 GCA_038229715.1 Tepidisphaerales bacterium | reverse complement strand
TCAGCCCGAACCAATCCATCTAAATCCTCAACCCCGTGGTGATCGGCAACATGCATGAGAGGCCGCCTCCTTGCGCAGCTCGATCTATCATGACAAATCCACGACAAATGCGCGCCGGTAATCTTTACGATTCGTATTACTAAGTATTCAACGCGTTCCGCACGGGCCGGAGGCCCGTGGTACAGGTGGGCCAGTCAAAACCTCAATCACGGTTTGTCGCCTGTCGGCCTCGGCTTGCGACCCACTTGCGTGCTAAAGCTTTGAAGATAACTGATCCACATCATGCTCAAGCCGAAGCTGTAAGCGCCCTGCACGACCAGATCCATGTAATGCTTCGTCGGCGGGATGTGGTAGCGCTCGCCGCTGACGCCTTGATAAGTGATGGCCATCACCGGCTCGCCCTTGGTGAGCGGCGCGACTTTCACTTCGATGCGTTTGTAAAGCCCGATTTCGCGATCGCCGGAAAGTTTGCGGTCGATCTTTTGGTCGAGCACTTTCAGGTCGGCTTCAGACAGATCGAACAAAGCACCGGCCACATACTTACCGGGATCGTAAACGATGTCGGCGATGCCTCCGCCGAAGTAGTCGCTGTAGATGGGGAAACTGAGCCGGTAGTTATCCAGGACGGCGGGCTTGCCGGTCTTCATCGCCGGAGGGCGATAACCGTGATGCCGACACCATTCAGCGACGGCACGCGAGTTGAGATTCGACCCGTAGGCAAAATACCACATTCGAGAGTAACACTTCCGTAGTTTTCAGACGCCCGGCGATTCCGTCGATTGACGGCCGGACTGGTTAACGTCGACGCATTCTTGCTAAATTCTGCCTGCTGGCAAATCAGTAGGTCGAAAACGACAGCGTGGTGAGAGGGCAATTCAATACGCAGATTTCAAAGTTTGCACCGATTAAAACGATTGCCTCTTCTGATCCGTGCCATCTATGAAATCTGCGGATTTTGTGAGCATTTGAGTCGCTAAGTAGCTCAATTGGGGCTGGGATTCTGGTACGCCGAGTTCGGCGGCCATGGTTCGGGCTTGTCCATCGACAGCAGATGACTCACCGTCGCCAGAACGCGGCTCTGCACGTTGGCCTCGGCCAGCAGCAGTTGCTTGATCGACAGGTCATCAAAGCAGTTGAACGCCACCAGATCGGCCACTTCACTGGTGCGCATCGGGCTGCTGAGCAGCTTGGCGAACGTATTCCCAACCGGCGTGCCGGCGAGGAAGCCCGACTCGAAGACCTGCGAGAATTTTTGACGTGCACCCAGCAGCGATTCTTCGTCGGCGGGAATTTCGACGATGCGTTCCAGCGCGAAACGCCGGAACGGTTCGTCGGTCTGCAATTCACGGATCACCCTCGCCCGCGTGTGGCCTTGCAGCAGGAAATTGTACTTCCCGTCGGGCAGCAGTTCGTGCGTGAGAATCGTGCCGACGCACACCACCGGCTCGATCGCCGGCCGGGCGTGGTAGTTTTCCTTCCGGCCCGGCGACAGCAGCGCCATCGCCAATTGACGCTTGCCGCGCAGCGCGGCTTGCATCATAGCTTTGTAACGCTCTTCAAAAATGTGCAATGGCAAAACCGCCGTCGGCAGGAGCACGACGCTCGGCAGCGGAAACACCGGCACGGCTGAGAGGTCCGCGTTGAGCGGATAGTCACCCATGCCTTGATCCTGGTTCACTGTTTCGCCCGAGGTTTACTGTTTCGCCCGCGGCGCGGAAATTACAGCCCGGCTTTGAGCTCGCGCTCGGCGCGATACCAGTTGTCCAGTTCGCTGCCGCCGGTGCCGCCGGCGTGAATCTCGAACGCACGCTTGGCGACTGAACCAAAAGTCAACTCGACCGGAGCGGCGGTCTTCTTCGACACTTTCGGTAACGCAGTGTTACGAACCGTGGTCTCCGTGCGGGTGACGGGTTCGGTCTTCTTGGTCTTGGAGGAAGCAACTTTCTTGGCGGCCATCGGATTACTCCGTTGAGGTAGAATTGTCTTTCAACGAGACAATGTCGGTCGTGATCCGTCACGACTCCTGTGATTCTAACGATGAGATCGGCGCGATCAAGTGAAACTCTCCTGAATTCGCGCGATTTTCTCTGCCAATTTGCGGAAATAAAGACGCGCGGCCGCGACGGAATCGCAGCCGGGCACATGGTCAATCGTCTTCACTGCAAGGGCAATCGTTACTTCAAATTTTCGTTCAACCAAGTCAGCACTTCCTGATCGTGGCCGTCGGGTTTGACCTTTTCAAATACGCGCGCGACCTTGCCGTTCTTATCGACGATGAACGTCGTCCGCGCGACGCCCATATACGTCTTGCCGTACATGCTCTTCTCCTGCCACGTTCCGTACTTCTCAGCGATCGCGTGGTCCTCGTCGGCCAGCAGCGGGAAGTTCAGATCGAACTTCTTGGCGAATTTCTCAACGTCCTTGAGCGGATCGGGGCTGATTCCGAACACCGCCGCGCTCAGCTTTTTGTAGCCGGCGATGGCGTCGCGGAACCCGCAGGCTTCCTTGGTGCAGCCGGGCGTATCAGCCTTAGGGTAGAAGAACAGCACGAACGGCTTGCCTTTGAGCTTTGACGAATCGATCGTCTCGCCCGAACTGGATTCGAGCTTAAATGCCGGGGCCGCTTCGCCGACTTTGGGGTAGGTTATTTCTGCCATGATAATTCTCCTTTGATTTAGTTGTCGCATGGGCTACCAGCCCATGCAAAGGTGCGCCACCAGGCATGGGCTGGTAGCCCATGCGACGTTAGAGCAACTACTTTCCTAACAATTTAGCCTTCAGCAGCGGATTGGCCACGCCCGGATCGACATTGCTGCCGTGGGCTTTCATGAATTGCCCCATCGCTTGGCCGAGCTGTTTTTCGGTGAAGGTTTTGCCGACGAGAAACGCATCCACCAGCGCCTCGGTCTCCGCCGACGACGCTTTTTTCGGGAGATACTCTTCTACGATCGCGATTTCCGACTTCAGTTTCGCCACTTCGTCCGGCCTGCTGAGCTTTTCGTACTCCTCGACGCTCTTGCGCAGCTTTTTAGCATACGATTCCACCGCCTGCAGCGCAGTGGGCTTGGCGGGGTTGAGGTCGATGTTTTTCACGTCGCTGATGAGCATCCGAATGACCGTCAGCCGATCCTTCTGGCCGGACTTCATCGCGACTTTCATGTCTTCCTGCAGTTTGGCGAGCATATCCATGCGTGTCTCCGTGTGGCAAATGGTAATGGAATCGCTATCCTAACGTAGCGGAAGCAGCCACGCACGGGGGCGGTCGGCGATTTGTTTCAGCGACAAAGACTCAACAATGAGGTGTCTTTATGCGATCAGCACACCTGCTGACTATCGTTACGTTGACGTGTCTCGTCTGCCTAGCCACGAGCGGCGCGTTGGCCGGATCGGCGATCGCAGCCAAGCCGGCGACACTGAAAGTCGGCGACGTGATCGAAGTAACCATTAGCGATCTGGTCGCTGTAGGAGTAGATACAACGAAACGAACTCGCATCGGCAAAGACGGAAGTATCTCCTTGCCGCTGGTTGGCTCAGTTAAAGCGGCCGGCCTTACGGAGTCTGAACTCGAAAAGAGCGTTTCCGAGGCGTACGCCAAAGACAAGCTGATCAAAAACGCGCAGGTATCTGTCAAGAATTTCGGACCGAATGCCTCCACACAACCCGCCAAAGAGCCGAGCGACAAAGAATAAGTAACGCCCCTCAACCGAACTGAATCCATGACCAACGGACATATCGAAGGACTTCTCCATCTTCCCGACGAGCGACAGGACGGCCAGTTGCGCGATCCCGCGTTTCCGCTGCGTCCCGCCAAGGGCAATTACGTCGTGCCGCGGAGCGTGATCCGCGATCAGCGGCTTCGTCCCGGACTGTTGCTGACCGGGCAGCCGCGCGGGCGGGTGCTCGATCGCTTCGACACCATTATGGGCAAGCCGGCCGACGAGTACGGCGATACCGTGCCGCTGTACGACTGCACCGCGCTCGATCCCGAACCGATGATCAAGCTCGAACACGATCCGAAGGAATTCACCAGCCGCGCGATCGACATTCTCACGCCCATCGGTTTCGGCCAGCGCGGGTTGATCGTCGCCCCGCCGCGGACGGGCAAGACCATCCTGCTGCAGAACATCGCCAAGGGCATTCACGCGAATTATCCCGAGGTGGAACTGAAGCTGTTGCTGATCGACGAGCGCCCCGAAGAAGTCACCGACATGAAGCGAAACGTGCCGGGCAATGTGTATGCGTCGAGCAATGATAACTCGATCGACAAGCACCTGGACATGGCCACGCTGGTGATCGAGCACTGCAAGCGGCAGGTTGAGTACGGAAAGAACATCGTGGTGCTGCTCGACAGCCTGACCCGCCTCGGCCGGGCGTTTAACGCCGGCGGGCCCAGCGGCGGACGAACGATGTCCGGCGGACTGGATAACCGCGCGCTGGAAATCCCCAAACGCCTCTTCGGCGCTGCCCGCAAAATCGAGAACGGCGGGAGCCTGACGATCATCGCCACTTGCCTGGTGGATACCGGCAGCCGGATGGATCAGGTGATCTTCGAGGAGTTTAAAGGCACAGGCAACATGGAGTTAACGCTGGATCGCAACGTCGCCAACCAGCGGATTTTCCCTGCGATCGGGATCACCGAATCGGGCACGCGGAAGGAAGAGAAGCTACTGTCAGAAAAGCAGCTCATTGCTGCCCGCCAAATCCGCCGGCATTTGCTGGATATGCCCCCTGCTCAAGCAATCAAAAGTCTTCTGGATGTGCTCGCCAAGCAGCCGACGAATCAGCAGATGTATGATTCGTTAAGGATTGTATGATCTTGCGTTTTTCAACTGAGATTCATTCCCTACGCCTTACAGCTTACGCAGATTAGCACGGGGATTGCGTGACGAGCTTCACCAAGCTTAATAATTATTGAAGTAAATCCGCTGGCGCTGTATAAAATCCCCCGCCCTGAGCGAACGTGTCGCCAAGACACACAGGTGAGAATCGTTAGGGCCGACAGTGGGTGTTGGTTTCACGTCGGTAGAAAATGCAGTAGTTAAGCCTAAATTAAGGCAAGGGAAGAATATGCGCCTCCTCGTGGGTGCTTTTGTGTGCTTCGGCACGCTTCAAATCATTGCTGGCCATGCGCTGGCAAGTCATCCGTCAGATCAAACCATCTCGCCACAAAACGCAGTGGTGGAGGATGAGCATACGCAGCGTCCTGCCTACAACTGGCTGGCGTTGGATGCGTCCGACCGCTCACACGACGGCAATGCTGCCGACCCGACGGAGTTCGAACAACACGACCGCGGTCCGGTTCTCCTCCCCCTGCCGGCAGAGGCGTGGGGTGGATTGGCCCTTTTAGCATTGCTGGCTACCTTCCGCAGTCTGAAGCGGGCTCGCATCATCTAGCACAACCCTCCGCACAGAACATCGAACGCAACTTGCCGACCGCAAGCCGCGTTTTTTTGCAATGCGTTGCTTGGAAAACTCAACCGTACCACGGGCCTCCGGCCCGTGCCGGCGATTCAAAATATCCAAGGACGTTCATTTTCTCAGTTTTCCGCGCCACCGGCACGGGCCAGAGGCCCGTGGTACGGTCGAGTTTTTCAAACTGACCCACTACCCGTTTTTTTGCATTTGCTTTTCACGGCACGCTGATTTTCCTATGATTCACTCTATGGAACGACGGCGCTTTGGTAAAACGGATTTGGATGTCTCGGCGATCGCTCTCGGCTGCTGGATCTTCGGCGTCGACTGGTGGGGACACTACACCGATGAACGCGGCGTGGAAATCTGCAAATTCGCCGCCGATCAAGGCGTTACCTTCTTCGATAACGGCGACGCCTACGGCAACGGCCGAGCGGAAAACGTCCTGTGCAAGTTCCTCAAAACCGTCGATCGCAGCAAGTTCGAGATCGGGAGCAAGTTCGGCTACGACTTTTACTCCGATCCCGGCACGCCCGGCAGCCATAAGGAACGCAAGCAGGATTTCTCGCCGAAGTTTATGCGGTACGCCTTGGAGCAATCGCTCAAGCGACTCGGTACGGACTACATCGACCTGTATATGGCCCACAATATCAAGCTGCCGCAGTTCAACGATGAACTGTTCGCCGAGCTGGAAAAGGTGAAGGCTGAAGGCAAGATCAAAGTCTGGGGCGTCAGCCTAGGTCCCGCGATCGGCTGGCGCGATGAAGGCTTCACCGCGGTTGCTGACAAAGGCGCGCACGCGATCCAAACCGTTTACAACCTTTTCGAGCAAAACCCCGGCCGTGAATTTTGCGAGATCAGCAAGGCGTACGGCGCCGGCGTGGTGGTTCGCGTCCACGACAACAGCAGCATCCTGAAAGACGTTGTCAAAGTCGATACGACGATGAGCAACGACGACCACCGCAAATTCCGCGATCAGGCGTGGAAAACCTACGGCCTGAAGAAGCTAGAACTCGTCCGACATTACGCCACCGATCACGGTATGACCGTTCACCAGTTAGCCTGCAAGTGGCTGCTGCAACAGCCGGCGATGACCAGCATCACCGGCACGTTTTTGAATGAGCACGAGATCAAGGAAGCGTGCGGATCGGTCGACAAGCCGAACCTCACGCTAGCCGAACTCACCCAACTGGCCGAGGATTATGCCCGCGACTGGAACCTCGGGCCTGAGGCGCACCCGTGTGACATCAAGAGCAGCACCGACCCGACCGGCGGAATGCGCAGTGGATACGTCCCGGCACCGGTGCTGATCGCGTGAACATTGAAGACGACTATTTTAGCCGGCGACAACGCGAGATTATTTCGCGAACCACGATGATCGCCCTCGGCCTGGCGTGTTTGCTGGGTGCGTACAAAGTGTTCAACGCCGCGTCGATGATCCAGGCCGGTCCGCCTAACCCCGATGCAACTTACGCACCCAGTGAAGGTGCCGGCGGCACAATAGGGCTCATCGGAACCGGGCTTGGAGTGCTGGGAGTCTCACTTATATTCGCTGCGTGTGTGCCCACCCGAATCGTTGAGCGCGTCTTCCGCGCGTCGCGGATGACCTTGTGGGAAAACCCTTCTTCAGACGATCCACACGGACCTTGGCGATGACTGAACCCCTGCCACGCTATGTCGTCCTACTCCATAAGGGCATCCCCGAACCCCATTTCGACCTGATGTTCGAATGGCGATCCGGTTCTGACTTGGTCACGCTCAGGCTCAATGAGTGGCCAATCACGCCGCGTACTTTGCAGGAACGACTTCCCGATCATCGACGCCTGTATCTCGACTACGAAGGCCCGATCAGCGGTGGACGTGGCGAAGTTCGACGCATCACGTCAGGTCATTGCATAGTTGAAGTTGATCAGGAAGACTCCAGCGTAGTGACGCTGGATGACCACACGCAGATCAGAGTTCCGCGCGCTTGATAGGATTGAAGAAAAATCAAAAAAGGCGACATGTGGCTCTCGGGACCACACGCCGCCCAGGGAAGGAGGATCGTTCTACAAATAGTACGATATCTACCCTACAAAGTTCGACGACCGTTCGATCCTTCGGTAAAGTTTTTTTGCAGTGATTCACCGCCAAGATAAAATGCTTGAGCCCGCTGATTTTGCTTGAAAATCAGCGGTTGAGCATGAATGTGGCGGTGCTCTCGAAGTACGGTTTGAGGACAGTGACGATCTCGGCCGGTAGAGCGGCCTCTTCCATCGCTTCGGTCATCAGCTTCATCCAGCGGTTGCGAGCGAACACATCCACGATAAACGGCGCATGACGCATCCGGAGCCGCGGATGGCCGCGCTCGTCGCTGTAAGTGGTCGGGCCGCCGAATCGCTGGATAAGGAACTGGCGTAGCCGCTGCTCGGCTTCGACTAATTCGTTCATCGGGTACATCTTGCCGAGGATGGCATCCGTCGGCACACGCTTATAGAACGCGGCCACCAATCGGGTGAATCCCTCCTCGCCGATCGCGTTGTAAATCTGCATCTCGTCCACAGGTCAGGCTCCACACGCGGAAAGGTATCGCCGGACGGTTTCTGCTAATCCCAACTCCAGCGCATCGGCGATCAACGCATGGCCTATCGATACTTCCAGCACCTGCGGTGCGGCTTTCAGGAACGGCGGAAGGTTCGCCAAGTTCAGATCGTGCCCCGCATTCACGCCCAGCCCAACAAGCGCCGCCCGCTTCGCCGCCGCCGCGAAGGGCGCAATCGCTTCAGCCAGATGACTCGCCGCGAAGCCCGACGCGTACGGCTCGGTATAAAGTTCCACTCGATCGGCTCCGGCGAGTTTGGCCATTTCCATCGCATCGGGATCGGCATCCATGAACAAGCTCACGCGGGCACCTAACGACTGCAATTCGCCAATGATGGGCTTTAACCGCTTGCTGTTTGCGTTGAGATTCCACCCCTGGTTACTGGTAAACGCCGCGACGGTGTCGGGCACGAGCGTGCACTGCGTCGGCCGCACCCGGCGGATGTGATCCATGTACGCACCTTCGAACGGATTGCCCTCGATATTGAACTCCGCGCTTGGATACCCGCGCAGCAGTTCCGCAAGTTCCAAAACGTCCCGCGCCCGAATGTGCCGCTCGTCCGGCCGCGGGTGGATCGTAATGCCCGCCGCCCCCGCGTCGAGGCAGATGGTGGCCGCCCGGACCACGCTGGGGATCCCCAAGTGCCGCGTGTTTCGCAGCGTGGCAACTTTGTTGATGTTGACGGAAAGCTTTGTCATAGGCGGACAGTCGAAAGCAATGTGCGATGAGTGGTTAGCGCTTCGGTTGACACAAAAGCCTCACCATTGGAACCCGATCGCGTTCAAGAACGCCTTGGCGATCAGCATATGCCCCGTCTGATTCGGATGCACCCGATCCCACGCCAGCGCGGCGGAGTGCATGTGTTTCAGCGGTTCTTCAAACGCCGCCTGCGTGTCTACGAGCAGCGTTTTGTATTCGCCGGCCAGTTTCTTCACGATGTCGCCGTACTGATCCATTCTAGCCCGCATCGCATCGCTGCGGCTCGGCTCGATATAGAACGGCGTCATTAAAATCATCCCCTTCACCACCGGCAGCGTTTGCTCGATGCACGCGCGCAGGTTGGATTCGTACGTATCCGGCAGCACGTGCGATTCTGTCTGACGCTGAAGATCAAACTGCCGCCAAACGTCATTCGTGCCGATCATCATGCTCACCCAATCGGGATTGAGATCGATCACATCCCGCTGCCACCGCGTCCGCAGGTTAGCCGACGTGTTACCGCTGCTTCCGACGTTCGCCACGCGAATACCGAGTTGCGGATACGTGCTGCTGAGCAGCGCATCGACCATCGTTACATATCCCTTGCCCAGCGGATCAAACAGCCCCTCCGCCACCGGCTGAGTACGCCCGCAGTCGGTGATGGAATCGCCGATCATCACGAGTTTTTGTTTCGCGCTGATTTTTAATGGCACGGTTTCCTCAATTCTCTTTTAGCCACAGATGGGGCACAGATGAACACAGATGAAAAATAAAGGCGACTGTGGCGTTTCAATTCATGGATTTTATCTGTGTTCATCTGCGCCCCATCTGTGGCAAAATTTATTTCGCCAATGTCGCCACCAGCCGCCACACCAGATGCGGCGAGAGCGGGCGGGCTTGAGTCTTGTTGAACTCGTCTACGATTTCATCAAATCGCGGCGTGTACGGCAGACGATCGCGCCGGCCGATCTGGTCGCCGACCAGTTCGCAGAGTTCTTTTTTTTCTGCCTCGGTAATCTCCGGCGGGACCGACCTCGCCGGGCCGAGCTTCGGTAGCTTGCTGCTTTTCCGCAAGTTCAGCAGGTGTCGCCAAACTTCCTCGCGCGTGACCATCGCCGTCCCCGCCACCGACTGCATTAGCACAACGGCGTAGTCCTTGTAGAGCTGCTCGAAGTGCGGCGTGTACGGCAGATCATCAGCCGTCCGGCCTAGCTGCTCGTAAAGCTTGCTCAGCACTTCACGCTTGGCGGGGATTTTGGGCACCATCCCGGCGAACAGCGACCCGCCGGCGGCATTGCCGTCTTCGATCACGCTGGAGGGCATATCCGAGTCGTCCTGGTCCAGCAGCATCAGCACGATGCCGAACGGGTCTTTCACTGTTGCCCGCCAGCCGCGCGCTGATCGTACCGGTGGGGAAATAAAATTCAGTTTCATCTCAACCCGCCGCTGATACCAATCGCGCACGCTGTCGACCAGATAGTAAATACCCTCGGCGGGCAGATCGGGGTTATTGTGCAGCACCAATTCCGCCTCGCCAAGCTGAAAACTCGCCAACTGCTTCTCCTGCTTCACGGGCCGAAGCCCCAGCGTTTCCGTGTAATACTTCACCGCTGCCGGCAGCGACGGAACGCGAAGGAGGATTCGATCGACACGGTGCAGCATGGCGATTGGCTACGTGGCGGGATCGCCTTCGGTTGCTTCCTTCGGTGCGGAGTATCCGCCACGGAAGACGAAGAACGCTCCGCTCAAATTCCAAAGCATCTGCACCAGGCGGATCGACATCGTCAGCAGCACCGCGTGCGTCACTGTGCAGCCCTGCCGCTTGGTGAGCAGGATGGCGAAGTATTCCATCACGCCCGCACCCTGCGGCGAAATCGGGATCGCCCCGCTCAGCACGATGACCGGCACGGCCACCCAGTAATAACTCGGGCTCAGCGGCAATCCAAACGCCTTGCCGGCGAAGATCGCGCTCACGATGCACGTCATGTGGACCGGGAAGCTCATCAGCAGTGCAGTAAGCATGATGCCCTGGCGCTTGCCATACAGGTCCATTGCTTCGACAGCTTTGCTGACCTGTTTTTGCATCGGCAGCCTCTTGAGGATCAGATCTAGGCCGGTGATTTTTCGTAGCAGTGGCACGTAAAAGACGATAAGCCCCGAGGCCACCATCGTTACGATCACGCCCGACGCGATAGCGATTTTTTTGCACTGCGGGATTTCCCAATGCAGCGTAGCCATCACTCCGCCGAGGATCACCAGCGCTATTAGGCCGATGATTCGGTCGATCAATACTGACAGCACCACCTGCGTTCGCCTTGGCGTATTTTTTGCCGCGTAGTACGCCTTGATCAAATCGCCACCGGTGCTGCCGGGCATAAAGTTGTTGTAGAACAGCCCGACCATCGTCAGCACGAATGTGCGGTTATTACTGATCTGAATCCCGAGCACGCGCAGCAACATGGCCCAGCGGGCACTGACGAGGATGAACGTCACCGGGAAGACGATGACCGCCAGCAGCAGGTACAGCGGATTCGCCTGGCCGACCACGCGGAAGATGCTCTGCTCGACCAGCGGATAAGGCACCGGCTCGGGGTGGAAACCGTCGATCTGTGTGAAAGTAATCTCCTCAGCCTTTCGCGACGGGGCTTGGTTGAAATACCGCTGCCAGATCGTCCGCGGCTGGCCGACGATCACCGGCCAATGCTTGCGCTCCGCGTCATCGCGAACGCGCAGCGCCAAGAGTTCCATCGTTTCTTTGGAACCATCCGCGTTATTAATGGTGGCTTTATCGACGTCGATCCCCGGCCGAACGAGTAGCTCGCTGCGCGGCACTTCGACCTCGACGGTCTGCCCCGGCGTGACGAACGGGCTGAGCACCCGGAACGTCGACTGTTTCTCGTCCAGCGAACCCACCACGCGCACCGCCGTCGGCCGGCCGGTCGCGGGATTCTGGATCAAAACCGAATCGTGCCAGGAGATATTCTGTAGGACAAACCAGATGCCCACGACCGCGATTCCCCACCGCAGCACAAACATCGACCATTTCTTAACGTGTTTCTTCATCGAGGCTTGGGATTGTCACCAGCGGCCGGCGATTGGCAAGGGAAGCGGGTTCTTGGCTGACTTCTCACGTTCACGTCAATTGCGATGCGACAGACACAAACCGCATCCGAGTTTCGTACAGCGCCGTATCCAATAGCTTCTGTTCATCGGCCGACAGATTGCCCTTGGTCTTCGCTTCCAAAACGTGCAAAGTGTCGATCTGGTGCTTGGCGACGTCCAGGTTCATCGTCGGTTCCTGGCCGGGCTGGCCTAGCTCGCCAAGGTAGTATAACGCTTGCGTCATCAGTGATTGGACGAGTGTCGCCACACTGGCGGCGGGCATTTCGCGCTGGGGGCGTGGCGATTGGCCCGGCGCGGTCGACCCGCCCGCCGGAGCAGGGCCTGCCGATGGGACGGCTGCCGGGGGCTCGGCCTTTTTAGCGGCTTCGGCTTCGGCGAGCTTCCGTTTTTCTTCCTGAGCCTGCTTTTTCCAGTCATTATCAATGTGCAGCGAGGGCATTTCGTCGGCCATGGGTAGACTCCTTTGCAAAACCGTAGAGATTCCTTAGTATACGCGACTCGCGCCGGCGAAGAGAATCGGCCGGGCACACTAAAATTCGAGAGGTCGCTATGTCAGACGAATCTACCGCCGTTGCCGAAGAAGTATATCAGTATTCGATCAAGGTCGAAGATGCCGGCCCTGCCACCAAAAAGGTGCAGGTCGAAATCCCCGCCGACCGGATCAAGAGCAAGCTCGAGGAGCAGTTCAAAGACCTCCGCAAGCAAGCCAACATCCCCGGCTTCCGCATCGGCCACGCTCCGGCCAAGCTGATCGAAAAGAAGTTTGCCGCCGACGTGCGCGATCAGGTCCGCCGGACGCTCATCAGCGAAAGCTACGAGCAGGCCGTCGCGAAGAACAGCCTTCAGGTCATCGGCGAGCCGCAGTTCGATAACCCCGACGCGATCGAGCTCAAAGACAACGAAGCGCTCACCTACAGCTTTGAAGTCGAAATTCAGCCGGAGATCACTCTGCCGGCACTCACCGGCCTGAAGGTGAAGAAGCCGAAGATCGAGATCAAAGAAGAGAACATCGACCAGGCCATGACCAACCTGCGTGAGCAGCAAGGCGCCTTGGTTCCCGTGGAAGACCGCGGCGCTCAAGCCAAGGATTTCCTTACCGCTGACGTGCATGTAAAGGACGGCGACGCCGTCATCACCCATCAGCACGACGCGCAGATCGTCGTCCGCCCCGGGCGTGTCGCTGGCATTCAGGTCGATGACCTCGACAAGCAACTCGACGGCATTAAAGCCGGCGACACCCGCAACATCACCGCCAAGGCCCCCGAGCAGCACCCGACCGAATCGATCCGCGGCAAAGACGTGACGATCGAAATCAAAGCCAAGGATTTGAAGAAGCTTGAACTGGCCGCCGTCACTCCGGAATTCCTGGAAGACCTCGGCTTCAGCAACGAGCAGGAACTTCGCGACGCGCTCAAGGAACAGATGGTCGAACGCATCAACTACGACGTTCAGCAGTCGATGCGAGAGCAGATCAACCGCTACCTTCTGGAAAACATTCAAATCGAACTGCCTACGAAGCTCAGCGATAAGCAGACCGACCGCATCGTTCAGCGTCGCACGATGGATCTGCTGATGCGAGGCCTTCCGGAAGATAAAGTGGCTGACCTGATCGAGAAGCTGAAGGAAGGCGCCAAGGACGAAGGACAGCGCGAGCTGAAGTTGTTCTTCATCCTTCAGAAGATCGCCCAGCAGGAAAACGTCGACATCGACGAGAGCGAACTTAACGGCCGAGTCGCCTTGCTGGCCGCTCAGAAGGGCGAACGCCCGGAGAAAATGAAGGGCGAGATGAGCAAGGACGGCAGCCTGTCGAATCTGTACATCCAGATGCGCGAACAGAAGGCCGTCGACAAGATTCTTGAAACGGCGACGGTCGAAGAAGTCGAAGTGAAGCCGGAAGACGAAGCCAAGGCGGAGTAATCTCTGTCGCATGGGCTACCAGCCCATGCCGGTGTGGCCTCCCATCCAGGCCGGATTCGAAGTGCGCAAAACCACGTTTCGAGATTGAATCTTCCATCTCGCAACGTGGTTTTGCTAATTTTAGTGCCGATTGATGGCGCACATACTTTGGCATGGGCTGGTAGCCCATGCGACGGAATACGACCATGTCCAACGCCAAAATCCAAGCCCCCAAAGGCACCTACGACATCTTCCCCTCCGGTAAGCCCAAGGACCCGTGGACCGTCAGCGCGAACTGGCACGTCATTGAGCGCATCGCCCGCGAGGTCGCGGAACTTTACCACTACGGTGAAATCCGAACACCTGTCTTCGAACACTCCGAGCTCTTTCACCGCGGCGTCGGTGAGACCAGCGACATCGTCAGCAAGGAAACCTATTCGTTTCCAGACCGAAAAGGTCGCTCATTCACGCTCAGGCCCGAAGGCACTGCCGGCGTAGTGCGTGCTGTGATCGAGAACGGGCTGCTCAATGACCAAGGTGCACGAGCAAAGGTCTATTACATCGCGCCCAACTTTCGCTACGAGGAACCACAGCGCGGCCGATACCGCCAACACCACCAGTTCGGAATTGAAGCCTTCGGCGTGGCCGAGCCGGAGCAGGACGTCGAGTGCATCCTGCTGCAGATGGATTTTTATCGCCGCTGCGGGGTGAAGGATTTGTCGCTGCGCATCAACAGCCTCGGCGACGGCGAATCCAAGCAGCGCTACCGCGACGAGCTGGTGAAATTCCTCTCGCCGAAAAAAGCCGCCCTGAGCGACGACAGCCAACGCCGGCTTGAGACCAACCCGCTACGCATCCTCGACAGCAAAGACCCGCGCGATATCGAAGCCTGCATCGGCGTACCGCCGGCCAGCGAGAGCTTGTCGGAGAAGAGCCGCAAGCACTTCGATCGCGTGCAGGAACTGCTGCGCCTGACTCCCTCTCCCCGGAGGGGAGAGGGCGGGGGTGAGGGGCGAGAGCTTCCCGCGCCAGTTGCGGCCGATTCGCTGGACAACCTTTCCCCCCTCACCCCAACCCTCTCCCCTCCGGGGAGAGGGAGCCACGGCGTGCCCTTCACGGTCGATGGTACGCTCGTCCGCGGGTTCGATTACTACACCGACACGCTCTGGGAAGTCACCGCCGGCGGCCTAGGCGCACAAAACGCCATCGGCGGCGGCGGGCGATACGACAATCTCGTCGAACAACTCGGCGGCCGCCCCACGCCGGGTGTCGGCTTCGGCAGCGGGCTCGAACGCCTGCTCATCGCGCTGGAGATGCAGAAAGTCACCCTGCCGACGACGAATAAGCCGCTGGTCTGGCTCATCAGCCTTGGCGACGCCGCCAAGTCCCACAACCTGCAATTGCTGCACGAACTGCGAGCCGCCGGCCTCCCCGCCGACATGGATTTTGCTTGTCGCGGCGCTAAGGGCCAGTTCAAGCTGGCCGAGCGCGAAAAAGCCACCTGGGCCATCGTCGTCGGCGACGACGAGATCGCCAAAGGCCAAGTGATGCTGAAGAATTTCGCCACCCGAGAAGAAGCCGCCGTGCCGCAAAGTGAAGTGATCGCGAGGATCCAGTAACGCCACCCGTACCACGGGCCTCCGGCCCGTGCGGAATACATTTTGATTTTGAAAAATGATCGTCCGCAAGTTCCCCCAGCCGCTCGCACGAGCCACAGGCCCGTGTTACAGCAAGTATATTCTGTAGGGTCCGCCTTGGCGGACCAAAACCCCGTGCGGTCCGCCGAGGCGGATCCTACAATCACACCACGTGCCGGATCACCCGCCACAACTTCAGTATCAGCCCGCAGGTGTCGTTGCACGCCGAAAGCGCCTCAACCGAATACTAACCATTTACGTCTCGGCGTATCTCGCGATTCTTTTATTTCTGCTCGGACCCGCCGCGTTCAAACGAGCGAGAATTATTTACGCAAAACACCGATGCGCCACTTATGCGTATCCGCTCAACACTCCCGTGCTATGGGTTAATGAGAAAGGCCTTTTCGCTGCCAATCCAAATCCCTACTTCGACTACATCGATAATTCTGATGGCAATTTCCCGTATCGAGCACCAGCATTTCTGCACATGCGGCGGTCGCCGCATGGGCTGCCTCGCTTGGTATGGGTTCGATTCGAGACATTGATGTCATTTGGCGGCACTTATGATTTCCTCGGTCCGCAGGTGAAGGTCTTCAAACTTGGTTCATGGATGGACGTCCCGAAAGAAATTGTTCGCGGGCCGTTGAACACTTCAAAGGCCAAAATCGGGGCGGAAGACAATAGATACATTGTTTACGCAGGACAGGCCGACCCGGAAGATGAGTCGCATTTCATTGTGACAATTAAGGTTGCTAGTGGCATCGCCGTCATCGACGGGTGGCTTCGCGACGATGATACGGTCGAATTTGAAGCTCGAGTTCCGACTTCTATCCCAGCACCGACATCGTCCCCGGCATTGTCTCCGTGATCGGTTCGATCGGCGGGCTCACGCCGACAGATCCTAAGCGAGCGATCAGCGGCGGGCTCAGCGCCGCGAACCACATCCCGATCGCCACCGCAAGATACAACCCCCTGTAAGCGTGCGGATCGTTGGCGGCGTCGCCGAGCGAATCGGTCCAGCGGCCCATGATCCACGGGCCGGTGCTGCCGAGCGTGCCGGCGTAGAGCAGGAACAGGCCCGTCACCCGGCCGCGGGCGCTCGAAGGGACGCGCTCGAGCATCGCCGCATCGCTGATGGAGTAGCTGCCGAGTTGCATGGTCATGAAAACGCACATCACCGGCAGCACCGCCGTCAGCGGCCAGTGCGGCAAGGTGGCGATGACCGCCCCGCCGATCAGGAGAATGATCGAGAGCGAAGGCAGCCGGCGTTTGCCCGGCGTGAACCACACCAGAAGCGGGTTGATCAACGTCGCGGGCAGCATCATCGTTCCGACGATAAACCCAACCTGCGACGCCGACTGGTGGTGCGCTTTGAGCAAGTAGATCGAAGACAGCGAGATCGCCGCCACGCCGGCCAAATCGCGAAAGCCGAGCACCCACGCCACGAACATGGTGCGGATTGTCAGACGTCTGCCGAGCGGAGCCTTGATTTGGGTTTTGGACGAAGTTTTATGGGCCGACTCGATCGCCACGAACAAAAAGATCAGGCCGATGAACAGCCCCCCGATGCCAGCTTCCACCAGCGGCCGTTGCCAGTTTGAAACGCCCGCAAATTGCCAGGTGGCCGCCCGCGATCGCCACCCGGCGAACTGAGGCCCCGCCCAAAACCCCAGGCCGCTGCCGATCCCCAGCAGCCCGATCGCCATGCCCGGATGTTGCGGATAGTGGGCCGTCACCAGCGCGTTGGCGGCTGGGTGAAAGATCGTCCCGG
The DNA here is from genome assembly GCA_038229715.1 of Tepidisphaerales bacterium. GTDB lineage: Bacteria > Planctomycetota > Phycisphaerae > Tepidisphaerales > Tepidisphaeraceae > JANMES01. The sequence goes on along the minus strand of JBBROD010000047.1, from coordinate 19,657 downwards.
CAAGGCCCGCGAGCACCGCCAGCGCCACCAGTGCGTGATAATCGTGCGTGAAGCCCATCGCCAGGATCGCGCAGGCATTGAAGATCAGCCCCAGCCCGAGCAGAATTTTTCGATCAAACTGGTCCGCCGCCATCCCCGCAAGGTAACTGCCGAGGAAGTAAACCACGCCGTAGATCGTGACCAGCCAGGACACTTTGGCCACGCCGTCGAGTCGCAAATCTTGTTGCACCATCAAGTAAAGCGGAACCAGAAGCGTCGCGTAGGCGTGGGTGAAACCGTGGAGGATGGTGCAAAGCGCGAGAGTAAACTGGCTGCGAACGTTTGATGATTTGCGATTTTCAATTTGCAATTTGCAATCTGGGAAAGACCTGCAATCCCAGCCCTCAACATCCGTGTCGATTGCAAATTGCAAATCGCAAATTGCAAATTCCTAAAACATCCCCAGCTCCAGCATCGCCGTCTCCGACATTCGGCTGCGGTCCCAGGCAGGCTCCCAAACCAGAGTCACCTTGGCCGACGCAACATCGGGGATTTCTTCGACCTTCTTCTCCACCTCGCCCGGCAGCGTGCCGGCCACCGGGCAGGCGGGCGCGGTCAGCGTCATCGTCACATCGACGTGGTCCTTCTCGTCGACTTTGATCTCGTAGATCAACCCAAGATCATAAATATTCACGAGGATTTCCGGATCAAACACCGTCTGCAACGCCGCAATCACCTTGCCCTCGATCAGCTTTGCGCGCGGCGGCTTGCTGGTGTCGACGGCGCGGTCGATGACATTCATATCGACCGCCTTCTTCGGTGCTGGCTCGGCCGCCGGCTGCTGCTTGAGTTCCTCGATCTTGGCGTTCGTCTGCAGCACATCAAGGCTCTGCACGGAATGAGGATATTTGTATTCGTCAGGCATAACTCAATTCGTCCACAAATGAACACGGATAGACACAGATATAAATTGGATTGGATTTATCTGTGTCCATCTGTGTTCATCTGTGGCCGATTATCCTCGCATTGGTTCGTATCCGTTCAATCATGCTCGCCAGCCCGTTACGGCGTTGCGACGACAGGAAATGCTCCAGCCCGATTCGGGCGAAGAACGCATTCACGTCGAACGCGAGAATATCTTGCGCCTTCTGGCCGCTGAACAATTGCTGGAGCATCACAATTTCGCCGCGCACGATTTCGGCGTCTGAGTCGGCGACGAATTCTAATCGGTCCGGCGACTCTGGCGACGGGCGGGTGAGCAAATACACCTGCGCCTGACAGCCCGGCACTCGGTCAGTCAGCTTTTTCAGCAGATCGAAATTCTTCGGCAACTGCTTGGCGTAATCGAGCAGTTGCTCGCCCTTGGCTTCCTTGTCGCCGAGGAAGTCGAACACTTCCGCAATCTCGTCCGCCACCGCATCGGGAGACGCCCCGGCGGCGGTGGGGAAGCTGATCGCATCGGCGGCGGACGACGGGCTGGGAGCGGTAGACGAACGTTTGGCGTCAATGATCTTCCGCAACGCGGCCACCAGCGCATCGACCTCGGATTTGGTGTTGTACATCGCAAAACTGGCACGGGCGGTGGCCGGTATGTTCATCCGCGCCATCACCGGCATGCAGCAGTGATGTCCTGTGCGGACCGCGATGCCTTCACGATCCAGCGCCATGCCCAAATCGAGCGTCGCAATCGGCGGGTTCTCCACGACGAACGAGATCACACTGCCTTTATTCTTGGTCGTGCCGATGATCCGCAGCCCAGCGATTTGCGAGAGTTGCAGCGTGGCGTACGCCATCAGTTCCCGCTCAGCTGACTCGATCGCATCAAGGCCGATGGATTGGACGTATTCGATCGCCGTTCCCAGTGCGATGCCGCCAGCAATGTTAGGCGTACCGGCTTCAAACTTGTTCGGCAGCGGCGCGTAAGTGGTTTTCTCGAACGTGACGGTTTCGATCATATCGCCGCCGCCCTGATAGGCGGGGAGTTTTTCGAGCCACGCCCGCTTGCCGTAAAGCACGCCGACGCCCGTCGGGCCGAAGATTTTGTGGCTGCTGAAGGCGTAGAAGTCGCAGTCGAGCGCCTGCACGTCGGTAACGTGATGGGCCACCCATTGGGCACCGTCGATCAGCACCGCCGCGCTGCGGGCGTGGGCTTGTTCGATGATGGATTCGACGTCGTTGATCGTGCCGAGCGAGTTGGACAGGTGCGTCACCGCGACGATCTTCGTCCGATCGTTTAGCAGTTTTTCGTACTCACCCACCAGCAATTCGCCGGCGTCGTTGATCGGAATCACCTTCAGCACCGCCCCGCTGATCTCGCACGCCATCTGCCACGGTACGATGTTGGAGTGGTGCTCCATCGCCGAGATGATGATTTCATCGCCGCGCTTCAGGATCGACCGCGCAAACCCCGCCGCAACGAGATTGATGCTTTCGGTCGTGCCGCGGGTGAAGATTACTTCGGCGTCTTCGTTAGCGCTGATGAAACCGGCGACGGTGTGGCGTGCATTTTCGTACGCAGCGGTCGCGGCCTGGCTGAGTTCGTACACGCCGCGATGGATGTTGGCGTTTCGCGACTCATAGTACCGCACTTCGGCATCGATCACCGCCTGCGGCTTTTGCGTAGTCGCCCCGTTATCCAGGTACACCAGCGGCCGCCCGTGCGATTGAGTGGCAAGGATCGGGAAATCGGCGCGGATTTTCTCAACGTCGAGGGGTTTGGCGAGGATGGCGGTTTCCGATGCCATACATTCAGTTTAGCCACAGATGAACACAGATAAACACAGATCAAGACAAATCCTATTTCTTAATCTGTGTTCATCTGTGTTCATCTGTGGCTAAATTTCTTACATGTTTCGGGCCGAGTCATCGTGCGCGCCCAAGTCTGTGATTCGCAGATCCAGCGGCAGCCCGTGCTGGGCGGCCATGTAATTTTCCAAGCGCCGGCGGACGGGCTCGACCTTGATACGTCGCGTCACGTCCGCGGCGAACGCGTACGTCAGCAGATGCCGGCTGGCGTCCAGGCTCAGGCCGCGGCTGCGGAGGTAGAAAACCATGTCGTCGTCCACCGGCCCCGTCGTGCTGCCGTGCGTGCATTTGACGTCGTCGGCGTAGATTTCCAGCGCCGGCTGGCTGTTCATCGTAGCGTCGTCGCTGAGCAGCAGGCACTTGCTGGTTTGCTTGCTGTCGGTCTTTTGGGCGATCTGGTTGACGAATATCTTGCCCTTGAACACGCCGGTGGATTTGCCGTTGAGGATGTATTTGTAAAGCTCGTGGCTCGTGCAGTTGGGGGCGGCGTGATCGAGCAGCGTGTGGTTGTCGATCAACTGATTGCCGTTGGCCAAGACCAAGCCGTTGAGCGTGGCGTCCGCCCGCTCGCCGTTCAGGACGACGTTCAAATCATTACGCAACAACTTGCTGCCGATGCCTGCGGAGTGGCTGATGAACACGCTGCTTTCGCCGAGCGTGACCTGCAGCGTTGCGACGTGATACGCGTCGAGGCTTTCATGTTGAAGTTTGTTGCGATCGATCCGGCAATCGCGGCCGACGATGATTTCTGTCACTGCATTCGTCAGATACGTACCCGTCGAGCCGACATAGCTTTCGACGAGGGTGGCTTCGCTGTTGTCTTTAGCGACGATCAGCGTACGCGGGTGGCTGACGGTTTTTCCTTCTCCGGGCACGGAGATGTACAGGAAATGGATCGGCCGCTCGACCGCCTGGCCCTTGCCGATCAACAGAAACGCGCCGTCGTTGATGAACCCGGTGTTAAGCGCAACGAACGGGTTGGCGTCGATCTTTGCGTATTGGCCGAGTGCTTCACGGACGTCGGCGGAATCGGATGAGATTTCGTCGGCCAAACTCGCCAGTCGCACGCCGCGCGATAGGGTGTCGATCTTAGAGAATTCTGCGGAAAATCGGCCGTTGACGAAGACCAGTTCGCAGACGGCATCATCGCCGAACGAATATTGCTCGTGCAGCCGGCGAACATCCGCCTCAGCCGGCTCGCCGGGGAGTTGGAAGGCGGTTTTGGCGATCGCGTCGACGTTGGTCTGCCGCCACTCCTCATCGGTGCGCGACGGGAAGCCCACCTGCTCGAACCGCTTCATACCGGCCTTGCGAAGTTGCTCGATCCACGCAGCGCCACTGGCCTGCTCGTTGGAGCGGGAGAAGTTGCTGATGTGCTGAGTATTGTCTTCCATTAGCTCTGTCATTTCTTACTCCGAACTCCCTCGATCTCTTGATTCCTCGGCGAGCACTCGTCGCGAGCGACGCCGCTAAACGCCGGCGGCGGCTTCTTTTTCTACCCAGTCGTAGCCTCGTGCTTCCAGTTCGATCGCGAGCGACTTATCGCCGGTCTTAGCGATGCGCCCGTCGATCATCACATGTACGTAGTCGGGCACGATGTAGTCGAGCAGTCGCTGGTAGTGCGTCACCAGCAGGATTGCCCGGTCCAGGCCGCGGAGCGCGTTCGCCCCGCCGGCTACGGTTTTGAGCGCGTCGATATCCAGGCCGCTGTCGGTTTCGTCCATCAGGCAGAGCGTCGGTTCGCACACTGCCATCTGGAAGATTTCGTTCCGCTTCTTTTCGCCGCCGGAGAAGCCTTCGTTAATGGCGCGGCGCATGAAACTGGGGTCCATCTTCAGCAGTGCCATCTTGTCTTTAATCAGCTTGATGAACTCAGCCGCGTTGAGTTCAGGCAAACCCTTGTGCTTGCGCGATGCATTGACGGCCGCCTTTAGGAAGTAGTCGGTACTTACGCCGGGGATTTCAACCGGGTATTGAAACGCCAAGAACACGCCTTCACGGGCGCGCTCTTCAGGGTCCATGTCCAGCACGTCAAGGCCTTTGAACGTGATCGACCCTTGCGACACCTCATAACACTCTCGGCCCATGATCACATTCGCCAGCGTACTTTTGCCGCTGCCGTTCTTGCCCATGATCGCATGAACCTCACCGGCGTTGATGGTGAGATCGACGCCTTTGAGGATCTCCCGGTCACGAATGCCGGCGTGCAGGTTTTTGATTTCTAGTAATGCCATTCTCAATCCTATTTTTTCCACAGATGAACTCAGATAAACACAGATCAAGCAAAGACAAAAACAATTCTTTCTTATCTGTGTTTATCTGTGTACATCTGTGGCTAATTCCTTATTGATTAACCGACCGAACCTTCCAAGCTCACTCCAAGCAACTTCTTCGCTTCCACCGCGAACTCCATAGGCAGTTCCTTGAACACTTCCTTGCAGAAGCCGTTGACGATGATGCTGACCGAGTCTTCCAGGCTCAGCCCGCGGCTGCGGCAGTAGAAGAGCTGGTCTTCGCCGATCTTGCTGGTGCTGGCTTCGTGTTCCACGCGGCTGGTGGTGTTCTTTACTTCGATGTACGGGCTGGTGTGGGCGCCGCACTGATCGCCGAGCAGCAGGCTGTCGCACTGGGTGTAGTTGCGGCTGTTTTCCGCGTTCTTCATGATCTTCACCAGGCCGCGATACGTGTTCTGGCCTTTGCCGGCGGAGATACCCTTGCTCACGATCGTGCTGCGGGTGTTCTTGCCGATGTGGATCATCTTCGTGCCGGTGTCGGCCTGCTGGAAATTGTTTGTCAACGCCACCGAGTAAAACTCGCCGACGCTGTTATCACCCTGCAGAATGCACGACGGGTATTTCCATGTAATCGCACTGCCTGTTTCCACCTGCGTCCAGCTGATCTTGCTGTTGACGCCTCGGCAGGCGCCGCGCTTGGTGACGAAGTTGTAGATGCCGCCCTTGCCGGTCTTCGGATCGCCGGGGAACCAGTTTTGGACGGTGCTGTACTTAATCGTCGCGTTATCAAGCGCGATCAGTTCAACCACCGCAGCGTGCAGCTGATTTTCGTCGCGCTGCGGGGCGGTGCAGCCTTCGAGATAGCTCACGCTTGCACCTTCATCGGCGATGATTAGCGTGCGCTCGAACTGGCCGGTGTTTTTGGCGTTGATGCGGAAGTAGGTGCTCAACTCCATCGGGCATTTCACGCCCTTGGGGATGTAAGCGAAGCTGCCATCGGTGAAGACGGCGCTGTTCAGCGTGGCGTAGAAGTTGTCGCTGTAAGGCACAACCGTCGCGAGATACTTCTTCACCAGTTCCGGGTGATTGTGCACGGCTTCGCTGAACGAGCAGAAAATGATCCCCTTGTCGGCCAATGCTTTTTTGAACGTCGTGGCGACGGACACCGAATCAAACACCGCATCGACAGCAACCATCGGCGCTTGTTCCACGCCCAGCAGCGCCGCCCGTTCGGCCAGCGGCACGCCGAGCTTGTCGTAGATCGCCAGCAGTTCCGGGTCAACTTCGTCCATCGACTTCAGCTTCGCCTTGGGGGCTGAGTAGTAGATGGTCTGCTGGTAGTCGATCTTCGGGTAATGGATCATCGGCCAGGCGTGCGGCTCCTCCAGCGTCAGCCAATGACGGTACGCCTTGAGACGGAACTCCAGCAACCAGGCGGGCTCTTTCTTCTTGGCCGAGATGAAGCGAACGATCTCTTCATTCAGGCCCATCGGAGCCGAGTCGGCTTCAATATCGGAGATGAAGCCCCACTGGTATTCCTTACTGGCGAGTTCTGCGATTTCTGCATCAGCTGTAGGCATGGAAGTCTCAAAATACCGAATGACGAAATCCGAAATCCGAATCAAACCCGAAGCCCGAATGACGAATTCGGATTTCGTCATTCGTCATGCATTCGGATTTCTGGCTTCGGGTTTCTAGTTTTCGGCGACTAAGCCGAGAAACTAGATCCGCAACCGCAACTGCTGGTGGCATTCGGGTTCTTGAAGACAAACCCGCGGCCCATGACTTCGTCTTTGAAGTCGATCTCTACGCCGTTGAGGTAAAGATAGCTCTTCATGTCGACGAGTATTTTCACGCCGTGGGCTTCGAGCTGTTCGTCCGCCTCACCGGCAGGTTCTTCGGTCAGATCGAGCATGTACGAGAACCCGCTGCAGCCGCCACCCTTCACGCCGACGCGGAGCTTGGTTTCAGCTTCCGGCAGGCCTTGTGAAGTGATGATCGACTTGATTTCCTTGGCAGCGGATTCGGACAAATTAATAGGCATAACAATCTCCTGTTTACCGTGCGTGCATCAGCACGCGTGTTGTTTTTGGTCAATCTGCGAACGTCAATTCCAACTCACGAGCTTTCGATACGACACGCCTTACGCGCTCCACCGGCACGTCAATCCGTCGCCCGGGGAGCACGAGATCGGATACTTTCACGTCCCGCAGGAACCGCGTCAGCTTCATGTGCAGCGCGGCAACCGGGCCGACCTGCAGGCTGGCGGTCTCCAAGTCGTACGCGCAGTCGCAGTTTTCGTCCGAGCGGTCGACGATGGCGATCAGCTCGTAAAGCGAAATAGCCGCCAAGTCGGTCGCGATGCGGTACCCGCCGTTCACGCCGCGGGTGCTTTGCAGGATCTTCTTTTTCTGCAGGCACTTAAGGATGTTCATGACCACGGCCACCGGGATGCGGAACGCCTCCCCGATCTCCCTCGCCGACGCCACCCGCCCCGCCTGCTCGGCGAGGTACGCCAAGCTGATCAAGGCGTAGTCGGTTTTCTTCGAGAGAGCGAGCATCTACTCAATATAGGACTCTAAAGGTCCTATTTCAAGATTGATTGAGATTATGTCTCAGGTTTTTGAAAGTTCGTCGTTTTCTTGTCTGAAAAGCGGGATGGTGAACTAGCTGCCATGTGTACGGTGCTCGATCATCAAGCAGCGATTTTCAACATAACCGACGCCGGCTGCCCGCGCAATCTCCCGGGCAGCAAGCGACACGATGCCCGACTGCAGCCAGAGTCCCTTCGCGCCGATCGCCACCGCTTCGCGGGCAATCGCCTCGCAGGCTTCGGACCGACGAAAAACGTCCACCAACTCCACCGCCCCCTCGATCTCCGCGAGTGACGCCGCCGCCTTCACGCCCAGCACTTCGCGGACGTTGGGATTCACCGGAATGATCTGTTTCCCAACGCTCTGCAGATACGCCGCGATCGCATAACTGACGCGAGTCGGATCATTGCTCAGCCCCACGACCGCGATCCGATGGGCCTTCACCAGTCGAGAAATCACCGCCATTTCGTCGTTCGATTTCGGACTCGGCAGCGGGCAAGCTTCGTTCATTTGACCCTCGGCACGCATTGGCGTATTAAAATCACGGGCCGAGCACAAGCCCATCGAGCGGGCAAATGCTACAATAGACATACATCCTATGGCCCAACGCGATTATTACGACATTCTAGGCGTCTCCAAAACCGCCTCCGCTGACGAGATTAAGAAGGCGCACCGCAAACTCGTGCGCAAGTACCACCCCGACGTCAACAAAAACAACGACCCCGCCAGCACCGAACGCTTCAAGGAAGCCCAGGAAGCCTACGACGTTCTTTCGGACGACAACAAGCGTGCGAACTACGACCAGTTCGGCCACGCCGGGGTAAACGCGGGTGGGCCGACGGGTGGGAGCCATGCCTCGTCCGGCGATCCGTTCGAGGCGTTCCGTCGCGCTCAGGCCGGGGCACGCGGCGGGCGACCCGGTCGCGGGCAGTCGGCAGAAGACTTCAACCTCGGCGGCGGCGCGGGAGGCGGGGATTTCTCCGAAATCTTCGAGCAAATGTTCGGCGGACGTCGCGGCGGCGGTTCACCGGGCGGGGTCGGTGGTCGTAGCCGGGCGCAGCAGGCGCCGAAGGGCAATGACATCGAACACCCCGTCACCCTCGAGTTCTCCCAAGCCTTCACCGGCACGACCCTGCCGCTGCAGATCAACCGCAGCGGGACGCTTGAAACCATCGACATCAAAATCCCCGCCGGCGTGAAAGATGGCAGCAAAATTCGCCTCCGCGGCAAGGGCGAAAGCCAGGGCGGCGAGCCGGGCGATCTGTACATCGTCGTTACCGTCCGCCCGCACGACTACTTCAAGCGGAACGGGCTCGACATCATTCTCGACCTGCCCATCAGCATGTTCGAGGCGTTGCTCGGGGCCAAGATCGAAGTGCCGACCATGGCAGGCAAAGTCACCGTCACCATCCCGCCGGGCACCGGCAGCGGCGCGAAACTGCGGATCAAGGGTCGCGGCATCAAACGCGGCGAAGAGGTCGGCGACCAGTACGCCGTCATCAAGATCATCATCCCGAAAAATCTGGATCAGGACGAGATGGACATCGTGCATAATCTGGAGACGAAGCACCCTATCGACGCCCGTAAAGACCTGAAGTGGTAATGCAATCGGCCGAACCGCTATGCAACCAACCGACCCGACACCCCCGCGCGATCGGCCGTCCATTTGGCCGACGTTGGCGTTTCTCGTCGGGTTCGCGATTCTGCTGATCGCGATCACCCGCTATTACCTGATTCCCGCGCTGGAGGTTTTCCAAAACGCCGCCCCGCGCGATCAGAAGTTGATGTCAGCCCACTCCGCCCTGCTGCTGGCGATTCTGCTGCTGATTCTGGCTTCGGGATTAATCCTGACGTTTCGCGTCGGGCGATTCTTTTTCCCACGCGGTTCCGACAAGCGAACCAAGACCAAGTACGTAGACGCCTGGGCCGAGGCTGGGAAGCGCACGCCGCCGGAATGAAACCAATTCACTGATTGCCAAGACGCTAAGTGTGCCAAAGTAAAACGCCAGGAAACCTCTGCTCTGAATTTATCTTTGCGCACTTGGCGTCCTGGCGTTCAACCGTCTGCTAGATTCACCGCACCATCGTACCTATCATCGGGCACACTTATTGGAGAAGAGATGCCCCATCCCCGTCCTGCGACACTTGGTCAGTTGAAAGAATCGGGCTACGCGCCCTGCAGCGTGAAAGACGAACTGCGTCGCAACGTCATCCGTAAACTGAAGGCCGGCGAGGAGTTGTTCCCCGGCATCGTCGGATATCGCGATTCAGTTATCCCGCAAATTATCAACGGCATTCTCAGCAAGCACGACTTGCTTTTCCTCGGCCTGCGCGGCCAAGCAAAAACGCGAATCCTGCGTATGCTGCCCGATTTACTGGACGAGTGGATTCCCGTGCTGAGCGGCATGGAAATCAATGACGACCCGGTCGCCCCATCCACCAAGGCCGGCCAACGGATCGTGGCCGAACAGAAGGATGATGCGAAGATCGAATGGGTACATCGCAGCGATCGCTATCGCGAAAAGCTCGCCACGCCGGACGTGACGATTGCCGATTTGATCGGCGAGATCGACCTGGTGAAATACGCCGAGGGCCGCTACCTCAGCGACGAGAGTACGATGCATTTCGGGCTGATCCCTCGATCGAATCGCGGGATTTTTGCGATCAACGAGCTGCCCGATCTCGCGCCCCGAATCCAGGTCGGCTTATTCAACGTGCTCGAAGAACGCGACGTGCAAATCCGCGGCTACCCGGTGCGGCTGAATCTCGACGTGTGTCTCGTCTTCAGCGCCAACCCCGAAGACTACACCAACCGCGGCCGAATCGTCACGCCGCTGAAAGATCGCATCGGCTCGGTCGTGCGCACGCATTACCCGGAAACGATGGAAGAAGGCATCGAGATCGTTGAGGCCAACGCCTACACCCAGCGATCGGGCGACGGCTCGGACAGCGGCGTGACGGTGGAAATGCCTCGCTTCATGATGGAAGTGATCGAAGAAGTCGTGCGATTGGCCCGCACCAGCCCGCACGTCAGCCAGGCCAGCGGCGTGAGCGTGCGAACCAGCATCGCCAACGCTGAGACCGTCATCAGCAACGCCGAGCGACGAGGCTTGCTGACCGGCGAAACCCGCGTCGTGCCGCGCATCAGCGATTTGAATTTCCTCATCGCCAGCTGCCGCGGCAAGATCGAAATGACGCTGGCGGAAGAGGAAGGCGCGGAGGACAAGTTGATCAAATCCTTGATCGGCGAAGCGGTTAAAGCCGTCTTCAACCGCGTGACGAGCGTTGACGATTTCGACGCGATCACGGAGCAATTCAAGGGCAACCTAACCTTCCCCACCGGCGACGAACTTCCAGCCATCGAATTTGTGGCGAACATGAAAGCCATCAAGCCGCTCCACGGATCGGCCGTGCGATTGGCCAAGGAACTAGGCCTGAACGCCGACGACCCGGCCGTGCTGGCCAGCGTCGGTGAATTTGTGTTGGAAGGTCTTTACGTCACCGATCGGCTGAGCAAGTACAACAGCCGGGGAAAGTCGTTTTTCAGGAAGTAGACAATATGTAGGGCATGCTATTGCATGCCGTTTCTTCATGGAAAGAGAGACGACGGCATGCAATAGCATGCCCTACGAATCCGCGTTCAATTCCTATTTCACACCCGCCATCAACATCTCGATGCGCGTTAGCTCCCCGCGGGCCATGTCGATTTCCCGCTGGCCCTGCAGCTTCGCCAGCGCGCGAACCAGGCATTGGTGGGCCCGCGGATATTGGGCCAGATAGCGTGCGTAGATCAGACCGAGCATCAGTTCCACTTGTTCGATCTGCTCGAACTTCGGATACGCTTTCAGAAACTGCTCATACGCCTCGGCCGCCTGCAGGTAGAGTTGCTGGCCTGCGAGTTGGTTGGCGATGTCGAGTTGGGCCTGCCGCGACAGCACTTGGCTGGGGTCGAGTTCTTTCAATTCCAGATACAGCTTCACCGCCCGTTCCATCTCATGCGAGCCGATCGCGTTGGCGATCGACATTCGAAGCTCGGTGATTCCCTGCTCGCGGGCGGTCGGCAGCGGCGGAGGCTGATTCGTTTTGCGGGCTTCGTTGACGTAGCTAAACGGGTTGAACCCGCTCGTGGTGACATCGCGGTATTGCCGCCGGCGGTTCCAGCGGTCGATCAGCGCCACCACGTCCCACTGATCGCGCGGCAGCATGTGCGTCCACAGCAAAATCGTGCAGGCCACCACGCCGTAGAACGTACCCGCGACGTGGGCCATGTACGCCACCCCGCCCGCGCCACGTTGACCCAGCCCGGCCACGCCGAAGAGCAGATCCTGTGCGAAAAAGAAGCCGATGACGTAAAGGCTGGGTACTTCAAACGTGCCAAAGAAAAGCCAGATATACGCGATCGTGATATTGGCCCGCGGGAAGAGCACCAAGTACGCCCCCGTCACCGCCGCCACCGCGCCGCTGGCGCCCAGCACCGCCCCGCCGCTGACAAGCGTGAACCCCAGCCCCGCAAACACCGCACCGGCCAGGTAATACGCCAGATACGCCCACGAGCCCATCTTGTCGTTGACATTGTTGCCGAAGATAAACAGGAACAGCATGTTCCCACCGATGTGCCACACATCGGCGTGCAGAAACGCGTAGGTGACGAAATTCCACCACCGCAGGTTGTGGCCGTTGAGTACCCAGGTCGATTCCAGCCTCAATCCGTGCTGTAACGCAAAGACTATTACATTAGCGGCAATAATCGCCCAGTTCATGTAAGGGGTCGAACGCAGCCGGCTGTCTGTACGGATCGGGAGAAACATGTGCTTGGATTGTGGATTGTAGAACGTGGATTGTCGAGCGGTCTGGTCCCCTCTCCCGGAGGGAGAGGGTGCAAGAGGCCCCTCGACATTCCACGATCTACAATCCACAATCCAACGGATGCCTCGCACCCGTATCAAAATCTGCGGAGTCTGCCGCCCTCAGGACGCCGCCGCAGCCGTGAAATACGGGGCGGATGCGGTCGGGATGATCCGGGTTCGCGGGAAAGAGCGGTACGTCAGTATCGCCGACGCCAAAGCGATCGCCGGCGAATTGCCGGCGTTTGTCACGCCCGTGTTGCTATACGTCGATACCACGCCCGACGAGGTCATCTCCGACATCGTTCAACTCGGCCGGCCGGTGACGATCCAGATTAACGGCGAAGACCCCGTGTCCACTCTTACCGCCCTTCGAGGGGTGACGGTCATCCGGGCGGTGCGCGTCGACGCGACGATCACCGACCGCCTGAGCGAACTCCGATCGGCTGAACTGCCGAACCTCGTCGGCATCGTGCTTGAAACCGCCGGCCAAGTCGGCGGGAGCGGCGTGGGGAATGACTGGAAGACCGTCGCCAAGCTTCAGGCCGACGGCGCATTTAACTGCCTGCCTCCCTTGATCGCGGCCGGCGGATTGACGATCGGATCGGTCGGACAAGTCATTCGCGATATCCGGCCGTACGCTGTCGATGTCAGCACCGGCGTCGACGAAACCAAGCGAGAGAAGTCGGAAAAGAAAATCGCCGCTTTCATCCATGAAGTGCGTAAAGCGGATACTTCGACCTGAACCTTGCCCCGTACCACGGGCCTCCGGCTCGTGCGGAATGCGCGGAGCTTACTGATGACTATCATTTTCAAAATCTGAACATCGCCAGCACGGTCCGGAGGACCGTGGTACGGGTGAGGTGCTAGCGGCAATTCATACAGACTCGGTTTAATTCTCGCTCATCCAGCACCGTCATTCCGAGGTACGCCGAGGAATCTCGGCATGCGAGAACCGCTCGTTACCCGAGATTCCTCGGCATACCTCGGAATGACGATCTGCGCCGGGTTGCACAGGAATAAAATCAAATCCGTATCACTTCGTCACCGATCCATTGATCGGCGTATTCCCCGCGTCCGCGGTTTTCTCGCCTTCGATTTGAAACATCTTGGGAACGAAAATCATCACATGCTCATACTTTTCCGCCGGCTGATCGGTCATCAAAAATGCCCGGCCAAGGCTGGAGGCGATGTTCGCTTCATCCGACGGCGCGACCACCAGCACGTGCTCCAGCGGCACGTCGGCTCGCAGGCTCACGTCGATCGCTTTTTCAGGATACGTGAACGCAATCTCCTGTTCGTTGCCCAGTGCGCTATAAATCAACTGCTTGCGAGTCCCCCGCACGATCGGCGTCATCGACACGCGCACCTGCCCCGGCTTGCGCGGGATTTGCTGAAACGACAGCGCCATTAAATTGTCGCACCGCTCGTACGTCCGGCCGATCATCGAGCGGTCGGGCATGAAAACGAAAATACTCTGCGAAATCACATCGCGCTTGAGCGATATCTCGATGTTCGAGGCCTCTCGCCCGGTGGCGGAGCTGACTTTCGTCGTCGTCGGTGATTGGTCGAGAATCTCCCTCATCGCCGGCCAATCGCGCGTCGGGGCGATCCCCACCCGCACGCCGTTGCGGCGAAGCACGTCGTACGCGCCGGGGTCGATCTTGTCTTCGTCGATCAACTTCCAGAACTGCTCATTGCGGCTAACTGCACCGGCGGGGATCAGGATGTCGTAAATATCAAACCGCGTCCCCAACTGCATCGGCGGCTTGGGATCTTTCGGTCCTTCGCCCTTCTTCCACACCATCCGCGGCGGAGGCGGCGACAGCGTGACGGGCAACGGCTGATCAACCTTGCCGGCGTTCCGCGTGGCCGGCCGGCTCGTCGGGCGATTGCCCGGCGGGACCATCACCGGCGTCGGCTCCAGCGGCTCGGTCGTCGCCACCGGCTTACTCCCACACCCGGACACCAAAAGACAAAGTAGCCACAGATGAACACAGAGGGGCACAGATAAAAACGAAGAATCTTTTTTCTTATCTGTGTGCATCTGTGTCCATCTGTGGCAAAAAATTCTTACGCCAGCGCTGCGATCGATTCGATCACACGATCGAGGCCCTTGTTCCACTCGTCCAGACCGATATTGATCGGCGGAGCGAGTCGAATCACCTTACTGGAAGTAATGTTCAGGATCACGCCGCGCTCTAAAGCCTTCTCCACCAGCTTCTCCGGCGTACTTTTCAGCTCGACGCCGATGAACAAGCCTCGGCCGCGGATGCCGGCGATCTTGCCGGCGATTTTCTTTTCGTTCTTTAGTCGTGCCACGGCGTACTCGCCAAGCGTGGCGGCGTGGGTGACCAGGTCTTGCTTTTCGATCACGTCGAAGATGGTTTTGCTGACGCTCATGCAGATCGGGTTCCCGCCGAGCGTGCAGCCGTGTTTGCCGGGGACCAGCAACGCGGCGATCTCCGGCTTGGCGAACATCACGCCCACCGGCAGCCCGCCGCCGACGGCTTTGCCGAGCGTGAGAATGTCGGGCAGGATCACGTTGCCGCTGGCGTCGGTCAGCCACTGGTGGCCGAACCACTTGCCGGTTCGGCCGCAGCCGGTCCAGACTTCGTCGTAAATCAACGTGATCTGCTTCTTATCGCAGAGCTTGCGGAGTTCCATCGCAAATTGCGGATCGACGGGGTAGATGCCGCCTTCGCCTTGGATCGGCTCGACGATGATGCCTGCCACTTCGTCATCCACTGCGGCGACGAGGCCTTCCAGGTCGCCCAGATCGACCTGCGAGAAACCCGGCACCGCCGGCTCGAAACCAGCCTTCACGGCAGGGTTGCCCGTCGCGGCGATCATCGCGAGCGATCGGCCGTGGAAACTCTTGTTGAACGAGACGATCTTCCACTTTTTCGGATGGCTGCTCTGCCCGCGCAACTTGGCGAGTTTGACAGCGGCTTCGTTGGCTTCCAAGCCGCTATGGCAGAAAAACGCCTTGCCGGTAAACGCGGTTTTGTTCAGCCGCTCGGCGAACTCCACCTGCGGTTCGGTGTGAAACGTATTCCCCACATGCCACAGCTTAGCCGCCTGAGCGGTGGCGGCGGCGATCAGGCCTGGGTGGGAATGCCCTAGTACGCACCCGCCGAAACCGGCAAAAAGGTCGATATACTCTTTTCCGTCGGCATCCCACAGGCGCGAACCTTCGCCGCGCGACATCACAATAGGCAAGCGTGCGTAATTGCCGATAAGGACATTGGCGGCTCGATCGAGAATCTCCGACGATTTGGACATCTTACAGGCCTTTCTTTTCTTCCGTAGCGAGTCGGAAAGAATAACAAATTCGCGTAGAATAAAAACGAGGAATCACCATGAGCAAAAACATCCGCTGGGGAATCCTGGGGACTGGGAACATCGCCAAGCAGTTCGCGCGAGGCGTGGCCGCCGGCAAACGCGGGCAGGTGGTGGCGGTCGGGTCGCGATCGGAAGCCACCGCCAAGGCGTACGCTGAGGAGTTCAAAGTACCGCAATCGTACGGCAGCTACGGCGAACTGATCGAAGACTCAAACGTCGACGCGATCTACGTCTCGCTCCCCAATTCCATGCACTACGAGTGGACTCTGGAAGCCATCGCCGCCGGCAAGCATGTGCTGTGCGAAAAACCGATCGCGTCCAACGCCGTGCAGGCCGAGGAAATGTTCGACGCGGCTCAGCGTAAAGGCGTGAAGCTGGTTGAAGCCTTCATGTACCGCTCGCACCCGGTGTACAAGGAAATCCAAGCCAAGATCCGCGAAGGCGCGATCGGCCAGCTGAAAATGATCCGCAGCAGCTTCTGCTATCGCACTACCAAGGTTGCGGGCAACATCCGCTTCGATGCCAATTTGTTCGGCGGAGCGCTGATGGACATCGGCTGCTACTGCATCAACCTCTCCCGCTTCATCGCCGGGCAGGAACCCAAGACGGTGAACGTAGTCGCCAACCTCCACTTCGGCGGCGTTGATGAAGCCGCGTGCGGCGTGATGCAGTTCCCCAGCGGCGTGATGGCCAGTTTCACCTGCGGCATGAACCTACAGGCGGACAACACCGCCTACATCAGCGGCAGCGACGGGTACATTGAAATCCCCGTTCCGTGGAAACCGCCGACTGAAGGCGCGACGTACGTGCTCGCCCGATCGACTCCGCCGCGGATGGATTCCAAGGACGCCAAAAACGCTTCCACGCCGCCGAGGCAGACGTTCACCGTCGGCGGCGGGACCGATCTCTACGGCCAGGAAGCCGACGACTTCGCCGCTGCCGTTTTGGACGGCACGCCGGTCGTCATTACCCGGGCCGACACGCTCGGCAACATGCGCGTGCTCGATGAACTTCGCCAGCAGATCGGCGTGCCGACCACCGATGAATCCCGCGTGCAGGAACAGGCGTAATTCTTGCTCCCTCTCCCTTCGGGAGAGGGCTGGGGTGAAGGGCAGACGGCTGTCGAATGCCCTTGTAAAAAACAACGCTCACTGCCCTCACCCTAACCCTCTCCCGATGGGAGAGGGAACCAGAAAGACTGCTCATGCAAGTTCTTGAGGCTACCGGCGGGATCGCGCACACCAACTGTTTCGCAATCGCCGACGAGGCGACGGGCAAAGTGGTGCTGTTCGACGCGCCCGATCACACTGTGACGCCGATTCTTGATGAAATCGCCAAGCGCCAGTGGGACTTGATCGGCCTGTGGCTCACGCACGGGCATTTCGATCACACCGCCGACCACAAGGTCGTGACCGATCGATTCCCAAGCGCAAAGGTGCTGATCCACAAGCTCGACGAGCCGAAATTGCAGAATCCGCGCAGCGGCATGTTCCAGTTGCCCTTCGTCATCCCGCCACGGTCGGCTGACGCGCACGTGGAAGACACGCAGAAATTGGCGATCGGGAATCTGCTCGTCGAAGTCATCTTCACCCCCGGCCACGCGCCGGGGCATGTGATGTACTACCTGCCGACAGAGAAAATCCTCGTCGGTGGCGACTTGATTATCGGCGGCTCGATTGGACGAACCGATTTTCCGGATTCGAATCACGGCGCGTTGGAAGCGTCCATTCGCCGGGTGATGAAACTGCCGCTCGATACATCGCTGCTGCCCGGTCATGGCGATGTGAGCACACTGCGCGAAGAACTGGAGAGTAATCCTTACGTTCGTGCGGCGATCGAGAACGAAGGATGACGATTATCGAGAGCGCCCCAGTTGCGCTGAATCAAGAAGTTGCCTAGCCAACAGAAAAGCCGCCCGATCGAAATCGGGCGGCTTTGGTTTTACGAAATGAGCAGTAAGTCGCTGGTGCGATTACTTGGCCTTGCCCATAGCCAGGGTGATTGTGACGGCGGCGTTGGCGCCTTCCTTCACGCTGACCATCGCCTTGCCGTGGCCCGCCGGGTCTTTGTGACCGCCGGCTTCGGCCTTGTAGTCGCCGACCGGAACGCTTGCCATGCTGAACGCGCCATCAGCGCCGGTGGTCGCGGTCGCGACGGCCGGGCCGGCTTCGCCGCCCTTGGCTCCCTTGTCGCCGCCCTTTTTCTTGCCCATCACGCGATCGCCGATTTCCAGCTTCGCAGCGCCCTTGGCAGCAGTGGCTGCGTAGAGATTGACCGTCATGTTGGCGACGGGCTTGCCGTCCTTATCCACCACGCTACCGCTGATCGAGCCGGTCGCGGCCTTGGGGGCATCGTCAGCCCGCAGGATCGAACCCGAAAAAGCCACCATCAAAGCCAGTGCCACAAAGGACGACATCCACTTCATCGATTGACGCATAAAATACTCCAAAAAAAGTTTGATTAAACCGACTTTCCATCAGTTATACGTTCAAGCCGATGTTTTGTTGCGGCAAGAAAAATGGTTACATGACGGTAAGTTGCGTAACGGAAGCCCGGTCAGTAGTTACCTCCGATAGGCCGGCTGATCGCCCTGCAGTGAATCCTGCCGCGCAGCGTCGATTTCGCGCCAAACGTCCGCCAAATCAGCCGTTACCTGCACACTGGCGCTGCCGTCGGCGAGATAGTCGAGCTTGGTAAGCTTCGCCCGCTGGACGGCCCGATCGATCGCCAGCTTTAAAGCCGCGTCGTTCGCAGAAAATGCCCCTACCGTTAAATCTTTACCAATCGGTAATTCGTCGACCTGCGCTCGCAATGTCGCCAGCGCCTTCTGCTCGGCGGATCGGGCGGATCGCAGTTTGGAAAACATCGGGCCGTTCTCTCCCTCGGCGCGCATGAACTCGCTCGCCCACTTCGGTGCGACGGCGGGCAAGGTAATCTGTACCGGCTGGGTGGCGGGCCTCGCCATCACCGTATCCAGACGAAACGCATTTTCGCTCGTGCCTACCGCACTAAACGCCCGGCGGTCCCAATCGCCAAGCACATTTTTTAGCGCCGCAGGTTGAATCGGTGAATGCTCGCCCGCACCATCGGCAATTTTCACCAGCGTTTTAGCCACCTTCTGGCCGCCGATCTCCAGGCGGATTTGACAAGTGCTCTCGTCGATCCAACGCGGCCCGCCGATCTGGTCGGCCTCCTGCAATGTCGCACGCATTGCCTCTTCGCCTTGGGCTCGCCGGAGCAAGTCGCGAACCGCGATGTTGCCCGTCAGCGGCTGGCGCGACACGTCGGCCATCAACACGTTGACCGCGTTGTTGGTCGCCGCTTGGATCTTCGCCGCCTTCACGTCCGCCGGTCGTGCATCCGCCGGCTTTGGCACTTCCCCCGCGCGCGAAACCCCCTGAGCCGACACCACCGCCGGACCCGCAAACATCAGAAGAATAATAATCCATGCCCTCAGCATCATAAGCCCGCCATTTTAGACAGATCGGAAAGTAATCCGTTAGCCCTGCAAAAACCGACTCCATCGCCCGATAAAGCAATCCTATTGCGCAATTTAACTGTGATGCAGTTGTGAACCGGCGTCAACCCACCTTTTGACGCCGAAAACCGAATAGGCTATTCTCCCCGCACTCCCCGGAGAGGTGGCGGAGCGGCTGAACGCGCCGGTTTCGAAAACCGGTTAACCGAAAGGTTACGGGAGTTCGAATCTCCCCCTCTCCGCTTAATTTGCTGAAACTCGGAATTCACGGGTTCACCCGGCTCGCCATGCGAGCCGGGTGTTTTGTTGTCGGCCAAAAACCGTTGATTCACAACGAGTTGCCACGCGTCGCACGGCGACGCGACGAGGGTTTGATTC
>JBBROD010000046.1:0-36927 GCA_038229715.1 Tepidisphaerales bacterium | reverse complement strand
TTTCGACGTTCGAGATCCTTCGGCGTACCTCAGGATGACGACAAACGGTCATTCTCACGCTACGACAAAAGGCGCGTTGCTATAAAATTTCAGACTGAACCACTGCCCAAAACCAGAAGAGGCCGCCCGATCGCTCGGGCGGCCTCTTTGGTTTTTAACGTCAAGCGAATTTACTTGTTGGTGACGCGGGTGGCCTTAAGCCCCTTGGGGGACGGCTCGGCTTCGTAGGCTACTTCCTGGCCTTCCTTCAGGCTCTTGTAACCTTCCATCTCGACGGCGGAGAAGTGGACGAACACGTCCTCGCCTCCGTGATCGTCGGCGATGAAGCCGAAACCCTTCTGATCGTTGAACCACTTAATTTTGCCGGTGGCCATAGCCACTCCTTAGAACGTGAAGACAAAGCCACCTACAGAGATGGAGAACCCGCACGAGAAGCGCGAGATCCGATCGATGCTTTGCCTTCGATTTGTTTGACACCTGCTCGTTTCATCCGACTGTTGCACGCGCACCAATCAACCGCCGACCCGGTGACCCGATCGACAGCGGCCCGCGATCATACAGAGTTTTCAAAATTGATGAAGGGATTGCAATCGATCAATACCGCGTCTCTCACCGGTTTTGTGGTTCATTGCCTCAAATACCTACTCGCAGAAGCCGACAGACCGGTGGAATGCCGTATCCGCAGCTTCTTTTGTACCTTAGGCCGTTGCCCTATAATCGACAGCCCACTTGTCACGTGTAAACGAAAGGAAGCACCTTGAGTACGGCAACGGCAACGCACGCGGGGACCTCGGCCTCCATGGGCGCGACCCACTTTCTCCTTCGCAGGCTTCATTCTCTCACCGGAATCATCTTCGGCCTATATATCTGCGTACACCTGCTGGTGAACGCCACCCTCATCCAAGGCACTTTGCATGACGGCGAGAAGAGCGTCTTCCAGCAGCAGGTGGATAAGATTCACTCGCTGCCGTTTCTGGAAGCCGTCGAGTGGACCGCGATCTACCTCCCGATCATCTACCACACGATCTACGGCCTGTGGATCGTCGTCACCGGCCAGCCGAACGTGGGCAGCTACAAGTACGGCAAGAACATCGCCTACACGCTGCAGCGGATCAGTGCGATCATTCTTGTTCTGTTCATCGCGTTCCACGTACTGGCGATGAAGGGCTTGTTCGGCACGACGTTGTCTTTCGACCCGGCGGAGGCAACCGCCACCACCGTGCGCCACATGCATGCCAGCCCGTGGGTCGGCTACGTCGTCTACCCGATCGGCATCCTCGCCGCCTGTTTCCACTTGGCCAACGGTTTTTGGGCCGCAGCGATCACGTGGGGCCTGACCGTCAGCCGCACGGCGCAGAAGCGCTGGGGCGGCGTGTGCGTGCTGATCTTCCTCACCACCTTTGGCTGCGGGATGACGGCGCTAGTCTCAGGCCTGACCAGTTCCGAAACGCAACCGAAGGCCGCCGCCATCGTGCCGGGAGATCACAACAAGCCATGACCGCGAGCAAACCGCCGCTCAATCTCCCGCCACGTGAGTTGATCGCCGCTTACGGCGCCGACACCGGCAAACTCCGCGCGGCCATCGCAGGCATGAGCCCGGCGAACCTGCTCGCCCGGCCGATCGCGGATAAATGGTCGACGCAGGAAGTCGTCATCCATCTGGCCGACGCGGAAACGGCGTTTGCGGATCGGATCAAGCGCGTCCTGGCGATGCACGAGCCGCAACTGCTGGTGTGGCACGAAAACGACTTCCTCGCCAAGCTCCACTACCACGACCAATCCGCCGACGACGCGGTGAAACTTGTGGAGGCCGTCCGCGCCAACACCCATCGGATTCTCGACAAATCCACCGACGCCGACCTGCAACGCCACGGCCTGCACAGCGATCGAGGCGTGCAAACCGTGGTCGATGTGCTGAGCTACGCGGTGTGGCATTTGAATCATCATTTAAGTTTCGTGGCCGAGAAGCGCAAGGCGCTAGGCACGTAGATGTCGCATGGGCTACCAGCCCATGCCGTGTGAAGCATGGGCTGGTAGCCCATGCGACGAAAGAGGAATTATGGCTGCTGTATCTAAAAAAAGCGTCATCGTTGTGGGCGGTGGTTTGGCCGGTCTTTCAGCGGCGATCAAGCTCGCTGAGCACGGCGTGCATGTCGATCTGATCTCAATGGTGCCGGTCAAACGATCGCACTCGGTTTGCGCCCAAGGCGGCATCAACGCCTGCAACGAAATCGCCCGCCAGCAAGGTTACAGCGAGTGGGTTCACTTCGACGAAACCGTGCTGGGAGGCGATTTCCTCGCCGATCAGCCGCCGGTGCATGAGATGGCCAACTGGGCGCCGAAGATCATCGACCTGCTCGACCGCATGGGCGTCCCGTTCAACCGTACGCCGGAAGGCCAGCGGGCGCTTCGCCTGTTCGGCGGATCGCTGTTCAAGCGCACCTTCTACGCCGGTGCGACCACCGGGCAGCAATTGCTCTACGCCCTCGACGAACAAACCCGCCGGTGGGAAGCCGAAGGCAAAATCAACAAGTACGAGTTCTGGGAATTCCTTTGGCCGGTGATCCACAACGGCGCGTGCGTGGGCATCGTGGCGCAGGACATGCGCACGATGCAGATCAAAGCCTTCCGGGGCGACGCGGTGGTGATGGCGACCGGCGGTAACGGCCTGGTCTTCGGCAAGAGCACGATGAGCGTCATCTGCACCGGCGGGGCATCGGCCCGATGCTGGCAGGCGGGCGCGAAATACGCCAATCCGGAAATGATCCAGGTCCACCCCACCGCCATTCCCGGCGAGGATAAGTGCCGCCTGATCAGCGAATCGGCCCGCGGCGAAGGCGGCCGCGTGTGGGTGCCGCGCAAGCCCAGCGACACCCGCCCGCCGAACAGCATCCCCGAAGCCGAGCGGTATTACTTCCTCGAAGAGCGCTATCCCAAGTACGGCAACATCGTGCCGCGCGATATCGCTACGCGCGAAATCTTCTCAGTCTGTAACGACGACAAACTCGGTGTTGGCGGTGGGAACATGGTGTATCTCGATCTCGGCGATGAAGTCAAACGCATCGGCCGCGACGCGATCCTGCACAAGCTCGAAGGCATTCTCGAAATCTACGAAAAGTTCGTCGGCACGGATCCGCTGGAAGAACCGATGAAGATTTTCCCGGCCGTCCACTACAGCATGGGCGGACTGTGGGCCGGCTTCACCAAGGACGAAAAGACCGGCGGGCTGAAGTTCGGCGACCCGAAAAACATGATGAGCAACATCCCCGGCCTGTACCCGATGGGCGAAGCCTCATTCGCCTACCACGGCGCCAACCGCCTGGGCGCGAACAGCCTGCTGAGTTGCATCTTCGACGGCCTGTTCGGCGGGACGTGCATCAAAAACTACATCACCGACGTCGGCCCGGCTGCCGCGGACGTTCCGGAGTCGGCTTTTGAGTCCGTCGTCGCGCAGGAGAACGATCGCCAGAAGTGGCTCGTCAGCAACAAGGGCACGGAAAACCCGTATCTGCTGTGGCAGGAGATGGGCAAGTGGATGACGAGTAACTGCACCGTCGTTCGTCGCAATGCGGATCTGCTGAAGACGCTCGACAAAGCCCAGGAATGGAAGGACCGCTACCAGCGCGTGCAACTGTCTGACACGGGCATGTGGAGCAACCAGAATTTATCGTTCGCCCGCGCCACGCGCGACATGATTCTGCTGGCCGAGGCGACGCTAAAGGCAGCGCTGCAACGCAATGAAAGTCGCGGCGCGCACTACAAGCCGGAATTCCCCGAACGTCTGGACGGCGAGTTCCTCAAGACGACGATCGCCACGTTCGACGCGGGCAAGAACAGTTCGACGATCAGCTACGAGCCGGTCGACACGAGTTTGGTCACGCCGCGTGCTCGTACGTACGGCAAAGTTGCCGCCCCGAAGACCGCGACCGATGCGGTCGTCCCGCCGATCACCTCGCCGGTCTCGCCGTCACCGGCGTCGACGGGCGTGTGATTCAACCCTGGCCCGGTACGCCGGGAGAGGGCAGGGTGAGGGTTCTGCATTGCTGGTAGAATTGGACCACGAATAACACGAATCTACACGAATCAGAAAAACCATTCGTGAAGATTCGTGTTATTCGTGGACCATTTTGATTTTGGTTCTGAACGCGCGCTCCGACCGTCTCCCAAGTTACCAGACGAAGGCATTGGATCATTTTTCTCGCCCCACCACGTCGAACGTGCCGCTGGCTTTGACGCGTTTGGCTTCGTCGCCATCGCGGAGGAATTCGCCGGTGAGAGTGACGGTGAGGTTGGGGTAATCGCCGCTGAACGAGAGAGTGAACGCATCGGGCACCAGCTTGATCGCCCCGCCGGCCAGGAAAATGCCGACCGACGCGTCGGTCGGCGTGAAGGAGGACGACTTAAACTCCCACGATTGCCCGGCGATCGATTCCGGATCGTCGCCGTCGAGCGTGAGATCGAAGTAGAAGCTGGACTGCGGGTCGGCTGATCGGTCTTTGCCGATCAGGATCAGATGGAGCGAGCCGGCCTCGCGGGAGACGGTGAGTTGCGTGATGGCAAACTCGCTGAGCTCCCCGCCGATGGTGAGAATCGCCGGCGCGGGCAAACTCGCCGGCTGCGACGAAGCGGGCGGCGTCGCCGGCGGCGGTTCGATCTTGCCGCAGCCAGCCGATAACATCAAAACCACTGCGATCCATCGAACGTCCGTGTTCGTCATGACTTTCATGCGTGAGTCATCATACCATAGGTCATGGCCCAAAACGCCTCCGTCCCGGCCGAGACCGACATCCTCTGCGAACACTGCGGCTACGGCCTGAACGGCCTGCCGACCGACGGTCGCTGCCCGGAGTGCGGGGAGTTGATCGCGGATAGCACCGTGGGCGATGGGCGAAATCTCTCGCCTTGGGAAAGCAGCGACGGCTCGACGCTCTCCCGATTCGTCCGCACGACCCGCGGCGTCATCGGCAGCCCCACCGTTTTCTTCCGCCACTTGCAAACCCGGCCGGAGCACGATGCGTCCCAATCGTTCGCCAGTCGCCAGCACTGGCTCAGTTCGATCGTGCTCGGCCTTACCGCCGCGATCCACGCGAATATCATGGGCGTGCTCGATTTCATGGGCCGACCCGGCGTGCTGGCCCCGTTACTGTTTGCCCCGGTATTCATCGTATTGACCCGCATCGCCCTCGGCGGCATTACCAAGCTCGCGTCGGTACTCACCCGCGTCGAAGGTGGCTACTGGGGCTACCGCATGCCCGGCGGCGCGGTGCGGCGGGTGATGAATTTTCACACCGCCCAGTTGCTACCGGTCGCTGTTGTCGCATTTCTCACCGTTTCGATTTACAGCGTCCTGCGCTCCACGAACATCCTCAACGGCCTGTGGGACATTAAGTATCTCGTGATCATCAGCATTGAAGTCCTCCTCGGGGCCGGTTATCTGTTTCGCACGTACTGGATCGCGATGAAGAACATCATGTACGCGAACCGGTGACGCATGGCTCCCTCGCGCGGCACTCCGCGAGAGGGTTCAGTTACGACATTCAATGGATCCACGAATAACGCGAATCTTCACGAATGAATTTTTATTCGTGTAGATTCGTGTTATTCGTGGATGATCTCCGCGAGTGAGGCAGAACCCTCACCCTGCCCTCTCCCGGCGTACCGGGCGAGGGGAAGAAACACATGACCCAGCCGCTCGACGACCAGCCGCCCGCGCCCAGCACGCATCCCTCGCGCGTGGTGCTTATTTCGCTGCTGCTGGTGGCGGCGCTGGCGTTTGCGTACTTCTGGTATTACACGCCTACCGGTTCGGACCTGCGACATCGGCAGGTGGTGCATCACTGGATGATCGCGCACCCGCTGATCGCGCCGCTGGCGCTGATCGGGTTGTACGTCGTGCTCTCGCTGACGATCGCCATGCCCGTCTGGCCGGTGCAGGTGATCGCCGGGCGGTCGCTGGGGCTGGTGGAAGGCATCCTCGTCTGCGAGATCGGCTCGACCTTGGCGGCGGGTCTTTCAGCGTGGATGGCGGAGTGGGCGATCGGCGACCTCTTCGCCAGGCGGGTCGAATCCCGCATCCAAAAACTCAAAGACCTCGAAGCCAAGCTCGATCACAACGGCCTGTTGGTGGTGATGGCCACCCGGCTACTGCACATTGTTCCGTTCGGGCTAAGCAACTACCTCTTCGGCCTGCTGCACATCAGCGTGCGCTCGGTGATGCTCGGCACGCTGGCGGGCAACCTGCCGGCCGTCTGCTGGTATGTGGGGATCGGGGCGTTCTCGGATCTGGGGTGGAAGAATCTCTCGAACCATTGGATTTTTTTCTCCGTCCTGGCGGCGATCAATCTGCTGTTACTGGCACTCCTCCGGCTACGGTATCGTCGGCCGGAGTGGTTTCGTAGAATGGGAATCGAGTAGATGTCGCGTGGGCTACCAGCCCATGCCCAACAGCGTTCACCGGACACGGGCGGTTAGCCCGTGCGACACATGCGCATCCATTTCAGAAAAGGACAACTCGCTAAATCTGCCCGCCGTTTGCACGGGCCGAATGCCCGTGTTACGCGTAAGCCATGAACATCATCGACGCCCATCTCGACCTCGCCTACAACGCCCTCCGCGGCCGCGACGTGCTGCGACCCGCGAGCGAACAGAAACCCGACCCGGACGATATCCCGACCGTCGGCCTGCCCGATCTGCACGCGGGCGGGGTGAAGCTGATCTGCGCAACGATCTACGCCGAGCCGGACTCGCCGAAGTTCAAGGGTTATCGCACCGCCGAGGAAGCCCACACCGCCGGGCTGCGGCAGATGCAATGGTATCTGGATCGGGAAAGGGAAGGTTGCTTCAAGATCGTCCGGTCGCGCTCCGATGTAGGGTCCGCCTCGGCGGACCGTGGCGAAATTCGGTCCGCCAAGGCGGACCCTACATTGCCGGCGATCATCCTCTTGGAGGGCGCCGACCCCATACGCAATCCCGATGAAGTGCCGTTCTGGTTCGCCCAAGGCGTGCGACTCGTCGGCTTGGCGTGGAGGCAAACCCGCTACGCCGGCGGCACGGGCAATCCTGGGCCGCTGACGGCCGACGGCAAGGCACTGGTCAAAGCGCTCGATGCGGTCGGCATGATCCACGACGCGTCCCACCTGGCGGAAGAAAGCTTCTGGCAACTCTGCGAACTGTCGCCGGGGCCGATCATCGCCAGCCACAGCAATTGCCGCAGTATCGTGCCGACCGATCGGCAGTTGAGCGATGCGATGATCCGCGCCATCGTGCAGCGCGGCGGCGTGATCGGGATCAATTTCTTCGACCGCTTCCTTCTCCCACCGGGCGAAAAACGCCGGGCGACGCTCGGCGACGTCATCGCCCACATGCAGCACATCTGCGATTTAGCCGGCAGCGCCAACCACGTCGCCATCGGCACGGACATGGACGGCGGGCTCGGTCGCGATCAAATCCCGCAAGAAATCACCACCAGCGCAGACCTCCCGAAGCTAGCCGATGCGCTAAGCAGCGCGAAGTTCAGCGACACCGATGTAGTGAACATCATGTCCGGCAACTGGCTGCGATACTTCACCGCGAATCTGGCGTAGATTCCTATTCCAAAATCAAAATAGTCCACGAATAACACGAATCTTCACGAATAGGAAAAAACTATTCGTGTAGATTCGTGTTATTCGTGGACATTCTCTTCTGCGAAGTCAAACCATCGCCCTTCGCTCACCCGGCGTACCGGCCGAGGGTCACTGGAAGAATCACGTCGGCAGCGTTAGCACCTGCTTGGCTTCCAACAGTTGCTTCTGCAGCTTCTCGTACTTCACGTCCTGAACGGAAACGTTGTCGTCGATCGCGATGCACGCAGCCATCGCGGCGCCTTGGCCCATCGACATGAACACCGGCTCCATCCGAGCGCTGCCGTAGGAGATGTGGCTGGCGCTGAAGCAGACCGGCACGAGCAGGTTCGTCACTTGGCCGCGCTTGGGGACGATCACGCGGTACGGGATCGGATACGGAACCGCGCCCACCTGCACGTCGCCTTCATTCAGCACACGCCCTTTGCCGTCTTCCATCTTCACGAAGCGGCAGCAGTTGTGGCTGTCCATGTTGTAGCTGCCCATGCCGATGGAATCCTCCGCCGCCTCGACGTGACCGCGGCAGTTGTGCTCGGTGATGACGTAGTCGGCCACTAGGCGGCGCGCCTCGCGAACGTAAATCTGGTGCGGCCAGTGCTCGGTTTGAGTGAACTCGTCCTTGGGCAAACCCCAGTGAGCGTATGCCTTGCGATAACGCTCGGGCACTTCGGGACTGTTTGCGACGTACCAGTAAAAGCCTTTCTGATAGGTCACGTGCGCCTGAAAGAGTTTTTCCCGCTCCGCGTACGACGCCTCCGGCCAAGCGTGATTCACGCCGATGAAATCGCTGCTGACCGCGCCGTGGTTGTTGGTGTCGGTCTTGTGGAATCCGCCGGGCGTGGGGTTCGGGAAGATGTCGAATTTTTTCGGCGTGGTCGAATGTGAGGGGTCGAGGTGTTCGTTGTATTTGTCCTTCTCCGACCGCAACCATCGCCCGGCCAGGATGTAGAGGTTTTCATCGTAGCCGGCGGGTTTTTCCCAGTCGATCTTTAACGCCGGATCGTCGGTCATGCACACGCGGAAGTTGTACGCCTGCACGCGCTTGTCGCCCTTGCCGATTTGATCGGAAATGTCTTCAGCGAGAATCCCTGGCAGCAGCCCGCTGGCGGGATCGCCTTCCTTCACATACGGATCGACGAAGTGGCTGAATTGATGGTACTTGGGCACCTGCACGCCGTTGAGCGTTTCGTCATAAACGCTGTTGTCTTCGCGGCCGACGAAATAGTTCACGCCCGCACGGGCCATGAGATCGCCTTCATAGCTGGCGTCGATAAACATCTTGGCCGACACGCGAAGCCCGCCGAGCAGCGAGATTTCCGTTAGCTTCCCGTTGGTGACGGTGGCCTGATCGATGTACTGGCAGAACCGCACGCTCACGCCGGCTTCGCGGAGGATGTCGTCGTACACCTTGGCAGCTTTGCTGGGCTCGAATTGCCACTCTTCATCCTTGCCGTAGAGCGCGCCAACCCGGCGGTAGAACTCACGGGCGATCCCGCCGATGACGTGCTTCTTGCCGAAATCTGTCCACCCGAGCCCGCCGCTGGTGAGTCCGCCGACAAACTTGCCCGGCTGCAGCAGCACGACCGACTTGCCGCGCTTCTTCGCCTCGCACGCCGCCGTCACACCCGCCGATGACGCGGCGTAAATGCAAACGTCGACCGTCAGGTGCTCGCTGGTCTTCTGGATCCAATCCGGATGGTAGTAGTGCAGATCACTCATGGTGTGGCGTTGCTCCGCAGGGTTGGGTGGACTCAATACCTTCAAGGAACGGTAGTACCGATCGCGTGCGGTATTGTTGCGGAATGGCAGGAGATAAAAAAGCCCGTCACTAAAATAGTGACGGACCAGAGTGCGATAAAACGACCAAAAAAACAGCCTTGTACTGGTACAGCTAGAAAAGCTTCAGATACGGCAGATCGCTCTCGCCCATGAGGAACTTATCCACGCCGTGTGCGGCGCAGCGGCCTTCGCTGATGGCCCAGACCACCAGCGACTGCCCGCGGCGCAAATCGCCGGCGGCGAATACGCCGGGGACGCTGGTCATGTAATCCGCGTCGACCACTACGTTGCTGCGCGGGTCGAGCTTCAAGCCCAGCTGCGCGATCGGGCCTTCGGCTTCGGGCCCTAAAAAGCCCAAGGCGAGAAAGCACAGATCGCAATCGAGCGTGAACTCGGTGCCCGAGATTTCTTTGAACGTCGGCCGGCCGTCCGCACCCTTGATCCATTCCAGACGGATGGCGTGGAGTTTTTGAACGACCCCGTTCTCGCCGCTGAAGGATTTGGTGTTGATCGCGAAATCGCGCACGTCTTCACCGGCCAGCGCGGCGGCTTCCTCGTGCGCGCTGCTCGTGCGGAAAATCATCGGCCAGTACGGCCACGGGGCAACGCCTTGGGTGGTGTCACGGGTTTCCGGCGGACGCGGGAGCAGCTCGAACTGCTTCACGCTCGCACACCCCTGCCGCAGCGCGGTTCCAAGGCAGTCGGCCCCGGTGTCGCCGCCGCCGAGGATGATGACGTTTTTGCCCTTGGCGTTGATTTCTTCAACGTCATCGCGGTACGCCATCTTCCTGGTAGCTGACGGGAGATAATCCATCGCCACGTGAATGCCTTTGAGCTCGCGACCCGGGACTTTGATGTCACGGCTGAGCGTCGCGCCGCCGCAGAGAACGATCGCGTCGAACTCCTTGCGGAGCTGTTCGATCTTGATGTTTTTCCCGACGTTAGCGCCGGTGACGAACTTGATGCCCTCTTCCTTCATCAGGTTGATCCGGCGATCGACGATCGTCTTTTCAAGCTTGAAGTTCGGAATCCCGTACATCAACAGCCCGCCGATGCGGTCGGACCGCTCGAACACAGTGACCAAGTGACCCGCCTTGTTCAGCTGAGCGGCGCAACCCAGCCCGGCCGGACCCGAGCCAATGACCGCGACTTTCTTGCCCGTACGCTTGTCAGGAATGTTCGGCTTGACCCGGCCTTCATCGAACGCGCGATCGATAATGTTCTGCTCGACCAGTTTGATCGTGACCGGCTTTTCATTAATGCCCAGCACGCACGCCTCTTCACACGGCGCGGGGCAGATGCGCCCAGTAAATTCCGGGAAGTTGTTGGTCTTAAACAGCATCTCCAGCGCGTCCGACCAGCGGTTTTTGTAAACCAAGTCGTTCCATTCCGGGATGACATTGCCCAGCGGGCAGCCGTTGTTGCAGAACGGGATGCCGCAGTCCATGCAACGAGCGCCCTGATCGCGCAGCTTGTCTTCGTGCTGCTTGCGATCGCCGAAGGGAACGTAGACTTCGTTCCAGTCCAGGAGGCGCAGCTTCACGTCACGCCGCTTGGGGAGTTCGCGGGGGAGTTCTTTGAAACCGGTAGGCTTGCCCATGTGTATTCCTATCTGCAAATCCGAATAACGAAACCCGAAATCCGAATGAATGACGAATGACGAAACCAGAATGACGAACATCCAATTCTCAATATGCCGAATGCGAATTCTTTTTCGTCATTCGTCATTCTGATTTCGTCATTCATTCGGATTTCGGGTTTCGTCATTCGGGCTTTCGTTACACCGCGGCCACTTTTTTGGCCTTCTCTTCCAGCACGCGCTTGTAGTCGTTCGGCATCACCTTCACGAACCACCTCAACTCGTTCTCCCAATCCTTCACGATGGCCGCAGCCACCGGAGAGTTGGTGAGCTTCACGTGGTTCTCGAGCAGCCTCTTGACGGCATCTTTGTCGTCGTCGGATTCGAGCTTCTCGAAACTGACGAGGTCTTTGTTGCACAACGACGGGAACATGCCGTTGTCGTCATACACGTAGGCGATACCGCCCGACATGCCGGCCGCGAAGTTGCGGCCGGTCGGGCCGATCACAACCACTCGGCCGCCGGTCATGTATTCGCAGCCATGGTCGCCGACGCCTTCGACGACTGCCGATGCGCCGGAGTTGCGGACGCAGAAGCGTTCCCCGGCGACGCCGCGGAGGTAGATCTCTCCGCTGATCGCACCGTAGCCGATCGTATTGCCGGCGATGATGTTTTCGTTGGCCTTGAACGTCGCGGCCTTCGGCGGGTAGACCGCGATGCGCGCGCCCGAAAGGCCCTTGCCGACGTAGTCGTTGGCGTCGCCTTCAAGGATGAGCGTCAAGCCCTTCGCGCCGAACGCCCCGAAGCTCTGCCCGGCCGAGCCGGTGAACTTGTAGGTAATCGTGTCGTCGGGCAGGCCGGCGAAGCCGTACTTCTTGGCGATCATGCCGCTCAGCGTTGTGCCTACCGTGCGATTGGTGTTGATGATCTGCAACTCGGCCGACACCTTCGCGCCGGTTTCCAGCGCGGGCTTGGCTCGCGGGATCAGCTCTTTGTGATCCAGCGACAGTTCGAGGCCGTGGTCCTGCTTCTCGACGTTGCGGAGCGCGAACTTGTTCGCCTCCGCCGGGCGATACAGGATCGCCGAGAGATCGAGGCTTCTGGCCTTCCAGTGGTGCGAGAGGTCGGCCACTTCAAGCAGCTCGCAATGTCCCACGAGGTCTTCAAATTTGGCGATGCCCATCTCGGCCATGATCTCGCGGACTTCTTCGGCGATGAAGAACATGAAATTGATCACGTGCTCGGGTTTACCGGCGAACTTCTTGCGGAGTTCCGGGTCCTGCGTCGCGATGCCGACCGGGCAGGTGTTGAGGTGGCAGACGCGCATCATGATGCAGCCGCTGGCTATCAGCGGGCCGGTGCTGAAGCCGAATTCCTCTGCCCCCAGCAGCGCGCCGATGATGACGTCGCGACCGGTCTTGATCTGCCCGTCGGTCTGCACGACGACGCGGCCTCGCAGGCCGTTCATCACCAGCGTCTGCTGCGTCTCGGCCAGCCCGAGTTCCCACGGCAGGCCGGCGTACTTGATGCTCGTCAGCGGGCTCGCGCCAGTGCCGCCGCCGTCGCCGGAGATGAGGATGTGGTCGGCCTTAGCCTTGGCGACACCCGCAGCGATCGTGCCCACGCCGACCTCGCTTACCAGCTTCACGCTCACGCGGGCGGCGGGGTTACTGTTTTTCAGATCATGAATCAGCTGCGCCAAATCTTCGATCGAATAAATATCATGGTGCGGCGGCGGCGAGATCAGACCCACGCCGGGCGTGCTGTGCCGGATGCGGCCGATGTAGTCGTCGACCTTATGGCCGGGCAGCTGGCCGCCTTCGCCGGGCTTGGCGCCTTGCGCCATTTTGATCTGCAATTCGTCGGCGTTGATGAGGTATTCGCTCGTCACGCCGAACCGCCCGCTGGCCACCTGCTTGATCGCGCTGCGGCGGTTGTCGGCAAAACGAACCTGGTCCTCGCCGCCTTCGCCGGTGTTGCTCTTACCGCCGATCTGGTTCATCGCGCGGGCCATGTTCTCGTGCGCTTCCTGGCTGATCGAGCCCAGGCTCATCGCCCCGGTGACGAACCGCTTGACGATGTCCTTTGCCGGTTCCACCTGTTCGATCGGGATCGGCGTGGCGGATTTCTGGTAGTTCAGCAGCCCGCGGATCGTGCAGCGGTGCTTGGCCTCGTCGTTGACGAGCTTGGAGTATTCCTTAAACGTCGGCAGCCCGGTGATGCGGACGGCCTGCTGCAGCTTGGCGACGGTTTCGGGGTTCCACATGTGGAACTCGCCGTCGCGACGCCACTGGTACTGCCCGCCGTTGGCCAGCACGTTGCCGTTCACGTCGATCGGCGGATAGCCGGCGCGGTGGCGCGCCAGCGATTCGGTCGCGATCACATCAAGCCCAACGCCGTTCAGGCGGCTGGCCGTGCCCGTGAAGTATTTGCCGACCACGTCTTTAGCGATGCCGACGGCTTCAAAGATCTGCGCCCCGCGGTAGCTTTGCACCGTGGAAATGCCCATCTTGCTCGCCACCTTGATGATACTTTTGTTGGCGGCCTTGATGTAGTTTTTCTTGGCTTCGTCGAGCGACAGCTTCGGCGGGAAAAGTCCCTGCTCGTGCATGTCGGCCAGCGTTTCAAACGCCAGGTACGGGTTGATCGCGCCTGCGCCGTAGCCGATGAGGGTGCAGAAGTGGTGCGCTTCGCGGGCTTCGCCGGTTTCGATCACCAGGCCCGCCATCGTGCGCGAGCCTTCGCGGATCAGGTGATGGTGAACCGCCGCCGTCGCCAGCAGCGAGGGGATAGGCGCTTTGTCGGCGTCCACGCCGCGATCGCTGAGGATCAGGATCGACGCGCCGTCCTTCACCGCCTGCGAGGCAGCGGCGCACAGCTCTTCGAGCGATTTGGCCAAACCGGCTTCGCCGTCGGCGGCGATGAATAGCATCGGGAGCGTGACGGATTTCAGATCGCCCTTGCTGACTTCGCGCAGCTTCGCCAGATCGCTGTTGCTCAAGATCGGCTGCTTCAGCTTGATCAGATGGCAGTGCTTGGGCGTTTCATCCAGCAGATTGCTCTCACGCCCCAGGTAGGTGTAAAGCGATGTAACCAGCGCCTCAAAGTTCGCATCCAGCGGCGGGTTCGTCACCTGCGCGAACAGCTGCTTGAAGTAGCTGTACAGCAACTGCGGCTTCTCACTCAGGCACGCCAGCGGCGTATCGGTGCCCATCGAGCCAAGCCCTTCCTGCGCGGTGACGGCCATCGGGGTGAGAATGATTTTGAGGTCTTCAACCGTGTAGCCGAACGCATTCTGGCGAACCATGAGCGTGTCGCGGTCCGGCTGCGGCACGTTGGCGGGCGCGGGCAGGTCATCGAGCGGGATGAGGTTTTCCTCAAGCCAATCCGCCCACGGACGACTGGAAACCAGCTCGCGCTTGATCTCGTTGTCGTCGACAATTCGCCCGGCCTTCATGTCGACGAGGAAAATCTTCCCCGGCTGCAGCCGGCCCTTGCGGACGATGCGGGCCGGATCAACCGGCAGCACGCCCACTTCCGACGCCATGATCACCAGATCATCCTTGGTGACGTAGTAGCGAGAAGGACGCAGGCCGTTCCGGTCGAGCACCGCGCCAATGATCGAGCCGTTGGTGAACGCCACGCTCGCCGGGCCGTCCCACGGTTCCATCATGCAGGCGTGGTATTCGTAAAACGCTTTCAGGTCCGGGTCCATCGTGGTGTGGTTCTGCCACGCCTCGGGGATGAGCATCAAAATCGCGTGCGGCAGGCTGCGGCCGTTGATCGTGAGGAACTGTAGCGCGTTGTCGAACGTGGCCGAGTCGGAACCGCTTTCGGTGATGATGGGCATCATCTTTTGCAATTCATCGCCGAACACTTCGGACTGCAGCGAGCCGTAGCGGGCTTTCATCCAGTTGCGGTTGCCGCGCAGGGTGTTGATCTCGCCGTTGTGGGCGATGTATCGGAACGGATGCGCCAGCTGCCAACTGGGGAACGTGTTGGTACTGAACCGGCTATGCACCATTGCCATCGGCGAAGCAAACAGCGGGTCCTGCAGGTCGAGATAATAATCCCGCAACTGCGTCGCCGTCAGCATGCCCTTATAGATCATGCGGTTGGCGGACATGATGCAGATGTAAAACTGCTCGCGCACGTCGGCTGGTAATGAAGCGCTGAACTCGACTTCGTTTTCTGATCGCTGGCGCACCAGATACAGCCGGCGGTCGAAATCTTTCTTGTTGAAGAACGTCTTGCCCATGCCCAGGAAAATCTGTCGGATTTTGGGCTCGGTTTTTTTCGGTGTCGGGCCGACGAAATCGCTGTTGACCGGCACGTCGCGCCAGCCGAGCACTTCCATCCCGTTTTCTTCGGCCACCTTCTCGATCACCTCTTCGCACTGGGCGCGGTAGACCGCGTCCTGCGAGAGAAACACCATGCCCACGCCGTACTGGCCGAGCGGCGGGAGTTTGATCTTGCGCTTCTTGCACTCGGCGCGGAAAAACGCATCGGGCGTCCCGACCATAATGCCCGCGCCGTCGCCGGAGTTGGCCTCACAGCCGCAGCCGCCGCGATGATCCATGCGGTGCAGCATCGCCAGCGCGTCGGTCACGATCTGGTGCGAGGGTTTGCCCTTGATGTGACAGATGAAGCCGACGCCGCAAGCGTCGTGTTCGTGTTCAGGATGGTAGAGGCCTTGCGGCCTGGGGTAGCCTTTCATCGTCAATCCTCGATGGGGGAGAAATCAGGCGCAATCCCACTGCGTGCGGCACGAATCGAGCGCGAATTGCTGGTTCTCACGGTTGGCCGCGAGGGTTCAAGTCGCGGGCCCGCGGGGGTTCATGTCGCGGGTCGGATAATTTAGCAGTTTCTGACGATGACACAACTTTATTTGCACACGGCAAGGAGAGTCAGCGCGTCCTCGCCGAGTTTGAAAACCGCTTGCGTCGTCGGGAGCGGCGAACCTCTTGTTTCGCGAAGCCGCATGAAGATCCCAATTCATTCGCTTCTTCACGCGAATTCCAGACCCTGCACAACTGCACAA
The DNA here is from genome assembly GCA_038229715.1 of Tepidisphaerales bacterium. Lineage (GTDB taxonomy): Bacteria > Planctomycetota > Phycisphaerae > Tepidisphaerales > Tepidisphaeraceae > JANMES01. Next base: position 20,906 of record JBBROD010000046.1, on the reverse strand, counting down.
ATCAGCCCTGTTGCAAACTAAGGGTTTCCCCTTATGTTGATTTGAATCAATGACTTATGTTCGTACAAATTCATGATTAATTAGCAGGCAGCAGCCCCTTAATGCTATCTTAGTGAGCATTGCGGAAGCTTTGCTCCGGCCGAAAAGGATAGCGCGCATTTCTTTATCGCGACTTGTCCGCTGCGTGGCAAACTATGTCGTTCTCTTAAGCGTCACATGACGCAAGGTTTAAGGATTGGTTTGAAGCAACCGCTGGCGACTCCAATCCACGCCTACGATTCATTGATCGGGTGGCCTGACTATTGCAAAGGGTGTGTACGAGAATGTTTGAAGGCGTAAGAGATTTTGTTATCACTCCCGCCGGGAAGGGTTTGTCGGGCCTGCTAATCCTTGGAGGCATTTGCTGGGCGTTAGTCACGATTCGGAGAACGATTTGGGACACGGATCGGCTGGATGCGTCCAATGCTCGCACTTTTGTATGCTCTGAAACGCACAAAACATTTGCCCAAGACCTGAAAGTGGGCGTAAAATACCCCATCAAATCTCCCTATTCGGGACGCGAGACCGGATATCCGGCGGATGAAACGTGCAACTGGACCGTGGACGGAAAAATAGATTCGGAAGTAACTTATGTGTTGATGAATTCGACATACGGACAAAAGGAACCAACCTTTTGCCCGACCTGTCATCGGCTGGTCATACGATCGAATCCGGCAGCTACGCCGGACATCAAACCGCCGCCGACGGAATCGGAGTATTTATTACTTCATCAGGCATCGGGACAAACACCCGATCGAGTGCCCTCTAAATAGCGAAACTAAAAGATTGGACGCTTACGATGAGAAAAAACAACCGCAGAGCATTCACGCTGGTTGAGTTGCTGGTCGTGATTGGGATTATCGCGGTCCTGGTATCGATACTTTTGCCCGCACTCAACCGCGCCCGCGCGCAGGCCGACTCGGTCAAATGCCTGGCTAACCTTCGCAGCCTGGGTCAGGCAATGATCCTGTATGTTGGCGAAAATAAAGGCTGGATTCCCGGTTCGGGGCTTACGTCGGGGCGTCACCTGTGGGTTCCAAACGCAGCCGGGACCTCCGCAGTGCTGGTGACCGGGTACGGAATCAACAATGCGCCTTTAGTGAACGAAGCGCTCGACTGGGCCGGCCCGCTCGCGCGGATGATGCAATTGAAGAATAGTGCCCTCCTCGCTGACGACCCCAAAGCCCGATTCCTCTGGTACGTCAATAACGTCGACGCCTTCAAATGCCCGTCATACTACGGGACGATAGCAACGGCGAACACCACTGGCGGGTTCACGGATTTAGGTCCCCAACCGGCGTTCAGTTACAACACCGCCAACGCATTCATGCTTGCACCGAACGCTAGTTATCCTTCCGGCGCGGGCAATGGATTTGTAGGCAACGTGTCGACCCCTGGCGGCGCCCCTGCCGGGCCTTACTGGACGACCCCGCAAGGCTATGTGCCTCGAATTACAAAAGTGGGCGCGTCATCCGAGAAAGTTTTTATGGCCGACGGTGCCCGACGAAGCCGGAATTTTTCGGCCAGCGCGTTTCAAATCACATACGGCCTGGCGGTTAGCCTGCAGACGCTGAATACCAACGAGTCGATGTACACCGACTGGGGTCCCTTCTTCGCCAATACCCGTTCGTACGGCCGAACATCCCTGCCCGTGAACACCGCTTCCCCAACCGCGCTCGATACGCGTGTGTTGTCGATGCGCCACGGCAAAAACGCCGCCAGATCCAGCGGCGGACTTGTGCGGTTCAATCTTGTTTTCTTCGACGGCCATGCCGAGAACGTGGACGACGTCACCGGTGCCAACCCCAATTGGTGGCTCCCGCGCGGAACCGTCTGGGCCGCCGCGCAGTTCAATCAAGCCGATAGTTCCGGCACGGGCGCGAAGCAAATGTACACCGACATCAAAAACAAGTACGTTCCAGTAGGCGACTTCGTGGCGCAATGATGATGATGTGGTAAGTTTTGCACTTCCACCAGCTTTCGCCAGGCGTTCGGGCAGGCTTGGCGAAACATTCCATCCGAACGCCACGGCGGCGTTGTTATTATCTCACGTCGGAAGACTTTTCTTTCGTTCAGGGAAATATAAACTTTCCCCTCTATGCCCCACGACATCTACGAATCCCCCCTCGCCAGCCGCAATGCTTCGCCGGAGATGCTGCGGCTGTTTTCGCCTCAGTACAAATTCTCGCTCTGGCGAAAGCTGTGGGTGGAACTCGCCCGATGCCAGCGGGAACTGGGCATCACCCGCATCTCGACTGAGGCGATTGCGCAGATGGAGGCCAGCGTCGACAAGATCGACTTCGACCGCGCAGCCGACTGGGAAAAACGCCTGCGTCACGACGTGATGGCCCATGTTCACACGTTTGAAGAAGCCGCCCCGGCCGCCAAGGGGATCATCCACCTGGGCGCGACCAGCCAATACGTCGTCGACAACGCCGACCTGATCATCATGCGCGAAGGCATGAAACTGCTGGCCGGCCGGTTGGCGAACGGGATCGACGCACTAGCCAACTTCGCCGCCCGGTGGAAGGACCTACCCACGCTCGGCTACACGCACTTTCAGCCGGCCCAGCTGACCACCGTCGGCAAGCGGGCGACATTGTGGGCGCAGGATTTGGTGATCGACCTCGAAGAGCTCGAACACCGCATCGAAACCCTCCACTTCCGCGGCGTGAAAGGCACGACCGGCACACAGGCGTCGTTCTTGTCGCTGTTCAATGGCGATCATAGCAAATGCAAGATGCTCGACATCATGGTGACCGAGCGTTTCGGCTTCGGCCGGGCGTTTAACGTCACCGGGCAAACTTATCCGCGCAAGATCGACGCCCAGATCGTCAGCAGCCTCGCCGGCGTGGCGGCCAGCGTACACCGGTTCGCCAACGACATCCGATTGCTGGCGGGCATGAAGCAGATCGAAGAGCCGTTTGAAGCCGAGCAAGTCGGCTCATCCGCGATGGCGTACAAGCGCAACCCGATGCGCTGCGAGCGCGCGACGGGCCTGGCGCGGTTTGTCATCAGCCTCGTCACCAGCCCGCTGCAAACCGCCGCCGAGCAGTGGCTGGAGCGCACGCTCGACGACAGCAGCAACAAGCGATTGGCTGTGCCCGAGCCGTTCCTGGCAATCGACGGGTGCCTGCAGATATTGGTTAATGTCGCCCGCGGGCTGGTGGTGTACCCCAAGACAATCGAAGCGGCGGTGATGGCCGAATTGCCGTTCATGGCGACCGAAGAAATCCTGATGGCCGCTGTGCAGCAGGGAGGCGACCGCCAGGAACTGCACGAGTCGATCCGCAAACACAGTCAAGCCGCCGCCGAAGGCGTGAAAATGCACGCCCGCCCGAATGACCTGCTGATGCGCCTCAAAGCCGACGAGGCGTTCGCCAGGATCGACATGGATTCCCTGATCGACCCGCTGCTCTTCGTCGGCCGGGCCCCGCAGCAGGTGGACGATTTTATTCGCGACGTCGTGGAACCGATCCGCGACAGGTACAGTGACATGCTGAACCAGGCAGTGGAATTGAAAGTTTGACTTTCCTGAATATGTGGTATTATAATACCACGCGGGTGAGGGGTGATGGCCTTTAAGTTCATACTCTGGGACTTGGACGACGATCCTGACGGAAATGTTCAGCACCTGATTGGGATTACCAAGGAAGAAGTCGAGCAAGTGCTTGAAACCGGTACCGAGTTTGATGTAAGCCGTTCGACAGGGTTGCCTGTCGTCTTTGGCGACACGCTTTCCGGCCGGCATCTGATGGTCGTATTTGAGCAGGTCGACAATGCTACGGTCTATCCGGTGACGGCGTACGATGTTCCGAGGAGGCAGTCGTGAAACGCATCATTCGAAATCAGCCCGTTTCGCCCGGCACGGCCGACAAATACAAGCGCCTTCGCGGGTCGATTGCCGGAGAGGTTCCGGCTCTGATCGGTCGCCATCAGGATCGCGCCGCAGCGTCGGCTCGTTTGGCGGAGCTTCTCGCCCAACTCAAAGCCGCCCGAGAGGCCCAAGGATTAAGCCTGGCCGAACTGACCGAACTCACAGGCATGGATCGATCCGCGCTTTCCAAATTGGAGACCGGCCAGCGAGCCAATCCCACCGTGGAAACGCTGGTGCGGTACGCGGAAGCGGTCGGGAAGACGCTGAGCGTGACACTGACTGATCGTTAAACAAAAAGCATTTCAGTTGTTTGGCCGATAGGGTGTGTTTATAACGTTTATTGGGCTTAAGACGCCGCGCCGGCTTACCGATACAAGCAGGCGGCGCAAGGTTTTTTGTCCGCCGCGCCGCCGAAACGGTCTCGAGCCGGTTTCGGTCGACATTTGACGTTTTTCCATGCAAAGGCGCACTCGCATGCCCCGTGATATCCCAGTCGGCAATGGCAGGCTTCTGGTTACGTTCGATCATCAGTACCAGATCCGCGACATTTATTTCCCCCACGTCGGCCAGGAAAACCACGCCGGTGCCGGACCCTGCCGCTTTGGCGTGTATAGCGATCTGCCGGGCAAAGAGGGAAAGAACCTCCTCTCCTGGACGCAGGAACCGGCTTGGACGATTCATCAGCGCTACCTGCGCGACACCCTCACCAGCAGCGTCAGCCTCGATCATCCCGACCTCAAGCTCGCGATGTACTGCAACGACTGCGTCGACTTCCACCGCCCGATCATGATCCGCAAGATCAAGATCAAGAACATGGCCAACCATGATCGTGTGGTGCAGGTGTTTCATCACCAGGACTTCAACATGTTCGGGACGAAGATCGGCGATACCGCCTATTACGACCCGGAACTGCGCGGCCTGGTGCATTACCGCGCTAAGCGCTACCTGATGGTGACATTCTTCCAGTCCGGCGAGCAGCGGATCGACGAATACGCCACCGGAACCAGCGGCTTCCACGGCGCTGAAGGCACCTGGCGCGATGCTGAAGACGGGCACCTGCAGGGCAACGCCATCGCGCAGGGCGCGGTGGACAGCACGGTCAGCCATCATGTCAACATCCCCGCCGGTGAGGAAAAGACGATCTACATGGCGATCATCGCCGGCCACAGCCGCGAGGAATTGCTGGAGTTGCAAAAGTGGCTGACCAAGATGCAGCCGCAAGGCGTGATCGACCGCACGGGCGCGTACTGGCGCCTGTGGGTCGGCGGGACGAACATCAACTTCGGCAACCTGCCTCCGAAGGTGGTGGAACTGTTCAAACGGTCGCTGCTGGTATTGCGAACGCAGATCGACAACGGCGGCGCGATCATCGCCGCCAACGACAGCGACATCATGCAGTTCAGCCGCGACACCTACAGCTACATGTGGCCGCGCGACGGCGCGCTGGTGGCTGATTCTCTGGACTTGGCGGGCTTCCCCGACGTGGCGCGTAATTTCTACACGTTCTGCCAGCGCGTGATCACCAAGGACGGCTTCTTCTATCACAAGTACAACCCCGACGGCTCACCGGCGAGCAGCTGGCATCCGTGGGTGATCAAGAACGAACGTGCGATGCCGATTCAGGAAGACGAAACCGCGCTGGTCGTATGGGCGATGTGGCGACACTACTACCGCTATCGCGATATCGAATTCATCCGCCCGATGTGGGTGGATGTGGTGCAGCCGGCCGCGGATTTCATGTGCAAGTACCGCGACAGCCGGACAGGATTGCCGCTTCCTTCGTACGATCTGTGGGAAGAACGCTGGGGCGTTCATGCGTTCACGGTCGCCACGGTCTACGGCGGATTGAAAGCCGCCCGCAACTTCGCCGTTTGCTTCGGCGATCGCGAAAAGGCAGAGAAGTACAACCAAGCCGCCGAGGAGATCAAAGCCGGCGCCGCCAAGTACCTGTTCAGCGAGAAGCTCGACCGTTTCGTCCGCCGGCTGGTGCCCAAGGACAGCATGACCCCCCCGGACGATCAGGAGTATCGCGAGCGCGAAAATCTGGTGGCCGACGAGGCGATCGAAGACATCTACGAAGTGGACGAGACGATCGATGCGTCGCTGTACAGCGTGTTCAAGTTCCACTTGTTTGAAGCGGACGATCCGCGCGTGGTCAGCACGATGAAGCAGGTGGAAGACAAGCTGTGGGTGAAAACTCGCGTCGGCGGGCTCGCGCGGTACGAGAACGACTACTACCATCGCATCAGCAATGACATCGCCGCCGTGCCGGGCAATCCGTGGTTTATCTGCACGCTGTGGCTCGCGGACTACTTCATCACGCGCGCCAAAACCGCCGCCGATTTGAAAATGGCCCTGCCGATCTTCGAGTGGACGGCCGGTCATTCGCTGGCCAGCGGCGTGCTGGCTGAGCAGGTGAATCCGTACACCAACGAGCCGATCAGCGTCAGCCCACTGACGTGGAGCCACGCGACGGTGGTGTCGACCGCGATCAAATACCTGGAGAAGCTTGAAAGCCTGCAGTTGTGCGGCACGTGCAACCAGCCGATCTTCCGCATGCGCCGGCCGGGGCCGGTGGAAGTGAAACATCAGGGCACGTTCGGTCGACTTGAGGCCGACTTCGACATGACGGAAAGCCGCGAAACCTTCAGCCCGCTCGGGCAATTCACTAAGGACGACCCGCGCTCGGGCAAGAAGCTCCGGGCCGCTCTCGCGATCGACGTCCGCGACTGCATCGGCTGCGACGTCTGCGTCGCCCACTGCGAGCGCGGGGTGCTGAAGATGGTCGACGGCAAGGCGTTGATCGACCTGCGCCACCTCAACAAATGCGACATGGACGGCGAGTGCGTCGAGGTCTGCCCGACCGACGTGGTGAGCCTCATCATCAAGCCCGCCGACGATGCCGAGCTTCTGCCGGCTCACAAGTCGCTACAGATTCCCACGAAGCAGTCCTAAATCGCTCCGCCGACCAGAGCGATTTGCCGCACACAGCGATGCTTTGCATCGCAAACGCATGGATGCGCTCCTGCGTCCGGCTCGATCTTCGCCGTGACTGATCGCATCGATAGCTGCGGCGATATTTTTCGTAGCCCGATAATCAAATCCCTTGTTTCCGCCGAGCGTTGCTGAACCCGCCTCCACATCCCGCCGATGAGTGATTGGGAACACTTGTTTTCCGATAGGGATTTGCTGTGATTTATTCGCTGGTAATCGTTCAAAGCCTGCTGATGCTGCTCATGTCGAGCCGCACTCCCGCGCCGGATACCGGCTCGTGGAGCAGCGCCCGCTTTGACTTGCCGACCGTCTGGACGATGGGGGAATCGCGCTGGTTCGCGACGACAACCGCCGAGTCGCGCGGAGGCACGTCAGGTCGATCGAACGGGCTGGCGAACTCTTGGAGTTTGAAAACCGATCTGACAAGCCTCGCCTTGCTCCAGAACGGATCGTTCGGCGATTCCATCGGCGGGCAGGCGCTGCCCGGGGGCGTGTTGCTGGCTGATCGCCTGGAAACCCCGGCGCTGCAGGATTCGCCTCCGGCACCCATCCACCAAATGCCGACCAATCAGGTGTTGGCGTTAGACCAATACGCGCCGGTGGCGCGGTTGTATTTTGTCTCCGCGGGTGTGACAGGATTGTCCGGTGAGTTCGATACTAATTCGGTGTCGCTCGACAACGCCTCAAGCAATCCAAGCACCTCACCAATCGGCGGCGGTCTGGGCGGCGGACTCGGCGGAGGAAGCGGAACCCCGCCGGACCTGGGCGGGTCGGCCGGAAACGGCGGGATCGGATTCCCCGCAACGCCCGAGCCATCGGGCGCGATTCTCACCTTGATCGGCCTCTCGATCACTTGCGGACGACGACTTCGCCGGCGCTGATTCGGCGGATCATCCCATCGATTTCGCGCCAGTCGCGACCGAGCCCCAATCGATCACGCCCCATAACGCCCGCTCGCCTCACTTCGCCGACATTTTGATTGGCGGCGGGTACGATATCGACCCGATCCCATTCGGGCGAAAAGGAGAGGAAGCATCATGCAAACAGTGGTTCACGTCACCCACGAGGCGATCCAGAAAATCGGCGGAATTGGGGCGGTCCTCCAAGGGCTTCTCACCAGCAAAACTTACCTCGACCGCATCCACCGCAACATCCTCGTCGGACCATTCTGGCCCGGCGAAGAAACCGGCGACCAGCGGCTGGGCCATGCCGGCGAAGTGCTTTACTCGTCGATCGACAACATCTACCGCTCGCCGCTGGCGCAGCGGTTCCGACAACTCGAAGACGAGTTCGGCTGCGGCATCATCTACGGTCGCCGGCGGTTTATGGATAAAGAAACCGGCGTGGTTTCCGTGCCCGAGGTGCTGCTGCTGGATGTCAGCCGGTTTAATGAAAAAAAGATCGGCGAGTTTAAGTACGAGTTGTGGAAGAAATTCAACATCGATAGCAGCCGTTACCAGCACATTTGGGATTACGAGCAGTACGTGCGCCTAGCCAAGCCTGCCCTCGCGGCGTTGCACGCGCTGGGGGCGGCCGGAAGCCTGAATGAGCCTTGCGTCATCCTCAGCCACGAGTACATGGGCATGCCCACGTGCCTCGCGGCGATCATGGAGGAGGGCAGCAACTTCCGCACGATCTTCTATGCCCATGAAGTCGCCACCATGCGCCGGATCGTCGAGCACAACCCCGGCCACGACACGATGTTCTACAACGCCATGCGCCACGCGATCGCCGCCGGGCATTTTGTGGAGGACGTGTTCGGCGATCAGCACGATTTCTACAAGCACGCACTGGTGAAGCAGACACGATTCTGCGACGAAATTTTCGGCGTCGGCGATTATGTGCTGAAGGAAATGCGCTTCATGGGGCGGGATTTTCTCACCCTCGACGCAAGCCTCGCCTACAACGGCGTTCCCCATTGGCCGCTGACGGTGGAGGGCAAGCTCGCCAGCCGGAACAAGCTGCGGACTTACTGCAAGAACCTGCTGAAGTTCGAGCCGGACTACGTTTTCACGCACGTCACCCGATTGGTGCCCAGCAAGGGATTGTGGCGCGATCTGCGCGTGCTGGAACATCTCGATCCGCTGCTCGGCGAGCGCCACGAGTCGGCCGTGCTGTTCGTGCTAAGCACTGAAGGCCCCGGCCGTCGGCCGGAAGACATCCGAAAGATGGAAGCCGAATACCACTGGCCCGTCGTTCACCGCGAAGGGTATCCCGATCTGTCGGGAGGCGAGGCGTCGTATTACACCGGCGTGCAGGAATTCAACGCCCAGTGCCGCAACGTCAAGGTGGTCTACCTCAACCAGTTCGGGTTCGATCAGACAGCCTGCGGCCTGCGCATGCCGGCCGACATGGAATTCATGGACATCCGCAAAGGCTCCGACGTCGAGTTCGGGCAGAGCATTTACGAGCCGTTCGGCATTGCCCAGATCGAGCCGATCAGCTTCGGGGGAATCTGCGTCTACACCAACGTCTGCGGCTGTGCGGGTTTCGTCGAGAAAGCCGCCGGCGGGAAGCCAACGCTCAACGCCATCGTGGCGGACTACACGCAGTTGCCCGACCAGGCGATCCGCCCGGAACAGATTCTGGCGATCGGCAAGAAAGAGCGCGACGCGATCGAGCGTCAGGTGGCCGAGAAGGTGGCGCTTGCGCTGATCGACCGGCTGCCGCGGAATCCTCAGGAAATTGCCGCGTATTTGAAGCGCGGGCAGGCACTGGCCGACAACATGAGCTGGGAAGTCGTCGCCCGCGATTACGTGCTGCCGGGCATCGACCGGGCCAGCAAGGCGCAGCGGTTGCAGCACATCGCGTGAGGGTATTTGCGATTTACAATTTGCAATTTGCAATCGGATGATCGATGCTGAGCGTACCTTAGGTTGCGATTCCACATGCCCGAAATCCTGCAACACATTCTCTTTCCACTCACGCGGTGGCTGCACCTGCTGGCAAGCACCTTGATCGTCGGGGGGACGGTGTTTTTTGAATTCGTCGTGCCGCGCGGGATCGAAGATCTGAAGCTGGAGAGCCAGCTTTCGATTATTGCCTATCTCAGGCTCGTCTTTCGTAAGATCGTTCTGACAAGTGTGATTCTGCTCCCGATCACGGGCGCGGTGACGTTCTACCAACAATGGCCGGCGTATTTGTCGCCGGATGGGCACTGGTCGCCGGCGGCGCCGTGGGTGATTGCTCACACTGCACTGTCACTGATCGGGCTGGCGTTGGCCGCGGCGCTGGTGATCGGCCGCCGGGTGCCGCTCAGGGCTCGTCAGTGGATGAAGATCAACTTCGTCATCCTGATGTCGGCGATGTTCATCGCCAGCGCCAGCCGGCATGTGCGGCTGTTCACGCGCGAGCGGATCATGCGCCAGCAGCTCCATGCCGGCCAACCCCCTGCACCTTACGTAACACCATGAGTGCCCTCCCGCCGATCGGTGTTGAGTTGGCACCCGGCGTGTTCGCCGAGCCCGGTGCCATCCGCCTGCAGTCCGCCCGAGCCCAAGGGCCCGGCGGGCAGAACGTCAACAAGGTCAACACGCGGATGGAAATGTGGCTCGATCTCCGCCAGATCACCGGCTTGCGCGAAACCGCACTCTCTCGCCTGGCTAAGATGGCCGGCAAGCGCCTGACGCAGGAGGGCCTGCTTCACCTCACCTGCGGCGAGCACCGCTCGCAGGAAACCAACCGCCAGGAACTGTTCGACCGCCTGCGCGTGATGATCCAGACCGCACGGGTCGAATCTAAAGTCCGCCGCAAGACCAAGCCGTCGTACGGGTCCAAGCAGCGGCGATTGGAACAAAAAAACCGTCGCGGCGAAATCAAATCGCGGCGACGGTCTCGAGATCAGGATTAAGTACCGAGGACTTAAGGATTTGAAGAACTGAACTAAGTCCCTACGCCTAAGTCCTATTTATTCGTCATCGTCCTCGAAGTCATCGTCGTCATCATCGTCGTCGAAATCGTCTTCGGGATCCTCGAATTCGTCTTCGTCTTCGTCCTCCTCGTCATCGTCTTCATCGTCGTCGTCTTCCTCGTCGTCTTCTTCTTCATCGTCGACGTCGGTGTCCTCGTCTTCTTCCACTTCTTCCTCTTCCTCCTCGTCTTCGTCGTCGCCATCATCGGCGTCTTCGGCATCGTCGTCGTTACGCTTGGCCGGCTTCTTGGCGCCGGACGGGGAGAGCAACGCGAACGCTTCGTCAGCGTCCAAAACAGCCGTGTCAGCAACGACACCGGCCACGGGGCTGAGCAGCGACGGGTCGAGGTCGCGGGTGATTTCCAAATCAAGTACTGACGTCATGGTTTCCATCCCTCTGGTTTCTAACCAACTAACTCCCTCGCAAGCATGGCGAAGTGGCGGTATTGAAGCGGGGTTATAAGAGGGCGTCAAGTCAAAAGCTAGTCCAATTTGGACCTTCTTAAGCACAGCGCATTGCCCAGCACGGTCACGTCCGACAATGCCATCGCCGCCGCCGCGATCAACGGGCTGAGATGGCCGGTCGCCGCGAGCGGAATCGCAAGGACATTATAGAAAAACGCGAAGAACAGATTCTGCCGGATCACCCGCATGGTGGCCCGCGAAAGCCCGATGGCGGTGACGATCCCGTGCAGACTGCCGCTGACCAGGACGATATCGCCGGTTTCCTTGGCGATATCGCTCCCGGACCCGATGGCGATCCCCAGATCCGCCTGCGCCAGCGCCGGAGCATCGTTAATGCCGTCGCCGACCATCGCAACATTGCGGCCCTTGGACTGCAGATCGCGAATGACGTCCGCTTTGCCCGACGGCAGCACCCCGCCGTGGACTTCATCAATGCCCACCTGCTTGGCGATGGATTCGGCCGTCGATTGGCGATCTCCGGAGAGGAGAACGGTCCGCAACCGGCGGTTGTGGAGCAACGCGATCGCAGCGAGCGAATCGGGCTTGATGGTGTCGGTCAGGCTGATCGTGCCGAGCTCTCGAATCTGTTCGCCGACATTCTCGGCGACGTAAACGAGCGTGCTTGATGTCGCATGGGCTACCAGCCCATGCCCGTTTGCGCCGTTGGGCACAGGCTGGTAGCCTGTCCGACGAACCAGCCGTTCGTTGCCAACCAGAAACGACCTTCCGCCAATCGTCGCGGTGATGCCCAGCCCGGCTTCATTCGAAAACTTTTCCGGCTGCCGGATCGGCACGCCTTGCTGCTTGGCATATTCGACGATCGCCTTGGCCAGCGGGTGTTCGCTGAATTGCTCGGCACTGGCGGCGAGCGAGAGCAGATCGGCTTCACTGGTTCCGCCAGCCGGGATGATCTGATCGACCCGCGGCTTGCCGAGCGTGATCGTGCCGGTCTTGTCGAGCACGATGGTGTCGATCTTCTCCGCCTTTTGCAGCGCGTCGATGTCGCGCAGCAGCACGCCGCTCTTGGCACCGCGCCCCGTGCCGACCATCAGCGCCGCCGGCACGGCTAAGCCCAGCGCACACGGGCAGGCGATGATCAGCACACTGCAAACGGCGTTGGCGAGCTTGGCCCACATCTCGCCGCGCTCGAGACCGGCGAACGTGCCGTACGCATACCAGCCGATGCCCGTGATCAGCGCGATCGCCAGCACGCTCGGCACGAAAACGGCTGAGATCCGATCCGCCAACTTCTGCACCGGCGGTTTACTGTTCTGCGCGGTCTCGACGAGTTTGACGATCTGCGCCAGCGCCGTCTCGGCACCCACCTGCGTGATGCGCACCTGCAGCGCGCCGTCGCGGTTAAGCGTCCCGCCGATGACGGTGTCGTTGACGGTTCGCGTCACCGGCAGTGGTTCGCCGGTGATCATCGCTTCATCGACAGAGCTCGTCCCGCTGACGACGACGCCATCGCTCGGCACGCGATCACCGGGCCGGACGAGGATGATGTCACCCGGATGAAGATCGCCGACCGGCACGCTCTCCGGCTCCCTCGCCCCGGAGGGGAGAGGGCTGGGGTGAGGGGCGAAACGCGGGTCATCTAACGGCGATGGTTTGCCGGACGGCGATCCAGTCGGCGTTGATTGGGCGGAGAGCACCGTTAGCGATCGGACGCTTCTCCCCTCACCCCCGCCCTCTCCCCGCTGGGGAGAGGGAGTGAGTTCGCTGGCGCGGTGGAGGCGTAGCGCCGTCGCTGGAGTCAAGTCGAGCAGTTCGTGGATCGCTTTACCCGCAGATTGCCTGGCCCGGGCTTCGAGCCAATGGCCGAGGCTGATCAGCGCGAGCAGGCCGGTGGCTTCCATGAAGAACAGGCGATCGGTCGGCGGCGGCGTCCACCAATTCAACAAGCCGCCGGTCAGCAGGATCAGGCTGTAGACGTACGCAACGCTGGCGCCCATGGCGATCAGCACGTCCATGTTCGTCGTGCCGCGACGGAGCGCGGAGAACGCGCTGCGATAAAACTTCCCGCCGACGTAGAAGATCGCAATCGTGCTGGTGATCAGCGCTGCCCAGGCCATCCAATCGCCGGTCGCGGGCATTGACATGTCAGCGTGGCCGACGCCGAGCAGCTTCATCAGCCAGTGCGTCGCTTCGAGTGGGAACCAGAGGACAACGCCCGTCATCGCCCGGCGGAACCACGACGCCGCCTCGCGCTGCTGGCGCTGCATCCGCTCGACCTCCGCCTGCCGGCCGGCGTTGGGGGTTTCGGGCGTCGCCTGATAGCCGGACTGATTCACCGCATCCGCCACGCGGTCCGGCGAAGTCCGGGCCGGATCGAACTGCACCGTCGCCCGGCCGCGCGCAAGGTTCACCTGACAGGCCACCACGCCGTCCACGGATTGGATCGCCTTTTCAACGTGCGAGACGCAACTGGCGCAGTCCATCCCCGTGACATTGAACGCGGCGTCGATAGTGGAGGTGTCTGTCATGGTTGATTCACTTGTGCGCCGGCTTGGCAGGATACCCGGCCTGCGTCACCGCGTCGGCCAATACTTGCGGACTCGTCGCCTTCGGATCGAACTTCACCACCGCCTCGCCGGCCGACAGGCTCACCTGTGCCTGATGCACGCCGGGGACGTCGCGGATCGCCTTGTCCACCCGTGCCACGCACTTGTTGCAACTCATTCCACTGATGAGCAGGGCTGCTTCGGAGAGATCGGATGCTGCACTCATGTCGGCTCCTGTGAAAACCAATGGTAGGGCGATTCGAGTCCCCATTGGGATCGATCGGAATCGATTGGGAGTGTATCGCGCCTGTTTAAGTTAGGTGCAAGTGACCGGCGTTTATCCGGAGAAAGTTCACTAGGCCAGCGAATTGAGTTTTTCCCGCAGCGGCAAACGAAGGGAATCTAATCCTCTTCCACGCTCTGATACCGATAGACCGCCTTGTACAAACCGGTGACTTTCTCGCTCGGCACTACCTGCGGGCGATACCGCTCATTCCGCGGCTGCAGGCGGATCACCGGCGTTCCGGCGTCGTCGTTTTCGAAAAACGCGCGCTTGAATGTCGTCTGCCCGTCCTCAAACCGGACGAAGCAATCGTCCCCGTTGCGCGGCGACTTGGCGGGGGAAAAAATTACAATGTCCCCGTCGCGGTACTTGGGCACCATGCTGTCGCCGCTCACGCGCGTGGCGAACGCGTCGGCGTCGCGGACGTCGGGGCAGCCGATGTATTCGTCGGCCACCTTCGCGGGGTAGGACAGATCAGTGAAATCCTTGGGATAACCGGCCGACACGCGGTTGATCAGCGGGACGGCGTTGGTGGAGATCTGTTCGACATTCCCCGACGAGCGATCGACCAGTTCCTGCAGCACGCCGGAGAGGTAGGCGTCGTCCAAGCTCACCGGCCCGAGGACGGCGGACTGCGCACGGAGCGCGGCCCCTTCGGGCTTGAGTTCGGTGCGGAGTCCATGCTCGTCCGTCCGATTCTCCATCAGCCGAGCCAGCACCGCCCGCACGTCGCGCGGCGTGCGTTGCAAGTGCGCCTGAGTCAGCAGTTCACCGGCCGAAAAACCCAAGGACTGCTCGAGCCGTCGCAGCTTCTCATCGCTCGGCGGGTTGGGCACGCGGCCGGTCTCGATCAGCGACAAATACGGCTTGGAAATCCCCGTCCGACCGGATAGCTCATCCAGCGTCAATCCGAGCTTACGACGGTTTTTCCGGATCTTGGGTCCCAAAGCTTCAATCATGATCATTGAACTATCGCCAGCGAGCGCAAAATGCAAGATAAATCCGTACAGAATACTAACTTGATGATGATTTATCAGAAAGTTTGACGATTCTAAAATATTTACCGGATCGGGTGATGGGATGCTGCTTGCATTGTTCCGCGATAGAGCACCCACCGACTCGGGAAGCCGCAAGCGGCTCAAACAATTTCCCCGACCGCCCCACTTACATCGATAAATTTTGAAAGCATCCCCGGGCCTATTGTTCTTGACAGAACGAGACACAGTTCTAAACTTTGTGAAAATTTGCACGATGTCGTTTCTTCGTGCCCGTTTCATCCGCTCAGGCGGACTGTGGTGAAATAAGACCGATGTCCCGAGTCTTTCCCCCGAATTCTCGCAAGATCGCCGCTCAGGTGCTCGGCCTGGTCGGGCTTGTCGCGGCACTGATCACGCTCGGCGTTTGGTACTTCGGAACGCCCAAATATTTCCGCGTCGGTTACGCCCCTGTCCAGCCGATCGCGTTCAGCCATCAAATTCACGTCGGCCAGCTCGGCATGGATTGCACTTACTGCCATTCGCACGTGAAGGAATCGAACCACTCGAACATCCCGCAAGCGCAAACCTGCTGGAACTGCCACGGCGGCGACAAAGGGAACATCAAGTCCGACAGCCCCAAGCTCGCGCCGCTGCGCGAGGCGTTTAAGAGCGGCCAGCCGATCGTGTGGGAGCAGGTCCACAAGCTGCCGGACTTCGCTTACTTCAACCACGCCGCCCACGTGAATCGCGGCGTGTCGTGCGTGAGCTGCCACGGCCAGATCAACGAAATGCCCGTCGTCCGGCACGATCAGCCGTTGAGCATGAGTTGGTGTCTGGATTGTCACCGCAACCCCGCGCCCAACCTCAGGCCGAACGAGCAGGTGACGAACCTGACCTATGATCCCGCGAAAGACCCGACGCTGACGAAACTGAACATGACGCCCGAAAAGTATCAGGCGTATATAAAGGTGCATGCGAATATCAATGCGCCGGTAACGTGTACGGGATGCCATCGATGATGTAGGGCATGCTATTGCATGCCGTCATGTGATTCGCCGCGAGACGAAACGGCATGCAATAGCATGCCCTACAAAGACGATTGGGATGTGCCAGCGAGACGTATGAAGTCTGGTAGGGCGGGATAGCAATCCCGCCGGCTGGTGCGGAAGAAGCGGCGGGATTGCTATCCCGCCCTACGGGAGAGTTGGCGTTCATTTAAGTTTGGAGTGCGGAAGCAGAACGTATGAAGACCTGGCCCGGAAAAGATCGCGGACTTCCCCCACGAGTGCGTGAGACCTCGCCGATGGAGCGTGCCACCGGCAAAGCCTACTGGCGCAGCCTCGGCGATTACGCCAACACGCCCGAGTTCCGCGCTTGGGCCGAGCAGGAATTCCCCCAGCTTGCGGCCGAGCTCGATCGCGGCGAATGGGCGGACAACGGCCCGAGCCGGCGGCGGTTTTTGCAGATCATGGGCGCGTCGATCGCGCTGGCGGGTTTAGCCACCGCCCCCGGCTGCCGCCGGCCGGAGCAGAAGCTCCTGCCCGTCAACAAAAAATCCCCCGAGCAAATCCCCGGCAAGCCGCTCTTCTACGCCAGCACCTTCGTGCAGGCCGGCGTGCCGATGGGCATCCTCGTCGAAACGCACGAGGGCCGGCCGACGAAAATCGAAGGCAACCCCAAGCACCCGACCAGTCTCGGCGCGACCAGCACCTTCGCCCAAGCCAGCCTGCTCGATCTGTACGACCCCAGCCGCAGCCGCACGGTTTTGCACAACGGCCAGCCGGCCGATCTGAAAGCTGACTTCTATCCCGCGCTCGACAAGCTTTCAAAGGAACTACTCGCCACTAAGGGCAAAGGATTGGCGATCCTGAGCGAACACTACGCATCGCCGGCGTTCGAGATGCTGAAGGAGCATTTCGCGAAGGTGATGCCGGAGGCAAAGTTTTATGTCGACGAGCCGTCGACGTTCACCGGCGGATACTGGAGCAAGCTCGGCTACGACCTTTCCAATGCAGATGTCATTCTTTCTCTCGATAACGACTTTCTCGGTCTGGATGACTTCGGTATTAAGAATAAGAGAGCCTTTGCCAAGGGTCGCTCGATCGATCAAAACGGCGGCAAGATGAACCGGCTATATGTCGTTGAACCGACCTTCACTGTCACCGGTGCCAACGCCGACCACCACATCCGCTTGCCGCTCTGCAATATCCCCATTTTTGCCGACAAGCTGGCCAACGCGTTGCGAGGGGAACCTACGAAGGATAAGGAAATTGCCTCGCTCGCTGCGGACCTACTGGCTCATAAGGGGCGTGTTGCAATTATTGTTGGGGCGCGGAATCCATCGATCAGTGATGCCGCTGTCGAGATCTTTGATCTCGTCGGTGCGCCATTCAATATGTCGGTCGCTGAAGACGATTTATATCAGTTGAGCAAGCGAATATACCAAGGCGAGATTCAGACGCTTCTGGTGTTGGGGGGAAACCCGGCGTTCACCGCTCCACGATTCACAGGAAATATACCGAATGGAAAGTCGGCGATTCCAAAACAATTCGTGGACATGATCGCGGCGGTGCCCACAACCATTCGATTGAGCGTGAATGAAGATGAAACTTCCGCCTACTGCAATTGGCATATTCCCAAAGCGCACTATCTGGAAAGCTGGGGCGATGCCGTCACTTACGATGGGTTGTACTCACCGATCCAACCAATGATCGAACCTCTGTTCGGTGGAATCACTTCATTGGAATTATTGGCCAGACTTGGTGCGTACCAGACGACCGATGGATATAAAATTGTTCGTCAAAGCTTTGCGAACTTCGTGAGTTTGAATGGTTTGGATGAAAAGTGGCGGCAGTGCCTACATGAAGGCATCGCAAGCGGCTCCAAGAAATTACGTTGGCCAAGTGGCTCGCGCTGGGGCGATGCCGATGTGACTCCGTTTACGCTCAACGAGTCGCATCTCGAACTCTGCTTCGCCCTTTCCCCCTCCACCTTCGATGGCCGCTACGCCAACAACGGGTGGATGCAGGAGATGCCGGACCCGATCACGAAGCTTTCGTGGGACAACGCGGCGTTGTTCTCGCCGAAGACGGCGCGCGAGCTCGATCTCAAGCACGGCGATGTGGTGACGATCTCCGTCAACGGCCGATCGGTCGAGGCGCCGGTCTTTATCCAACCCGGGACGGCCGACTACTCGATCACGCTGCCGCTGGGGTATGGGCGGACGAAAGTCGGGCCGGTCGGCGAAGGCGCGGGGTTCAACGCGTATCAGTTGCGGACCAGTAACACGCTCGGGTTCGCCGTCGGGGCGAAGGTCACCAAGACCGGCAAGACGTACAAGCTGGCCACATCGCAGGAGCATTGGACGGTGGCCGAGCATCATCTGCTGGATGAGCAGCTTGGGGAGCGGGCGATCGTCCGTGAAGGCACGCTGGAAGAGTTCCACGAGCACCCGGAGTTTGCGCAGCATCAGGGCGCGCACGTGCCGCACCATGACGACATCGCCACCAACCCGCTCGACGGCTACAAGGCCGAGTCGGCCAGGCCCGGCTCGACGCTTCAGCAATGGGGCATGGTGGTCGATCTGAACGCCTGCGTCGGCTGTAATGCGTGCGCGGTGGCCTGCCAGGCGGAGAACAACGTGCCCATCGTCGGCAAAGACGCCGTGATGCAAGGGCGCGAGATGCACTGGCTGCGGATCGATCGGTACTTCAAGGGCGAAAACCCTGAAGGCGATGTCGAGGCCGTCGCGCAGCCGATGATGTGCCAGCACTGCGAGAACGCCCCGTGCGAGCCGGTCTGCCCCGTCAACGCCACCACGCATACCGAAGAGGGTTTGAACGCGATGACGTACAACCGCTGCATCGGCACGCGGTACTGCGCGAACAACTGCCCGTACAAAGTCCGGCGGTTCAACTTCTTCGACTACAACAAAGGCACGCTGTACGGCGACCCGCTGGCGCAGCGGGCCGGCGGGATCGCGCCCGATCCGACGCGCGGACTCAGCAAGCCGCAGAGCTTCCAGCCCGATCTGCAGGAACTGCTGAAGATGGTGAAGAACCCGCAGGTCACCGTCCGCATGCGCGGCGTGATGGAAAAATGCACCTTCTGCGTCCAGCGGATCGAAAACGCCCGCATCAACCACCATGCGGCCGCGGGGTTGGAAAACCCGGGCAAAATCCCCGACGGCACGTTCCAATCCGCTTGCCAGCAGGCCTGCCCGACACAGGCGATCGTCTTCGGCGACATCAGCCAGCCTGGCTCGCGCGTGAGTTTGGCGAGGCAATCGCCGCGCAATTACGAAGTGCTCGGGCATCTCAACACCAAACCGCGGACGACGTATCTGGCGCGCGTGCGGAATCCGAATCCGAACTGGCCGGGGGAGAAGGCTGAGAAGCCGGCTGGGGGAAAACATGCTCGGTTCTCGCTGCCGATCCTCGGGGAGGTGCGGGGATGAAATACCGAATGACGAAACCCGAAATCCGAATGAATGACGAAGTCCGAATGACGAATGACGAAAAAAGATTCGCATTCGGAAATCCTTCGATCGGAATTTCGTTATCCGGAATTTCGTTATTCGGGTTTCGTCATTCGTCATTCATTCGGATTTCGGGTTTCGTCATTCGGATTTCCCATGTGACGGAGGTGGCCCGATGAGCGTGATCGACACCACCACAAACATCCGCGCCGGCGAGCGTGCCCCGCTGGTTCTGAGCGGCCTTGGGTACCACGATGTGACGGAGAAGATCGCCGGGATCATCGAGAACAAGCCGCCGAAGTGGTGGCTGCCGGCGTTTCTCGCGGCCGGTGGGCTGGCGACCGTGTGCGGCGTGATGGTCGGCTATCTGATCGCCACCGGCGTGGGCGTGTGGGGCCTGAACAGCCCCGTCGGCTGGGCGTGGGATATCACCAACTTCGTCTTCTGGGTCGGCATCGGGCACGCGGGCACGCTGATCTCGGCGATACTGTTCCTGCTCCGCCAAAAGTGGCGCACCAGCATCAACCGGGCGGCGGAGGCGATGACGCTGTTCGCCGTCGCGTGCGCGGGGATTTTTCCGGGCATCCACGTCGGGCGCGTGTGGCGCGCGTATTACCTGGCGCCGATCCCCAACAGCAACGGCATTTGGCCGAACTTCCGCAGCCCGCTGCTGTGGGACGTGTTCGCCGTCGGATCGTACGCGACGGTGTCGCTGATGTTCTGGTACGTCGGGCTGATCCCGGATTTGGCGACGATGCGCGACCGCGCGAAAGGCAAAATCCGCCAGATCGCCTACGGCTTTTTCGCGCTCGGCTGGCGCGGGTCCAACCGCCAGTGGCGCCACTACGAGATGGCATACCTGCTGCTGGCCGGCATTAGCACGCCGCTGGTGTTGAGCGTGCATACGGTCGTGTCGTTCGACTTCGCAACCAGCAACGTGCCCGGCTGGCACGCGACGATCTTCCCGCCGTACTTCGTGGCCGGCGCGGTGTTCGGCGGGTTTGCGATGGTGCTGAACCTGCTGATCCCCATCCGCCGGCTGTTCGGCCTGCATGAGCTGATCACCACGCGACACCTGGAGAACATGGCGAAGGTGATTCTCGCGATGTGCTGCATCCTGGGCTATTCGTACGCGATGGAGTTCTTCACCGCGTGGTACAGCGGCAGCCCGTTTGAGAAATTCGTCTTCTTCAATACCCGCATGCAGGGTTGGATGGCGTGGGCGTTCTGGACGATGATTTTCTGCCCGAGGAACGGGAAAGGCGACGTAGGCGGCGTCAAGTCCGGCGGCCGCGATCCAGGCATTCTGCAGCGTCGGGCTCAAGGAGTGAGAAATCGGAGCGCCGACGACGCCGGCCAGGCGCGTCGCCCCAGTGATAA
>JBBROD010000045.1:0-37520 GCA_038229715.1 Tepidisphaerales bacterium | reverse complement strand
TTTTTGTCGTCATTCTGAGGTACGCCGAAGGATCTCGAACGTCGAAATCCGCTCGCAATTCGAGATCCTTCGGCGTACCTCAGGTTGACGAATTCTGAGTTTGCAGGCTACATCAAATTACGCACCGCGATAGCAATGCATTGCTTGGAGCACTCAACCGTACCACGGGCCTCCGGCCCGTGCCGGCGATTCGGAATAGCCAGGGACGTTCATTTTCTCAGGTTCGCGCGCTACCCGCACGGGCCGGAGGCCCGTGGTACGGGCGAGTTTTTCAAACTGATCCACTATCTGGTTTTGCGCGCTGAGTGCCGAGACTTCTTACTTCGCCTTCAATTCCTCTTCGACGGCTTTCTCCAATTCGGTTGAGTTCGGGTTAAAGCCGACGATGACTTTTTTCACCAGCCCGTCTTTGCCGATTAGCACCGTCTGCGGAATGCCGTTGACTTTGTAGGCATTGCCCGTCTCGCTTTCGCTGTCGAGCAGGACCGGAATCATCAGCTTGGTCTTCTTGATGAACGCGGCCACGGTTTGCTTTTCTTCTGATTGGTCGAGCGCGAAGACTTTCAGGCCCGCCTCTTTGTTGTCCTGATACAACTTGTCCAGGTGTGGAAGCGCCAACTTGCACGGGCCGCACCAAGTGGCCCAGAAATCGAGGATGACGACGCTGCCCTTGAGGTCCTTCAGTGAGACGTCCTTGTCGTCCATGCCTTTGAGCGTGAAATCCGCTGCGGGCTTTCCGACCATGGATTGGACCATTGCGTCTGCGGGGTTTTTGATGCTGGCGGCGTCCTGGGCGCCTTCCGGCGGGGTCCAGGCGAAACGGTCGGCTTTTACGTCCGCATTTGCTTTAACGGTGCTGTAGTCAAAAGTCAGTGTCGCGCTCTTCACATTCGGTGCACCCTCGGCCGTCAGGGATTTGGCGATATCGACACGGATCTGGCGGACCAGGTGAGTGGCCGGGTCGATCAGTACGACCTGATCGTTGTGAGGTTTCTTGATCGCGACGGCGGTAAAGGATTGATCGCCGATCTTCTCGTCGGCGACCTTGGAAACGTCCGTCGCATCGGTCAGCAGGGCGGTCGAGGCATTTTCGGATAGCGCGAACAATAGCCCCGGATTCTGCTGGCCTAACGCAGCCGACGCCCGGCTGGGGGATTTGGTGAAATCGGCCTTGCTCTTCGGCGCGTCGGACATGATGTACATCTTCTTCGACGGGACGAAAAGGTATTGCTTATCGCCGGTGGAACCAACGACCAAGTCGTCCTTCATCTCATGTTTGAAGCGGTTGGGTGCTTCAAAAGCGCTCTTGAATGCCGACGATTCACTCTGCGGCTTACCGTCGATATCAGCGTTGAAGTTCAGCGAGCCGCCCAGATCAAGGGATATCAGATCCGCGTACGCCTTGGTGATCGCGTCGAGCTCGGTCTGAGCCTCGGGCGTTACGTTGGCTTTGGCGGGCTTCGATTTGGGTTCCGCCGGCTGCGTCGCCGGGTTAGTCGCGGGCGTCTCGGCCCACAGCTGCCGAAATTCCATCCCACCGGCGATCGCCAAAGCGAGGAAACCGATCTTCACAGGTCGAGTCAGTCGAAAGCGCATAGAT
Organism: Tepidisphaerales bacterium; assembly: GCA_038229715.1. Lineage (GTDB taxonomy): Bacteria > Planctomycetota > Phycisphaerae > Tepidisphaerales > Tepidisphaeraceae > JANMES01. The sequence continues at coordinate 35,920 of JBBROD010000045.1, read as the reverse complement.
TCTCCAAGGTGTCGAGACGCTTATCACAACCGACAAGCGACTCGGTACATTCCATTAATACAATTCCATCAATACATTTAGACACCCCAACCGGCCTGTTTGTTGAATCAACCGAACTCATCGCCGCGGAAAATGTTGCCCAGGTAGGTCATTTTGACCTCTTTGTCGTTGATGATCTGCTTCGGCGTGCCTTCACGGAAGACCTTGCCTGCATCGATGATCAAGGCTCGGTCGCACACCCGCAGGGTTTGGGCGACGTTGTGATCGGTTATCAGCACGCTTTTGCGGAATTCGTGCTTCAGGCGCAGCACCTCGCGCTGCAAATCTTCGACGGCCAGTGGGTCCACGGCGCTGAAAGGCTCGTCGAGCAAAATGAGTTTGGGATCGGTGATCAACGCGCGGGCGATTTCGACTTTCCGCTTCTCTCCGCCGGAGCAGAGGCCGGCCTTTTGCTTGCGGACTTTTTGCAGGCCGAACTGATCGAGCAGTTCTTCCCCGCGACGATTGCGGTCCTTGCGGCTGATGCCTCGCGTTTCCAGGATCGCCATCAAATTTTCCCACACCGTGAGCGTGCGGAAGATGCTCTGCTCTTGCGGCAGGTAGCCCATGCCGAGCCGGGCCCGCTTGTACATCGGCATGCGGGTGACATCGCGGGCATCGAAAGCGACCGCGCCGCTGTCGGGCGCGATCATCCCCAGGATCATGCGAAACGTGGTGGTTTTGCCCGCTCCGTTTCGACCTAGCAAGCCGACGATTTCTTGCTGTCCCAGGACGAAGCTGACCTCATCCACGACGCGCCTGCCGGAGTAGGTCTTGACGAGCTTGGTGGTTTCAAGAAGGTTCATACAAAACTGCTGCGGCAACCCCGATCCTGAACAGCGTACTCGGTCGGGCGGGCCATAATGGGCACTGCGGGTTGCAAAATCAAGGCGGCGAGCCGTGTGGATAACCGGTGGAGAACTGGCAGCCTCCGCTCCGCAAAGTCACGAGAATTTGTGAGGATTTCCGCTGGAATGGGTTAGATCGCCCCTCGAAGTCGATCCGCAATCTCCGACCACCCGTTATTTTGATCGTAAAGTGTTAAATAAGCGAGGCTTACAGCGACAACGTGATGGAGCTTGGTGATCACTTGATTCGGACCTCATCGAAAAAGATGAATTGTTCGTTAACACGCTTGTCGGCTGACAAAGTCAAGCAACCGGCGGGTGGTTGTGGATAACTCCCGACATCTGACACATCTACAAAATGACATTTGGCAGAATTTTCTTTCGACTTGGCGGGCTCAAGTGGTATTGTAAACGCTTCAAATCACCGTTCCTTAGGCACGAGGGACGAGTTCCGCCCAGCGAGGGCTTGGTGGAACATAGAGTGCCGCATTTCAAGCAGAGAAGGTTTGCACAACTTCTCCGCTCACGTCTGAAAGGAGTGGCTTTTATGGCCACAGGTAAGGTCAAGTGGTTCAATGACCAAAAGGGGTTCGGCTTCATCGCCGCAGATAACGGAAAGGACGTGTTCGTTCACCATTCAGTGATCGAAGGCGAAGGCTTCCGAACGCTGCAGGAAAACGAAACCGTAGAGTACGAATACGAAGACAGCGACAAAGGAATGAAGGCGACGAAAGTCAAACGCCTCGCTGCCGCAACGCACTGATGCGTGCGACGGAATCTCTGCGCTGTCACTCAAACAGACTTGAACGAGGGTTCACGTCTGTTTTTTTGCGCGCCGCGCCTGCCCGGGTTTGGCTGCGGATTTGCGGAACGCAACGCCGTCGTAAATCTCGCGCAGCGGGATCGACAGCTTCACGGCATGGAGTTCAAGACGCTCCTTCAACCCGTGCCGCGGCTGAAAAAGCCACGCGCCTCCCGGCTGGCGCCGGAACGTCTCGACCCCCGGCGCGTTTTGTGAGATCAGCACGTATTCCCGCACGAAGGGATTCTGCCCGTACAACTCGAATTTCTCTGTGCGATCGTATTGCTCGCTCGAATCGGAAAGAATCTCGATCACGATTTTCGGATTGAGAATGGTGTGCCCGCGCACGTCTTCGGCGTCGAATTCAGGCGGGCCGCAGAGGATACTGATGTCGGGGTATAAGTAGCGAAGCTTTTTGGGGATGCGGACCCGCATGTCGCTGTTCAGCGGATGGCAGGGTTTGCCTTTCAATCGCGAACCGATCGCGAGGAAAAGATTGCCGGCAATTCTTGCGTGACGATACGAACCGCCCGACATCGCCATGATCTCGCCGTTGTGGAATTCATGGCGCTCGTCGGCCTGTCCCTCGAAATCGAGGTATTCCCGCAACGTATACCGCTTTTTGACCGCCAGTTCAGTCAAGGTCGCCACCTTTTGAGTTGCACTAATCTACCACTTCTTCGCCTGGCTGGCGACTTTCATCGGCAGGCCGAAGAGGTCGATGAAGCCTCGCGCGGCCGTCACGTCGTAGCCTTCCATGCTGAAACTGGCCAGTTGCGGGTCGTACAGCGTGTGCGGGCTCTTGGCACCCACTTGCATCGCTCGTCCCTTGTACAGCCGGACTTTGGCAACGCCGGTCACCGTCTGGTTCGTGAAGTCGATGAACGCCTGCAGGCTTTCGCGCAGCGGGTGGAACCATTGGCCGTTGTAGACCAAGTCGGCGTACTTGAGCGCGACTTGCTGTTTGAAGTGGAACGTGTCGCGCTCGATGGTGATTTGTTCCAGCGCCTTGTGCGCTTCGTACAGGATCGTGCCGCCGGGCGTTTCGTACACGCCGCGCGATTTCATGCCGATCAAGCGGTTCTCCGCCAGCACCGTCACGCCCACGCCGTGTTTGCCGCCGATCTCATTGAGGGCCGCCAGCAACTCATGGCCGGGCAGCTTCTTGCCGTTGAGCGCGACCGGATTGCCGCGCTCGAATTCGATTTCCACGATCTCCGCTTTGTCCGGCGCTTTCTCCGGCGCGACGGTCATCGTCAGGCACGCTTCCCAGTTCGGTTCAGCGTCAGGGTGCTCGATCTCCGCGCCTTCATGGCTGATGTGCCAGAGATTGCGATCCTGGCTGTAAATCTTTTTCTTGCTGACCGGAATCGGAATCCCGTGCTTGTCGGCGTATTCGATGGCGCTCTCGCGATCGCGCAGCTCGAACTTCGTGTCCTTCCAAGGCGCAATGATTTTCAAATCCGGCCCGAGCGCCATGTACGTCAGCTCGAACCGCACCTGATCGTTGCCCTTGCCTGTCGCGCCGTGGCCGACCGCATCGGCGCCGGTCTTGCGGGCGGCTTCCACCTGCTTGGCGGCGATCAGCGGGCGGGCGATGGATGTGCCCAGCAGGTAATCCTGCTCGTAAATCGCGTGCGCCCGCAGCATCGGCCAGCAGTATTTCTCGACGAACTCCTGCCGCAGGTCGGCTACGATGACTTCGTCCGCGCCGCTCTTGTACGCCTTTTCTTCGACGCCTTTGAGTTCCGATCCCTGACCGAGCTCAGCCGCAAACGCCACCAGCTTCACGCCGGGGTAGCGTTCTTTCAGCCAAGGAAGTATGACGGACGTATCGAGCCCGCCGGAGTAAGCCAGTACAATCTTTTTCGGTGCGGATGGTTCAGCCATGATGACTCCTAGCGTGGTTCAAAGTTCGACGGCTTCGCCCTCTTTCCCGGCGTGCCGGGAGAGGGAAAAAGCAGGGACGCGAAAGTATACGTTTTTGTCGTTTGGGTGCTATGGAGACAACAAACCACACGCCTGCGGGGTAATAAGAACGATGAGACACACCCGCCAACTCCGCGGTTTTACATTGGTCGAGCTGCTGGTGGTGATCAGCATAATCGCGGTGCTGATCTCGATCCTATTGCCGGCCATCAACCGCGTGCGCGAGCAGGCGATACAGGTGGATTGCGCCTCACAGCTCCGCCAGATCGGGCAGGCGATGGTGCTGTACGTCGATCACAACAAGGGATGTTATCCCACGTGGTCCGGCTGGCACGTTGCCGGCGGGAATGGGACCGGAGAAGACGCTCCGGGCCTCGGTTGGACCGAGCAGATTGAATCGCTTTTCGCCAAACCGACGGCCACGGTTTACAACTGCAAATCGTTCCCGCAGGATTTCCGGATCAACTACTTCCTCACCGCCCGCTGGACTTACTTGCGCGATGTCGCCGCCGGCTGGTCGGGGCCGGTGAATCGGCCGTTGAAGTATTCTGACGTCAAACTCTCCACTCAGTTCGTCATCAGCGGCGACTGCACGCAGGCGTCGTTGTACCCGCCCAACTTCGGCTCGGCCGTCGGTAAGACGCTCGACGACTGCGATAAGGACGACGCCACCCAGGAAGGCATTGTCTTCAAAGGCTCCGCCGGCGGATTGAATATGCACCGTGGCGGGAACAACGTGTTGTTCGGTGACAATCACGTGGCGCTGTTTCTGAAGTTCGATCCGGTCAACATGACGTATCACCCGCGACACCTACAAGACTGGGCGAGCGTCACGGGGGATTGAATCTTACCCAAGGCTCGCGCTCCCCGTCATCCTGAGGTACGCCGAAGGATCTTCAATCGCGAATGGCGATCGACAGCCGAGATCCTTCGGCGTAACTCAGGATAACTATGCTTGAGCGGCCTGACTGTTCAATTCCCGCTCAACATAAACACGCTCAGCAGATTCGAGTAATCGTCCGTCCACGTCCGAAACCCCTTAGGCAGCGACGGCATCGGCTTCCACGGGCGTTCGGCCCGCGGGCCGAGGTCGGATTCGGAATTTGCCAGCGCGACCCACGTTGAACTGGTCGTACCTTTTCGTTCGGACACTTCCGTGTCGAGATTCTGATAGCGATACCGCGCCACCAATCCCAAATCCCTCGCCGCCGACGCGAGAACGGGTTTGAGGTTGAGGTAGCGGTTGGAGATGTGGAACACGATCACGCCGCCGGGGGACAGCTTGCGGCGATACAACTCGACCGCTTCGCGCGTCAGCAGATGAACGGGGATCGAGTCGGAACTGAACGCGTCGAGCACGATCAGCCCGTAGCTGCCGTCGGCCGCGCTGGCGATTTCAAGTCGGCCGTCGCCGAGGACGATTTTCATCCCGTCGCCGTTGGGGAAGTTATCGGTGAGGAAGCGGAAGAGTTTGGCGTCCTGCGCGATCCGCACGACGGCGGGGTCGATTTCGTAAAACGTGAACGCCTGCCCCGGCTTGGCGTAAGCGGCGATGCTGCCCGCACCCATGCCGATCGCCGCCACCGGCGGATTGCCGCGCGATTCGATCCACTTGAACGCATCACCCACCGGGCTGGTGCGGCCGTAATACGCAAGCGGCTCGTTAACCGCCCGGTCGCCGTTCCAAAACTGCCGCCCGTGAATGGTGCTGCCGTGGAGGAGGAGGTGACTTTGTTGCTTGTCCGCGGGGTTGGTCCACAACGTTACTTTGTTAATGCCGAAAAAGTTTCTTTCCAACAACAGCGGCCGACCGGCCTGGCCGGCGAAGAGCAGGCTGGCGATCCACATCGCCAGTAGCCCGGCCGAGTACTGCATCGGCCGATCCACAAGCAGGTAGACGAAGACGAGGCACAGGCCGAACACCAGCCCGCCGGGCTTGCCGTTATCGCCGGCGATCAGCAGCGTCGTCACTGTCACGATCGTGACGAGGATCGGATAAACCACGCGTCCCAAATCCCGCGACACGCCGGCGTTAGGAACAGCGGCTGCTCGCGACCGGCGCGGCATAAGGGCGATCGCGATCGCCAGCGCAACGGGGAACTCTGCCAGCCCGATCTTCCGAAACACGATCGGCGCGATCACCGCGTTCAGCAGCCCGCCGAGCGCGCCGCCGACGGACATGATCAGATAAAATCGCGTCAGCCCAGCGGCCGGCGGCTTGAGGCGGGCGAGCTCGCCGTGGCAGGCGAGGGAGATGAAGAACACGCCCAGCAGGTGGATCGATAGTACGGCCCACCACGGCTGCGTTACGTTGGTCAGCAGGACGAAGAAAACCATGAGTGCGCCAATGGGCGCCAGGCGCAGCACGAGGCGGTGCGGCACGATCGAACGGCCGGCGAACGCGAGGATGAATGTCAGCAAGTACAACGCCAGCGGCACGACCCACAGCAGCGGGACGGGCGTGAGATCGGTGGTGATGGTTGTCGTCACGCCGAGCAGCAGGGAGGACGGCGCGAACGACAGCAGCAGCCATCGCATCCACGGGTGCGGCTGGCGATCGGCTTGCACAATCATCGGCGCGCGGCCCGCGGGGGCGAACCACGCGGCAACCGCGCAGGCCACGATCAATAGCGCGAACAATCCGTACGCCCAAGCCCACCCGTTGCCTTGTACGTCGAGTCCTAACGCGGGCTCGATCAGGAACGGATACGCCATCAGCGCCAGCAGGCTGCCGGTGTTGGACGCGGCGTAGAGAGGATACGGATCGCGTTTGGCATCGACGGCGGAAAACCATCGCTGCATGAGCGGCGCAGTTGTAGAGACTGCAAAGAATGGCAATCCCACAAGGCGCGCGAGCATCGGCAGCAGTGCGAGCACGGGGCGCGCGCTATCGATGGCTTGATGTGAGCTCAGCCCAATCGGCAGAAAGCACGCCGCCACGCCGATCACCGCTAAATGGATCGGCACCTGCGCCCGGATGGGCAGACGATCGCCGACGCCGTGCGCGTACGCATACCCGGCCAGCAGCGCGGCTTGGAAGAACAGGAGGCACGTCGTCCATACCGACGGCGTTCCCCCCGCCAGCGGCAAGAGCAGCCGACCGACCAGCGGCTCAACCGTGAACAGCAACGCCGCCCCGGCGAAAACAGTCAGTGCGAACAGTCGACGCATGGAGTGGAGCTTACCACCTGAATCCGCCATGAGATAATCACCCAACTTGGAATCGTCGATCCGCACTGAAACGACGCCCACCAAAGTGGGTTGGGGCATCTTTGCCGGCCCGGTCCGACGTTTCACGCCGGCGGGGGATTTGTCCGATAACAGCAGCATGTCGGTTTTGTCGTCGAGTCATTTATCTCCGAACGCGCGGCCGGGCCGTCCGTCGTTGGCGTGGTGCTACACGCTGCTCGCGCCGGCGATGATCTTTATGGTCACGGCGCTGGATCGCGGCTATCAGACCGATTTGTGGCACCACTTGGCGCGCGGGCGCGAAATCTGGCAGGACCGCGCGATTCTCAATCACGATGTTTTCACTTACACGGTCGCCGATCAGCCGATCATTGATAACAACTGGCTGACGCAGGTGATCGCGTACAAACTGTTCGACATCGGCGGGCTCGAACTGGTGCATACGGCAAATTCCATCTTGCTCGGATTGACGGTCAGCTTGATCGTTGCGATCGGCGTGCGTCGCGGGGCCACCGCGCGGGTGGCCGGGTGGATCGGCGTGATCGTGGTGGCCGGGCTCGCGCCCACGCTGCTGATCCGGCCGCAAACGGTATCGATGCTGCTGTTTGCTTCCATGCTTTATGTGCTGCTGCAAGCGGATCAGAAACCCAGGACGCTCTGCGTCGCGCCGTTGCTGATGGCGCTGTGGGCCAACGTACATGGCGCGTTTCCGATCGGGCTGGTGCTGATCGGGTGCTTCACCTTCGCGGCGTGCGTGGATCGGATTCGTAAGCTGCCCTTCGGCGATCGAGCCGGGCCCGGGGCGATGATCGCTTGCCTGGTTTCGAGCTTCGCGGCAACGCTGGCCAATCCGTACGGCGCGCACGTGTACGGCTATGTATTGAATACGTCATCGCGCGCCAGCGGGCGGGTGATTCAGGAATGGCTCCGGCCGGAGATTTTCTCGATACAGGGCGGGTTCTGGATCGCCTCGATCCTCGCAATGATCGCACTCGCGATCGTCGGTCGGCGGCACGTACGCCTTTGGGCGGCGACGCTGGCGTTGGTGTTCGGCGTGATCTCATGCACCAGCGTGCGGATGAGCATCTGGTGGTATCTCTCGGCCGCCGTGATTGCGATGTCGATCTGGCCGCGCCGCGATGTGCAACCGGCCAAGCCCTCGCGGCTGGCGGGGCTGATGTACGCGGCGATCATTCTGGCGATGTTCGTCTGCCTGCCGGCGATGCAGCGATGGAACCCGATCTTCCTGATCCGTCCGTCGGAGCGACCGGAAGACAACCTCGCGCAGCTCACCGAAGCGGTGGCCGTGGCAGCGCCGAATGCCCGCGTCTTCTCGCGATTGGAGTGGGGCGAGTACCTGTCGTTCCATCTGCCGTGGAAGAACGCGGTTTACATGGACGGCCGGATCGAGATTTACCCCGACTCGCTCTGGGACGAATACCGCCAAATCACCAGCGCCGAGCCCGGCTGGCAGGCGAAACTCGACCGCCGCGGCGTGACGGTGCTGCTGTTGGATCGCCATTACCACGACGGCCTCATCGAAGCGGCCACAAAAAGCCAGGAATGGAAGCTGATTGCAGTCATCGGCGGCGGGGTGATCTTTGTGGCCTCTTCGCGGTAGGGCAGACATTCCTGTCTGTCACGGGCGGATGTACTCATCCGTCGGTACTCTTTCGTCAGCCGCGCGACGTACGAATCGATGGGTACATCGCTCCGTGACAGACAGGAATGTCTGTCCTACCGCAGAAACAACCCAAAATTCTGAAACTTTATCAAGCAAAGTCCGGGGGATGTCCGATAACACTTCTTAGAACCAAGAAGGAGACACGGATGTCAGTCACAATCGATCACGAAATGCTGGCGGTGGAATCGCTGGGTTTGAACACGGTGGGGCAGGTGTTGTCGCACGTCAGCCGGGGAAATCGGCTGGTGGTGAACCTGCTGATCGACGGGGCGCAGCCGGACCTGGCGATGATCGGCGAAATCCGGCAGTCATCGCTGAACGGCAGGACGCTGTTCATCGAGACGGCCGACCCGCGCGGGATGGCGCTGGAGGTGCTATCCGAAGTCGAAAAGCAAATGGACCAAGCCGACCGCCTGGCCGGCGATTGTGTCGAGTTCATCCGCCAGGACAAGACCTCCGACGCCATGCAGCGCTTGGCCGGTTGCTTCACGATCTGGCAGCACGCGCAGGAATCGCTGCTGAAGACCGCACAGTTACTGCGGATCGACCTGCAGCTGATCAAAGTCGGCGACCGCACGCTCTCCGACGTGTTGAACGAGTTCAGCGACCAGCTCAAGCTGATCAAAACCAGCCTCGAAGACCGCGACTACGTTACGCTCTGCGATGTCCTCACCTACGAAACCACGACGACGACCGCCAACTGGCACGCGGCGCTGAAGGCCATGCAGCGGACGATCAAAGGCGACAACTAAGAATTAATAGCCGCAGATAAACGCAGATAAACGCAGATAAACGCAGATAAACGCAGATCAAACGAAAGCAATATCGCTTTTCTGATCTGCGTTCATCTGCGTTTATCTGCGGCTAATTTTGCTTGATCAGCGGCAGGTAGATCGTAAACGTCGTCCCCCGCCCTTGTTCGCTGGCGACTTCGATCCTGCCGTGGTGGTGTTCGATAATTTCTTTGCAGATCGCCAGGCCCAAGCCGGTGCCCTTGGTTTCGCCGCGCTTGGCGGTGCCTTTGGTGGTGAAGAAAGGTTCGAAGATGCGGGGGAGCAGTTTCTCAGGAATGCCCGGGCCGGTGTCGATCACCTGAAGTTTCAGTTCCTGCTCCGGCTCGGCGGCGATGGCTTTGACCGTCAGCGAGCCGCCCTTGCCGAGCATCGCGTGGCGGGCGTTGATCAGGAGGTTTAGCAGCACCTGCTCGAGCTGCACGGGATCGCCATCGACTGTCAAGTCCGGCTGACATTGCACGCGAAGGGCGATGTTGTCCTTCTGCGGGTCACGCGCCATCACGTTCAGCACTTCGTCGATCAGCTTTTGAACCTGAACGGACCCGAAAGTCGCCTCACCGCGGGCCAGCTGCAGCATGGAGGTGCAGATTTTCCCCGCCTTGCTCGATCCGGCGAAGCTTTTGGCAAGCGCCTTGCGGATCAGCTCCATGTCCGGCTTATCGCTCTCCGCCGACTGCAGGGCGTATTGGCTGTAGCTGACAATGGGCGTGAGCAGGTTGTTAAATTCGTGCGCGATGACGGCTGAGATCGTCCCGATCGTCGCCAGCCGCTGGCTTTCCATCAGCTGGGATTTGAGCGAATCGAGCTGCGTCTGGGTGTTGGCCAGCTGCTGCTGAAGGGCTTCTTCAAAGGCTTGTACTGGGGATCGCTGTTCACTCACGCTCGGCTACTATCGGCGAGCGGAGCCGGGCCGCTTGATTGAACTTGAGGGATCGAACCTGTATCAGCGACCCGCCGATTATCGGACTTATTTTACGGGTTGGTTTGAAAGCAATTCGCGCAGCGGTGTGAGTGCGCGATCCGCTCCGATCAACGTCGATGACGCTAGCACATACCTACACTCGCGAATGTAAGTAGCAATGGCCGAGTGTTCCAGCGAAAGTTGGCGCTCACGCCCCTTGGCGAGTGCGCGCAAAAGCTTTATGCATTCGTCAAACAGGCCGAACCAATTGATGATCGTCAGCGGTTCATGCGTCAGGGCGAGCAGTTGTCGCCATGGCGCCGGGTCTTTTAGATGACAGTGACCGTGTTCAAGACGAATGACGCCGGCGGCGTCCCATTTCACAGCTGTTTCAAAAATGCCGCGGTAAATGTAGCCGGACCATTTTTCGATGCTCTGGAGTTTTGCCCCGCTTTCCGCATTTAAAATTCAATTTATTGGTAATTAAAATGCCATTTTATGGCATATTAAAAACCAATTGTCATAAGTTATTAATTTAAAAAGAGTTATAATCCTGCGATCTCCAGCAGCGTCGTCGCGGCGTACTTCACCTGTTCTTCCGGCAACTCCGGGTAGATCGGTAGCGCCAGCACTTCCTGGCAGGCCTTTTCGCTTTCGGGGAAATCGCCGAGCTTGCCGCCGAGGTATTGGAAGCAGGTTTGCAGGTGCAGGCTGAGCGGGTAGTAGATCGCGCAGCCGACGCCTTTTTCGGTCAGCTTCTTTTTCACTTCGTCGCGGTTCTTCACGCGAACGACGTACTGGTTGTAAACGCTGTAGTTGCCGCCGGCGATCTTCGGCGTTTGCACCTTGCTGCCGGCGAGGATGCCTTCGTAAATACAGGCGTTGGTGCGACGGCCGTCATGCCAGCCGGGAAGGTATTTCAGTTTCACGTCGAGCACGGCGGCCTGAATGGCGGCCAGGCGGAACATGCCGCCGATCATTTCGTGGTAGTACGTGTGCCCGCTGCCGTGGACGCGGAGTTTGCGGCTGATCTCGGCCAGCTTGTCGTCGTTGGTGCAGATTGCCCCGCCGTCGCCGAACGCGCCGAGGTTTTTCGTCGGGTAGAAGCTCAGGCAGCCCATGTCGCTCATCGAGCAGGCCGGCTTGTTGTGCTGGCGGGCACCGATCGCCTGGGCGGCGTCTTCGATCACCTTGATCCCGTGCTTCGCGGCGATGGCGTTGATCGCCTCCATGTTTGCGCACTGGCCGAACAGGTGAACGGGCATGATCGCCTTGGTGTTTTTGGTGATGAGCTTCTCTAGTTTGGCCGGGTCGAGGTTAAACGTGTCGGGCTCGATATCAGCGAACACCGGCGTAGCGCCCGTCCGCGCGACACAACCGGCCGTTGCGAAAAACGTAAACGCCGGCACGATGACTTCATCGCCGGCTTTGATGCCCAGCGCCATCAGCGCACACAGGATCGCGTCGGTCCCGCTGGAAACGCCGATCGCGTGCTTGGTCCCACAATAGGCCGCCAGATTCTTCTCGAACTTCTCAACGTGCGGCCCGAGGATCAGCGCCTGCTCGTCGCAGACCTGATTGATGGCCTTCTGAATCTCACCACGCAACGGCAGGTACTGAGCTTGGAGGTCTAAGAGTTTGACGTTCATGGCAATAACCTAAAGGAAGGGAACCGCGGATGCACGCCGATGAATGCAGATTATAAGCAGGCCCACGCATCGGCGGCTGATTGAGAATCAAAGGAAGTCACTGGTCCGGCTTTGGACGCTTCGTGCTTTTCTTCACACTTTTCTTCACCGCCTTCGGCTTTTTGTCGGCCGTGGATTTCTTGAGCGTCTTGCGGGCGGTGCGATCCCACATCGTCAACCAGGCGATCGCGCCTTCGGTGGCATCCCATTCCACCCCGTCGCTGCTGATGTAGTACGCGGCTTCGCTTTCGTCGCCCATGCCCATGAACGGCGGGCGCCGCATTGGCAATAGCTCGCGACCGATGAGCAGTGGGATCACGTGTGGATTGGCGTTGGCGGCGGCGTGTAGCGCGGTTTGCGCCGCGTCACTGTCGCCGGACTGCCGATACGCCAATAGCACGCGAGAAAACTTCCACGCGGCCGAGGCGTCGTCGGCGTACAGCGGGCGGTCGAGCAGTTCCGCGAGCGATTGTAAATCATCGGCCTGCAGGAACGCCCGCGCCAGCAGGTAGCGGTTGCCTTGGGCGTCATTGGGACTGAGCCGGAGCAGATCGAGGAGGTTGTCGGCCGCTTCTGCCATGCGGTCCGCGCGGAGCAGGTGATACGCGAGCACGTGCCGCGCGTGCATGTACGGGCGGGTGTCGGCCAGCAGCCAGAAATGCCCGACGTGATCGCGAAAGACTTCATCTCCCAGCCGGCGAGCGGCGGCGGCAACGGCGCGCTCAAGCAGCGCGACCGCAGCCGCGTCGTCCGACGTGCGCTCGGCCATCCGCAGCAGCGCGGGCACGCAATCGGGATCGATCGTTAGCGCCCGGCGGAGCTGGATCAACTCGCCGCGCCCCCGGCGCGACCGCGCCGCATCCACTAGCGTGACGGCGGCCTCGGCCGGCGGGGCACCCTGGTCGGACGCTGGCAAGCCCGCCAGTTCCTTTAACAGTAACGGCAATGACAACTGGTACGTCTTCTCGCCGTCAAAGGTCGCAACCGTCACGTCCCACCGACCCGAATCGATCTGCGCCTCAGTCACCAGCGCCAGCGCCCGCAGCAACCCCTCAGCCCAGGACAACTCGTCGGCCGAAGGATACTTGGGGTCACTCGAACGGAGGTATTTGAGAAGCGCCGGATACGCCTCCGGATCAACCAGCGGCAGACGGTGTTTTTCCCAGGTTTCCCCGTCGGCAAACGGGATCGAATCAAGATCGCCGAACTGAAGCGACCACATGCCGCCGTGGGGAATGGTTTGATTCCGCGACAACTCAATATGGGCCTCGACCGATGCGACAAACCCCAGCCCGAAGACTTGGCCAGCCGCGCCCAGCACCTGCGTACAACGGGTCGCCTTTGGACCCTTGGGAGAGGCGATCTCGATCAGATCGTCGTCCATCAGGTGCTGCCACGGCCTGGCGAGATAGAACTCCCTTGCCGCCTCGGCAAATGCAATCAGTCGTTCGAGCGACATGCCCGGTTCATCGAGCAGGCCGGGTTTGCTCGTTCTGGGTCCCAGCCCCTTGAATTCGCCGAAGGTTTCAAACGCTTCGTCGAGCATCGGCAGCGACTCGCGAACCGTGACGACGTTGATCGGATCGCCCGCCAACACGTTTCGCAGCGCCCGGGCGACGGCCAGATCGCGAACCAGAATCTGTTTCGGCAGACCGTTCATCTGTTCGACGATGCTGTGCAGAAGCGATTCGGCCAGCGTGGCGGCATCGTCGCCGGGCTCGCTCATCTCGAACTTGACGATCATGCCGGATGCGGCATCCACCGCCAGCGCCATCCGGGGATAAAACGGTTTGCCGGTTTCGTCTCGCACACCGGTCGGCATGCGGATGACACCCAGTTCGACTACGGAGTCGAAAATCGAAATCGTTCGTGTTGCGTCCATAATATCTCCCTTAACGCTTTTCGCCCGCCATCGCATAAAACGGCCGGCCCTCGCGCTGGTATTTGCGTTCGAAGTTCGTGCCGACCACTTCCCCCTCACCGGCCGAGCCGGGTCGGCTATAGTCGATCACTTGCAACGGCGAGGCTTTGATCGTTGCCTCGATCTGCTCGTTATACCCGGCATGATCGGTCACCACCCGCAACTGCCCGCCGGGCTTGAGGACGCGCATCACCGTGGGCATGAAGGAAGGCTGGATCGTCCGCCGCTTGTGGTGCCGTGCCTTCGGCCACGGGTCGGGGAAGTAGATGTGCAGGACCGAGAGGCTTTCGTCGGCCACAAATTCTTTGAGGAAGAAAACCGCATCCGCCCGGATCGTGCGGGCATTCAGGCAGCCGCTGCGTCGCAGTCGATCGCTGGCGAAACAGAAGAACCAGTTGGCCCATTCGATGCCGAAAAAGTTCGTCTCCGGCCGGGATTTCGCCTGGTCGTTCAGGAACGTGCCCTTCCCCATGCCGATCTCAAGTTCCACCGGGTTGTTGTTTCCGTAGAGCGCATTCCAGTCGATCGGCTTGGGCAGTTGCTCTGTCGTCAGGCCGACCGGTTCGATGATGAAAGATGCGATGGCCTGCATGGGGGCGGGGATTGTACGAAATAATGCAACACTTTGCATCGCCCGGCGCGGCGGGAGTAGAATCAACGCCCATGAAGCATTCCGGGCGGATGACGCATTGGCTGACTCATGGCTGCTTCTCGCTGCTGTTGATATCGGGCGCTGCTTTGGCCGAAGAAGCGCCGCTGGATGACCCGGCAGTCGTAAAGAAGCTGCTGGAAACACCTCTGCCGATCGTCGAAAGGGACAAGCTTAACCCGCCGGCGGCGGTTCGATTCATCGCCGCGCTGACCGACGCCAATCTCTATTGCGATACCGCCGCCCTCCGCAACGCCGGCTACAGCACCGGCAATCGGCCGGAGGACAAGACAGTTCTTCTCAGCCTGAAAAACCTCACGCTCGCGACCGCGATGGATCGGCTGGTGAAATCGATCGACAAGCCCGCCGCCCCGTTGAAGTGGGACGTGGAAAACGGCGTGATCGTTCTGTCCACCGCCGCCGACAAAACGTGGAAGACGTTGCGTCTGTCCGCCAACGACAGCGACCAGGACGAGGCGTTTAAAGATGACCGCGTGATTGAAAACATGTCGCTCGACGACGTGCAACTGGCCAACGCGATGAAGCGGCTTCGCGAAGAGGGGATCAATCTCTATTTCAACTGGAGCGCGCTGGTGCCGCTGAAGATCGACACGCGGGCCCGCGTGAA
This sequence comes from Tepidisphaerales bacterium, assembly GCA_038229715.1. GTDB lineage: Bacteria > Planctomycetota > Phycisphaerae > Tepidisphaerales > Tepidisphaeraceae > JANMES01. Next base: position 20,848 of record JBBROD010000045.1, on the reverse strand, counting down.
CTGGACGCTCAAGCGCGTTCGCCCGCGTACGATAGTGCAATTGCTGGTGCGCGATTTGTCCGGCCCGGAAGGCAACGTCGGTTTCGCGGTCCGCGACGGCGTGTGGGCCATCTCCACGCCGGCCGACCTGGCGAAGCAAACCCACGAGTGGGATTGGCGTCCGCACCACGTGAAAGATCAGGAAACCGCCAACAAACTCGCCGCCGGCGCAGAAGACGTGGGGTTGGACCGCGTCACCTTCGGCGACGCGCTGGAAACCGTCTCACGCATGGGCGAACTGGTGTTCGATGTCGATTGGACCGACTTGGGCACGGCCGGCATTGATCGCTCAACGCCTATCACGGTGAACGTCCGCCATGTCCACGTGAGCACCGCGCTCGAATTGGTGTTGACCGAAGCCGGCGGGGCGGATCATCTCCTCGACTACACCGCCGAAGGCGGAACGGTTCACATCACCGTGAAAAAAGAGCCCGCCACGAAGCCTGCCGCGAAGCCCGCCAAGCCGGCGGGCAACGGCGCTAAATCGGCCAAGAAGTAGAACAAGCGTCCCGCCCTTGCGGCAACGAAGTGGCTCCGTTCAGCAGTTGGTGGTTGGACGCAATCCATTTACAATCCCTCCCGATGTCAGAGCAAGATCCCTGGACGGTGCGGCGGTTGCTTGAATGGACCACCGGGTTTTTCACCAAGAAAGACGTTGATTCCCCTCGCCTGTCGGCTGAGATGTTGCTCGCGCATGTGCTGAAGTATCCGCGCATCAAGCTGTACACCGATTACGAACACGTGCTGAACGAATCGCAACTGACGGCGTTCCGATCGCTCGTCAAACGGGCCGGTGAGCAGGAGCCGATCGAGTATCTCACCGGGCGGGCGCACTTTTTCTCGCTGGAATTTGAGGTCGGCCCCGGCGTGCTGATCCCAAGGCCCGACACCGAAACGCTTGTCGAAAGCGCCATCGGCCACGCCCGCGGCGTGGTGGGGCTGGAAAGCCCGCGCATCCTTGACCTCTGCACCGGCAGCGGTTGCATCGCGGCGGCGCTGGCGAAAAACCTGACCACTGCCATGGTGCTGGCGATCGATAAATCCGAGACAGCCTGCGCTATCGCGAAAAAAAACGTGGCGGAGTTGGGATTGGCCGACCGCGTCACGATCGCCTGCGGCGATTTGTTCGCGCCGCTGGAGTCGGGGATCGTCGCCCAGCCGTTCGACTTGATCGTAGCCAACCCGCCGTACATCGCGACGAACCTGATCGCCGGCCTGGATCGTAGCGTAAAAGACTACGAGCCGATCGAAGCCCTCGACGGCGGCCTCGACGGCCTGCTGCTGCACCGCCGAATCCTGCACGAAGCCCTCGGCCGCATCACTTCCATCGGCCGGGTGTATCTGGAAATCGCCTTCGACCAGGGCGAAGCCGCGCTGGCCATGGCGCACGGCATCGCGGGTTGGACGGATGCCAGAATCCTCAAAGACTACGGCGGGAATGATCGCGTGCTGACAGTACGACGGGTGTAGAATTTTCACGACGACTTTGCCGAGCCGCCTCACGTTCGAGATCAAACCTTCGTCATCCCGAGCGGTACGCCGCGAGGGATCTCGGGCGACCAAGCCCCGTTTTAAATCCCGAGATTCCTCGCGGCGTACCGCTCGGGATGACGCTTTACTTAATGTCGGGCGTTAACCACTCATGCAACCACGTTTCCGCATTCAGGACACCGGTCGGGCGTAGCGCGAAGGTCGTAGCCGCAGGTCGGGCAATGACCTTTTTGCACCAATCGTCTTCTGCGAATGAATTTGGCAAAAGCGATGGTGGGCGCGATCAATGCTGCGAGACTCACGACGTAATGCGGAACCCAAATCCCATAAACACGCGCTAACGGAACGTAGGGCATCTGCTCTTGAGTTCCCAAATCGATCCAACGGAGCTGGTTTTGTATTGTGGTCATACAGAATTGTGAAATACAGAAGGCCTTCGGCGCGGCTTGAGTCTGCAGGATAAGATCCAAAATTAGGAACGGCCGGGAGAAACATGGTGTTAAATCGATCATCGTATCGCTTGAGCGTAAATCCCAATTGCGGCTCTCTTGATGCACATATGAGGATCCAGTGACGATTTGCCTGCTCGGTCAATTCGGTACGAGCAACGAAGTCATAGACATTGGTACTCCGCCGCCAAAGCCAACACGCGGCGAGGCTGACCAGCAACGACCCGATCCAGAACAATCGCCACAGCCTACGCTTCATGTCGGGTAGCGTAACCTGTTGAACGATGCGTCGACTATTGAAATGCGGATACGACATGGAGGGCGGCCGTCGCCGGCCGCCGCGGGGGTCGGCAAACTTCGGCGGGTGAGGACACCCGCCCTCCAATTGGACCGATGCAATCTTCTCTGCGCGGTGGGCTCTAGTACCCGCCGGCCTTCGGCATTTCGTCGTGGTCGTCGTGCTTTACATTCGGGTCCGCGATCGCGCAGCCGAGCAGGCCGTTGTTGGTGCTTGCGATCATGTGCATGGCGTGCAGGCTTTCCTGCTGGCGCTGTTCACGGGTGAGCGTGGCGGCGCACGGCGTACCGAATTTCGGCTGGGCGAAGGGCAGGTGCGTGTCGCCGCGGGCGAGGATGTGGCTGCCGTTAGTGCCGTTGGTTGCGGCGTCCTTCGGCGGAGTGCCGGCGATATCTGGCGCGGCGGCGGAGCCCCATTGGGTAAAACTCCGGGCGTTGCAGTAGTGGCTGACGAAACTCCGGCGGTAGCGGTCCTTACTCCAGTTGAACTTGCTGCGGTGCAGCACATGGCCGTTGAAGAAGACGACGTCGCCGGCCTTGGCGGGGCAGAGGAGTTCGTCGTACTTTCGCGCCACCTGCGAGAGCATGTTGTTATCGTCGTTCGGATCAGAAATACCTTTGACGTACTGAATGTCTTTCACCAGCTTGTCGCCAAAGCCGTAGCTGGCTTCCGGGCAAGGCGGGTAGATCGGCTCGGTCCCGGAGTTTTTGGCGAACCACATCGCGCCGTTCTGCTCGTCGCAATCGTCGATGGCGATCCACGCGCCGCAGAGCGTGTCGGGGTGCGTGGGAATGTAGTGGCTGTCCTGGTGCCAGCCCTGGCCGGGCTTGCCGGGGGGCTTGAGGAAGAGCATGGTCTGCATCGCCAGCACGTCCGGGCCGATGATGACTTCGAGCACATCCAGCACGCGGGGATGCAGCATGTACCGCTCGTGCAACTCCAGCTTTCGGTGCAGCATGTGGATGCGGAGGAAGAACTGTGCTTTCTCGTCGGGAGACAAATGTTCCGGCGGGGCTTCCAGCGCCTGAATGGTGATCGCGCCGTCCTTGGTGGGATCGCGGTCGGCCATGCGTTTGCTCTGTTGCTCGGGGAGCTTGCCCTGCATGAGGTCTTCGGTGTGCTGTCGCAGTTCGGCGATCTCAGCCGGCGAGACTAGATTCGGTACGACGAGGTAGCCCGTCTTTTTGAACGTCACGTACTGATCGACCGACACCTGATAGCGGTCGGCGGGGGCGGACGACATGACGACTTGTTCCGATTTCACTGCAACCATAATCAAAGCTCCTTGAGTATGAGAATGATGCACAATCGCCGGGGAAAACGGTATGCCATGTCTTGGGAAAAAGATGCCTGAAATTAGCGCCGATTATCGGACGGGCTTCTCGCCGAACCGTGTGATTAGCCCCGGTGACGGCGGGGTCGTGCCGTCGCGGATGGCCGTTCGCAGCGCGCGAGGGGATTGGCCGTAGGCGTCTTTGAATCGGCGGGAGAAGTGGAACGCGCTGGCGAAGCCGCACATCTCGGCGATCTGTCCGATCGCGTAGTTGCTGCGCGCCAGCAAATCCATCGCCCGGTCCAGCCGCGCCAGCCGGACCGTTTCCATCGGCGATCGGCGGGTCGATTCGCTGAACACTCGGCAGAGATGTTCCTTCGTGACGAACGACGCTTCCGCCAGATCATCGAGCGTGATCGCGTCAGCCGGCGCGGCGTCGAGGCGCTGCTGGATGAACATCCACGTCCGCTCGACCGGTTCGGGCAGGGTGTCGCGCGGGATGTCGCCGGTATCGATCTGCCCGAGCACGAAACTCGTGAGCATCTGCATGATCGAGAGCCGGGCCAACTGCGAATCGCCGGTTCGGCCGTAACGGATGACGTGGCGGAACACCGGCCGGAGCGCATCACCCTCGGCCGGCCGGCGGACCAGCGGCCAATCGTTCGTCGCGGGCCAATGGCTGGGCACGCGCTGGATGTTGAAGTGGAAATACGCGTGCTGCGTTCGCCGCTGGCGGTCCCAACGGAAGAAGTCCGTCTCGCCCGGCCGGCAGAGCACGATCGACCCCGCCGGCGCGGCGAACGTCTGCGGGCCGTACCGGTATTCGCAATCGCCTTCGATGATCCAGACGAACTCGTAATCCCGCATCACGCGCGGCCCGAACGTCGCGCCGGCAGGGTAAGTCACCACGCCCGGCGGGTGGGGATGTGAGACGATCAGGTCGTTCATGTTGAGCATTGAGTATACACCAAAATTTGCGCCGGAGTGTCGTCGGAAAACCTCCTCGTGACGCGGGCCATCGAAGATGTCCGTTTTTTGTCCCGCGATAACCGCCCCCACAAATCGGCCATCTTCGATGGCCCGCGTCACGAAGATTGGGACGGGTGCGTTTGACTGGAAATGTTGGAACTTCGCCTTACCAGAGGCGTCTAAGAGGCGTTCTGGCATTACCGGGAGGTCGAATGCGTTTAATCGTGTTTTTAATGACGGCGATGACATTGGCTTCCCTTGCCCGGGCGGATAAGCCGCAACTGGTCATCCACGAGTGGGGCACGTTCACATCCCTGCAAAACGCCCGCGGCGAAGCGATCGGCGGGATCAACATTGACGACGAACCCGTGCCCGCGTTTGTTCACGCGCTCGACGCAAGTCTTGTGCAAGGCCAACCCTCCGAAACACAGCGACGCCTGCAAATGCAGACGAAAGGCATATTCACGTTCGGCCCGCACCCGGACGTCACGATGCGACTTGAAACGCCGGTGGTCTATTTCTACGACCTCCGAGACAGTAGCAAACCGTTGCCGCCGATGGCGGTGGATTTGTCGGTGACGTTCAACGGCGGGTATCTCTCGCAGTTCTACCCCAATGTGTCCGGCCCGCAGCCGGTGACTACGCGGGATTTCGCGCAAGGCTCGTACGTGCCCGTGCTGGCGACGACGACGCACACGCTGTCATGGGAGGGACTGAAGATCGGCCAAGCCGGTGAAGGCCCGAAGACAACAGAGCGCGTGTGGACGGCGCCGCGCGAAGTGAAGGCCGCCAACGTTGTCGCCGCGAACGGGGAGAGCGAGAAGTTTCTGTTTTATCGCGGGGTCGCGCATGTGAATTCACCGATTCATATCGAGCCGTTTTTCGGGGGAATGGCGTATCTGCGCCTCGACGAGGGACTGTTCAAGGCCGCATGGTTCGTCGATGTAACGAAGGTCGGCGTGGCGTTTCAATCCATTTCCCCGGGTTCCGGGGGGTTGAAGCCGGCTCCGAAACAGTCAGACATCTTCACCCCGCGGTTCGACGACAATTCGAGCCATTCCCCCGAAAACCTGAAGGCGTTGCGTCAATCAATGATAGACGCGTTGACCGACAACGGCCTCTTCCCCGACGAAGCTGCGGCCATGCTCAACACGTGGGAAGCGTCATACTTCAAATCCCCTGGTCTGCGTCTGTTTTACATCGTCCCCAAAGAGTGGGTGGAAAAAAACCTGCCGATGAAAGTTTCCGTACCGGCCGACATCACTCGCGTGATGGTCGGGCGGATCGAAATGGTTTCGCCGGCGCAGTCAACATTGCTGAAGACGATCACCGACGCAGCGGACCTTCCCAAGCTCGGCCGGTTTGCCGGGGCGTTGTTGAACGATGAAAACGCGCGCACTCCGTCGCCGCAGTTGCAGAAATTGATTGACCAAGCTGGGCTGCAACCGGCAAAAATTGCGCGATAAATCGCGTCCGATAAATCGCATTTCGCTCAGAACCTGCTTGCATTTTGACGCATATCAAAGCACACTTGCGGGCCGATATCGGACCTGCTCAATAAGCGGTCACACGTCCGGTAAAGCGACGCTTCTCAGGCGTTAAATAAAGATTGATCGCCGGCCAATGGATTGGCCGAAGAACCGAGGCATGCCGCTTTTTCAGGCAGCGGCGCTATCGGGTCCCGCAGAGACCCAAGGATGGGCTAGATGGATTCCTTCATCATTCACGGCGGATCTCGCCTTAAGGGCAAGATCGAAATTTCCGGTTCCAAAAACTCCGCGCTCCCCATTCTGGCCGCGTGCCTGATGGCCGAGGGCAAAACCACGCTCATGGGCGTGCCGCGCCTTTCCGACATCGACTCGATGACCAAACTCATCGGCGAACTCGGTTGCGACGTCTACCGCCACGAGGGGCCCAAGTCCGTCGTCGAAGGCCCGAACCTCAACGGCCCGCTCGATCTCACCGTCACCGACGAGAAGAACTGCGAAGCGCGTTACGACATAGTCAAGACGATGCGCGCCAGCATCTGCGTGCTCGGGCCGCTGCTCGGGAAACGCGGGCGGGCGATCGTCTCGCTGCCCGGCGGGTGCGCGATCGGCGATCGGCCGGTCGATCTGCACGTGCGCGGGCTGCAAAAGCTCGGCGCTGAATTCCGCATCGAAAACGGCAACGTGATCGGCGAAGTTCGCGGGCGCCTCAAGGGCTGCCGGATGTATCTCGGCGGCGCGCAGGGGCCGACGGTGCTCGGCACGATCAACGTCATGTCCGCCGCCGCGCTCGCTGAGGGGGAAACCGTCCTCGTCGGCGCTGCTTGTGAGCCGGAGGTGATGGACTGCGCCGAACTGCTCATCAAGATGGGCGCGAAGATCAAAGGCCACGGCACGCCGGAGATTCGCATCGAAGGCGTCGACAAACTCATCGGCTGCGAGCACCGCATCATCCCCGACCGCATCGAAACCGGCACGTTCATGATCGCGGCTGCGATCACCAACGGCGAACTCGAGCTGAAGAATTGCAACCTCGATCACCTGATCGCCGTCGTCGATCGCCTGGACGAAGTGGGCGTAAAAACCGAGCGACAGAACGGCACGATTTACTGCAGCAGTTCTCGCCGGTTGAATCCGGTGGAGATGACGACGCAGCCGTTCCCCGGCTTCCCGACGGATCTGCAGGCGCAGCTGATGGCGCTGCTGTGCCTGGCCGACGGCATGAGTGTGATCACCGAGCGCATCTTCCCCGACCGCTTCCTGCATGTCGGCGAACTCAATCGAATGGGCGCCAGCGTCCGCAAGGAAGGCGCGACGGCCATCATCCACGGCGTGAACCAGCTGAAAGGCGCCCCGATCATGGCCAGCGACCTGCGAGCCTCTGCCGCCTTGGTATTAGCCGCCTTGGCCGCCAAGGGCACGACGCGGATCGACCGCGTGTATCACATCGATCGAGGTTACGAAAAGATTGAGCAGAAGCTCAATGCGGTGGGGGCCCAGATCGAACGTATTAAGGAGCGATAGTACGTTCCTGCAATTCTGTCATACCGATCCCAAGTCATTCCGGAGCGCACGATCGCAGCACCCATGAGGGCGGACGTGAACCCGAATCGTGCAAGTACGCTGTAATGCAAAAATTGAATGATTGATTCGATCGTCAATGGTTCAATCCTTTCTCCCGTTGGCGTGATCTAATCAAAGTTGGCATTAGTCGGACGCTCTTTAATTCTGGCGCACCCAGCACCGTCATTCCGAGGTACTCCGATGAATCTCGGCATGCGAAAACCGCTCGTTTCCCGAGATTCCTCGGAGTACCTCGGAATGACGATCTGCGAAGGGTGGCGCAGGAATTAAATCAAATCCGCATCAGTCGTGCAGGATGTTCAAACGTCTGCGGTATTCACCCGGTGTCGTGCCGGTGAAGCGTTTGAAGACGATGAAGAATCGATCCTGCCGGGCGAATCCGCATTGTTCGGCGATGTAGTACATCGTCTTGTCCGATTCCATGAGTAGTTTCTTAGCCCGCTCGACTTGGGCACGAAAAATCGCGCTCTGTATTGTTTGGCCGTTAGCGCGCTTAAAGTGCAATTCCAGACCACGCCGGGAAATGTCTAGCGCTTGTACGACGTCGCTGGGATGCAGGCCTTCTGGGCAATGTTCATTGATGTAGTCGATTGCGCGGCGTACCACGGGATCAAGGGCAACTGTGATGTCGGTGCTCTGCCGCGTCGTAATGCCGATCGGCTGGATCCAGATCGGCGAGGCCGGTGCTTGCCCGGAAAGGATCGTGTCGAGCATTTTTGCTGCCTGGAACCCGATCTGGCGCCAATTCGGTTCGACGCTGGAGATTGGGACGGTTGCGAACTGGGTTTGCCAGCGCTCGTTATCCACCCCCAGCACCGCCAGATCTTTCGGGACGCGCCGTCCCATCTTGATCGCGATGTCGATGACTTGATACGCAAGAATGTCGTTCGCAGTCATCACCGCGACGGGCTTGGGAAGCTTCCCGATCCACTCCGCAAGCCGGCCGAGATTCTCGTTAAGCCGGTTCTGCTCGATGTCCAGCCGCGAGCATTCGCATTCTGCGACTTCCTTGATCAGCCCTTGGTATCCGTTGAACCGCCGGACTGAAAACGAGGCGCCTTGGTAGCCCAGGAAGGCGAACTGCGAAAATCCCCGCTCGAGCATGTGTGTCGCGCCCATTCGCCCGATCGCCTCTTCGTCTGACCCGACGCAGGGGAGCGGATTGTTTACCATCGCCGACGACACTTCGACGGTCGGCACTCTTGCCCGTTGAAGCGATTCAATCCACTCGGGGCGGCGAATGAAGCCGATGACCCCGTCGATTTGCGACAGGTCGATGTCCTCAAACGCGTGGATCGGATTGTTCAGCTTTCGAGCTAACTGCCAGTGCGGTACGCGGTGCCGATACGCCAGCACTCCCGTGAAACAGATGTATCCGGCATCCATGTCTCGAGGGGCGCACAACGCAACGCGGATCGACTCACCGGCCTGTGGCATGGGCCCAAATTTAACCTATTTTGCGCTATTAGCAATTGGATTGCGCTTTAGTGGGATCGTTTTCACTCTACTCCACGATATGCTCTTTTCGTCAACTCGTGATGGGGGATGGTCAACCATGATTGTTGCTATCAAATGCCTCGCCAGCGAAGGCAAATCGATTTTGGTGGGGTTTTTTCCAAGAGGAGTATTCGCCGATGTCTCATCGAAGACCTACTGGCCGTCGAGGATTTACGCTGGTCGAACTCCTTGTCGTCATTGGCATTATCGCGGTTCTGATCGCGATCTTGCTTCCAGCACTCCGAACAGCTCGTCGGCAAGCAGAACAAGTGGCCTGCATGTCGAACCTGCGTTCGATCGGGTTGGCCATCGTGATGTACACCAATGACAACAAAAACATGATTCTCCCGACGTTCGCCTGTAACGGCGACTTGAACGACTATTGGCCGTTCATCCTCGTCAACGCAAAGTATCTGCCGAATCCGCATATTGTGGACCAAGGAGTTGGCTCTGCTGGCCTGGCGAAGAATTCAGTATTGGTTTGTCCTTCTGCGCCTCTTGAAATAACCCAATTCGCCGACGGGTTTAGGCGTTTCAAGTCCAACTGGTTGATGAGCAACACCGAAGGAGTTGGCAACGGTGCCGGTGGGGCGTGCATCCTGTACGTCGGCTACGGTGCAAACGGAACCTTCAACAGCCCGGCCAACAAAGTCCAGCCGATGCAATCCCGGCCGTTCACCAATGCCGCTACAACTTCCATTCACAACCCGATTCACAAGATCACGGAGTTCCGTGTTTCTTCGAAATCCGTGCTGTTGTTCGATGGCGTCGACTTCAACATCCAGTTGAACAATCAACGAATTTACGGGACGCGTCACGGACAGACGGACGCCACAAAACCGCTGCGTTCGGGCATTACCAATATCCTCTTCCTCGACGGTCATGTCGAAGGCGTCCTGCGCCGTGACCTGCCTTTCGCCGCCATCAACGGCTCGGGAAATGGAACGCCGATCAATGGCTCGACGTCCCAAATGCTCAGCAAACTTTATGTGTGGAACGTCAATCAACTTAACGATTAAGGTTGATCTCCGGCCTTGCAAACATTCCTTCAAAACCGGACAGGTCCGATGATTCCCTATCATCGGACCTGTTTCATTTTTAGTTGTCCCGCGCACTGATATCGCCAGTGCGCGCCACGCTTCCTAACGGGATGTCCACGCACATCTAGGGTGCCCCGATCATGGCCAGCGACCTGCGAGCCTCCGCCGCCTTGGCCGCCAAAGGCACTACGCGAATCGACAGCAATTACCTCATCCAACGGCGGGTATGAAAAGATCGCGCGGAAGCTCAATGCGGTGGGGGCTCAGATCGAGCGGATCAAGGAACGATAGAATATTTCACGCGACAGCCCAAGACAGATCGAATGCACGAGGGATTACCGCTGATACTCGATTAGTCGTGACCCTTTTTGGCATTCCGGGCGTGAGTCAGATTGAAATGCCGGCGATTGCGTTCGCCTTAAACTCAACCGTACCACCGGCCTCCGGCCCGTGCGGGCGATTCGGAATAGCCCAAGACGTTCATTTTTAAAGTTCGCGCGCTACCAGCACGGGCCAGAGGCTGCTGTGTCCAAACCCCCAAAAACACGTCATGCTGAGGTACTCCGAAGTATCTCGGACGCCGAATGCCGCTCGAAATTCGAGATCCTTCGGAGTACCTCAGGATGACGATGCTTGTGTGTTCGTCGGGGTTTGGACACAGCAGCCGTAGGCCCGTGGTACGGTCGAGTTTTTCAAACGGACTGACTACTAAATGTTCGGGTTTCGTGACTTTTGCCGATTGATGTATGAAACTAGTGTGCCATGAGCACCGCTAATTTGACTCCGCCGCAGCAGGTCGTCACCGGGTTTTCTGATTCCACTCCGTTGCTGGCCAACCCCGATTTGCTTCGGGCGCGGGCCGACGCCGACGGGTTCCTGTTTTTCAAGCAGGTCTTGCCGGCCGAACTGATTCTGGAATTACGCCAGCAGATCATGGGCATCGTCGGGCGGCACGGCTGGCTGCGCGCGGGCACGGATCCGATGGACGCCATCGGCGATCTTGTCGCCATCGCCGCCGCGGATGCCGGCGATAGTTCGCTCCGGCGGATCGGAGTGACGCGCGCGGCGTACCGGGATATTCAGTCGTTGGAGCTGTTTCACTCCCTGCCGCATCATCCGAAACTCATCGCGCTTTATGAAACGCTCTTCGGCTCGCCGGTACTGCCGCACCCCCGGCACATCGCCCGCGTGCTGCTGCCCGCGCCGGGTTTCACGCCGACTCCGCCGCACCAGGATTACATCTACATCCAAGGGACGCACCACTTCTGGACGCTCTGGTTTCCGCTGGGCGATTGTCCGATGGAACTGGGCGGCCTGAGCGTGTTGCGCGGCTCGCATCGGGAGCCGGTTCTCGATGTCGTTGACAGCGCCGGCGCCGGCGGCAAGGAATCCATCCTTTGCGGCAAAGACTATGCGTGGGTGCAGGACAATTATCAGTGCGGCGACATCCTCACTTTCCCCAGTCACATGGTGCACAAGGCGCTGCCCAACCATCGGCCGGACCGTATCCGTGTTTCGGTTGATCTTCGATATCAATCGGCCACCGATGAAATCGAGGAGAAGTCGCTCGTTCCGCACATGAACGTGGCGGACTGGGAGGAAATCTACGCGGGGTGGAAAAACGAAAAACTGAAGTACTACTGGAGATCAAAGGATCTGCACCTGTCGGCCTGGGATAATTCATTGATGCAGGGCAAGGAGAGACTCTGCTGAGACTAGCCGGAGCTTGCGGAGAAGATGGCCAAGACGCAGAAACGGGAGTAGCGAGCCGCGTTAAAGGCAAAGCATTGGCGGCGGCGCATTTTCTGACATGTCCACGGATCAGTAAACCGGCGGCGGGCGGTGATTGCAGTGTTTATTTGACGGACTTATGTTTATGGCGTTGACTTCCGACACCGTTTCAGTCGCACCCGTCATCGAACCGCTTGAATCGCCGATGGCTGCTCGATCGCACAAGCCCAACATCCTCATCCTATACGCCGACGACCTCGGTTTCGGTGACTTGGGATGCTATGGGGCAATGCGTGTTGCGACACCCAACATTGATCGCCTCGCACGTGACGGCATTAAGTTCCACCAAGGCTACGCAACGGCCGCGACGTGTACGCCATCCCGCTACAGCTTGCTGACAGGTTCCTACCCGTGGCGGAACCCGCGTGCCGCGATCCTGCGAGGAGACGCACCGCTTCTCATTCCGCCGGGCTCGCCGACGCTGCCTGCGATGCTTAACTCCGCCGGGTACGTGACCGGCGTTGTCGGCAAGTGGCATTTGGGACTGGGCGTGGGAGAAATCGACTGGAACTCAAACCAGATGGAAGGCACGCCCAACGACGTCGGCTTCAACAGCGCGTACATCATGGCCGCCACGAATGACCGGACGCCGTGCGTGTACATCGACAACCGACACGTTGACAATCTGGATCCGAATGACCGGCTCGAAGTGACCTACGATCGCAGTAAGGCGTTTCCAAGCGTTCCCACGCCCAGGACGCATCCCGAACTCGTCAAGCTAAAGGGCCACGACGGCGGCATTGTGAACGGCATCCCGCGTCTTGGCTACATGCGCGGCGGCCGCAGCGCGGTGTGGGACGATCAAACGATGTGCGACGTATTCCTCGACAAGGCGCTGACCTTCATCAACTCACATCGCGACGAGCCGTTCTTCCTGTATTACGCTTTCCACGAGCCCCATGCGCCCCGCATCCCCGCGCCGCGGTTTGTCGGCACGACCGACATGGGCCCGCGCGGAGACGTGATCGTCGAACTCGACTGGTGTGTTGGACAGGTGCTCGACAAGCTCGACGAATTGGGGTTGCGCGACAATACGATCGTGATCTTCTCAAGCGACAACGGCCCCGTTCTCTTCGACGCGTACCACGACAACTCCATCGAACTTGCCGGCGACCACAAACCCGCAGGACCGCTTCGCGGCGGCAAATACAGTTCCTACGACGGCGGCACGCGCGTGCCATTCCTCCTTCGTTGGCCCGGCGTCGCGCGGCCGTGCGAGTCAGACGCACTCGTGTGTCAGATGGATTTGTACGGCTCGTTCGCAGCACTCTTGAGCAGGCCGCTCGGCGACGATGAAGCACCCGACAGCGAGAATGTCCTCGATGCCCTGCTGGGACGATCAACGCACGGGCGAGACTTTCTCGTCGTCGAAGGAAGCGGACGCAACACGATCGTCCGAACCGGCGACTGGGCTTACATCCCCCCGCACGAAGGCTCGGCGGTTATGTACAATGGCATTGAGTTGGGTAACTCGCCGCGCTGCCAGTTGTACGACCTCAGCCAAGACATCGGGCAGCAGGCAAACATCGCAGACGCCCACACCGACGTCGTGACGAATCTTTCAAACCTGCTAGCCGAAGTACTCGCAAGCCATTCAACCCGGCCGCGGAGTCGCTCGAAGTGACCGGCAAAAATTGGGGTTCGGGAGCGAACGCCATCATTTTAAGCACCCTTCCGCTTGTTTCTCCTCGCGAAATCACAGTGGTCCCGGCGACTATGCCGCCGAGCTCGAGATCTACGCCCAAAGCCTCCCAACCACCTACGGCCAGCCGGACGTTCAGTTCATCTACGCTCAGCCGGCGGACAAGCTGGTGAAGGGCATCACCACGCCGACGCTCCCCAACGCCACGAGCATTCCCATCGACGTCTGGCCTAAGAATCTACAGGAGCTTGCGGAGAAGATGGCCCAGACGCAGAAACGGGAGTAGCGATCCGCGGTGCCCGGCTGCGATACTCCACGGTATTCATCCCCCGAAAGATGAGCTCTACGTGGGGTTGGCGAATGGAGAGGGCTAGCATACGCTTTGCATCGCCTTTCTTGCGGGGTATCATCGAGCCATGGCCAAGAATGGGAAAGCGGGGGCGGGAAGCAAGCCGCTGAATCGAAGCCTCAGCGCCGCCAAGAGCGCCAAGCAGGATGAGTTCTACACCCAGTACATCGACATCCAGAAGGAAGTCGAAGCCTACCTCGAATTCAACCCCGACACGTTCCGCGCAAAAATCGTCTACTGCAACTGCGACGACCCGTTCGAGAGCAACTTCTTCAAGTACTTCGCTGCCAACTTCAACCGCCTCGGCCTCAAGCGCCTCGTCTGCACCAGCTACGACGGCTCGCCCATCGCCGGCCAGAAGCTCCTCTTCCCCGAATACGACCAATCCGACGCCAAACGCCGCAAGCCTCACTCGGTCGCGTTCGCGGTCTCGATCGACGAAGTGACCGACGTCAACGGCGACGGCGCGACCGACATCGACGACGTCAAACTCTTCCTCCAGCACAACCCCCACAGCCGCACCCCCCTCAAAGGCGGCGGCGACTTCCGCAGCCCCGAATGCGTCGAACTCCTCAAACAAGCCGACATCGTCGTCACCAACCCGCCGTTCTCACTGTTCCGCGAATACGTCGCACAACTCGTCGAACATGGGAAGAAGTTTCTGATCATCGGGAATACCAACGCGGTGACTTACAAGGAAGTCTTTCGGCTAGTTATCGACAATCAATTGTGGCTCGGCTGCACCAACTTTAATGTTGGTATGTTTTTTGAAGTTCCGAATCACTGGACGCATTTCCACCACATAGAGGAGAACACTGGCAAGAAGATTGCTCGTGTTGCAAGCTCGTGCTGGTACACGAACTTAGATCATGGCCGTAGACACAGCCCACTGCGTCTCATGACGATGGTCGAAAACTTGAAGTTCAGTCCAGGATTAAGAGGGAAGTCCTCCTACGACCGTTACGACAACTACGACGCGATCGAGGTCAGCACGTACAAAGAGATTCCCAGCGACTACGCGGGCGCGATGGGTGTACCAATCACATTTCTCGACAAGTACAACCCCGAGCAGTTTGAGATTCTGGGGATCACCGACCGGGACAACAATTCCGGACTCAAGACGAAGGATTACACTGAAGACGACGTCGCAAACTTTGCCGACTTGAATCGTCGCAGCGTTATTAGACTAGACGAGAAATATGTTCCGACCTACGCGCGGCTCATCATCCGCCACCGCAAACCGCTGGGGAAATAGTTCATGCAGACTAATCTTCGTACGGACATCACTGTCGCCCACATCTGCGACGGTTTCGTGTATAACCAACTTGAAGGCAAGGGCCTGTTCGGATTGGGCGGGAAGCTAACGATTCAGCCGGAATATCAACGCAACTTCATTTACTCCGACGGTAACGGAAATCGCGAGCAGGCGGTCATCGAATCGCTGTTGAAGGACTATCCGCTTGGACTGATTTACTTCAACACGGTTAAAGCCGAAAAGTTCGAGGTGCTTGACGGCCAGCAGCGCATCACCAGCATCGGACGTTTTGTCACGAACAAGTTCCCGATTATGAGAGATGGGAATCCGCAGTATTACGATTCGCTCCCTACCGACCAAAAGGCGAAGCTCAAACAGTCGAAATTGCTCATTTACGAATGCGAAGGCACAGAGACAGAAATCAAACAGTGGTTTGAGACGATCAACATCGCCGGCGTCCCCCTGAACGAGCAGGAGCTTCGAAACGCGATCTATTCGGGTCCGTTCGTGACAGCGGCTAAGGTGGAGTTCAGCAACAGTCAAAACTCTGAGCTTCGGAAATGGAGTGCGTACGTTAAAGGCAGCGCCAACCGGCAGGATTTTTTGGAGCGGGCGCTCGACTGGGTGAGCCGGGGCGACATTGGCGCTTACATGAGTGCCCACCGCAACGACGCGAACATTGGCGAATTGAAGAACTATTTTAATGCCGTGATTGATTGGGCATCGACGGTGTTTACGGACGTGTTGCCGGAGTTGAAGGGGCTGGAGTGGGGCCGGTTGTACGAGGCGCACCACGGCACCAGTTACAACGCGGCCAAGCTGTCGGCGAAGGTGCAGACGCTGATGGCGGACGAAGCCGTGACGGACAACAAGGGGATTTTTGAATACCTGCTTAGCGGCGAAACCAACCCGAAACTGCTGAACATCCGCGTGTTCGATCCGAAGGTGAAGAAGGCGACCTACGCCAGGCAGACGCAATCAGCCCGGTCCGCCAGCACGAGCAACTGCCCTCTGTGCGCGATGGGGACGAACGCGAACAAGACGCGCATCTACGACCTCGACGAAATGGACGCCGACCACGTTTCGGCTTGGAGCACCGGGGGCGGCAGCACGGCGGAGAACTGCCAAATGCTCTGCGCTACGCACAATCGGGCCAAAGGTAATCGTTAATCTGAGCGTGCCCCATCCCGCCGCGTTGAGAAAGGGCGAGGGAATGGAATCAATTTCCGGGAAACCCAAGGGGGTTGGGATTCAAATTCGCAAAAGGGGATGATGGATCGCTACGGGTTCCTTACGCATAGCAATTCCACCAGCAAGCAAAATCCCCTAACCATTTCGCTCCCTGCCCGGTTCCCTAGATCACTCGCGCATTCTGGAGTGCTGTACGCACGTCGAACAGAAGGTGAACAAATGGGGCCGGGAGTATTGGAATCTGCCAACTGTAAACCGATTCCAAGCCGACGTTCGATTGTTAACGCTACCGTTTACCCTTCTTCTTCGCCGTCCCGGGCTCGGGGCCATCGTTGTCGGAGCCGTCGTCCTTTGATGCACGCGGCGGGGTGTTGAGTTTGTTCCAATCGTCCCATTTCGCTTGCATCTGTTTGACTTTCTCCGGCATGGCAGCGGATAGGTCGTGGTCTTCGTGGATGTCGCTGGCGAGATTGTACAGCCTGGGCACGGAGACGGATTTGGCGGAACCGCCGTCGGCGGTCAGGTCGTAGCGGACGAGCTTGTAGTCGCCGTCGCGGATAGCCATCTGCTGGCCGAAGCGCCAGTAGAGCGTGTCGTGCGGGGAGCCGATCTTGCCGGCTTGGAGGTACGGGAGCAGGTCGACGCTTTCGAGCTTCCATTCCGGCTTGGGCGCAACGCCGGCGGCGGCGAGGGAAGTGGCGTGTAGGTCGAGCTGAATCACGGGTTGATCGAAGACCGCGGGCTTGATCTTTCCCGGCCAGGCGATGACGAACGGCACGCGCACGCCGCCTTCAAGGGTCGTCCGCTTGCTGCCGCGGAGCGGGTCGTTGCGCGATCCGTTGACGGTGACGCCTTTCATCGTCGGGCCGCCGTTATCGCTGATGAACAGGACGAGCGTGTTTTGCGTTTGCCCGGTTTCGTCCAGCTTGGCGCGGACTTTTCCGATCGCCTCATCCATCGCGAGCATCATCGCGTCGTAAGTGCGGCGCTGCTTGTCGTCGATGCTCGAAAACTTCGCAAGGCGGTCGTCGGTCGCGTCCATCGGCGTATGGACGGCGTTGAACGCGAGGTAGAGGAACCACGGCTTGCCCTTGTGTTTTTCGACGAAGGAGCACGCCTCGCGGCCGAAGGCGTCGGTGGTGTAGTCCATTTCCGTGACCGGCTCGGTCCCGCGAAGGATGGCGGCGGTGTCGAAGTAGCTGTGAGCGCCGCCGAGGAAACCGAAGAACTCGTCGAAGCCGCGTTGCTGCGGGTGCATGGCCGGCTTCGCGCCCAAATGCCACTTGCCGATCAGGCCGGTGACATATCCCGCGGTATGCAAGTGATCGGCGAGTGTGGTTTCGGTCACCGGCAGCCCGCCGCCGGGGCCGCCGTCGTTGAACTCGTGCCCGAAGCGGGTTTGGTATCGGCCCGTGAGCAGCCCGGCGCGCGTCGGCGAGCAGTACGGGCCGCTGACGTAACCGTTGGTGAACCGCACGCCGGCCGCAGCGAGTGCGTCGAGGTTCGGCGTGGGGATGTCCTTGCAGTTCTGGAAACCGACGTCGCCGTAACCCATGTCGTCGCCGACGATAAGAAGGATGTTGGGTTTCGGCTGGGCGAGCGCGTGCGAGGCGAGGAAGATCGCGCCCAACAGCAAGGCAAGGAGCTGAATAAAACGACAGTGGGGCGGGTTTGAAGCAATCATTGTTTTTGACGCGGCAAAAGGTTCGGACCACAAGCGGAATTGCGCTCGCCGATCATCATAGTGTCAAAGTGCATCGGCTGTTGAATCCGAGCGGGCAAAACAGGTACGGGCAATCCGTGAAGGTGTGGGCGTTGTCAGGCGGACTTTTTATGCTGCCGGCGGAATTTCGTCGCGCTCACGCCGAACGCGGCCCTGAAACTGCGGCAAAAGTAGTTGTGCGAGCCGAACCGTAGGCTCTCGGAGATATCGGTAATGCGCAGGTCGGTTTGGACCAGCAGGTCACGCGCCTTCTCCTGTCGGCGGCGCTGGAATTCCTGGTTGATTCCGCGCCCCAGTTCGCGTCGAAACGCCCGTTCGAGCTTCCGCCGGGAGATGCCACCCTGCTCGGCGATCTGATCGACCGTGAGATTATCGGTGATGTGGTCCCACATGAAAAAGAGCGCGGCCACGACATGCAGATCCGACGCCGCCAGCACGTCGGTGCTCTGCCGCGTGATCACGCCGAGCGGCGGGATCATGACGGTGGTCTGCTCCAACTGCTTGATGCCGTGTTCGCGCCAGATGCGGCGGACGGTCGTCGCGCTGGTGCTGGCTGCCTTGGCCATGGAGTTGCTCGACCAGTGCGTGGCGTTGTCGGGCTTGGTCTGGGTGGTGAGCCGAATGACCTCGCGGACATTGTCCGGCGCGCGGGCGGTGCGTGTGCGTCCGCCACGCGGGAGGTCTTTCATCAGTCCGTCGAGGCCGAGCATGAGGAATCGTTCGCGCCACCGCGCGACGGATTGACGCTGCATGCCGACCAGCGGTGCGATCTGTTGGTCCTGCAGTCCATCGGCAGCGTGTAGAACAATCGTGGCCCGCACGACGAGGCGGACGCTGTGGGTCTTGGACCGCGAGATCGCCAGAAGCTTGAGGCGATCGGAGTCGCAAAGGATGACGGGCTTGGCGATTCGCACGAGATGAAGTCTCCTTACTCCATATACGCGCGAAGCGGAAATATGTTCGATTAACTCCGGCGACCTGCACTCGAGTCACCACCGAGGGGCATATTTCGGCGAAAAAGCGGTATTTTTCGCAAAAAAGAAATACCGCTATTTTCCCATTGCCACCCGAGCGCAAAAAAAACTATATTATTGGAAGTGCATTCGTCGGCCTCTGCGGGTTCTTGTGCCGTTGGGATGGGTGTTGCTAAATCGGAGCAAAAGTCCATGTCCCTGAAGAATCAAGTGCCGTCCACCCGTTCAACGTCCCGCCCCCCGACTGCCACCCGCCGTCGTTCGCCGATCGGCGTTCACGCGATTCTCGTCGGAAGTGCCGTCCTCTTCGCCTCGCCTCTGGTCCACGCCGGGCAAAATTGGGACGCCGGCGGTGGGGCAAATACGCTTTCTAACCTCAAAGACAACTGGGATGGAACTGCACCAGGTGTGCTTCCTTCAGGAAGCACCGGCCCTCTCGTCTTTGGGTCCACGGGAAACACAGTCACTTGGAATGGAATTACTTTAGGAAATGGCGTCAACAACGCGGGCTTCACCTTCTCCGCCGGGGGCAACGCCTTCACCTTCAACACCAGCGGCGCGATCAATATTCAGTTCGTTAAAAACGCCTCCTACACGGCCATTTCGAATCTCAGCTCGAATCTCCAGACGATCAATCCTCTTACCAGTATATTTTACGGTACGATAAAAACCTACGATGGTGGCAGTCTTGCGGGTGCGTCTCTCGCCTTGAATGGCGGGATCGATTTTCGGAACGACGGTCTGGTGCCCCTCAACGCAACCAACACCCTGAACCTCATTGGGTCTAACAACAGCACAACCGCTAAGATTTCCGAAAGCGTTGGCTTTGATGCAACTCATTTTAACGCCGTGACCAAAAGCGGCGTCGGCAAATGGACGGTCACCGGTAATGCCACCTACAGTGGAGCCACCACCATCACCCAGGGCACCTTGGAATTCGATGGCTCCGTCGCCAGCAGCAGCATCACCAACACCGCGGCACTCATCTTCAACAATGCCGCAACCCAGTCCTACGCCAATGTCATCTCCGGCACCGGCGGTACTCTCACTAAGCAGGGTGTGGGCACTCTCACCCTTTCGGGCACCAATGGCTATACCGGCACGACCACCATCAGCGGCGGCAAGCTGACGATTGCATCGACCGGTACGATCAACAGCACCAGCGGCGTGTCCATTGGTGCAGGTGAATTCAACTACAATTCCGCAACGGCAATGTCCCGGCCCGTCTCCTTTAGTGGAACGGGCGGCACGTTGAGCGGCACTGGCACGATCACACCGGCGGTGGTTGTCACTTCGGGTAACACGCTTGCCCCGGGCAACAGCATCGGGACCCTTTCTACCGGCGCCTTGACTCTCGGCGGAACCTACGTGGCAGAGATCGACGCCACCGCCAACGGTGTGAGCCCCATCGACGCCAATTCCGGTACGATCGTGGCGGGCAAGAACGACGTGGTCAGCGTGACCGGTGCCGTCAATCTGACCGGGAGCACGCTGAGCCTGGATTTGCTCAACATACCCGCCGGTGCCAATAGCAACACTTACGTCTTGATCCTGAATGACAGCAATGATGCGGTGGTGGGCACGTTCGCCAATTTTCTACCGTCCTCGCCGTTGTTGAATTACAGCATCAACTATGCGTACAACGGGGACGCAGGCAATCCCGTTCGGCACGGCGTTTGCGCATTGCGGATTCTTGCGCCCTTGCGCTTTTTAATTCTCCTGCGCATAGTAGCGGGTCGTGAGCAAGAAGGCCGCCAAGGATCGGACGATTGGGATCGAGCAACTGCGTGGGTTCA
>JBBROD010000044.1:0-38037 GCA_038229715.1 Tepidisphaerales bacterium | reverse complement strand
TCTCCTGCAACAAATCGCCGATTTCGCCGATATCCTGTCCTGTAGCCATCGTTCGCATCCTTTGATCAAAGGTCCTTGGTAAAACCCTGATCGAAGCGAACGATGGCTTACTTTATTTACAGACAGGAAGTTACACTTCCCAATTCCCCCTTTTTTGGGTGTACAGGATCATCCTTTGGCCGGTAGCGGCTTCTTGTCCAGTGGAATTGGGTGATTTCGGAATCTCCAAAGCCACGCGTCCGCTTCAGGATTCGAGTTAAACCCTCATCTCGCAACGGGCTAAGTACGACTCATCGCGAAGTTGTAGTTGTAACGAAGTATTCGGTGTCGGTAAGCTTGGGCTAGTACATCTCGTTTCACACGGCTCGTGAGAGGTTTGTAAGTGTCGCCTGATATTCGTAAGCATCTGATTCGATACGCCTTGGCCGCTCTGGCTGTGGCGGTTGCGACGGGGGCGTCGGTCTTAATTCAGCGGTACACGCTGGGGCGCGTACCGTTTATCACGCTGTTCCCGGCGATTATCGTTTGTAGTCTCTATCTGGGTACCGGGCCGGGGATGGTTGCGGTGTTGCTTTCGGCCATTGCTTCGCCAATGTTTCTGTGGAGATCGAGGGAAATCTACTGGTACAACGACATTGGATCGGTCATCAGCTTGGGGATCTTCGTATTGGTCGCGGTGCTCCTCGTCCTGGTCTGTCGTAACGCCGTTCTCGCTCGCCGCCGAGCTGATGCGGCCAACCTTGCCAGCCGCAACACCGAATTAGAGAAGCGGGCCAAGACCCAGGAGTTTGAAGCCGTTCTCAAGACCGTCCCGGCCGCTGTATTTGTTGCCCATGACCCGCAATGCCAAGTCGTCACCGGCAGCACGTTTATGTACGAAGTGATCGAAATGCCCGAGGGCTCAAACGTTTCGCAATCAAACCCCCGTACCAAGCTGACCCACCAAACCGTAAAACGGCCCGACGGGACAATGATCAACGGGCTAGATTTGCCCCTGCTTGTGGCCGCGCGCGATGGAAAGACACAGAGACAGGTTCGGTTGGACCTTCACTTTGCGGACAAGCGAATTAAATCGCTATTCGGCAACGCCGAGCCTCTGTTCGATGAAAACGGCAGGACACGCGGAGCGATCGGCGCGTTTGTCGATGTCACCAGCGTGATCGAATCCGAACGGGCCGCCCGGCGCGCCGACGAGCGCTTCCGCGTGATGGCCAATAGTGCACCGGTGCTCGTCTGGATCAGTGACGCCAATCAGAAAGCCCTGTGGTTCAACAAAGGCTGGCTCGATTTCACCGGCCGGCCGATGGAGGAGGAAATCCGCCACGGATGGACCGAAGGCATTCACCCCGATGATCTCGATCGCTGCACTGAGATGTTCCACTCGCACTTCGAGCGCCGCGAGCCGTTCAGCACCGAATACCGCCGGCTGAACAAGGATGGAGAGTACCGCTGGCTGCTGGTGCAGAGTCTTCCATTGCAGGAAGGTCCGAGCGGTGAATTCTCAGGATTCATCGGCACTTGCACTGACATCACCGAACGCCGGCGAACCGAGGAGCAGAAAGCCTCGCTCCTGGAATCGGAGCGAGCGGCGCGCATGGAGGCCGAACGCATCGGCCGGATGAAAGACGAATTCCTGGCAACGCTAAGCCACGAGTTGCGCACGCCGCTGAGCGCGATCCTCGGCTGGTCGCAGTTATTGACGCAATCGCCACCGAACGCTGAACAAACTCAGCAGGGCTTGGAATCGATCACCCGCAATGCCAAAGCGCAGACGCGGATGATCGAAGACCTGCTCGATATGAGCCGCATCATCTCCGGCAAAATCCGCCTGACGACCCGGCGGATCAGCTTGAGCGATGTAGTGAACGCCGCAATCGAATCAACCCAACTGCCGGCCGACAACAAGAATGTCAAACTCATCCGGCGGTTCGATCAGAACGTCGGCCAAGTTCTAGGCGATGCTGGTCGGCTGCAGCAGGTCGTATGGAATCTGCTCACCAACGCAATCAAGTTTTGCCAGGACCACGGGCAGGTTGAAATCATGGTGAGGCAACACCAGTCGCAGGTGCTGATCGAAGTTTGCGATAACGGCGTAGGCATTAAACCGGAGTTTCTGCCCCACGTTTTCGAACGATTCCGTCAGGACGACGGATCAACCACCCGCAAGCACGGCGGACTCGGGCTGGGGTTGTCGATCGTCAAACAACTGGTCGAACTCCACGGCGGCACGGTCCGCGCCGCCAGCGACGGAGAAGGCAAAGGCGCGACGTTCGCGATCTCACTCCCACCAGCACGGACGGAAACGCCGAAAGAAATCGATCCGTTCTTGCCGAATAGCGATACATCCCCGCCGATTCAAAAGACCGGCAAGCAGTTGGACGGCGTCCGCGTGCTCGTGGTGGATGACGACGCGGACACGCGACACGTTATCGAACGGCTTCTCGTCCATGCAGGGGCGATAGTGAGCGCGGCGGATTCGGCCCTGCTCGGGTTGGAGCTGCACATCAGCAATCGCCCGCATTTGATTGTCAGCGACATCGGCATGCCGAACATGGACGGGTACGAGTTCATGCGCCGCATACGGGCGCTAGCCACCGACGAAGGCGGCCAAACCCCTTCGCTGGCGCTGACCGCGTTCGCACGTTCCGAAGACCGCCAACGTGCTCTCGATGCCGGGTATCAATTGCATGTTGCCAAACCCGTCGAGCCGGCCGAACTGATCGCCGCGTGCGCCAATCTGCTTGCAGACGCGAAACCGGTGAAGCTGGGCATCTGAGTTAGCCGACTCATACGGATTTGATTTAATTCCCGCACCGGGCGGCGCGGGAATTAAATCAAATTCGCATTACTGGGCCGGTCACGACCGTTATAAAATGCGCGGAAGTTTTGCAGGGCATAGCGTCCACAGTGTTATACAAGCCGGATTCCCCCGATTTTGAACTGGAGATTGGCAGGTATCGTTTTCGTAAACTTCTGTCGGAATGGTGGAAATCCCCCCCGGCGTCCCCTTATCATGTATGATTCTGCGGTTCGATTCGACCCGCTTACCGAGGCTGGTGCTATGTCAGATCCGAAACAGGACAAAAATTCAAGGAAGAACGGTCGTGCAAACCCCACTAACGGCGGACTGAAGTTCGGCCGCGGGTTGTTCGGGTGGATGCTGTTTGTGGGCTTGGCGATCATGTTCTTCATGCTCATGCGCCAGGGCCGCAGTACTTACACCAACGTGCCGTACTCGGACTTTGAGTCAAAACTCGTCGCAGGCGAAGTTCGCGACGTCGAGATCGACGGCCCGGAAGCCACCGGAACTTTCCTCAAAGCGATGTCGCTTACGGTCAGTGGACAAACGACTCAGGTCACCCAGTACCGAGTGCAGTTAACGACGGACCAAATCGTCTCGCCGGAGATGATCAACCGCGTTCTGGATAAACGCCCGAAAGAAACCAAGTTTGAGTTCAAGCAGAACAACAACCTTGTGATCAACCTGCTGTTGCCTTTGATCCCATGGATTCTGATCTTCGGATTCATCTGGTTTTTCGTCTTCCGCCAGCTGCGCAACAGCAGTGGCGCTGGCGGGATGCTGGGCAACTTTGGTCGCAGTAAGCACAAGATCACCAACAAGGAACACACGAACATCACGTTCGATGACGTGGCCGGTGTGGAAGAAGCCAAAGACGAAGTCATGGAAATCGTCGAGTTCCTGAAGAACCCGAAGAAGTTCCAGCGGCTCGGCGGGCGCATTCCGCGCGGCGTGCTGCTCGTCGGTGAACCGGGCACGGGTAAGACGCTGCTCGCCAAGGCGATCGCCGGTGAAGCGGACGTGCCGTTCTTCTCGATTAGCGGTTCGGACTTCGTGGAAATGTTCGTCGGCGTGGGCGCCAGCCGCGTGCGCGATCTGTTCAAGCAAGCGAAAGATAACAGCCCGTGCATCATCTTCCTCGACGAAATCGACGCCGTCGGTCGACGCCGCGGATCGGGCTTTTCGTCCGGCGGACACGACGAGCGCGAGCAGACGCTCAACGCAATCCTCGTGGAGATGGACGGTTTTGAAACCAACGATCAGGTCATCGTGGTCGCCAGCACCAACCGCGTGGACGTGCTGGACCCCGCCCTCACCCGCCCGGGTCGTTTCGATCGCCAGGTGTACGTGCCGCTGCCCGACGTGAAGGGCCGGCTGGAGATTTTGAAAGTCCACAGCCGCAAGGTGAAGTTGGGACCGAACGTCGACTTGCTCCGCCTCGGCCGGGCAACGCCGGGCTTTAGCGGTGCTGATCTCGCTGCCATCATCAACGAAGCGGCGCTGGGCGCGACACTGGCGGGTAAAGAATTCATCGAGCAGGACGACTTGGAAGAAGCCCGAGACAAGGTTCGTTTCGGCCGGGCGAACAAGAGCCGCGTGATGGACGAAAAAGACAAGCTCTCGACCGCCTACCACGAGGCCGGCCACGCCGTCGTTCAGTGGTTGCTGCGTCCTGATGCCGACCCGATCCACAAAGTCACGGTCATCCCGCGTGGCAGGTCGCTCGGCTCGACGATGACCCTGCCGGAAAAGGACCGCTACAACTACACCAAGCGGTGGTGCATTGCGTTTATCAAAATGACCTTCGGCGGACGAATCGGGCAGGAAATGTTCACCGGCGATACCGACAGCGGCGTGATCGGCGACATCCGCCAAGCCACCAGCATTGCCCGCAAGATGATCGCCGAATGGGGCATGAATGACCGCCTCGGCTTCGTCTTCTACGGCGAAGACGACAGCCGCCCGAACATGATGGGCGGTTTCGGCGACAACCGCGAATACTCGGATGAGACGGCCAAGATCATCGATCAGGAAGTTAAAAAGCTAATCGATCACCTGTTCGACGAAACCCGCCAACTGCTGGAAGCCAACCGCGACAAGATCGACGCGATGGCCAAGGCGCTGATGAAATACGAGACGCTCGATCAGAACGACGTCGACCGCCTGATGCGCGGCGACAGCCTGACGCGCCCGACCGTGTCCGACCTGCTCGAAAAAGAGCAATCGCGCGGCGGAACGGTCATCCAGCCCGGCGAGGATAAAACGACCCCCGATATTCGCCCGGGTCTGGGCGGCGGGCCGATGCCTCAACCGGGGTAATCGATTTGGCGCGACCTGAACCGCGCCTGCGAGGGCGCAAGCGAAAGGCCTCCCCATCTGGGTAGGCCTTTCGCTTGCGCCTACGCCGCACGAATTCTCTTGTTCAGCAAGCGTCTGGCATTTGCTGGACGGCGCGACTTACCAAACTCACCCGATTGCGATAGAATGCTGCCCGCGCTCAGGAGATTTAAATCAGTGGCCCAAGCCGACATCATCATCGTTGACGAGAAATTGCTTCCACAAACAGTGGAGTTGTACAACTCCGTTTTCCGCCCGAAGCGCGAGGTCGATTACTTCAAACGCCGGTTCATGGGTCGGTATAACACCTTTACGCTGCTGGCGCGGATGGACAACAAGCCGGTCGGCTTTTGGATCGGCTTTGAACTCAAGCCGGGCATGTTCTATTTATGGCTCGGCGCGGTCGCCGGAGACGTCCGCAGGCACGGAGTCGGGCGGCAATTGCAGGAAGCCCAGCAAGCCTGGGCGAAGGACCACGGCTATGAATACATCCGCTGCGAGTGCATGAACCATCAGAAGGAGTTCATCCATTTCGCAATTGCGCTCGGATACGACATTGTAGGCATCCGCTGGGATTCCACCCACGCCGACAATTTGGTTGTTTTCGAGAAAAACTTGCTGGAGTAGCCGGCTAATTGGTTTCGCCGGCGGCGATCGGAATCGGCTCGGATTGGCATTCATCGGCCGGGTTGACGTCGACCGACTTTCTATCTGTCGACTGGCAGGCGCGCACTTCGGAATGGTCGAACACGAAGGCGGAACTGGCAGCCCCGTACTTCCTGGTGGCTTTGGCAGTCTTTAATTCAATCTCACGGGAATGTGCGATCGCCCAAACCGTGGCTACGATCGTGATCGTCGCGAGGGGCATCAGGCATTCTCTGGCTTTACTCATGATCACAAATCCTCGCCATGCCCTTCTCGACTTAACGCGACCTTAATCAAAGTCACGCAACATCATAACATAGATATCGGCATTTTTCTGGCCGATTCTGAGGAAGTTTTTCGATGGCTGACAAGGTCCGCTTTCAACTTCATCCGTGGCTCGCCGATCCTCGGCGGGAACCGGCCGTCATGGGCGTGCTGAACATCACGCCGGACAGTTTCTCGGACGGCGGGCTCTGGCAAGACCCGTCGGCCGCCGTCGATCGGGCGCTGGCGATGGTGAGCGAAGGGGCTGCCGTTATTGATGTCGGCGGTGAGTCAACCCGCCCCGGCAGCCAGCCGGTTCCGGAAAACGAGCAGGCTCGACGCATCATTCCGGTGATCAGTGCGCTCGCCAAGGCGTCGCCCGTGCCGATTTCCGTGGACACCACTCGGGCGAGCGTTGCTGAATCGGCTATAGATGTTGGCGCGGTCATCGTCAATGACATCTCTGCCGGGCGGGACGACCCACGGCTTCTTCCCGTGGTCGCCCGGCGAGGCGCGGTCCTCTCTCTCATGCACATGCAAGGCACGCCGGCGACCATGCAGGCGAATCCCACGTATGAGAATGTGACCGATGAAGTCCGCAGGTTTTTGCTCGATCGCCTCAAAGTCGCCCAGGAGGCCGGCGTTGATCCGCGAAATGTCATACTCGACCCGGGCATCGGCTTCGGCAAGACCGACGCTCACAACCTGACGCTGCTGGCGGAACTCCGCACGATCGCGGCGATCGGCCGGCCGTTGCTGGTGGGCACCAGTCGCAAAGGGTTTATCGGGCGAATCACCGGCGAATCCGACCCGGCCGACCGGCGCTTCGGCACCGCCGCCACTATCGCCTGGGCGGTCGCTAACGGCGCGGCCCTGTTGCGTGTCCATGATGTCGAGCCGATGGTGGGGGTCGTGCGGATGATCCGAGCGATTCAAAAAGCTTCGAGTGGCGAAAATCAGGCCAATTTCCCTGCCCCGTAATGGCCGATAGCAACGAATGACGTTATAGTTCAGGATGAATCGCCTCGACCGGCCGGCGGACCCGATCAGTTCATGAAAGACGACCTGTTCAACTTCAGTAACTTCTTCAGCGCCCTCAAAATCTACGGGTGGTGGCGAGTCACCGTTGAAATGCTGGTGATCGGGCTGGTCGTTTTCTACGTCGTCCGGTTCCTGCGGGGAACGCGCGGCGCTCGACTGCTCAAAGGCATCGCGCTGGTCCTCGTGGCGATGTACGTCACCGTCCGCATCGTGGCAAGAAAGTTTGAGCTGGACCGAATCGATTTTCTGTACGGGCAGCTCATGCAGTTCGCCACGGTGGCGGTGCTGATCGTCTTTCAACCCGAACTCCGCCGGGCCGTCATGCGGCTGGGCGAGACGCGACTTTTTCGCGGGTTTAACGATCAACTGAGCGATGAGATCGAAGCGTTGGTCGAAGCGTCGACCTTCCTGTCTCGCCGCAAAATCGGGGCGCTGATCGCGATCGAGCGTGATGTCGGACTCGGCGGTATCGCCGAGAGCGGCACACGCATCAACGCGGATCTGACCGCCGACTTGCTGAACACCATTTTCTGGCCGAACAGCCCGTTGCACGATCTGGGCGTTATCGTGAGCGCCGGTCGTGTGAGTTATGCAGCCGTGCAGTTCCCACTTGCCGACGCCGGCGACTTGGAACGCGAACTCGGCAGCCGCCACCGGGCAGCCGTGGGCTTGAGCCAGGATACCGACGCGGTGATCCTCGTCGTTTCTGAAGAGACCGGCGACGTCAGCATCGCCGAGCGAGGCACGCTGATCCGCAAGCTGACCCCGGAAGGCCTTCGCGGCCTTTTGACCGAACTCCTCGGCGGCGGAGCATCGGCGGATAAGAAAAACGCCGACTCGCGAATGGAAGCGGCGTAACGCAAAATGCCGATTCGTAAGATTCGAGCGGTGAGCAATTTGATGGAGCGTGCAAACTCAGAATTCGTCATCCTGAGGTACGCCGAAGGATCTCGAATTGCGAGCGGGTTTCGACGATCGAGATCCTTCGGCGTACCTCAGGATGACGATAAACGGTCGTTGTCACGCTACGACAAAAGGTGCGTTGCTCTAGTAAACTGAATTGAACCGATATGTCCGAACTGGATCCATCTTCTTCGCCCGCAACCGAATCGCCGGCGCTTCCCTATCGGCCCGCGCCCAAAACACTTGGCTCGCGCATCAACAGCCAGATCAAAGCCTGGTCGCGCGAAACGTTCAGCCACGAGCAGATGATCGGCAGTCTCAAGTCGCTGGCGTGGGTTGCGCCGCTGACGATGCTCATTTGGATTTATGCTGAGCGCGAGCAGATCGCGACCGTGCAGAACCAGACGATCCCCATCAGTATCAAGAGTGCCGATCCGAAACTGATCGTGACTGTGAACCCCGACGACCAGAATATCACCGCTGAGTTATCGGGGCCGCGCGTGTCGGTCGACAAAATAACCGACGCACTCAAGCTGATTCCCCGCAGCGATCAGGGCGTGATGATCGAAATCTCCGGCGCTTACGCCCCGGGTTCCTACCAGATTCTGTCGTCGCTGGTGAGCGATGCCGACCTGTTCAAACGGGCCGGCGTGACCATCAGCAAACCCAGCCCGCAGAACATCCACATCACCATCGACCGCGTGGTGGAGCGCGAACTTGAAGTGCAGATTCCCGAAGCGCTGATCGCGCAGAACTTGCTCGTCGGTACGCCCACCTTCGAGCCGCGCAAAGTGATTGTCTCCGGCCCAGAGTCATCGCTGAACGCGGCCGCCGCTCGAAACGAACTGAAAGCGATCGTTGACCTTAAGAATTTCAACGAACTGCAAACGCCCGGCAAGCATGCGCTGGACAACGTCCCGCTGCTGGTGACGGTGGCGGACAAAAACGTCAGCATCTCGCCGATGACCGTGCGGGCCAACCTAGAAGTCCGCCCGGCTGAGTTGGAAGTCAAGAAAGACGCCCTGCCGATCTACGTCACTTATCCGCCGAACTTTGCATACCGCGCAGAGTATTTCGCGTCGCTGCCTAATGTAACGATGTACGGCTCGCGCAAGGCGGTTGAAGACATGGCCAAATCAGGCATTCAGCCCAAGGCGCGATTTGAGGTCAGCACCAAAGACCTGCCAGCCGACATCACCAGAACCACTCGCCTGGAGTTTGACCTGCCGCCGGGCCTGCGGATGAGCGATGAGGACAAGCAGCGCACGATTGAATTCAAGCTGGTAAAGCAAGTTACGCCGGAATGATCGCTCCTGCTCCCTCGCCAGATACGCCGGGAGAGAGCGGGGTGAGGGTTCTGCTTCATATCCCAGTTCTACTCACCTTGGCCAAAGAACCCGCATCCTGCACTCTCCCGGCGTACCGCAGCATAGCGCGCCGACACCTGAAACTCGCACGCACTGCGCGTGTTGCGCTGCGGGATAGCAGTAGGACAGGCATTCCTGCCTGTCACGGCAAGCGGTACTTCGCGGGCCGTACGGGCCGACGAGTACGTCGTCCCGTGACAGGCAGGAATGCCTGTCCTACTGCGCAGATGCGCTATGTTGCGGAGTACCGGGCGAGAGAAATTCAAGCTAAAATGAATCCATGGAAGACATTGCTCTATACGTGCAGAAGCTCGGCCAATCCGCCCGTAAGGCTGCGGGCGACTTGGCGGCGCTGAATGACGGCGCTAAAACCGCCGTGCTGAAGAAGATCGCCGCTGCGATCGTGGAAAAC
The DNA here is from genome assembly GCA_038229715.1 of Tepidisphaerales bacterium. Taxonomy (GTDB): domain Bacteria; phylum Planctomycetota; class Phycisphaerae; order Tepidisphaerales; family Tepidisphaeraceae; genus JANMES01. Next base: position 28,268 of record JBBROD010000044.1, on the reverse strand, counting down.
CGACAATCGCTGCTCGACGCTAACGCAAAGGACGTCGAAGCTGCGATCGCCGCCAAGATGGCGCCGGCGCTGATCGAACGACTGAAACTCAACGACAAGCGCATCAACGGCATGGCCGAGGGTGTTCTGCAGATCGCCGGGCAGACCGATCCGGTCGGGCAAATCATCGAAGGGTACGTTCGCCCGAACGGGCTGCGGATCACCAAGATGCGCGTGCCGCTGGGCGTGGTGCTGTTCTTCTATGAAAGCCGCCCGAACGTCACCTCCGACGCGGCCGCTTTGTGCATCAAGAGCGGCAACGCCATTATCCTGCGCGGCGGGAAGGAAGCGTTCCACAGCAATCAGGCGATCGTCGCGATCGTCGCCGACGCGCTCAAATCCAGCGGCGTTGACCCAGCCGCGGTGCAGTTCGTTGAATCGACCGACCGGGCGTTGGTTCCCCAACTGCTCAAGCTCGACAAATACATCGACCTGGTCATCCCGCGCGGCGGCGAGAGCTTGATCCGCGCCGTCGTGAATGACAGCACTATCCCCGTGCTGAAACACTTTACCGGCAACTGCCACCTGTACATCGACGCCAGCTCCGAGGCGATGGCTGACGACGTGCGAAAAATATGCGTCAACGCCAAAACCAGCTACCCCGGCGGAGCGGTTTGCAACGCGGTTGAACACCTGCTATTCCACAAGGATGTCGCCCCCAAGCTGCTGGCAAAAGTGTGCGAAGACCTGACGGCCAAAGGCGTCGAAGTCCGCGGCGATGAGCGCGCTCGGGCGATCTACTCCCCCGCCAAGCCCACGATCCCCGAGGACTGGGACACCGAATATCTCGCGTTCGTCGTCGGCGTGAAAGTCGTCGACAGCATCGACGAAGCCATCGCCCACATCAACGAGCACGGCAGCCACCACACCGACGGCATCCTCTCGACCAACCGCAGTGCGATCGACAAGTTCGTGACGCGCGTCGACTCCGCCAGCGTCATGATCAACGCCAGCACAAGATTCGCCGACGGCGGCGAGTACGGCTTGGGTGCCGAAATCGGCATCAGCACCGACAAACTCCACGCCCGCGGGCCGATGGGGGCCAATGATCTCACGACGTACAAATGGGTCGTCAACGGCGAAGGGCATGTGCGATAGAAGAAGAATGAACACAGAGACACAGAGACGCAGAGAAGAAAAAGCAATAGCAACGCGCCTTTTGCCGTAGCGTGAAAATGACTGTTTGTCGTCATCCTGAGGTACGCCGAAGGATCTAGAACCTCGAAAGCCGCTCGCAATTCGAGATCCTTCGGCGCACCTCAGGATGGCGAATTCGGAGCCTATCCGCTACGTCAAATTGCTCGCCACTCTAATCCTTTCTTCTCCGTGTCTCTGTGTCTCTGTGTCTCCGTGTTCATTCTTTTTATTTTGGCTTGGCGACCGCATACAGCGTCAGCTTGTTCGGCACGGTGATGCTCTCCACGCCAAACCCGTTCGCTTCCAGCGCGTCACGCAATCGCGTCTTCGTGAAATGGTTGATGTGCCCGCAGCGGTAGCGGTGGTAGATGCTGCCCTTCACATAGCCCTGCCACAGGCAGTTGATGTTGAACAGGATGAAGAACGGCCCGAGGAATAGATCGTACGGTACGGTGATCAGAAACTTTCCGCCGGGCTTGAGGATGCGGCGGACTTCGGTGATCACCTCGTCGAGATTGAAAATGTGCTCAAGCGTCTCCGACATCACCACCAGATCAAACGACTGATCCGCCAATCCCGTCTTGGCCAAATCTGCGGCGATGCGGTAGTCGGCCAGGCGGTTGTGACGCTTGGCCCAGTTCATCATCTTCTCGTTTACGTCCACGCCGGTGACGGGAAGCGAATCGTTGTTCCACCAGCAGTTGCCGCAGCCGAGGTCGGCGATTGTCATGCCCGGCTGATAGTGTTTGGCGACGAAATCATGCAGCAACGTGTGGCGGGTTGAATGGAACCACGCCCGAAACCAGCCGACTTTTTTGGCGTCGGTCTGATCGTCGTAAAAGCTTTCGCCGATGTCCTTGTATTCGATTTCGGCCATCTTCGATGACGAGAAACTGCTCATGCGGACGCAGACGACATTGGCAACGGACAACATGCCGATCGTCGCGATCACCGCCGACGCCAACGGCAGGCTAAGGTGCATCAGCAGGCCCATGGGCGCGAGCGCCGCCGTCGCGACCAAGGCGTAGAGCGCAAGCTGCAGGCCGAAGCTCATCCGCATGCGGATTTCCTGGTTCACGAAAACGACGTGGTAGTAAACGTAGTGAAACAGCTGGTTCGTCATCATGCCGACGAAGAATGCGATGAACGGATTCAGACCGAACATACCCGCCAGCAGCATCGTCACTCCGACATTCATGCCCGACCCTATCGCCCCGCCGAGCAGGAAGATGTTAAGCAGCCGATGGCGGATTCGCGGCATCAGCGGCTGGCGGTCCGCGGGGACGAGTAGGATCGAGACGTTATCCAGCAGAGTCATACCCGGTTTATCGGCCGGGCATGGTACCGGGGTTCAATCGAACCGCTTCGACGCAGCTGTTGTCGAATGTTTGTAAAACAACCGATCTTGCCAGAAAACTACAAACGGCTTATCGGCCCAGCTAATCGGCGTAGTCGAACCTCGGATTGAAACATTCGTAAAATAGGTGGTTATTGGAATCACCCTCGAATCGACGCGATCGATCGGGCGAATGAACCAGTCGACGCTGGACGTTTCGATTGATTGCTGCAGAGGGAGCAACAGTACCCTATTCTGAAACAAATCTGCCGGTGGAAAGCAATAGGGTGCGGGTTCGGTGTAAACTACGATAGCGTTCTCTGACTTTGATACTTTGGCGATCATAGCAGCCAGTCGATCGCGCGTACCCGATCCCCTTGCATCATATTCAAACCCGGCCAAATATTTTGCGCCAGCCCAAGCAATCAAGAACAATAGGAAACTGCCGACCAATCGTTGGATTCTCGCGTGCGTGAATCGTCGCAATGCCATGACCGCCCCGATCAGCAACGCCACGTCCGGCAGAATAAAGAACCGCCCAAACTCCCCCGGTTTGCCGGCCGCGACAACGGCGTAGAGGGCGGTGATCGCGATCGCCGGCAGCGCCAGCAGAACCAATTGCTTCCGCAACACCGGCGGCGAGAAATGCAGCGTCAGCCAGCCGACAACGCCGGCCAGCAGGATGATCATGCTCGTCCCTTCGCCGATCAACAAGGTGGCGTTGAATGCCCCTCCGAGCAGGTCATGCACTGCGTACATCGCGCCGGTGTTGACCGCGTTGGACGTGAGAAGTTCTCGGTGTAGCAGCAGGTTAATCAGCACGTACGGGTTGGTGATCGCGTAGACGCCCACGCCCGCCGCTCCGGCGAGTAATACAAGCTTCACGCGCTCGTTCATCGCGAAGGGCCGCATGAGCACCATCGCCGGCAGGATCAGGAAGACCGGAAGCGACGTCGGCACCATGCCAATCGCCGCCCCGCACAGCACGCCGGTCAGCAAGGCCGACCGGGTGGAGCCGGATTCGACGAATGCCATCGCTGCACGAATCGCCAGCAGCATCAGCACCGCCCCGCCGAGGTGCGGCTTGGCTTCGTGGCTCATGCAGACGACGACAGGCAGCAGCGCGAAGCCGAGCGAGCCGAGGGCCGACATCCAGTCGTCGGCGGTGAGCTTCTTGAGGATTGAATAGACCGTTACCACGCCGATCAATCCCCACAGCACGCTGTAGAGCCTCGCGACGACGTAGAACCGGCCGAACGCTTCGGGGTGATCGAGGTAGTACGCCAAGTCCGGCGTGAGATGAACAAACCCGATCCACTGAAGCGATGCGACTTTCAACATCGCCCCCACCGGGTAAATCCAAAGCCCGCCGTACTGGTAGAGCTTGGGATCAAACTGCAGGGAGCCGGGCTTGATCTGCGATAGCGCCCGGAAGGTGATCATCTCATCCGGCTGGTACGAAAACAGCCGATACCGGCGGACGATCTCGGCCCGTTGAGCGTCGGTCTCGTTCAGCCAGATCACCCGATCACGTTTGCCGAGCGGGTTGCGGTCGATATCCGCCCCGATGTTTTTCTCTGTATCCCATCCGCCGGCCAGGTCGATGATCTGCTGGCCGGTCCAAGGCGTTCGATCACAAAACAGATAGCGGTCCACCCCACTCGACGGCAAACCCCAGCCGATCCCAAGCGTAAACACGCCGGCCGACAGGAGGAGGACGATAATCAGCGGCCATCGCGATTTCATACGCAGCAAAGTCTAAACGGCTGTAACTTTTTAGCCACTCAAAGCCACTGACCTGCGGGCGACGAGAGTTTCAGCCCGAGAGCAGGCGTATTGCAAGCCCCGTCATTCTGAGCGGTACGCCGCGAAGAATCTCGGACTTGCGAAAGCCGTTCGTCGTTCGAGATTCTTCGCGGCGTACCGCTCTGAATGACAGCGACTTAGGCGAATAAGACTTCTCCGCCGAAACAATTCGCTGATTTCGGCGTATACTCATCGGGCCCACTCAACAAGGACAACGATGCGAACCAAGTTCAACGTGATCGCCGGTCTGTTGCTCTGCCTTGGGTGGCTGCCTATTACATACGGGCAGTCCGCGTTGGTGCTGCGTGAGGACTGGAACGACGCCGCCCGCAATCGCGTCGTGCCGGTGAAGATCGACTACCCCCGACAGATAACCGCCGCCTGCCCGGTGATTATCGTTTCGCACGGTCTCGGCGGATCGCGTGAAGGGCTGGCCGGCTATGGGCAGTATTGGGCGCAGCACGGGTACATTGCGGTTCACCTTCAGCATCACGGTTCGGACGACGGCATTTGGCGCGGCCAAAAGATGTTTGAAGCGCTGGCCTCGGCCAAGAAGGCCGCTTCCGCTGAGCAGTTCCTCGCACGCAACGCTGATGTGACCTTCGCGCTGGACGAACTTCAGCGGCGCAACCAGCAACCCGATTGGCCCCTCAAGGGGAAGCTCGATTTAACACGCATCGCAGTGGCCGGCCATTCGTTCGGCGCGATCACCACGCAGGCGATGTGCGGCCAATCGTTTCCGGCCGGCATCACTTATTACGACAAGCGAATCAAAGCGGGCATCGCTTTGAGCCCCAGCCCCGCAACCATCGGCGATCCGGACAAATCCTTCGCCCATGTGGCCGTGCCAATGTTTCACATCACTGGCACGCTCGATGACGCGCCGCAATTCGTCAGCAGCGTTAAGGCGGCCGATCGCCGCATTCCGTTTGATCACACCGAGTCGGCCGATGAATACCTGATCGTGCTGAAAGGCGCTGACCACATGGCGCTCGGCGGCCGCGCTCACAACGGCGCACTCGACAAGCAATGGCTCGACCTGATCGGCCGCGGCACGACCGCGTTTTTGGACAAGTATCTTAAAGCGGACAAAGCCCAGGCAACCTATCTCGATGGCGGCGCGTTTGAAAAAGCCGCGGCTAAGTTGGGGACATTCGAAAAGAAACTGAACCCATAGCGGCAATTCTGACACTGCGGCCCGCGCGGCCTTGAGCGGCGAGCAACTTGATGTAGCGTGCCGCCTCTGAAATCGTCATCCTGAAGTACGCCGAAGGATCTCGAATGGCGATCGGCTTTCGACGTTCGAGATCCTTCGGCGTACCTCAGGATGACGACAATCGGTCATTACCACGCTACGACAAAAGTCTCGCTGCTCTAACTCAAGATATACGCCTTCACGATGTTCGGCCCGTGCACGCCGGTCACCACGTTTAGTTCGATGTCGGCCGTCTTGCTCGGGCCGGAGATCATCGTCACGCCGCTGCCGGTGCCTTCCTTGTCGAGCTTTTCCATCAGGTCGATCAAATCGGGCAAAAAATTCCTCGGCTGAATGATCGCCACATGCACAAACGGCACGAGCGAAATCGCCCGCCCGTGTTCCGGCCGATGCTTCACCACCAGCGTGCCGCTCTCGGCCACCGCGTAGTCGACTTCGGTCACGCCGGCGTCAAAATCGTAGGATTCGTCGAGCGTGATTTGCGAGCCGTACCGCGCGTCAAACCCCTTGCGATTGAGAAACTCCGCGAGCGCAAGCGATTTAATGAGCGGCGTATCCGTCAGCATCACCCGCTTGATGGCGTTCGATTGCAAAAACGCCGCGAGATTGTCCGGCAAATCGTCGATGCTCACCTGCTCCACCAGCATTTTCAATTCCGAAGCGCGATCGGCGAACAACTCCGGCAGGCCGATATCACTGCTCACCAGCCGGGCGATCGGCTCACTGATCAACGGCGGCGTGGGCGCGGTGGTCATCGGCTGCTCGCGCTTGAGCGAGCGGCGAACCTTGTCCATCACGTGCGAGGGGTCGTGCATTATTTCTTACTCCGCCATTGCTGATGAAACGTCCGGCGGGCCGGCGCGGGCATATCGCGCACTTGCGTCCAGCCCGATCCGAACATGGGCAGCTTCCGCACCCAACCGCTATACATCGCCCGCCGGCGTAGTTCCATTTTTTGCATCTGCGTCAGCAATCCGTACATAAAGCGCGACGTCATCGCCCAAGCCCAGAAGCGATAAATCAGCCGTTCGATCGAGCCGTTCAAGTGCGTGTTGACGATATCTCGCCGCAGATTGATCAGGTGCTTGGGGATGTTGATCTTGACCGGGCACGCCTCGTAGCACGCGCCGCAAAGGCTGCTGGCCTGCGGCAAATCTTTATAGTTGCCGAGCCCTTGAAACAGCGGCGTGATCAGCGCGCCGATCGGGCCTGGGTAAACGCTGCCGTACGCGTGGCCGCCGATCTTGCGGTAGATCGGGCAGGCGTTGAGGCACGCGCCGCAACGGATGCAACGGAGCGTCTCGCGGTATTCCTCGCTCTGCAGAATTTCCGTCCGCCCGTTGTCGATCAGGACGAGGTGAAATTCTTCCGGCCCGTCACTCTCCCCCGCCGACCGTGGGCCGCCGAAGATGTTGTTGTAGATCGTGATCGGCTGCCCCGTCGCGCTGCGGCTGAGCAACTTGATCATCACCGCCAGGTCCGCCATCCGTGGGATGACTTTTTCAATCCCCACCAGGCTCACCAGCACGCGCGGCGTCGTCACGCTCTGACGCTGGTTGCCTTCGTTTTCGACACACGCAACCAGCCCTTTGTCGGCCACCAGAAAATTCCCGCCGGTGATGCCGAAGTCCGCCTTGCGGAATTTATCGCGCAGATACGCGCGGGCCTGCATAGTGAGCGATTTCGGATCGTCGTTGTACGGCGTGCCGAAGTAGTCGCTGAACATCTTCGCCACTTGCGCCTTGTTCAGGTGCACAATCGGCGCCACCAAGTGGCTCGGCTTGTCATGGCTGATCTGGACGATGAATTCGCCGAGGTCGGTCTCCACTACGTCCATGCCCGCCAGTTCCATCGCGTGGGCCAGCTCCACTTCTTCGCTGACCATCGACTTGCTCTTGATCACGCGGTTGGCCCGCGTCTTAGCGGCGATGTCGAGGATGACTTGCCGCGCCTCTGTCGCATCAGCCGCGAAATAAACGTGCCCGCCGTTGTGCTCGACGTTGGTGACGAGCTGATCGAGGTAATAGTCGAGGTGATCGAGCGTGTGCTGCTTGATCTGCCCCGCGAGTTCCCGCAGGCCGTCGGGGTCGGGCAGATCGTTCATCCGCTGCTGCCGCCCGGTGTGCTGCCGCATGACGGCGGTGTTGATCGTGCGTTTCAGTTGCTCATTCTGCGCCGCCGCGACGGAGGCCGACTCAAAATCGTAAGGCTCTGCCGACGGTGATAACTGTGGTAGGGACACACTCATACCGCCGAAGTATACAGGTTGCCGCCTCATGCGCCGACTCGTCCTGCCGATGGACATCGCCAGCAATTGACCGTGAATTCACAATCGATTTATCGTCGATTCAACCTCGAATGCCCCGTTGATCCGCACGGCTCGACATTTTTACAGAAATACGTCTCCGATGCCCCTACCGCCGCTGTTGACGATCCATAGTTGTTTACGGCAGAAGCCTTTATGTCAAATCGCTCGCCGGTTGCTCGCGGTTGCAATCGGTTGTAAACGGTTCCAAACGGTTGCTAGTGGTTGCCCCGCAGACGCCTTCGGGTGCGACGTCCCGTCGGCCGAACGGACCCCAGCAGAACCCACCCGGCCCCCGAACCGTCAAAGAACCCTCTCGCCCGGCGACCCGCCATCGGCCGAAGCCTCTCCACAACTACAGGCGGTGTCGCGCCAACGGCGCGCCGCCAGCGAAGCAGGCAAGAAAAACACGCCAAAAACGCCGAGTTTGATGGGCATTTCTGCGTTTGTCCTGCTTCGCTTCCGGCCGGCTACGATCGCCGGTATCAGGTGTGACCCGCTTCTCAACGGCGGCAACGCTAGTGGCATTGGCGTTGTTGATTGGCCGAACTCAATTTCCGGTAGTGGGTTAGTTTGCAATATGGTCGATTGCGTCAGCTTGGAACTCGACCGTACCACGGGCCTCCGGCCCGTGCTAACGGCGCGGGAATGTCTGCGGGATCAACCTTTTCAAAGTCCTTACGCGATCGGCACGGGCCAGAGGCCCGTGGTACGGTCGAGTTTTCAGACTGAACCACTACCGAATTTCCACTTGAATCATTGTCTCCAATCGGAGACAATGCCGTCAGTTGAAAGGGGTCGAGTTTCATCCTCTTGCGCGGGCCGTGATCCGGGATTTTTCAAAACCGGTACGAGCGGAATTGGGATCGGCCCTGATCAAGCTGCAACTGGGGATGAATCTCGGTATGCCGATTTCTCGCCCGATGCCTTCGGTTTATCCCGGCGTTCACGAATTACGATTTCGCGACGCCGGAGGCATTCAACGCGTGCTTTATTACGCGAAGTTGGAATCCAGGATTCTGATTTTTCACGCCTTTGCGAAGAAGACACGAACAACACCGGTTTCGGAAATCGCCACCGGAACCAGGCGGCTGAAGGAGATGCTAAGCCATGAAGAAACGGAATAAACCCATCATCGCCCGGACTGCCGGCGAGCTGGCCGACGTACTCGGACTTGAAAAGCACGATGCTGTCGCCATGGATTTCCGGGCGCGGCTGAATAAAAAGATCGTCGATCTGCTCTCCGAGCAGCGCCTGACCCATGCCGAACTCGCCCGCCGGGCCAAGGCATCCCGCACGCGGATCACGGCCATCCTCAACGGCCAAACGCTGGGCGTCTCAACGGATTTCCTGCTACGCCTGCTCGACGTGCTCGGCTGCAAAACCACCCCACTCTTCACCCGCCGCAATCGGGCGGCGTAACTGCTGTTTGCCGTCTCGCCGGTGATCGTGTCGAGGAGGATCAAGAGTCAACCTTTTTCGCTATTCCAAGTAGTCAACGCATAACCGCCATCGCCTTTGAACTGGAGATATCCTAGATCGCGCAATACTTGAAGTTGTTGGCGAATCTTCGCTCTCACGTTGCCATTCCTTGGATGGAGTGCGCGTAGCATTGATTCTTGCTGATAAACTTGGGCCAGAGTGAACTCACGTGACCCCATCTCTTGGACGATCTTGAAGACATCTAACGTCCATCCTCTAACACTTGGGCGAACTGTCGATAGTGGGCGCAAACTTTCGTAACGTGACCACGATACATCGGGACATGCAGCTACACAATCGCGAACAAGGTGAATTTTTGCGTCGCTAGGCAGTGCAGACAAAAGAATATTACAGCCAACCCATCCTGCGCGTCGTGCCGTCGCCGACAGTGGCCTTCGCTTTTCGATAAGTGAGGCCGTGAACAGAAACGATGGCACGAGCATTAGGTTGGTAACATACCACTCTGGTGAATATTGCAGAACGAGCAGGTTTGGCACATCGTCGCTCGCGATAGCGGCCGACATAGCAGAAAATGCACCGTCTGGAATACGTGAGTCCATCCGCTGTCGTCCCGCCTTGAGTTGGTAAGCGCTGTCACATCGCGGGCACCGAAAATCTATAGCCTTTGTGTTAGGAGGCGTCGGCTCTACTCTATCGCTATCGCATGCAGCACAAAAAAGCTGATGCGCTCCCCAAGCTTCTGTGACCATCCTCGCAATCTGAGAGCGGCTAGTGTAGCCAAGTCCAAGATCGCTCGACATCTTCAAGTCCATCGCGCTACCTCGGCGGATTCAATCAGTTAAAGGATCAAAACTGATTCATCCCTCGGCCCCATCGACGCGTATCTGCCCCTACCACCCCGCCAAATCCAACCCCAGCGCCTCGGCGATCAGTTCCGACAGATGCTTCACCTGCGTCTTCATCCCCTCGCGATGGCACATGCCGGCGATGTTCATCGTGCAGCCGGCGTCGTTGCAGATGACCGTGCCGGCCTTCGTGTCGGCGATGCATTTGATCTTGTCTTCCACGATCGCGCCGCTGATGGCGGGGTATTTCATCGCGAACGTCCCGCCGAAGCCGCAGCATTGGTCGGTTTTTTCGAGCGGCTTGAAGTCGACGTTTCCCATCTGTCGCAGCAGGCGGACGCCTTCATCCTTTACGCCGATGCCGCGGAGGTGGCAGGTGTAGTGATAGGTGACGCTGCGCGGGTCGGGCAGTTTCAATTCGGACAGGTTGACGTTCAATACTTTGGTGAGGAACTCGACGAATTCGTACGTCTTATGCGTCACCGCGTGCATGGAGTGTTCCCACGCATGATCGTGGCCGAGGAGTTGCTCGTAATGCTCGCGGACCATGGCCGTGCAGGAACCACTCGGGCTGACGATGTAGTCGTAAGGCTCAAAAATCTCGACGAACCGCTTGGCCAACTCTTTGGCTTCGGGATGAAATCCGTTGTTGAAAAACGGCTGGCCGCAGCAGGTTTGGGCTTGGGGGAATTCGACTTGGCAGCCGAAATGCTCGAGGATTTTGGTGACGGCCACGCCGGTCTGGGGATAGAACTGATCGGTCAGACAAGTGATAAACAGGGCAACCCGGGTCGGCATAATGAACTCTCTGCTTTGGACGTGTGACGATAAGGCAGTCTCGCAGAGAAAACAACAACCCGTTGTTGTTCTTGAAACTACGCGCAACTTACTGCGCGCAACTCACTATGCACAACGTCGCGTGCGACGGCGAAGGATGACGAGGATTCCGATCCCGACCGACAGCCCGCCCGGCTCGGGGACTTCGGTGTACCACGCGAGCGCGTAATTCGCCCCCACCGTCGGCGAACTGACTTCCCACACGTATCGGCCGGGCAATAGGTTCGTCTGGTAGATCAGTTCCACGTTGTCCACCGTGCTCACGCTCTGGTCGATCAGCGAGCCGACGGTAAATCCCGAGGCGGACGAAAGCTTCAAATCAAGATTCGCCACAAACGCGGCGGTGTCGAAGCCGGCCACGCTCGGGTCATCCACCAGGCGGTTCCAAATCAGCGAGGCGGTGAGTTCCTTGACTGGAGTCGTCAGGTCGAAAAAATATTTCTGACTGGCGACAGCGGTGGATGAAAAATCCCATCCCGTTTTTTGTACCGAGGTGACAGTGCTGGCCTCCTGCTCGCCGGCGGTCAGGATGTGATAGCTGCGGTAGACGTTGAGTTCACCCGCGCCGTACCGCAGATCGAGCGGGCGGGTGCTGGTGCGCGCCCAGCCGGGGAATTCCTGCTTCGTCGCGCCGGCCAGAAGAACGGCTTTTACGGTTTGGTTGTGCGCGCCGTTCGACCAGCTGTGATCGTTCGCCACCTGCACCATCTGCGCCGCCGCCGCCGCGACGATGGGTGTGGCGTAGCTGGTGGCGGATTCAGGGGCGACGATATCGGGCTTGATCCGCCCGGCCACGTCGAACGAGGTGAAGCCCGCGCTGTGTACGCCGTTGCTCAATCCGACGCTGATGGTGTTGTAGGCGGTATCGAGCAGCGCCGGCACCGTCGTGCTCACGCCGTTGTTTTGGGCAACGACGACGATGACGTCATCGGTGTTCACCATGTAATCCAAGCGACGCAGCGCGTCGGAATCGAGCGCGGTGGAACCGAACGTACCCATGTAGCTGTGGTTTTCGACTTTCGCTGTTTCGTGCAGTGGCGCTACGCCGGCGGTGTTGACCTTGAGCAATCCCGATTGGAGGAAGTGATTGCCTTCCCACAGGTGAACATTAGTAATCCCCGCGCCGATCCCACTGCCGTAAAAGTTGCCGGCGACCGTGGTGGCGTGACCGCTGACGCCTGATCCGGGGCTCATCAGGGTGAATGATTTGCCGGGAAACAGACTGATGTTCGGCGCGTAGGCGGAACCTTCGGGAGCTTCGATCTGGCTGACGGTCACACCCACGCCGGTGGGCGTTGCTCCACCGAGCTCAGCCAATAGTTGATCGTATCCGACAGCGTAGGTGTCGTACGCTCGGGCCGAATGCGCGCAGCTCAACACCGCTGCCGCTAAGCAGAAAGCCGCCATCCGCCGTTTTTGGTGTGAGAAATCGCCGATCAACATGCTCCCGTGCTCCGAACTCGGGTATAGCACGGAAAAACACGACTCTCAACGAAAAAAGCGTGCAATTGCACAGGAATTTCACGAGCGCGGACGGCAACGGGCGACTTCGGTTGGACTTGAGCAGCGCATGGTGATCGTGGCGCGACAAACTGCAAGGATCTAGCACCCAAATATTAATTTGGGTAATATAACCGACCTATTCCAGCGAGGCCAGCCGTTGCTGGGCGTCGAAGAAGGTCGGATCGCATTCCAGCGCCCGCGTGTATTCCATTTTCGCCTGGGAGAGCTTTTTCTGCTGCTCATAAACGCTCCCGACATTATAGTGAGCCGCCGCCGGCGGTAGCACGGCGCCGAACTGGGTGAAGGCTTCGTTGGTGCGACCCAGCCTTGCGAGCATCAGGCCGTAATTCACGCGGCAGACCTCGCATTTTGCGTCGCGTTCGATGCCCTTTTTGTACGCCATCTCTGCTCGTTCCCAGTTTCCGCTCAGTTCGTAGCAGAATCCGAGGTTTGCAAACCCCTCGCCGGATTCGTGGGTGACCTTGATGTACCGCTGCCAGGATTCCACCGCTTTTGGGAAGTTCTTGATCTGAGCGTACACCACGCCCAGGCGGTACAACGAGGCTTCGTGGTCCGGATCGATTTTAAGGGCCTCTTCGTATTGGGCGATTGCGTTCTCGGGCTTTTCCGACGACTCCGACAACTGCCCCGCGGCGAAGCGCGTGTTGGCGTTGATGGCGGGATCTTTGGCCTCGACAAACTTCGCATCGGACGGGATCTGGTTCGGGCCGCCCGCCTGTTGATCGTTTGCACAGCCGGACAACAGTAAACCCGTCAGAACCAGAGCGATGGAATTCTTCATACCGCGTTTATCGGCTATCGCGCGGCTTGGACTTGCAACGACCTGACGAGCGACCCCACGAATCGGCAATGAACCGATATCAAACCTGTTCCCTGTTTTGAAAGTCCGAACGCTTGTTCCCCGATTGACCATCCCTTATAACGTATAAACCACTTCCGGCCCGGCAGATGGAGAGCGATTTGTGCTCCAAATCTTCGCCGGTGCGGAACTCGCGGAAGCACAAGTGGCTGCGGCAATGGAGTGTGCCGCCGGAGCGATTGATTCTCGCTCCGGGCGGAATCGTTTTTTCTCGGGCGAGCTGGTATGCCGGTCCCAACCGATACGTTCTGGAACATTTCCCGTCTGAACAAGGTCTTCGCGCTGTCAGCCGTCATCCTGCTTGGGGTGATGGGCTGGGCGACGATGCAGGATTTCGACAAGCAATGGCGCGCGCCGCAAAAAGCTGGAAAAGCGTGGGAAGCCGCGCTGGTCTCCGAGAAGCTGATCGACCGCGCCAGCGTTGAAACCCAGGCCGCCGCGTTGGATAAAGAGATCGACGCTAAAGCCGCCGAAATCACCGGGAAGAGCGAAGGCTACAAAACCCTCACCGGCCAGATCGCCAAAGCCACGGCCGACTTGGCGAACCTCGATTTCCGCACCAACACCCTCAAAGCCGTCGTCGGCGAGCAGTTGAAGTTCCTGGAAGAAGCCAGGACCGACAACGACAAAAATCGCGAGAAAGAACTCAACGCCAAGCTCGATAAACCGCAGGCTGAACTCGCCGACTTCATCGAGAAACAGGCGGCGATTAAAGCGGGTCTGTCGGAGAAGAAAAAAGAGCTTTCCAAAGTCACCGCCGACCTCGACAAGCTCCGCAAGGATCGCGTCAAGAAGACCGAAGACCGCGATGCGTTGAAGAAGAAACTTAACTCGCTCGCCCCGCAAACGCTGATCGGCAAAATCAGTGCCCTCACCCGCGGCGATATTCCGTTGCTGCAGTTCGTCAACCCGTCGGAAGCCGTCAAGCAGCAAGTGATTCCCGACGTGCTGACCGACCTCGGCGGGTTCAAGACCGTGGCGGCGATCGACCGCTGCATCACCTGTCACGTTAACGTCGACAAGCGCGACTTCACCGAAGATAAAGTTCTGGCGTATCTCGAAGAACAGCAATCCACCGCGCGCAAGTTGGACTTCGCAACGCCGACCGGCAAGGCCGGCGATCCGACCGCAACCGCGCTCAAGCCCGGCGCTTCGGCGATGCCGGAATTCTGGCTCAAGTACGCCGCGCTCACCGCGCCGGACGTGATGAAGAAGCCCGCGATCGCCAACCGCCTGAAAACGCTGGCGGGAACGATCGGGAAAGCATCGTCGCTGACGATCGACGGCAAACCCGTCGCCACTTACACGTTGAACGCCGACGCCGCCAAGAAGGAAGAATCCGACAACGTCGCCGCCGCCGTGCTGGATGCGTGGGTTCGTTACTCGAAGAACAAAGACGCCGTCAGCACTGTTGGAAATGTCTCGGTGTCGATCAAGAAGGACGTGGATGAAAAAGCCGTCGCCGCCCCGCGTAAGGCGGCGCTGCTGGTGGCGGAAGATTTAAAGAATTCACTGACGGCGGCGCTGTCGCCGGAAAAACTGCACACGGTGCTCGACCGTTACCGCCGGGCGATGATCGCGGAAGTGAACGTCTCGCGTAAGTCCGGCGGGCTCAGCCAGCTTGATCCTTCGCCGGTGATGCTGGCGCATCCGAGGCTCGATCTGTACGCCGACGTTGACAGCAAGCACCCGATGGAAAAGGTCGGCTGCACCAGCTGCCACGACGGTTCCGGCCAGGAAACCCGCTTCGTCCTCGCGGCCCACACGGCCCGCTCGATCTGGGTCGATAAATCCACCGGCGCTCCGGTGCTCGCACAGCAGATTAAACCCGCCAAGGCCATGGAGGCCGAGAAGCCGACCATGAGCAGCATGTTGCACGCCGTCTACCCGGAAGAAGCGATCGTCCCGAAAGGCCTTGATGACATGCACATGTCTATGGGCGAAAAGAAAGAGGAAAAGTTAGAGAAGCCTTCAACTCGCCCCATTGAAGTTGTCGAAGTGCCTGAGGAAGCCCCCGCGTATCCCGAGCCGACCGACTACGTCGATCCGATCACAGGCAAGAAGGCAAAGGCCGTCTCGCAGTTGGTCTACTGGAAAGGCATGTACGACGGCGAGTCCGGCCAATCGTACGAGCAAACTCACCACGAGTGGGATTATCCGATGCGCACGCCGCAGTTCGTGCAGGCCAACTGCGTGCGCTGCCACACCGCCGTCAATGACATTAAGGAAACGGCCCCGATCGTTTACGAAGGCCGTCACCTGTTCAGCAACCTCGGCTGCGTGAACTGTCACCAGATGGATTCAATCCCCGCAGCCGAGCAGCGTCGCGTGGGTACTGATCTGCGTCACCTGAGCGCCAAGCTTTCGCCGGCGATGGTGAACACGTGGATTTGGTCGCCGAAGGCGTTCCGTCCGACGACGAAGATGCCGCACTTCTTCATGCTGGAGAACAACTCCAGCGATGAGGAAATTCGCCGCACGCGTCAGGAAGCCCGGGCGATGACCGAGTACCTGATGCAGACGGCCGAGCCGCTCCCGCCGAAACACAGCGTGCCCGCGGGCGTGGCTGGCAAGATCGAAGACGGCCGCAAGCTGTTCAACACCATCGGCTGTCTCGCCTGCCACCAAAACCTCAGCGACCCCGCCGGCGAAGCTAAGCGCGACGGCAAGCTCATCACCCGCGGCGAGCAATGGATCGTGCAGGACCTCGCGCTCGGCGGCGAACTGGCGAAGAAGCTTTCCGCCGAAACAGGCAAAGCCCCCGCCGCCGCCGAGCTTAAAACCGAGGCCACCAAGCTGTATGACGCCATGAGCTACAACGAGCGTCAACTGTACGTGCTTGAGCACCTCGACGCCGATCGCAACGTCACCGGCGCGGATACCTACGACGACGGGAAAACCGTCAAGCCCGTGTTCATGCATCACGGCCCGGAGCTGTCGGGCATCGGCACGAAGCTGCTGGTCGATCGCAATACCGCGCAGGCGACGACGTGGCTTTACGATTGGCTGAAAGAGCCGCGCCACTACAGTGATTACACCGTGATGCCTTCGCTGCGTCTGACCGATCAGCAGGCGGCGGATTTGGCGTCGTACCTGCTCGACCAGAAGCGCACCAACAACAATCCGAATGACATGTGGCAGGCTTCGCTCACCGAGACCGACACCGGCAAGCTGATCGAGCTAACAAGCCTGTTCCTCCGCAGCCGGTTCAGTCCGAAGATCGCCACCGAGCGGGCGGACGACATTGCCGAGTTGCGCGGCTTGGCGACGGACGCCCTGACGACCGCCTCTATCACCACCGACGCCGCCAAGGCGAAGGTCGCCGCGATCGAAGCCCAGCCGAACGGCAAGGACACGCTGCGGCAAGTCTTCCTCGGCAAGAAGCTGATCACCAATTACGGCTGTATGCAGTGCCACGCGATCAACGGCATGGAAACCGCCGCCAGCCCGTGTGCGAACCTTACCGAATGGGGCCAGAAGCTCGTCAGCAAACTCGACTTCGGCTACGTCGATCCCCACAAGGCCGAGAATCTGCCCGAGCAGAAGCTGATGATGGTCAACGGCCTGAGCGCCCACGCGGGAGCGATGACGCACCCGATGAAGGGCCAAGACTGGACCCAGCCGATGGCGGCTCCGGTCACGGTCGCTTGGCCGGAAGTGCATCACACCCGCGAAAGCTGGCTGACGCAGAAGCTCCGCAACACCCGCATCTGGGATCGCGGCAAGGCGCTGCTCGATCCGACCCGCCTGTACGAAAATGGCAAGATGATGACCGACGCGGCCGGGTTCCCGATGATCAAAGATTCGGGCAAGCCGTACGACAAAGTCAAAATGCCGACGTTCTACTTGTCGGACCGCGAGATCAACGCGATCGTGACGTTCGTCATCAGCAACCGCGACCGCCTGATCAGCGAAAAGCTGACCAACGCCACCGCCAACCAGACGGCCACGCGCATCGCGCGCGGCCGCTACCTGGTGACCGAGAAATTCAACTGCACCTCCTGCCACATCATGGAGAAGAACAAGCCTCAGGTCCAGCAGTACTATGACCCGACCAAGCTGACCGTCGATGCCCCGCCGTCGCTGCGTGGCGAAGGCAACAAGGTTCAGTTCAGCTGGTTGTACAGCTTCTTTAAGAACGTGCAGCCGCTGCGCCCGGTGCTGGTGAATGGCATCCGCATGCCGAGCTTCACGGCGACGGATGAGGAATGGACCTCGATCCTCGCGTACTTCAACGAAGTGTCGAACAAGGAAGCCAACAATCTGAAGGCCCATATCGACCCGGTTTTGAAGTACGTCGCCCAGTCCAGGCAAACAGCCACCACCGCCGGCGCCGACGAAGACACCGTCGCGTCGGCCGGTAGCGACTGGTACAGCCAGACCATCCTCGCGCCCAACGCGGCGTACTTGAAGAAGTGGGGCCAGGACTTCAAGCAGATCGCCGACATCGAAATCGACGAGATCAAGAGCAGCCCGACCGACGTAACCGCCGGCTACCGCAAGCTGCTGTATCGCGCTCGGTTCTCGCAGCAGTTATATGTTGCTTCGTATCCATTCACCGATACGCCGCACCCGACGGTGAGCAAGGAACGATTCGCCCGTGGTGAAGCGTTCTTTAAGGAAATGCAGTGCCTGTCGTGTCACTACCTCGGCCAGCCCGCTCCGGGCGCGGTGCCGAAAGCCCCGAACCTGAATCTCGCGTCGGTGCGCCTGAGCCGCAACTGGTCAGAGCACTGGGTGCGCGAGCCTGACGTGATCCAGAAGGGTACGTCGATGCCGCAGTTCTTCAGCGGTATGAAGGTAGACGACGTACACGGCCAGACTTGGGCTCGCGCCAGCGAGTTGACACTCGACCGCGTCGCCCAGACCGAAGCCGCATACGGCAACACGCCGGAGGAACAGCTTTCGCTCCTGTTCGACTTCATCTACACCGCCGGCGAGACCGGTTACACCGTTGCCCCGCTGGCACAAGGTGCCGCTGCGCCTTCGGTCGAGATGGAGAAGCGCGGCGAGATTAAGGTGATCCCGATCGCCCCGCCGAAGCCGAAAACCACCAAGCCCACCGCACCGGCAGTCGCCAAGCCCGACGCCCCGGCCAAGCCGAAGGCGACCGAAACCGGCACCGTCGGCGGTAAGGTTATGTTCAAGGGTGACGTTCCGAAGATGGACGACATCGCCCTTGTGGCCGAGTGTTCGGATCTGCATCCGAACGGGATGACCTCTGAAACGGTCGTCGTCTCACCGAAGGGTGAACTGAAGAACGTCATCGTATCGGTCTCGTCGGGCCTGAGCGGTCCGTTTGAAATCCCGGCCGCGCCGGCGGTCATCGATCAGAAGGGGTGCCAGTACTTCCCGCATGTGCTGGCGACGATGGTCGGGCAGAAAGTCGTTATCAAGAACGACGACCCGTTCCTGCACAACGTTCACGCGCTATCCAGCGACAACCCGCCGTTCAACTTCGGCCAGCCGACCAAAGACCCGGGCAAGGACGTCGCGCCGTTCAAGGCTGCGGAAAACTTCCGCGTGAAGTGCGACGTGCATCCATGGATGGGCATGAACGTGCAGGTGTTCGACCATCCGTTCTTCGCCGTCACCGGCGATGACGGCAGCTTCACCCTGCCGCCCCTGCCGGCCGGTACTTATACCTTGACGTTCTGGCACGAAAAGTACGGCACGCAGGAAAAAGAAATCACCGTGACGGCGGGCAAAAAAGCGGACACGACCGTGACTTTTGCTCCGTAATTGAATCGCTGATCTTGTCATAAAATGACAGGTGGTTACCCTTTGCCTCTATCGCCTCCAGCGGAGATGTTCTTCGCGAGGAGATGCAAACGAGGCAGTTTGTAAGGAGAGGTTTATGAATCTGAAAATCTGGCTGGCGGCGTTAACGGTATCGGCTGGTCTCTGCACGGGCGCGATGGCGCAGGTGACCGGCAAAATCATGCTTGAAGGCAAAGCCCCCGAGATGAAGGAAATAGACATGTCGGCCGTCAAGGAGTGCAACGATCAGCACCCCGATCCGGTCAAGGAAGATTCCGTCGTCGCTAACGACAAGGGTGAACTCGCCAATGTCGTGGTGTCGCTCAAGAAGGAAGAAGGCGCTGACATCGCCGGCGACGTCCCCAAGACGGCGGCTGAAATCGATCAGCAGGGCTGCACCTATCATCCGCATGTGCTGACCGCCATGGTCGGGCAGGACATCGTCATCAAGAACGCCGACCCGTTCCTGCACAACGTACACGCTTTGTCGACCGTCAATCCCCCGTTCAACTTCGGCCAGCCGAACAAAGACGAGGGTAAGAAGGTCGACTCGTTCAAGGCCGTTGAAACCTTCAAGGTCAAGTGCGACGTTCACCCGTGGATGCTGGCGTGGGTGAAAGTGTTTGATCACCCGTACTTTGCCACCAGCAAAGAAGACGGCACGTACTCGATCCCGAAAATGCCTGATGGCGAATACACGTTCGTCGCGTGGCATGAGAAGTTCGGCGAACAAGAAGGCAAAGCCACCGTCAAAGACGGCAAGGCCGAGCTGAACTTCACCTTCAAGTCCGCCGACGCCGCCGCCCCCGCCTCGCCGGTGAAGGAGATTCTGGTCAAGTCCGACAACGCCGCTTGCACCAGCTGCGACAAGCCGGCCGAGAAAACCGAAAAAGCGATGGGCCCGCAAGCCAGCGCGCGGTAACCCGATCGCATCGACGATCGCGAGGCACGCCCGCTGAATAAGCGGGCGCAGCCCTTTCAGAGTTGTTCTTGAATCCAACCCTCATGAAGAGGGAAACGCTGAAGGCTGAAGGATGAGAATTGAAAGGATGACAATCCTTTTTTGTCCGCCGCCTTCACATTGAGTGACAACCAGTTCGATGGAGTGACGCCCCTGTGATAAAAAAGACCCTGCTGCGATCGATCCCGCTCGCCCTCTCACTGCTTCTTCCGTCCGCCGCCCACGCGGCTAGCGGCTGGGAAAGCTGGTGGCTGCCAAAAACCTACTCCGTCCACGCGCCGGCGATGGACTCGCTGTTCGTCTGGATTTTCTGGATCACCACGATCACGTTCATCATCACGCAGGTGGTGCTGATCGCGTTTCTCATCAAGTACCGCTACAACCCGAACCGCAAGAAAGCCGTCTTCACCCACGGCAATCAGCGGCTGGAAATGGCTTGGACGATCGCGCCGGCGATCATTCTGCTCATGCTGTCGGTCGCCAGCATTCGCGTGTGGAACAACTACCGCTACTCCGACATCGCCGACAGCCCGAACAAGGTGAAGATTCTGGTCATCGGGCAGCAATTCCAGTGGAACACGATCTACCCCGGCCCGGACGGCAAGCTCGGCCGATACTTGGTTTACCCCAAGCCGACCGACACCAAATGGCCGGACCCGCGACCGGCGGCTCAGCAGAAGTCTCCGTACCTCTTCCCCGAAGGCAAGGGTGGCGTTCCGGGACCGGCGTTCCTTCCTTACGAGGCGTCGGTCAAGGCGATCAACAATTTCAACGAGCTCAATCCGCAAGGTAAGGATTTCAACGATCCCGACGGTAAGGACGACATCTACCAAGGCGCCCTCGCCCGCGAGATCATTCTGCCGGCCAATCGGCCGATCGAAGTGCAGCTGTCGAGCAAAGATGTCATCCATGACTTCTTCCTCCCCAACTTCCGCGTGAAGCTCGACGCCGTCCCCGGCATGCGGGGCGTGTTGTACTTCGAGGGAACGACCACCAGCCGCTCCCTTGAACTAGAGCCTGAAAACCGCAAGACCTACACGGTCGACGAATTGGCCGGCTTGCTGGAAGACAAGGAAGTCAAGGCGATGGCCGTCGACATCGACGAGAAGAGCCCTAACGCCGTTTACGACGCTGCCAAAAAGCAGTGGCGATATGTGGACGGCAAGAAAGGGACGATCGTCCGTGGCGGTTCGAGCATCAACGAAGCGGCGCTCAAGAAACTCAAGGCGAATGGGATCAATTCGGTCACGCTCTACAAGCCCGGCTTCTGGGAACTGGTTTGCGAAGAACTCTGCGGCCAAGGCCACTACAAAATGCGCGGCCAGCTTCGCTTCGTAACCAACGACGAGTACGACGCCCTCGGCTACGACAAACCCATGGCCAAACCGGTCACCGCGACCGCCGAGAAACCGACCACCCAGCCGAGCGTGGTGCTCGGGGCGGTTAAGTAGCCGTCGATTGTTTTAGCAGCAGAACGCAGAACGTTACTTCAGGCGAGAAACCATTATGTCTCACACCGCAAACGCAAACGACAGTCACGACCACGGCCACATCGACTATTTCGGACCTGACCATGCACATGGTCACGATCATCCGAAGCTCGGCTTCATCAAGAAGTACATCTTCTCGATCGACCACAAGATCATCGGCATTCAGTTCCTGTTCATGGGGCTGATGTTCTTCGTCATCGGCGGGTTGCTGGCGATGCTCATCCGCTGGCAGATGGCTTGGCCGAGCGATCCGAACCACCCGGTGCCGATCCTGGGCAAATTCATGGGCTGGAGCCAGGGCGTCATGCCCACGGAATTCTACACCATGGTATTTTCGATGCACGCGACGGTCATGATCTTCTTCGTGATCATTCCGCTGCTGGTCGGCACGTTCGGCAACTATCTTGTGCCGCTCAAAATCGGCGCTGGAGATATGGCGTTTCCGTTTTTGAACGGCCTGGCGTTCTGGTCGGCCATCCCGGCCGGGGCGATCATGATGACAGGCTTCTTCCTCCCGGGTAACGCCGCCGCCGCCGGTTGGACCAGCTATCCGCCGCTCAGTGCGATCCAGACCAGCGCTAAATGGCTGCCGTACGTTGTACCCGTAACCGGGTTAGACAAGATCGGCGACCTCTTCCGCGCCAGCGGCTATCTCGGCACGCAGCACGTGCAGAGCGGCTTCCCGACCGTTTCTCTGCTGATCAACTTCTTCTCCTGGTTCATGCTCTTCGCGTTCGTCGGGACGTGGTTCATCCGCTTTACGAACACCGTCGCCAACGTCATCACGACGATCGTCCTGTCCGCCGTCACCGCCTACGCGTTCCAATACTTCGTGCAGAACTTCGCCTTCGACGGGCAAAGCTGCTGGTTCGCCTCGGTATTCATCCTGGGCTTTTCCAGCATCATGGGCGCGGTGAATTATCTCACCACGATGATCAAGCTCCGCTGCCCGGGCATGACGATGTTCCGCATGCCGCTGAGCGTGTGGTCGCTGTTCATTACGTCAGTACTGGTGCTTCTGGCGACGCCGGTGCTGGCGTCGGCGGTGCTGATGAACCTGATCGAGCACCAGACGATCCAACTCGCCAGTGGCGGCGTGTATCGGCTGGCCAGCTTCTTCACCCCGTACAACTGGACGCTGAGCAACCAGATCCAGCAAAACGCCGGCGGCGGATTCCCGATCATGCACCAGCATTTGTTCTGGTTCTACAGCCACCCGGCCGTGTACATCATGATCCTGCCGGCAATGGGCATGGTGTCCGACATCTTGGCCGTCTTCGCGCGTAAGCCGATCTTCGGCTATCGGCCGATGGTGTACGCGATGGCGGGCATCGCGTTCTTTGGCTTCATCGTCTGGGCGCACCACATGTTCCAGACCGGTATGAACCCCACGCTGGGCACCACGTTCGCTATCAGCACGATGTTCATCGCCGTGCCGAGCGCGATTAAGACGTTTAACTGGCTCGGCACGCTATGGGGAGGCAACATCCGCTTCACCACGCCGATGCTCAACGCGATCGCGTTCGTCAGCATGTTCGTCATCGGCGGGCTGTCGGGCATCTTCATGGCCAGCACCGCGGTCGACGTTCACATCCACGACACTTACTTCATCGTGGCCCACATTCACTACGTGCTGTTCGGCGGGACGACGTTCGGCATCTTCGGCAGTATCTACTTCTGGTACCCCAAAATGTTCGGGCGGATGATGAATGAAACCCTCGGCAAGATTCACTTCTGGCTGAGCTTCATCTGCTTTAACGGCACGTTCTTCGCGATGCACATCCTGGGCATCGGCGGGTTCCCGCGCCGCATCGCCGGTTACACCAATTACAGCACGTTCGAACACTTCCAGCCGATGAACATTTTCATCAGCATGAGCGCGTTCGGGCTGGGTTTGGCGCAGATTCCGTTCGTCATCAACTTCATCGGCAGCTGGATGTGGGGCCCGAAAGCTCCGCGCAATCCGTGGCTGGCCACCACGCTGGAATGGGAAACTGAAAGCCCCCCGCCGCACGGCAACTTCACGACTGTGCCGGTCGTCCATCACGGCCCGTACGAGTACAGCTCGCCGCTGGTCGAGGAAGATTGGCTCGCTCAGACGCGGTATGTTGAGGGTGCGGACAAGCTGGTGGTCAAGCACTAAGAAGCTGAGTCATGGTTCTTTTCCGTTACAACCCGACCCTCCACCGCATCGCCCTGCTGACGGCGTGTGCGACGTTCCCGCTCATCTTCATGGGCGGGCTCGTCACCAGCCACGGCGCGGGCATGAGCGTGCCGGATTGGCCGAACAGCTACGGTTACAACATGTGGCTGTTCCCGCCGAGCCTGTGGTGGAATCAGGGCGGCATTTTTTACGAGCATTCGCATCGGCTGATGGGAACCGCGATCGGGCTCTGCGCGATCGTCCTGGCCATCGCCGCCTGGCGGATGGAACGCCGGACGTGGGTCCGCCGGCTGGCGTATCTTGTGCTGGGCTTTGTCATCTTCCAAGGCGTGCTCGGCGGGCTTCGCGTGGTGATGGTGAATCTGAATCTCGCCATCGTTCACGGGATCACCGCTCAGACATTCTTCTGCGTCGCCGCCCTCGCGGCCATCACTACTTCACGGTGGTGGAATATGGCCCCGAACCTCGCGTGGTCGGAAGACTACGCGGCTGGTCGGAAGCTGATGCGACTCACCGTCATCGCCACCTCGGCGGTGTTTCTGCAGTTGGTCGTCGGCGCGATCATGCGTCACGGGCAGGCCGGGCTGGCGATTCCGGATGTGCCGCTGTCCTACGGCCACTTCCTCCCGCCGATGTCGCAGGCAGCCTTGCAGGCGGCCAACAGCCAGCGGGCGTTCAGTTTGAATATGGACCCGGTCACGCTCGGGCAGATTTGGCTGCACTTCGGTCATCGCCTGGGCGCGATCCTCGTTTCGGTCGCCACGATCTGGATGGCCGTCCGGGTCTTTCGTCACCACGCCGGTCAGGCCAAGCTGCTCTGGCCGGCCGTCACGCTTTGTGCGTTGCTGATGGCGCAAGTCACACTCGGGATCATCACCGTGCTGCAACGCAAGCCGGCGGACATCGCCTCGCTGCATGTGGCGACCGGGGCGCTGCTGCTGTTGACGAGTTTTACATTGATGATTCGCGCCATGCGGCTGTACAGCCGGCATTTCCGGGTCCGAAGCGAGCCGGTGCGGGTGGAAGTGCGTTCGATCGGGACTTCACAGTTTTTAGCGTCATAAATTAGCGTTGATAAGCGACGATAAGCAATGAAACCTTCGACCGACATTTCCGAATTCACCGACGCGCCGATCGCGTCGACGGGCCGACGCGCCGAGATCGAATCCGCCGCCAAACCATCGCGGGCGGTCGATTACTACGAACTGACCAAACCGCGGATGAATTTCCTGGTCGTGATCACGACGATGGTCGGCTACTGCATGGCCGGCCGCGATCGACACGATTGGCCGCTGCTGCTGAGCGCCGTGATCGGCACGGCCCTGACGGCTGCCGGGGCGAGTGTGCTGAATCAGTACATCGAGCGCGAGCATGATAAGAAGATGCCCCGCACGCGCAACCGCCCGCTGCCGGCCGGGCGGCTTCAGCCGATCGAGGCGCTGGCGTACGGCGTGGCTTTGGGCATCACCGGCGTGACGGTACTGACGTTCTTCGTCAACCCGCTCACCGCGATCCTGGGCGCGATCACCCTGCTGACGTACCTGTTCGTGTACACGCCGATGAAGCGATTCACCTCGCTCAACACGGTGGTGGGCGCGATCCCCGGCGCGATTCCCCCGATGATGGGCTGGACGGCCGCCACCGGCGTGCTGTCGATCGAGGCGATCGCGCTTTTTGCGATCCTGTTCATCTGGCAAATGCCGCACTTCCTGGCCATCGCGATCATGTACAAAAACGACTACGCCGCCGGCGGGTTCGTCATGCTTCCCAACGAAGACGACGACCGCCTGAGCATGACCGTCCGCCAGATCATCATTTACGGGCTGACGATGATCCCCGTCAGCGTCGTGCCGTCGATGGTCGGGCTCTGCGGGCCGATTTATTTTACGATCGCACTGTTGCTGGGGATTGCATACCTCAGCTACGGCGTATCGCTGGCGGCATCGCGGTCTCGGCTGGATGCTCGAAAACTGTTTTTCGCGTCGATCATCTACCTGCCGCTGCTGCTGGCGGCGATGATGTATGACCGACCTTAGGAATTTGCAATTTGCGATTTGCAATTTGCAATCTGTTGTTCGTGCTGGCGGTGGTCGGGTGTGATGATCGGAAGGCGGCTGAAGCGCCGGCGGCGAAGTTGATCGAAACACCCGGGCCGGCTTCGGTACACGGCACGGTGAGGTTTGGCGGTAAGGCGCCGGAGATTGCGACGATCGATAACTCGATCTGCAAGCACGCAGAGTCGATCGTTTATGAGACTGTGCTGGTCAGCCCGGCTGGCGGTTTGGCGAACGTGATCGTGTCGGTTGTCGGCCTGCGGACGCCTGTGAATGCGACCGCGACACAGCAGGTGTTCGATCAGAAGGACTGCCGGTTCATTCCGCACGTTATTGCGGTGCGGGCCGGCCAGCCGCTGACGATCAGGAACAGCGACGTGGAGATGCACAACGTGCACGCCACGCCGACCGACAACCCGGCGTTCAACGTCGCGCTGGCCGTCGAAGGCAGCACGAAGGATTTGACGCTCGATCGGCCGGAAGTGATTCGGGTTCGGTGCGATGTTCACCCGTGGATGACGGGCTACATCGGTGTGTTTGAGAGCGATTATGTGGCCGTCACGGCGGCAGACGGAAGTTTTGAGATTAAAGGCCTGCCCGCCGGCTCGTATGAGTTGAAGGCATGGCATGAACGGTTCGGAGAGTTGAAGCAGACGATTCAGGTAACGGACGGCCCCGTACAGGCGGATTTCGCCTACGAGCCGCCGAAGTAAGGAGCGATTGTGTCGACCATCGTAGACCACGGTTACATCCCCGAAGAGCACGCGCCCGATCCCGTCATCGGCCACGGCGATCCTACCCCGCCGGGCAAGATCGCGATCTGGCTGTTCCTCGCCAGCGAAATCATGTTCTTCATCGGCCTGCTCGGGTCGTACATCATCCTGCGATCGGGGCAGCCCAAGCTATTCGCCGATCAGCATGAAGTGCTCAGCAAACCGCTGGCGGCGCTCAATACGATCGTGCTGATCTTCAGCTCGTTCACGATGGCGCTCGCGGTTGATGCGGCCCACAAGCGCAACCAGAAAAAGACGGTCATCTGCCTGCTGCTCACCTTTCTGTGTGCAGGCGGGTTCATGTGCGTCAAGGCGATCGAATACAACGACAAGTACCATCACTACACCGTAGTGGCGTTTGAAGGAGACAAAGCCTACGCCTACGACGGCCATGTGCATGAGCAGGACGACAAGGAAATGACGCTCGACGGCTACAAGATGGAAATCACCGGGCCGAGCTTCAACATCCACCTCATCAGCGAGCACGAGATGAAGATCATGGCTGGCGAGGGGAAGGAAGAAGCCACGCCGCATGAATACAAGATCGAGAAATCGAA
The DNA here is from genome assembly GCA_038229715.1 of Tepidisphaerales bacterium. GTDB lineage: Bacteria > Planctomycetota > Phycisphaerae > Tepidisphaerales > Tepidisphaeraceae > JANMES01. Next base: position 1,162 of record JBBROD010000044.1, on the reverse strand, counting down.
GATCAGCCAGTCGATGTGGTACGGGCCGTGGAAGAATAACTTCTTCGCCTCCTACTACGTCATTACCGGCGTTCACGGCCTGCACATTCTGTGCGGGATGATTCCGATCTTCATCCTCCTTTGCCAGGCCGCCCGCGGCCGCGTGATGGGCCCGGCGATCGAGTACACCGGCCTGTACTGGCACTTGGTCGATCTGATCTGGATCTTCGTCTTCCCGCTTCTGTACCTGATCTGATCGGTCGATAGTAGAATGACAAGTAGAATGGCACGGACGAGACGTTTTTAGCAGACTTTTGGAGACAGATATGAGCACGGCCGCTAGAATCCCCGAAGAGCCGCACGATGTGACCCGCCCGCACGTTGAGCACAAGGTCAACTACATTGGGATCTTCGTCACCCTGCTCGGCCTGACGGTGGTGACCGTCGCCATCGCCTTCGTGAACATCCAGAGCGAACTGGCGAAGGTGCTGATTGCGTTACTCATAGCGTCGATCAAGGCGTGGTTCGTGCTCACCTACTTCATGCACCTGAAGTTTGAGGGCAAGCTGATTTACGTCATCACAATCATCCCCTGCCTGCTGTGCGTGCTGGTGGTGGTCTCATTGATTCCCGACGTCGTCATGACCTTGCCGACGATGAAAACTTCTTCCTTGAAAGTGTTTAACGACGTGGTGGGCACATTCCATAAATCGATCAACGTGGCGCCGCAGGAATAGTCGCTACATCCATCCAAACGCAAACGGGGTGGCGAGTTAAATCGCCACCCTTTTTCGTATAGAGTGGTTTCATGTCTGAACCCGTCGTCCAGATCGATCACCTGACCTACTCCTACGGCGACCGCGCAGCCGTGGATGATCTGTCGCTCAACGTCAACGCGGGGGAAATTTTCGGCTTCCTCGGGCCCAACGGCAGCGGTAAGACCACGCTGTTCCGGGTGCTTTCCACGCTGGTAGCCGCACCGGCGGATAAGGTGAAGATATTCGGGATCGATCTGACCCGCGGCCGCGATGACATCCGCCGGCGGATCGGCGTGGTGTTTCAGTCGCCGAGCCTCGATAAGCAACTCACCGCCCGTGAGAACCTCACCCACCAGGGACATCTATACGGCATGAGCGGATCAGCGCTGGCTAAGCGGATCGACTTGCTCCTCGCCCGCGTGCGG
>JBBROD010000043.1:0-38377 GCA_038229715.1 Tepidisphaerales bacterium | reverse complement strand
GTTGCACGCGGTTATTGCCGAACTCACAGACGACGAGCCGGCCCTTGGCGTCGATATCCAGCCCGTAGGGAAAGCGAAACTCGCCAAGTGCGCCGCCGACTTGGCCGAAGTTGCGCACCCACGTGCCGTCGAGCTTGAACTGGATGATCCGGTGATTGCACGCGTCGGTGACGTACATGGTATCTCCCGTGATGACCATGCTCTGCGGCCGGCGGAACTGCCCGTCGCCGGTGCCGAAAGCGCCGAACTCGCGCAGGTAATTGCCCGCCATATCGAAGACTTGAATGCGGTCGTGGTCGCCGTACTCGCTGACGTAGACATTGCCTTGGCCGTCGAAGGCGATGTCGGTCGGGAAGATAAACTCCCCCGGCCCCTTGCCGCCGTGCCCCCAGCGGCGGACTTCCTTGCCGGACGGGTCGTACACGATGATCCGCTGGTAGTGCGTATCGGGCACGTACACGTTCCCGTCCGGCCCGACGCTCAAACCCACCGGCTTGCCAATGATATGGTCCGGCAGCGACCACTCCGCCAGCGGCTTCCCGTCGCGATCCAGCCGCTGCACCTGGGCGGTGCGGTCGACGATGAAAAACGAATCCGATTTGACGTCGTAAGTAATGCCGCGCGGATAAACCACCTTGCCGGGTCCGACGCCGGTATCGCACCAGATCGCGTCGGGCTTTTCCGACCGCCCGCAACCGGCCACTGCAATCAGCAGAAGCGGAATGAGCCGCAGATGAACGCGGATGAACGCGGATGGGAAAGACATCGTGTGAATTATCTTATCTGCGTTCATCTGCGTCCATCTGCGGCTGATTTCAAAATCAGTCGCGTACTCAGCCAACTTAAGCCGACCGCCGACAGCGCCAGCACCGTAACGATCGCCGTCAGCAGCAAGCTCGCCTCGATCATCGGATCGAAGTGCAGCGCGTGTACCCAGCTCATCATCTGCGGCGTGAGCATTTGCGGCTTCATCGGCATGAGCAGCAGCGTGGCCGATACCTCGGTGATCGACAGCACCATCACGCACACCCCGCCGGCCACCAGCAGCGGCCAGGCGATCGGCAGGATCACGCCCGCCAGCGTTTGCAGCGGGCTGGCGCCATCGACGGCTGCAAGATCGCGCAACTCGCGCCAGCGGTGCGAGACGGTAAACCGCCCGGCCGCCAGCCCGATCCAGCCGAACTTGGCGACGTACGCGATCACCGCGATGGCGATCGTATCGTACACCGGCCAAAGGTACGGGCGGTTGTAGATGCGGATCAGAGCGATCGCCAGCAGTTGCCCGCCGATGAGGAAGGTGATGAGGTTCGCGAGAATCGCGCCCCGCGAACGTCCGAGCGTGGCAAGCACCGCCAGCAGCAGCGCCGCCGACCCCGCCAGCACCCCGCCGAGCATCGACCCGCTCACGCCAGGGCCGAACTCCTTGAGGATGAAGAGCGGCTGGATCGGAATGCTGAGCGTATGCACCAGCGTCACCAGCGGCACGCCGGCGATGAGCGCGATCACGACGATCGCCAGCGATTTGCTGAGCCATCCTGCGGATAACACGTTCGGCCACGGACCGGCGTCGATCGCGTCGGCGGCGCTGAACGATTTCAGCAGCCACGCCCCCGCGATGCCGCAAGCGGCGATCATCACCAGCATCGGCACGGCCGTCGCCACCGCGGCGGCCGCTCTGGCGCGCTGATCCGGGCTGGTGGTATCGCGCGACGCCCCGCCGCCGATGGGCGCGAGCATGGAGTTGGCGGTGCTGCTCATCGCGCCGGTATCGAAGACCATGCGCAGCTCCGTCGCGATGACGCTGATGCCCGTCGGCTCGTACACCGCAAACTCCTGTACCGCCAGCACGGTGCAGAGCAGCACGGCCGCGCCGATCGGGCCGGCCAGCTGCCGCAGCGTGATCCGCCACAACACGCCGTCCAGCATCGCCTGCTGCTGTAGGTTTGCGTCGACCGTGCGCAGCGCCAGCCCGATGATAAACGCCGGCAACGGCGTGAGCCACGTCGCCAGCGAGAAGATGCACCGCGCCACATCGCCCGTCGATTGAAAATCCGGCGTCTTCCACACCCACAGCAGCCAGTTGGCCCAGCCGTAGGTGTAGACGATCGACGGCATGAACAGCGAGATCGGCAGCGCGCACCACACGAACGTCGCGATCGCGCCTCGCCCGCGCCCGATGATGACGGCGGCGGGAATCGAAAGCACCGTCGCGATGAGTGCCGCCGACAGGTTGTAACCCAGCGTGCGGCCCAGCAGATCGACGCGAAACGCGGTGAGATGGAACTCGGTCCAGACGCTGGGGTTGGTGATGAGATGCCACGCCATCCACCCCAGCGGCAGGCCGCTGCAAGAACCGACGATGAGGAGGAGCGTTGCGGTGGCGAATCGGCGGGTCATCGGGGGAAACCCGGAGGACGAGTGACGAAGGGGCAAACCCGAATGACGAAACCCGAAATCCGAATGAATGACGAATGACGAAATCCGAATGACGAATGGGCAAATCCGAATGACGAAGGGCAAAATCCGAATGACGAAACCCGAAATCCGAATGAATGACGAATGACGAAATCCGAATGACGAAGGAGGCATTTTTCGTCATTCGTCATTCGGATTTCGTCATTCATTCGGATTTCGGGTTTCGTCATTCGGGTTTCAGGTTTCGGATTTCGGGTTTCGCCGTTCGGGTTTACTCCCGCCCTTCCAGAATCGCCGTCGCCCGCCGGGTGGCTTGCGGCAGGATCGCGGCGGCCTTGGGGTAGTCGACGTCCATCGTGCGGATTTCGCCGGGGCCGGCACGGACGGAGTATTTCACAAACTTCGCGGCGATCAGTTGCTGCTCGACTTCTTTGCTGAGCAAATAGTCGATCAACTGATGGGCCGCTGCGGTTTGCGTAGTGCCGGCGACTTGGCCGACGGTGCAGGGGATCGCCAGCGTGCCGCTTTCGTCGGGCTTTTGATCGGGTAAGACCGGCGACACATCGCCGCCGGCGGCGATGGCGGCATCGACGTCGTCGTTGTCGGTCAACCCAGCCCAGAATTGCTGACTGCCGACGCCCTGCGCGACGATCGAATTCCCGCCGACAAGTTTGATTCCGTTGTCATGCAGCGCCTTGAAATACGCATCGGCCTTGGCGTCGCCCCAGATGCTGTACAGCGCAGCGACATGGCCGGCCGTCGTGCCGGCGACGGGTCTCGCCATCACAATCTTGTTTTTCAACCACTCCGCTTTCAGGTCCTCGACTTTGAATGGAATTATGCTTTCCCGTGTGGGATGACTGGTATTCCATGCGATAACCCTGACTCGCATCCCGCTCGCCGCCCAGCGGTGGTCGGCAGCCTTGAACTTGGCGGGGATATCAGTGGACGATGGCGAATCGTACGCCACCAGGCAGCCGTCGCTGGCGAGGTTGATCGTCAGGAAAATCTCATTCCCCCACCACACGTCGGCCTGCGGGTGATCCTTCTCCGCCCGCAGGCGCTCGGCGAGGCCGACCGATTTGTTGGCCTCGGTGTCGTATCGGGCGTTGACCTTGATGCCTGTCTTTTTCTTAAACGCCTTCAGAATCGGCTCGGCCACGGGTTGGTCGACGCTGGTGTAGATCGTGAGCGAGTTGTTGGCTGGCGCCTTATCGCAACCGAGCAGCAGTGTAAGAAAAACCAGAATGCCGAAACCCGAAATCCGAATGAATGACGAATGACGAATGACGAATGACGAGGGAGGCCTCTTTTCGTCATTCGTCATTCGGATTTCGTCATTCATTCGGATTTCGGGTTTCGTCATTCGGATTTCAGATTTCGGGTTTCGATCGGCTACTGCTTCGGCGCATCCCCCGCCAGTTGCCCGAAGTACCCTTTGACGGCTTTTTTCGCTTCACCGCTGATGGCTTCGGAATCCACGTCGTCGGTGGCTTCCTTCTCCGCCGACTGAACCGCCTGCTCGAGCTGGGCTTTGGATTCGCCGCGGATCGTGCCGGCTTTGACGTAGGTGCTGGCGAGGAACTTGCCCTTCTCATCGTTTTGCACCGGGGCGATTTCCTGCTTGATAGCGAATGGTGCTTCCTCGACGCCCGGGCTTCCGCCCGCCACCTGGCCGGGGCCGCCGTTGCCTTGGCCTTTGTTCTTCGGATCGCCTTGCGCCCACTTGCCGTTTTGGCCTTGGCCTTGACCGTTCTTGGGTTGGCCTTGATTGCCTTGGCCTTGTCCGTCTTTGCCCTGCCCGTCTTGTCCGTTGGCTTGATCGGCGGCGGCTTGGGCGGCATCCTGCGCGGCGTTTTGGGCCGCCGCCTGCTGCTGGGCGTCGTTGGCGATCGCCTGCATCTGCTGCAACTGCTGCTGCATCTGCTGACCGGCGTTGGCCATCTGCTGCTGATTGTTGCCGGCCTGCGGGTTCTGCTGGCCTTGCCCGGGCTGCTGTTGCTGACCCTGCGCCTGCTGCTGCATCGCCTGCGCCATCTGCTGGGCGGCCTGGCCCATCTGCTGCGCCTGGTTCTGTGCGCTAGCTTGCGCCTGCATTTGCTGAACCGCCTGCTGCATCGCCTGTTGCTGCTGAGGGCTCATCTGCTGCTGCATCTGCTGGGCCATCTGCTGCAGTTGCTGCTGCGCCTGCTGATTGCCGGCAGCTGCCTGCTGGGCGAGTTGTTGCATCTGCTGCGCTTGTTGTTGATTCGCGCCGGCGTTCTGCATCTGTTGTTGCTGTTTCTGCTGTTGCTGCGGATTGTTGGCTGCGTTCTGAAGCTGCTTGGCGAGGTTGGCCATCTGCTCGGCGGCTTTTTTCTTCTCGTCGTCGCTCATCTTGTCGAACTTTTCAACCGCCTGCCCGAGGTCTTTGACGGCCTTCTCGAAATCGCCCTTGGCGATATCGCGATGCGCGTCGGCCACGGGGCCTTTCTCATCCGCCGGCGGCTGGATGTTGTTCAGCAGCTTCTGATCGTTCTGCGCTTGCGCGACCGCCTTGCTCTGGGCGATCTGCTGCTTCACCTGCTTGTCCAGATTGCTCAGCGCCTCAGCCGCCGACCGCTGGGTCTTGGCGGTGTCGGTGATCGGCTGGTTGAGCAGGTTCTCCAGTTCCTTCTTCGCCATCTGCACAGAGGTGTCGTTGGGGAAGGCTTTGGCGATGGTTTCCACCTTAACAATTGCATCCTGAATGCTTTTTTTGGCTTGCTCGGTTTTGGTGATTTCCAGTTCGCGCTTTTTCACTTCCTGCTGGTGCCCGAACAGGTCAACCGGCTTGAGGAAGTACGCCGTGCAAAACGCCAGGATCATCGTCGCGACGGTCCAGTTAGCGACTTTGGGGAACTTCAGCGGGAACTGCTTGTTGAGCGAGACATTGTCAGCCGTCCGCTCCGCGTCACGCACGGCGGCCGCGGCGAAGGGGTCTTTCATCGGACGCACGTAGAGCGCGGTGCTGAACTTTTCCTTCAGCGCCAGCTTTTCGTCGATCGCGACAGCCGCCTCATGCGCGGTCGGCCGGCGGTAGATGGAATACGCGAACGCGGCGACGACCGCGAAGCCAATCCCCGAGAAGAGCCAAATTTCCCGGCGAGGCAGCTTGTAAGCCAGCAGCCGTTCGACGAGCACGTACAGAAAGATGGCGATCGAGAGCCCCATCGCCGTCCACGCCAGCGCGCCGAGGAACCGCTGTAACGCAAGCTTGTTCTGCACCGTCGCCACATGTCGATCGAGTCTGCTCATATCGGCCTCCCTTGGGTCGGTCACATTGTACGCGGGCAACGGCCCGGTGGGTACGAATAATGTGTTGGACGCTGAGATCGGCGAATAGATTCATCCATTTTCGGTAGTGGGTCAGTTTGAAATATGATGCAACGCATTGCGTGGATCACTCGACCGTACCACGGGCCTCCGGCCCGTGCCGGCGATTCGGAATAGCCAAGGGCGTTGTTTTTTGAGGTTTGCGTGCTATCAGCACGGGCCAGAGGCCCGTGGTACGGTCGAGTTTTTCAAACTGACCCACTACCCCATTTTCTGCCATTTGACGATCCAAGCCGCAAAGCAGCAGCGCATTACAAAAATTCAAGAATGTCATACTCCGGCTTTTCGCACGACTGTTGCGATATGTTCGACTATACTACGTTAGCTCACAAGCTCGCCGCTGGGTCATGTCCGTCGTCGCACGGGGAATGCAACCCGCTGCTGCAAAAGGACTTGCCCGCATGGATATGCTGACTCCCGCCCGCACCTGGGGCGATCCCAATCAACGCGATGACGGCCCCGGGCCGGAAATACTCGAGCGCATGCGCTGGCCGCAGCGCGTCGCGATGCTGGCGACGGTTATTCTGCCGTTCCTCGGGCTCATCGGCGCGATCGCGCTCCTCTGGCACCGCCAGCAGGCGGGTATCTTCGGCGTCGGCTGGGGCGAGATCATCGTTATGGTCGTGATGTACTCGCTCGCCGGGTTCGGCGTGACGATCGGCTATCACCGCCTGCTCACCCACAAATCGTTCGACTGCCCCCGCTGGGTTCGGCTGACGCTGGCGATCTTCGGCTCGTCCGCCGCCCAAGGGATGACCATCCGCTGGGTCGCGACGCATCGGCGACATCACCAGCTTTCCGACATGGACGGCGATCCGCATTCCCCCCACACGCACGGCTTTGACGGCCTCCGCGGTTTAATCGTCGGTCTGTGGCACGCGCACATCGGCTGGACGTTCGACGTCGACCGCCCGAATCTCGAACGCTCCGTCCAAGACCTGCTGGCGGATCGGGCGATGCTCCTGATCGACCAGCTTTACGGCCTGTGGGTAGCGCTCGGCATTTTCATCCCCGCCGTCGCGCTCTGCCTGTGGACAGGCACGTGGGAAGGCTTCGTCGCGGGCATGATCTGGGGCGGGCTGCTGCGCATCTTCCTCATGCTGCACGTTACTTGGAGCATCAACAGCGTCTGCCATGTCTTCGGCACGCGCGAGTTTGAATCGTCCGACCACAGCACCAACAACCTGCCGATCGCACTCGTCAGCCTCGGCGAAGGCTGGCACAACAACCACCACGCCTTCCCCACCAGCGCCCGCCACGGCCTGCGGTGGTGGCAGTTCGATTCGACGTACCTGATCATCAAAGCCATGAGCTACGTCGGCCTGGCCAGCAACGTCCGCGTGCCGAACGAAGCCGCAATGGCGGCGAAGCTGAAGAAGCCGGGCCGGATGATCCAACCGAACTTAGGTGCTAGTAGCGTGCAAGAATTGACTTAGCGCTTCTAAAACAACTCAAAACATAACCGCGAAGTCGCGAAGAAAGAACGCGAAGAAACTCGGGTGATCTTGGTTCTGCTATGGTTCGCGTCTTCGCGTATTCGCGGTCAATTTAGAAGCTCTAAAAGAATCATCCGCTCGATCGAAATTCGTGAAGCGCACCTCACCGCTAATACAACGCTCATCACCTCGCGATGAATTCGCTGCCGACGACCGGCTGGCCGTCTTCGAGTAACATTTCCAGCACTTCCTGCAGATTTCGATTCAGTTCGTCAAAGGTTTTCCCCTGAGAGTGCGCCCCCGGAAAGCCGGGGACATGGCCGACGAGCAAACCCGTGTCGGCGTCCCGTTCGATGATGGCGGTGAAGGTAGATCGCATGGCAGGATTGTAACTCGGTAAAATCCAATCGGCTAACGGAAAATGACACATTTTCCAGCATTCCTCTTTCCATTATCTGTTAAAACGACTATAATCGTTCGTGATGACCAATCGCCTGCAAAAAGAGATCAAAAAAGCCAAGCCGTTTGAGTCGGCGGAGCAGGAGGCGTATCTCAATCTCATGCGGACCTCGCAGATTCTGCAGGAGCCGTTTGAAAAATTGATGAAGCCGCTGAATCTTTCGGGCACGCAGTACAACGTGCTGCGCATCCTCCGCGGGGCCGGCGAGCCGTTGCCTTGCGGGCAGATCGGGGACCGGATGGTCACTCGCGATCCCGACATCACCCGCCTGCTGGACCGGCTGGAAAAGCGCGGATTAATCACCCGCCAGCGTACCGCCACCGACCGCCGGGTGGTTTTAGCCGCCATCACGTCCGAAGGGCTGAGGCTGCTGAAACGGCTCGATCAGCCGGTGATGGACCTGCACGTAAAGCAGCTCGGCCACTTGGGTAGGGTGAAATTGCAGACCCTGATCGACCTGCTGGAGGCCGGCCGCGAAGCGGTGCTGGAATAATTCGTCCGAAATAGTCGTTATAACGGATATTGGGAATTCGCCTATAAGGAGATTATTATGATTCGCGTCATTCCGTCCGAAGACCGCCACCACCAAAACATCGGCTGGCTCGATTACCGCTGGCACTTTTCGTTCGGCGAATATTACGACCCCGCCAACCTCCACTTCTCGTCCCTGCGCGTCTTCAACGACGACCGCATCGCCGGCGGCGGCGGGTTCGACATGCACCCGCACCGCGATATGGAGATCGTGACGATCATGCTCGAAGGCGCCCTGCGTCATAAAGACCATCTGGGCAACAACGAACTGCTCCGTCCGAACGAAGTGCAGGTGATGAGCGCCGGCAAAGGCATCGTCCACGGCGAGTTCAACGCAAGCGACACCGAATCCGCCCGCCTGATGCAGCTGTGGATCCTCCCGCGCAACAAAGCCGGCCAGCCCCGCTGGGAGCAGAAGGCGTGGGACCCGAAAGACCGCGTCGGCAAGCTCCAGCCGCTGGTCAGCGACGGCAGCGAACCGGGCACGCTGGCGATCGACCAGGACGCGGTGATCTACCGCTCCACCCTGCCGGCCGGTGCGTCGGTCGAACACGACAACGAAACCCGCAAAGCGTACCTGTTCGTCATCGCCGGCGACGTCGACGTGAACGGCGTGAAACTGGCGACCGGCGATCAGGGCCGGATCGAAGGCGAAAAGGTGCTGAAGATCACATCGGGCAGCGACGCAGAACTTCTGCTGATCGACCTGCCGTAAGCCAACCCCAAACCACCCGGCGTCGTCGTCCCAAAGGCGGCGACGCCGACTACAGAAGCGCTGTCATTTACTGCCGGGACGTCTGTTAGTAAAACATCGCGCGGCGAGGACGTTGTGGTGTGAAAGCCAGCAATGGAAAGTCCACTGACTAGTGATGTCCCTGTTTGCGCCCTCAGAGCCAATGATGCTATGTGTCCTGACTTGTTTTGTAAGAGTTCATCGATGACGCGACTCCTGCTAGTATCGATTCTGGTTGCAATCGGAATGAATTCATGTGTGCGGGCTGGAAATATGAAGCAATGGAAATCCGTACTGACTGACTCGGGCACCAATGACTGGAAGGGCGTTTGGTTCCTGGACGGGGAAAAAGCCACTGTCACCAATACAAAGGACGGCATGGTGCTTAAATCCGGACCGGTCGACGATGGCAACGCCAGTCACGCAGTGCTTTGGACGGTGCAGAGTTTTTCAGGTGACCTCCGTGTGGAGTACGACTTTACCCGACTGGATTCGAACAAAGATCACGTCAGCGTCTGTATTTTCTATCTGCAGGCCACAGGCGTAGGCGAGGCGCCCTATGTGCCTGATATCTTTAAGTGGCGTGACTTACGTCAGGTCCCCACGATGAGCCTGTACTATACGCACATGAACTGCTACCACTTTTCCTACGCATGTACTGGCGGAAAGGACTTCAATTACGTCCGCGCCCGCCGCTACCCGACCAAAGGGGCTTTCGATACAGATACCCGAATCGAGCCGAGCTACGATAAAGTCGACCTCTTCAAGCCCGGTGAAACCTGGCATCTGGCATTCGAAAAGACAGGCACCGATCTTTCTCTCACGGCAACCCACGGCGACGAAACGCATTCCTGGAAATGGGATGCCTCAAAATACCCGCCCGTCGTCGAGGGAAGGCTGGGGCTGAGGCAGATGCGCGGACGCGAATCGCGGTACGCGAATTTTGAAGTGTTTAGTCGATAGATGCCGGCGGACTAATCGTGATTCACCCTTATCTGCCTTGGCGTGGCAACAAGCACATCTATTTTGAAGACTCAACTTCGTGCAAATAAACCATGTACGCGTTGAATCCCTGATCGACAATAATGCCTTTTATGGTCAGTCGCTGATTTAGCTTCCAATCGCCCGGAGTTGTACCAATTGAAATGACATGCACAGATACCGAGCGCTTTTCACTTTGGACATCGGGCGCAACGATTTCGACCACTGGGACAGCGCGTGCAAGTTTCACGATGCATTCAAATTTGACCCGTCGTCCCATCAGCTTCTTGATGCCCGTTGCGGTATTTGGGTAAGCGTAAATCTCAGCGGCTCCGATGTATTGATCGTTCGCATCCTCAGCCTTGGGCGATGCAGTCACACTTAGGCCACTTGATAGAACAAATAGGACGGCCATGAGCACGAACATTTTCATATCGCCTCCAAATGGAATGCAGTTCACTTCCCGCAGCACATCAAAAACACCTGTAAAAATCGTAAGTGTTTCCGCCGTCGCGGGCAACAGTTTGATCGGTACGGCATGGGAGGGATTCGCCTCAAAAATGTGGAAAAATTACCGACTGCTTCGCTGGCGGCGCTCCGCCAGCGCAGCAGCACCAGTAGATATAGGTGACGTGCTTTGGTCGATCCGTCGGCACGGCGACGGCAAGGCGGGCTCTTTGGCAATCGGATCGGACTGGACAAGAATGACTCTCGATCGTCAACAACCGCATCGCAACCATTAGCAACCGTTTGGAACCGTTTACAACCGTTTGCGACCGTTTACACCCGCTAGCAACCGAAGGCATTTTTGCCGTAAATGCTTGTCAGAACAATAGATAATGGATTAATGGGACCGGATCGGGCTGAATAGCCACATTTTTTACAAGTGAACGGTTTGGGATTCCTCGTTCATCGTTCATCTTCATTGTTTGATACCGACTTCACCTCGTTTCTCCCCTCCCAGTTGGCCGGCGATCGGTTTGGTTGTAATTTACGAGGCTCTATGAGCGATCTCCGTCTCGATCCGATTTCCGCCCCGTTCAAGGCTTCGATCACCCCGCCGGGGTCGAAGAGTTTGACCAACCGCGCGCTGGTGCTGGCGGCGCTGGCGAACGGTAAGAGCACGTTGAGCAACGTGCTGTTCGCGGATGACACCCGCGTGATGCTCGACGGTCTGACGAAACTCGGTTTCCAATTGGAGATCGACGAAGCGTCACAGGCCGTCACCGTTCATGGACGGGCGGGCAAAATCCCCGCCGGCGGGGCGGAGATTTTTTGCGGCAACAGCGGGACGACCATTCGCTTCCTGACCGCGCTCGTCAGCCTCGGGCGCGGTGAGTTTTCGCTCGACGGCATTCCGCGAATGCGCCAGCGGCCGATCGGGCAACTCGTCACGCTGCTGAAAAACCTCGGCGTGCGCATCGGCTACACCGGCGCGGAAGGCTTCGCGCCGCTCACCGTTCACGGCAGCGGGCTGGCCGGCGGAATCGCCAGTTTCGGCGCGAGTCAATCGAGCCAGTATCTGTCAGCCGTGTTGCAGGTATCGCCTTATGCGCGCAATGAACTGCAGATCGCGCTCGAGCCGAACCAGACCAGCTGGCCGTACGTGGCGATGACGATGCAGCTGATGGACCAGTTCGGCGTGACGTGCGAACTGATCCGCGACCCCGACACCGGCGAGGCGCGAAAGGTGATCGTGCCGCAGCACGTGTACTCGCCGTTGGATTACGTCATCGAACCCGACGCCAGCAACGCCAGCTATTTTCTGGGATTAGCCGCGATTCACCCCGGCGCGAAAATCACCATCGAGCGTCTCGGCAAACGAAGTTTGCAAGGCGATGTCGGGTTCGCCGACGTGCTGCACGACATGGGCGCCGGCCTGCTGTTCGGGCCGGACTTCATCACCCTCACCGGCCCGAAGCAGCTGAACGCGATCGACGTTGACCTCAGCCACATGCCCGACACCGCGCAAACGCTGGCGGTCGTCGCGCTCTTCGCCCGCGGGCACACGGTCATCCGCGGGCTGCACACGTTGAAGGTGAAAGAGACCGATCGGCTGGTCGCGCTGCAGAACGAGTTGACAGCGCTGGGCGCGGATGTCGAGATTGAGGACGACAGCGTGCTGGTGATCGCCCCGCCGGAGAAGTTGAAAGTGGCGCACATCAACACCTACGACGACCACCGCATGGCGATGAGCTTCGCGCTGGCCGGCACGAAATCGGCCGGCGTGACGATTAAGGATGTGGAGTGTGTGAACAAGACGTATCCCCAATACTTCGCGGATTTGCAGCAGGTCATCGAGCAATCGGCAATATGATCGCACCACGCAAAAAAATCGGTCTGATCGGCTGCGGGATGGTGGCGATGTATGGGCATCTGCCGGCGATCGTAGCGGTAGACGGGCTCGAACTGTTTGCGGTGCTCGATCCGAACCCGCAATCGGCCTCTAGAGCACAGAAGCAGTTCGGCGTGGCGCATGCGTTCACCGATGCGGAGGCGTTTTTCAAGTGCGGGATCGATGCCGTCAGCATTACCTCGCCGGCGCCGGTGCATCTGCAGAACGCGCTCGATTCGGCCAGGCATAAGCTGCCCATGCTTTGCGAAAAACCACTCGCAATGAACGCCGCCGAAGCCGCAGCAATGATCGCGGCGGCGAACGCGGCAGGCGTCTCGCTCTACACCGCGTTCTGCTATCGATTCAGCCCCGCGGCGATCAAGATTCGCGAACTGGTGCAAACCCGCGCGATCGGTGATGTGCGGTCGCTCCGCCTGATTTACAACTGGGATTGCCACGGCAAATACATTGCAGGCCCGGACGGCCAGCGGACGATCAACGCCCGCCGCGAGGGGCGGATGGTCGAAGGCGGGCCGATGGTGGATTGCGGCACGCACCAGATCGACCTGGCGACTTTTTGGCTGGATTCGCCGATCGTGCGATTTACGGGTCATGGCGCGTGGGTGGAATCACACGAAGCGCCCGATCACATTTGGCTGCACCTGGATCACGCCAGCGGCGCGCACACCGTAGTGGAGATGAGCTATTCCTACGGCCACACCAGCAAGAACCGCCGCAGCGAGTTCGTGTACGAATTGATCGGCACGGAAGGATTGATCCGCTACGACCGCAACGCAAAGTTATTCGAAATGGAAACCGCCACCGGCCTACAGGAGTTTGAGTTTCACAACGAAAAGGAATTCACTCTCATGTACGAGGAATGGAGCCGCACGCTCCACGACGGTGGCCCATCAGCGTTACTCACCACCGCGTCCGCCGGCCAGCGTGTGATTGAAATCGCCCGGGAGGCGACGAACCAGGCGATCGCGAGTCGACAAAAAGTGCGATGAAGATTGAAACGATGGATCTTCGGGAAGCTATCATTTGAGTCGTTGCTTCTATTCGTTACGCCACCTGCTGCTCGTCCACATGCGTAAGCTTTTGTGCAATCGCGATCCCGCTCTGCAGCGCCCCTTCCATGTAGCCGGCGAAGCGGTAGCAGCAATGTTCGCCGGCGAAGTGCAGCCGGCCGAGGCCGCGTTGGAAGATCGGGCCGAGCGTGGTGATTTCGCCGGGCGCGGGGAAGCTGTATCCGCCGGCGCTGTACTTCTCGTTCGGCCAGGCGATGAAGCGGGTTTTCGTAACGTGCTTGGTGATGCCGGGATGCACCGCTTCAAGTTCGCTGATGATGCCTTTGTCGTTCCAGCCGCGATTCCAACTGGCCATCAGGCTGTTGGCGGCGCGACCGGCGGCGAAGGCGGTCAGGCCGTGCTGGCCGGTGGCGCCTTGGCCGGCGGTGGATTCCCACGTAAGCGCGATCGGGCCGTCGCTCAGGCTGGTGGCCGTGTCCTTCCAGGTTTTCTGGTCGACGCTGCTCAGGAACTTCACCACCGTGCCCACCTGCGGGCGCAGGATCTGCGGCAGCGGCGGGTTGATGTCGATCCGGTCCCACGTGCCCGGCGGGATCGCGAGCACCACGTCATCGGCCACCAGCACCTGGCCGCGATTGGTGGTGACGCGCACGCGGTCCTGGCGGAGTTCGATCTTCGTCACCGGCGTGTTGGTGTGGACGTGCTCACGCCCGATCGCGCGGGCCAGCGCGTGCGTCAGCTTGCTGTTCCCGCCGACGCAGCGGAAGGCTTCGGTGTCGGTCCAGTAGCGTTCAAGCCCGCCGCCTTTGATGGCGGTGAGCAGCGCGAGCCAGCCTTGGCGGGAGACGACGACGCCGTTATCGGCGTTGAGTTCCGCGGCGATCGCGCGCCGGGCGAGCTTGGAGATCGGCAGCGCGTTCAGCCAGTCGGCGACGGATTTGCGATCCAGCTCGGCCGCGCCGGGGGAAAGCCACGGGTCGTACTCGTTAATCGACCGCGCCACGCCGGTCGCCTGCGCGATGGCGAAATCCATCTCGCCGAAGAGGCGCTGCTGCGCCTCTTTGCTCAGCCGGCGGTTGCCGAGCGTGACGGGGATGGCGTCTTCGTTGGTGTTCTCCGCCGGCAGCAGTTCCAGGCCGAACTGCTGGGCGTAGTTGAGCCAGGCCGGGTGGTTAGCGCCGATGAACTCGGCCCCGCCTTCAACGACTTTGCCAGGGACGATATCGCGATAGCTGATGACGCGCCCGCCGAGGCGCGGGCGGGCTTCGAGAACGGTGACATCGACGTTGGCTTTGGAAAGCTCAAACGCGCACGAAAGCCCCGCAAGGCCGCCGCCGATGACGATGACTTTTCGGGTGGGAAGGGAGGAATCCGCCAGAGGGACCGGCGGCTTGTCTATCTTGCGAAGCGCAGTTCGACCCTTGCCTGCCCCGCTGGGGAATGCAGGCCGGCTACGGCTGCCTGTGACTTCCACAGGGCCGTACAGACTCCGGAGTTGTGCGTAGAGTGAGCGCGGCATGCGCTGCTCCCGTCTCGGGTCAAAGCCAGGTCGAAAATGGCAGCCGATCGAACGATTCGATCAGCAGTGCTTGGCGCAGGGTCGTCGAACATGTTTTGTGCGGTCACCTCGTTGGCGTTTGCGAATCAAGCGGCCCGCCGGAGCCAATCGCCGGGCCGGAAACGATTCGGACTGGTGGAACCCTCAGAGCCTCGCGGCTGCTGAAAACCATGGATTCCACTGCACGGATTATACCCTGCGGTCGGGCGGAAGTCGCTTGGAATCCGGCGATTTATCCACAACGCAACTATATGTTATTTATTAACTTATGAAAATTAACCCGATCTTATTGGCCTGTCAGGGGTTGCGTTAGGGCGGCTTGTTTCGGATCGGGTTGGCGGCTATTGTCCGGCGCACTTACTTTAGGAGCTTCCGATGCCCATTCGCGTGACCGTTTGGAACGAATATCGCCACGAAACCGGAACCGGGCCACACTCGGCTGAAATCCGCGCGATCTACCCGGACGGCATCCATGAAGCCATTGCAAGCCACCTGAGGAAGAACGCGGATTTGCAGGTCCGCACGGCTTGGCTCGATCAGCTGGAGCACGGGCTGACTGACGAGGTCCTTGCCCAAACCGACGTGCTCCTCTGGTGGGGGCACGGCCATCACGGCGCGGTCGGCGATGCGATTGTCAGCCGCGTGCAAAAGCGCGTGCTCGACGGCATGGGGTTTATCGCGCTGCACAGCGGACACGCTTCCAAACCCTTCACGAAACTGATGGGCACGAGCGGCCGGCTGAAATGGCGAGAGGCCGGCGAGCGCGAAATCCTCTGGGTCATCAAGCCCGGCCATCCGATCCTGGCGGGGATTCACGATCACTTCGTCCTGCCGAATGAAGAAATGTACGGCGAATTTTTCGATGTTCCCGAACCGATGGAAACACTCCTCATCAGCAGCTTCGCCGGCGGCGAAGTATTTCGCAGTTGCATGACGTGGGAACGCGGGGCCGGCAAAATTGTGTACATCAGGCCGGGGCATGAGACGTATCCGACGTATAAGGACGCGAATATTCTTAGGCTCATCGAAAACGCCGCGAAGTGGGCCGCGCCGGTAGCAGGCGGGACGGTCCCGCCGGGCTACATGAATCCGAAGATGGGGTGGGTGGACGAGAAGTAGGCGTACTCACTTCGCCGCCAATCCGGCTAAACGGTAGCTACCATTAGGCATGCGGATCGTAATATCCAGTTCCCCGCCGAGCGCTTCAACAATCCGGCGCAGCGTGCTGATTTGCATGTCGTCCTGCGATTCGAGCTGCGACATCGACGGCTGTTTGATCCCTAGCCGCTCAGCCAGTTCTGCCTGAGTCACGCCTTCAATTTTGCGGATTTCGGCGAGCAGCATCTCCGCCTGCATTTCGCGAAACTTGGCTTGCACCCGCTCCTTGCGGTCGGGAGACAATCGGTCGTAGAGAACACGCCAATTTCTATGTCCGGCCATCAGATTAACCCTTCCTTTCGTAACTCGACCAAGTATTCATCGAAAAGTGTGTCGGCGATACGGATCATCCGTTCATAGAAACGACCGTCGCCGGTCTTGTCGCCACCGATCAGGAGGATTGCCGACCGCCGTGGGTCGAACTCAAAAAACGTACGGATGGGCCGGCCCCCTTGTTGCGTCCTCAGTTCCTTCATATTCGAATGCCGTGACTGCTTGATGGAATCCACATACGGTCGGCCGAGACTCGGTCCATCTTTTTCCAAATGGAGAATACCAGCTTTGATGGCATCCTGTTCACCTTCGTCGAGCGACTCGAACCACTCGAAGAATTCATCGGTCATTTCAATGTTTCACATTATAGCTTCCCGCCTATATAGGTCAACGCCTATTCTTTCGCCGCCTGCGGATGATCGTCCATCACAATCACCAGCCCCGCCGCGGCGGCGTTGTCGGCGACTTGCTGGACGTCTTTGCAGCCGGGGATAACCGTCGTGACAGCCGGGTGTTGCAGGCACCACGCCAGCGCCCACTGGGCCATCGGCACACCGGCGGGGAGTTCGTCCTGTTGGATCCTGGCGACTTCCGCCAGCTTGCGGTCGATGTCTTCCGGCTTGTGATTGGAGCGGACATCGCCTTTCTGGAACGTCACGCCGGGCTTGTACTTGCCGGACAGATACCCGCTGGCCAGCGGCACTCTTGCGAGCACGCCGAGGTTCTGCTTGATGCACTCGGCGAACACCGCCTCCTCGGGCTTGCGATCCAGACGATTGTAGATGATCTGGATCGCCTCCAGCCCCATCGACTTGCTCTTCTCGATCTGGCCGAGGTTGCCGTTGCTACCGACCGAATTGCCCAGGTGGCGAACCTTGCCCTGCTGTTTGGCTTTCTGAATTGCCTCCAGTACGCCGGCGTCGGCGAACTGCGCGTCGCCCCAGCTGTGGTACTGGAGTAGATCGACGTAGTCCGTCCGCAGGAATTTGAGCGAGTCTTCCAATTGCTGCATCGTGTCTGACGGCGAGCGGGGTTCGGTGCGGTTCATGTAGCCGTGAAACTTGTGGCCGAACTTGGTGGCGACGATCCACTTCTCGCGGTCGCGCTCGATCGCAGCGCCGATCAGCCGCTCCGACGTGTGATCGCCGTAGCACTCGGCCGTGTCGATGAGGTTAATGCCCACCTCGCGGGCTTTGTCGAACATGGCGTCGACTTCCGGCTGGGTGAAATCCTTGTTCCATTCCCCGCCGAGCTGCCAAGTGCCCAAGCCGATGACGGAAACTTTCATGCCGGTGCTGCCAAGTGTGCGGTATTTCATATCGTCCTGTGGGTTGTTTGTTGTTTGTTGTTTGTTGTTTGTTGGAAGAAGCATAGGTCGTCCAACCCACTACCTGCAATTCACAACCCACAAAACCTACTTCTTCTCCGTCCCGCCCTTGTCGCCGCCTCTTAGGACTTCATCGACCGTGGTGCTGACCGTCCCCAGCGTGCTGCCGGAAACTTTCGGCGATTGCACGCTGCCTCGCACGTGGATTTGCGGCAGTTCGCGGTTGGCGCTTTGCAGCAGCGGCCCGATCAGCGGGATGCCGAAAGCGCCGGGGTTTTCAGTGCTGAAGCGCATGTCGACAGTCTTCTTCGTGAAATCCAGCTTGCCGTCGCCGACCATGCGGACGTTGGCGCCTTTTAGATCGATGCGTTCAAAGATCACGATCGGCCCGTCGAGGCTGTAGCGCACGGTCGCATCGTTCAGCGGCCCGGTGATCGGCAGCGCCAGATTGGCCATCTGGAAAAGCCCCAGCAGCAGTGGCAGTTTCACGATCTGCTTGCCGGTAACGACCACGTCGCCGCGGCCGCGGACTTTGGAGGCGTCACCCCAGGTTCCTTCGAGTGCAAGGCTGGCCGAGAGTTTGCCTTCAATCTTGGTTTCCGTTTCCTGCGTCAGCGTCGCCACGTCGGCGTTGCGGAGGTTGATGTTCATCACGTACTTCGACGCGCCCTCTTCGGAAGCGATCAGATCGATCCGCCCGCCCATGGTTCCGCCGGCCACTTCGGCCTGCAGGTCGTCCAGCCGCAGGCCGGTCTCGTCGCGGCGCTTAGCGAGCTTGGCGGAGAGGTTCTTCACATCGCGCCCCGCCATCTGAAGCGTCCATGCGTCAATCCCGCCGTCGATTTTATCCAGGTGTCCGTTGTGCAGCGCCGCCGCCAGCAATAGCCGGCCGTTGGCTTTGCTGATCGGCACGCCGAGTTCCATCGATGCATTCTCCAGCCACAGCGTGGTGGAAAAGTCGATGTCCGGCAACGTCGCCGGCTGCGTGGCGGGCGGAGCACCGGCTGGCGTCAGGGGCCGCGAGACGCGCAGTTTGTCAAAGTCGATCGCGAACTTGCCCTTAAGCCCGATCGAGCCGACCAACCCTTTGATCGAATCGGGCATGGCCTTGAGCAGCTCGTCGTTCAGCGTCAACCCACGGGCGGCCATACGGACGTTCCAGTCGAGCCGGTCCAGCCGCTGCGTGCCGTCGATCCAGACGGCGGCGTCGCCGCTGCGGGCTTGCAAATCGCTGTAGGTGACGACGTCGTCCACCACGCGCGCTTGCCCGGTGACGTGATCCAGCTTGATCGGAAGCGCTACCGGCGAGACAGTCAGCTCCCCGGGCTTGAGCGTCATCGCGAACGCCTGCTTGGGCTGATTGAACGCCATGTCCATATCGATCGTGCCGCTCGGGCGAACCTGATCCCACGCGTCCTGCGCGTCTTTCGGGATCAGTTTGTAGAACGGCTGATCGAGTTCCAACCCAACGCCTGACACTTTGCCGACCAGCTTGGGATGCTCGGCCGTCATGTCGATGATCCCTTCACCGGCGAGCTTGGCCTTGCCGCGCAGGCCGGTGAGGTTAGAGAACGCGATGCGGTCGTTCGACACCAGCACACGGCCGGCGATGTCATGCGCATTCCACTCAAACGCCGGCGGCTTTACGATTCCGTCGTGGACGTCCAACGTCAGGTCGTAGCGGAGCGGCGATTCGGTAATCAACCCCGGCCGGGTCGACGGGCGCGGCCGTTGCGTTAACTGCCCGTCGACTTTCATCACGCCTGCCAATCCGAGCTTGGCGAGAAACGTGCGCGTGTCGGCTGGCAATGCGCTAAGCAGGTTCTCGTCGATCGGAAGGTTCTCGATCGCCAGCTTCACGTCCGTTCGCAAATCGCGCGGCGGAACGACCAGGCCCGGCGGATCGCCTTCGCGGTCGTGGTGCGGCGTCCACGAAATCCGCCCGTCGGCCTTGAGCGAGAGATCGCCCTTCTTGGCCGTCAGATTGACCAGATCGACATGGTCATCGCGGATCTGCACCAGCCCTTTGACATTGGAGACCGGGTACGGGAAATCGGCCATCGCGCCGGAGGCGTCATCGATGCGGAGATCGACACTCACGATCACATCGCGGTCGTGCCCTTCGATGCGGAAGATTTCGCACAGAAAACCGCCGACGAACGTCGTCTTGTGCTCGAATTTAGGGGCATCAAAGAGCTTTAAGACGTTTTTTACACCCGGCGGAAAGGCCGGACGCATCGCCTCGTCGTAGGCGATGTGATCGGCGCGGATAAACAACCGCGCCCCGGCATCGGGGCCGAGCGGCGCGATCCGCCCGCTGATCGCCACCACGGAATTCTCATTCAGCGATCCCTCTACGCCACGCCCGGTGAGATCTGTGATCTCCAAACGCTCCACGCCGTTCCGCGGATCAGGGCCGAACTCGATTTTGCCTTTGGCGTTGCGAACAGGGTACGGAAACTTCGCGAAGGTAAATCGCCCGTCGACGATATTCACCACGCCCGACGCGATGATGCGATCGCCGGCCTCATCACGACGCGCCTGAACCGCCAGATTGCATTCCCCCTCTGGCCGCAACTGTTGGTACAACTCGCGCACCGGCGCGGGCATGGAATTGACGTAATTGGGAGACGGCGTAAGGACGAGATTTTCACCCGGAAGCGACGACAGCGTCAGCGACATCGGCGAGTCCGGTGAATACCCGTCGATCCGGCCTGAGAGCGCAAAACCGTTGTTCTCGATCCGTGCGCTGGCGTTCTTGATCTCGATCCCGTTCTCCGTGAACACAAACGTGCCGGACACTTTCTGAAGCCGAATCGGCTCGAGTTCCAGTGCTTCGGCCATCACTTGGGTTTGCGCGCGGGTGTCGATCGCGTTCAAACCGACATCGCGATAGGCGCGGTCGAGCAGGAGCAGGCCGTCCTTCAAATCCTGCACAGCCTGGTTCTCGCCGCGGCTCATCCACTCGTTGGGATGCACGGCCAGCGCGACCGAATCGAGCTCGGTTTCCACTTTGAAACTGGCCGGGCGTGATCCGGTGGCTGGCGTGTAGATCAGTTGAGGCACGTCGACGCGACCGGATAGTTCGTGCTGCTCCCACCAAGTCCGCACCAGCGCCGGGAGCATGGTTTTGATGTCGCGTCCGAAGCTGAAGTTACGAAGCTGAGCCTTGGCTTGACCGCCGGCCACTTCGATCGCGCCGAACACGCTGGGGCCCATGCCTTGCGTCACGCCGCGGCTTTGCAAGTTGAAGGTGTAGCTGCGTCCGTCCTCGCTGGCGATGAGGTGCCCTTCCAGCGACATCGCCCCGACGGCCGACTTCACGCCGTGGCGCACCTCGATGTATTCCAATCGTGCGTCGCGCAGCACGACCTCCGGCAACTTCAGTGGCTGGCCGTTCGTGCCTACGGACAGATCAGGTGTCGGCGACTTCGCCAGTCCCTGATAGTTCCACAGTCCCGCGTCGATATCCTCCGCCATCAGCACGTGCGGATTGGTCGCGACGATGCGCGTCGCCTCCAGCTTGCCGCGGAGCATCTTGCGAAGGTTGTAGGTGATCTGGAACCGGCTGGCGGTGAAAACCGGCAACGCACGAATGGATTTGCGATCGACCTTCTCCTGCGGATCGGCGTAGACGCGTACGTCATCCAGACGAAGGCCCTCGAAGATCGACAACGTCGCGCGGCCGACGATGACTTGTGCGCCCGAGAGTTCAGACAGATACGACTCGGCCATCTCCCGCACGCGCCGCGCGTCGGTGACGAACCA
Organism: Tepidisphaerales bacterium; assembly: GCA_038229715.1. GTDB lineage: Bacteria > Planctomycetota > Phycisphaerae > Tepidisphaerales > Tepidisphaeraceae > JANMES01. The sequence continues at coordinate 17,017 of JBBROD010000043.1, read as the reverse complement.
GTACACGCCGATCAACGTCGTCAGCAGGATGAAGAGGCACAACATGCACCAGCGCCGGGCCGGGCTGGTCCGCGCGCGCAGCGGGTACGGCAGCCGCGAAGAGCGGTCGAAAAGGCGGTCGATGGTGAGCGTGGTTTGGGCCATCGGAATTAAGGATGAAGGAGGAAGGCGGAAGGATGAAAAAGGAGTGGGTGGTTAAAATCCGTTTTCATCTTCATCCTTCGGTCTTCATCCTTCGCGTTGCCGAGGCGGCTATCACCGCGAGCATCGGCTCGGCGGGGATACGATACCGTAACGAGCCCACGGTGGCCGCTGCGCTGGCGGTAAAATATATCGCCGGGAGCAGACAGAAGAGCTTGGCCGAGTTCGGTAGATTCTTGCGGCCGAGGCCGATCAGCGTCAGGCCGAACAGCGGCAGGCTGTACAGCAGGCCGACGGTGATGTTGCGCTTCGAGGCGTATTCGTCACTCAACGGCACGGGGCTCCATGTGCGGGCGATCTTCTTGACCGCTAAGCCGGCCGAACGTTGGGGATCGGCCCGCATCAACTCGCGGCCGCGTTCGGCGAGGTAGGCGTTTCGCTCGACTTCGTTCTTTCCCGCCAACTCGGGCATGGTCTTCAGTTCGGCGAGATTGCTCGAACCATCGGCCCCGTCGCGGAAGCCGTCGTATTGGGTTTGGCCGGCGTTGGTGGTGGTCCAGATCCATACGCCGAGCATTTGATGGTTGCGGTACGCCCAGGGGAAAAGCACGATCAACGAGGTGGCGACGCCGATCGCAAAGCCGGCCAGCATCTTTCGCGGCGAAAGCCCCGCTGCGAAGGCGCAAGCGAACGGCACGAGCGCTGCTGCGGGCGGACGGATCAGTAAAGCGAGCGCGATCGACGCGAGGCCGATCCACTGTTTGCGTGCCAACATCACCAAACCCCACACGAGAGTGGTAGTGAAGAGCGTCTCGGTCAGCAGCAGACTCGTGAAGAAGATCAGAAACGGGTTCAGCCCCACCAGCGCCGCTGCGATCAGCGACTGGCGCTCATCGAGCCATTGCGTCGCGAGCAGGTAAATCGCCAGAACGGTCGAGGTATCGAGGATCGCCTGCACGATGCGGATCGTTCGCAGATCACACCGCAGGCCGGCGAGGAAGCTGGGATAGCCGGGGGATCGGAAGGCGTAGACGGTGTCGCCGAAGCGGTCGTCGTGGAACTGCAACCCTTGGCCGGTCATCAGATTGGCCGCGATGGCCAGATACTCGCGCTGGTCCGGCAGGTCGGCCGACACGACGTCCGGGCGCGAAAGGCACAAAGCCAGTCGAAGCGCAACTGCGATCAACAAGAGCAGCGCGATTGGCCAGCGGGCGTGGGTCATTCAGCGGTAGAGTATACCGCAGGACAAAAAATGGTGGGCGGTGTCCGCCCTACTTCAAAAACAGTTCCACCACCGGGATGGCGACGTTCGGCTTCAGTTGCGGGAGGGTGATTTTCTGCGATGCCTCCCCGCCGACCGACTCCTCGGATTGCCACGCTTCGGTCCCTTGCAATTTTACTTCGCTGGCGTCGTTGAGCAGTTGCGCGTACTCCACCTTGCCGAGCAAATTCGGCAGTGCCAGGTGCTTGTACGGCCAGGCGAAGATGTGCATGTACAGCCGCTTGCTCACGGGGTTGTAGGTATAGCGGCAATCCTTAGGCGGCGTGAACTCAGCCGGCGCCTGCGTACAACCGTAGATGCTGCGGCTGTGGCGTTTCATCCACTGGCCCATGCCTTTGAGCCGGTCCATCGCCCGTTCGTCGATCTCGCCGCGCCCGGTCGGGCCGACGTTGAGCAGGAGGTTGCCTCCCTTGCTGACGCTGTCGATCAGTGTGCGGATTAGTTCCTCGGTGCTGCGCCACGACGCCTCGTCGCGGTGATAGCCCCAACTGCCGCTGAGGGTTTGGCACCCTTCCCAAACCACGGGCTTGCCGTTGACGTGAACCCAGCCTTCGGGCTGAAACTGCTCCGGCGTCTTGAAATCCCACGCGCCCAGCGGATGGTTGTCGGGCAGGTTCAATCGGTCGTCGAGCATGATCTTCGGCTGCAACTCGCGGATCATCTTCAGCAGCTTTTCGCTCTGCCAATCGTCCTTGCCTTTGCCGAACTTCGAGCCGCGACCTTCTTTATCAGGGAAGCTGAAGTCGTACCAAAGCACGTCGATCTTGCCGAACTTCGTGAGCAGTTCGCGGGTCTGGTTGTGGAGATACTCCGCATATTTCGCTTGATCGCGACCTTCGTTCATCTTATCGCGCTCGGCCTCGGGCAGTTCGCGGTAAGGGCCATTCCTGGTATCGATAATCATCTGCGGGTGATGCCAGTCGATCAGCGAGTGGTACAGCCCCACCTTGAGGCTGTGCTTGCGGAAGGCATCGACCATCGGCGTGAGCAGATCGCGCTTGGCCAGCGTGTTGGTGGCTTTGTAGTCGGTGTGTTTGCTGTCCCAGAGGCAAAAACCCTCGTGGTGCTTGGTGGTGATGACGAAATACTTCATCCCGGCGTCGGCGGCGGCGCTGGCCCAGAGTTCGGGGTCGTACAGGTCGGGATCGAAATGCTTGAAGTACCGGCGCTCGTATTCGGGAATGGCGATCTTCTCATTGTTCATCAACCACTCGTGCCGCGCGCCCAGCGCATACAGGCCCCAGTGGATGAACATGCCGAAACGGTCGTGAGTAAACCAGGAGGTATCGCCGATGGTGGGTTGGGTTTGAAGCATGGGCCGAATTGTACAAACGTGCCGTAAGATGCCAAGCCGGGCCTGCGATGCAAATTTACGAATTCGCGACAATTGCCTGATCACTCGTGCATCGCTTGTGCTTTCGCGAAGAATAAAGCCGGCGAATCCAAGAGCCGCCTCGCACGCTGTGTGGGAAAATGTCTTATCGAGAGCGACGTACCAAGCCTGTCTCAGATCGCGCGTTTCTCCCTCGTAATGCTACACTTAGTGCCGGTCCCGGACAGGTCCAAACGGGATTCGGAATTTTTTGGGAAGAAATCTCACCTCGCGCGCAACTATATCTTTGACGGTTCGATCAGCAGGTGCGCGAGTCACGGACCAACTTCGGAGGCGACCGCGAGTGCAGTCGAATCGATCGGAGAGCGATTTTGAGCTGCTGAAGCGGTCCGCCGACGGAAACGCGGCGGCGTTTCATGCGTTGGTCGATCGCCATGCGGACCGGTTGTTCGCGTTAGCCGTCTCGCTATTGCGCAATCACGCCGACGCCGAAGACGTGTTGCAGGAAACGCTGGCCGGTGCGTATCGCGGGCTGGCGAAGTTTGAACAGCGGGCGTCGGTGAAGACTTGGCTGACGCGGATTCTGATCCTGCAGATCGCTAAGTGGCGGCGGGATCAGAAAAGCAGACGATCCGAACCGATCGACCCGCAATCCGCATCACCGGCGGATCACGAATCGTCGGCTGGACATCGGATGGACGTGCATGCGGCGCTGGCGACACTCTCTCCGGAGCATCAGGACGTATTGGTACTGCGGGAGTTTGAACAACTGAGCTACGAAGAAATCGCCGACGTGCTCGGCGTGCCGCGGGGAACGGTCGAATCACGACTGTTCCGAGCGCGAGCGGAATTGCGAGACAAGCTGAAAGCGTATCGATGAACTGCGACCGTACTTCAAAACTTCCCGCCTACCACGATGGCGAACTTTCGCCGGCGGAAGCCGCGGAGTTGGAAAGCCATTTGTCGGCCTGTCTGATCTGCTCGGCGGAATTGGCGGATCTGCGGGGCCTGTCGATGCAGTTCGCGCAAGTTGAGCAGCCTCGCCTGTCGCAAATCGAACGACATCGCGTGCATCGAGCGCTCGATGCCATCATGGAGCGTGCAGTGGTTCGCTTCGCCTGGTCGCTGAGCGGCGTGGCGGCGGCGGTGCTGATCGTCGGAACGTTCTGGTTGTCGCAGGCGACCGAACCCGTGCAGGCTGCCCCGCCGTGGGTGGATGCAGCCGTCTACGCCCATTCGCTGGGTGACAACGCCCAAAGCCCCGCCGCCCAGTGGTACCTGGCCGACGCCAGTCAACGGAGTGCCGACGATACGCCGTAAACCCTTCCGGACTTTCCGCTTCAGCGGCCAGTAAGGCGCAGACAAACGCAACCATTAACCTCATGTTCGCGCGACTTAAATATCTTCTCCCGTTGGTTGTTCTGGTGCTGGGCGCCGGCATGGTGATCGGGCGCATCTCAACCCGTCTGCCCGCCACCACGCAACCGACCGACAAACCGCACGGCTGGTTCGACGAGCAGTTGAACCTGTCGGCCGACCAGCGCAAGCAGATGGATTCCATCTGGGGCGATGTCTTTAAGAACGTCGGCAAAACTTTCGAGGGACGATCCACGCTGGATAAGGATCGCGATCAGGCGATTCAGGAGCTTCTTAGCGACGACCAGAAAAAAACCTACGCCGCCATTCAGGACAATTACCGCACCCAGCGCGGCGACATGGACAAGCAGCGCGAAAAACTCTTCGCCGATGCCAACGCTAAGAGCCGCGCGATCCTCACCGAAGATCAGCAAAAGCGTTGGGATGCGTTGAGTAAGGAACGTCATGGCTGGTTGGGCCCGCGGCACGGCCGGCCGGGCAGCCAGCCCAGCAGCCGGCCGGGCGGTCGATCGATGGACGGCCCGCCGATGGGTGGCGGGTTCGGCCCTCCGCCGGACGTGGAACGATTTTCACCGGGCAATAAACGCGAACACTGATGATGAACTCTCAAACCCCTCTTTCAGGAGCAGGCTTATGAAAATGTCACGACTTATCGGTTGTTTATCCCTCGCACTGGCGATGGGCGCGATGTCCGCGTCCTCTTACGCACAAGCTCCTGGCGGTGACGGCGGTGGTGGTGCTGGCGCAGCGGGCGATAATGGCGGGGGCGGCGGTCGTCGCGGCGGCGGCGGCTTCAGCGGGCGCGATATGACCCAGTGGCGCAACGCGATGAACGAGCGCCTCAAAGCCGACATGGGCGCGTCCGACGACGAATACAAAGCCCTTCAACCCAAGATCGAAAAAATCCAACAGCTGCAGCGCGATCTGTCCTCCAGCCGATACCGCGGATTCGGTGGACGCGGAATGGGCGGGCCAGGCGGCCCCGGTAGCGGCCAAGGTGGTGCGCAGCCCGGCGGGCAACCCGCTGGTCAGCCCGGCGCGACCCCTGCCGCAGGTGACGCCGCTGCCACGCCTCCGACAAGCCCGGTTGTTGCTGCCACGCGCGAACTGACGACCCTCCTCGAGAACAAGGACGCCAAGCCCGAGGAAATCAAGGCCAAGCTCGATGCCGTCCGTGCCGCCAAAGTCAAAGCCCACGAAGAGTTAGCCAAAGCACAGGCCGAGTTGAAGGAACTCCTCAGCCAGCGACAGGAAGCCGTGCTCGTGAACAACGGCACGCTCGAGTAACAACACCCATCGCTCGCGTCGTCGCACTTTCGCGGCGACGCGAGCGTTTGTGTCTTCTTGCGTGGAAGCGTGTTACCGTGGAAGAAGGCGGCGAGCGACTTCAAGGTTCACTAAGAATGTCATCCTGCACCGTACGCCGAGGGGTTCCAGAAACGCCCGGCTTGAATCCACTCGCCCTCTGCAGAAAGAGTTGTAATCCGTGAACGATATCGTCCAACTGCTAGCCGATGAAAATCTGCTCGATGCCGAAACCGCCCAGCAGGTTCGTGCGTCGCTGTCGGCCGGCAAATCAATAGATGAATCGCTCCGCAGCGCCGTGAACGGCTCTGAAGAAAAGATGCTGCGGTTTCTATCGACGTACTTCGACATCCCATTCATCGACCTGGAAAAAGACGCAGCCCAACTGGCGCCAAGTAAAGAACTGCTGAACAAATTCCCCGCCAGCATCCTGCTCCATCACCGCATCATGCCTGTGTCCGAGTCGGCCGATGGGGTGACGGTCCTGACGTCCAATGCGTTCGACACCGCCGGGTTGGATGAGCTTCGCCTCGCCAGCGGCGTGGAGTTGCTGCCGGCCCTGGCGACTTCGAGCGAAATCGACCGCTTTACCAAAAAATACCTCGGCGTTGGCGCGGATACGCTCCAATCGCTCGGCGTGAACGATGACGACGTCACCGTCATCGACGATTTCAATGAAGACGATCTCGACCTGGGCGCCGCCGCTCAAGACGCCAGCATCATCAAGTTCGTCAACCAAGTGCTGGCCGAGGCGCTGGACTCGCGGGCGACGGACGTGCATGTCGAGCCGTTTGAAGACCAGCTCCGCGTGCGCTACCGCATCGACGGCGTGCTGGTGGAAGCGAACATCCCGCCGCAGGTGCGGAAGTTTCACCCGGCCATCGTCTCGCGCCTCAAAATCCTGAGCCATCTCGACATCGCCGAAAAACGCCTGCCGCAGGACGGGCGAATCCGCCTGAAAGTATCCGGGCGCGAGATCGACCTGCGCGTCAGCGTCATTCCCATGATCCACGGCGAAGCCGTCGTGCTGCGTATCCTCGATCGCGGCGACACCGTGCTGGGCATGGAACACCTGGGCATGGCCAAGCGCGACCAGAACGCTTGGGACAAAGTCCTGCAGCTGCCGCACGGTATTGTGCTGGTGACCGGGCCGACGGGTTCGGGCAAAACCACGTCGCTGTATGCGGCGCTGGCGAAGATCAACAACCCGGATCTGAAGATCGTGACGATCGAAGACCCAGTGGAATATCAGATGCGCGGGATCAATCAGATCCAGGTGAACGTTAAGTCCGGCCTTACGTTCGCCGCCGGCTTGCGCGCCATCTTGCGTCACGACCCCGACGTCGTCCTGATCGGCGAAATCCGCGACCGCGAGACCGCCGAGATCGCCGTGCAGGCGTCGCTCACGGGTCATCTGGTGTTCAGCACGCTGCACACTAACGACGCGCCAGGTGCGGCCACGCGGCTGATCGACATGGGCATCGAACCGTATCTAGTGTCGTCATCGCTGGAACTGGTGGCCGCTCAGCGACTGGTGCGACTGATCTGCCCCAAGTGCAAAGAACAAACGCCGCCGGAAGACGTCGAGAAACTGCGGATCGAGTTCGGCCCTGAAGTGCCGGGCGTCATCTTTCGCGGCCACGGCTGCCGAAACTGCCAGGGGACCGGCTATCGCGGTCGACAAGGGCTGTTCGAGTTGATGCCCATCACCGACGAAGTCCGCGCCATGATCATCGAGCGCACCAGCAGCCGGGTAATCCGCAAGCTGGCGGTGCAACAGGGCATGACCAGCCTGCGAGAAGACGGCTGGCGTTTGATCCGCGAAGGCCGGACGACACCGGAAGAAGTGCTGCGCATGACCAAGGACGAAAACGTCGCCGTCGGAGCGGCGGAGCTGAGTGCCATGTAATTAACTCCCTCTCCCCGGAGGGGAGAGGGCAGGGGTGAGGGGAGAGTCGTCCCCCGTCGATTGGCGTGCGTGCGTCAATAGATGTTCCGCGTTTCGCCCCTCACCCAGCCTCTCCCCTCCGGGGAGAGGGGCCGGAGAAGCAAATGTCCGTATTCGCCTATACCGCGCTCAGCAAAGACGGCCGCCGCACCAGCGGGACCGTGTCGGCCGATTCGTGCGCGGCGGCGATTGTGCAGATGGGGAAACAGGGGTTGCATCCGGTCCAGATCAACGAAGCCAAAGACGCCGCCGCTGCCGCCAAGGCCGTCGCGGGCAAGGCGGGCGCTGCGCTGCCGCCGAAGGTGTCGGGAAAAGCGATCGAATCGTTCACGCGCGAACTGGCGAATCTGCTGGCCGGCGGTGTACCGCTCAGCCGGTCGCTGTCCTTGCTCAAGCGCGAAGCCTATGGTGCCGGCGCGAAGCAGTTATGGACCGCGATCTACGACGACGTCGTCGGCGGAACCTCACTGGCCGACACGATTGCGAAATACCCGAAGAACTTTTCCAGCGTGTACGTCGCCATGATCCGCGCGGGGGAGGCCGGCGGTTTCCTCGATGTGGTTCTCTCCCAAATCGCCGACTTCCGCACCCGCGAGGCCGACCTCAAAGGCAAAGTGAAGATGGCGATGGTTTACCCCATCATCCTCGCGTGCCTGGCGGTCGGCGTGCTGGTGTTTTTGCTGACGTTTTTTATCCCGAAATTCAGCGGCATTTTCGCGCAGTTTGGCGCGAATTTGCCGACGCTGACTTTGTTCATCATCGCCGCGAGCAATATCGTCAAACACTACGGGCTGTGGGTGGCCGGCGCCGCGGTCGTCATCGGCATTTCGCTCAAGCGGACAATGAATACCAACGTCGGGCGGCGGAAAGTGGAGATTGCTTTGCTCGCGACGCCGATGCTCGGCCGAGTGATCGCGCACTTTGCGCTGGTGCGATTCGCCCGAATGCTCGGCACGCTGGTGGGCGCGGGCGTGCCGCTGGTGGCGTCGCTGCGGGTGGCCCGCGAGGCGATCGGCAATCAAACACTGGCCGACACGGTGACGCACGCGATCGAGCAGGTTCAACGCGGGACTGCGCTGTCCAAGAGTCTGTCGAGCAGCCCCAAGCTGTTTCCGCCGTCGGTGATCGAAATGATCGCCGTCGCCGAAGAGACCGGCCGGCTGGATAAAGAACTGCTCCGCCTCGCCACCGCGTACGAGGCCGATCTGGATCGCCAGTTACGGCTGCTGGTCGCCGTGGCCGAGCCGCTCATGCTGTTTTTGATGGCAGGGATCATCGGCACCGTCGTGGTGGGCATGTTGCTGCCGGTGTTTAACCTACAAGATTTGATTCACTAAGGAGTCGTCATGACCGTTCGTGTTCGTCGAAATGTTCGCCCGAGTGTGCGTCGCGGATTTACGTTGATCGAACTGCTGCTGGTGATGGTGATTCTCGCCATCCTCGCGGCGGTGGTCGTGCCGAAATTCACCGGCCGGACCGAAGACGCGCGGATCAAGGCGGCCAAGGGTGAAATCTCAGGTATCAAGACCGCGCTCGACACCTTCGAGATCGACAACGGCCGCTACCCGTCGACCGATGAAGGGCTCAACGCCCTCGTCACCCGGCCCGGCGATCTGCCGAACTGGAAGTCGGGATTGCCAAAATTGCCGATCGACCCATGGGGCCACAGCTACATCTACCGCGCCCCGGGCAGCAACGGCCAGAGCTTTGATCTCTTCAGCGCCGGCCCGGACGGCCAAGAAGGCGGAACCGACGACGTTCAGCCGTGAGTCATTCGACCGACGTCATCCTGAGCGGTACTCCGCGAAGGATCTCGACAGCCGAACGTCGTTCGTCATCCGAGATCCTTCGGTGTACCTCAGGATGACGGCTTTTCAGTGTGGGTCAGTGTCCGTCAGTGTCCGCCAGTGTCCGTCAGTGTCAGTCAGTGTCAGTCAGTGTCAGTCAGTGTCCGATTGAATTTTTCAGTGGCCGATGGATTGAGAATTAATGCGTCAGCGAATTTCACATCCCGCCTTCACTCTTATCGAGCTGCTGCTCGTGCTGTTCATCCTCACGCTGGTCGTGGCGATCGTCGGCCCGCAGCTGCGCGGGTTCTCGGCCGGCCGGAATACGAAGAATGCCGCCACCAGCATCCTCGCGATGACGCATTACGCTCGCACGCAGTCGGTGACGCAGGGGTTGGTTTATCGGCTCAACTTCGATCCGCAGACTAAAACCCTGTGGATCAGCTATCAGCAGGGCACGCGCGACATCAAGCCGCCGAACGATTTTGCCACGCCGCTGCAGTTGGCCGATGGCATTAAGGTCGACACGGATATTCCGAGCAAGCAGGACGGCGGCCAGTACATCGAGTTCCGCCCCACCGGCCGGACCGAGCCGGCGACGATCACGCTGACCGACAGCCTCGGTTCGATAGTGCAGATCGCTTGTTCGTCGGCGACGGAACTCTTCCGCATCGTCCCGCCGGACGAGGTGACGAAATGAGCCGACTGACGCTGACAACCCGAGCGGCATCCTCCCTCTCCCTTCGGGGAGAGGGCGGGGGTGAGGGGCGAACCGCCCCACGTCGAGCCGGCTTCGCTCGTGCAGACGGCGGTCACAACTCACGCGCTCGGCGAAACAACACCGATCGACGATTCACGTTTCTCCCCTCACCCCAGCCCTTTCCCCGCTGGGGAGAGGGAGCAAGATCAGCCTTCACGCTTGTCGAGGTGCTCGCCGCGCTGCTGTTGATCGCGATCGTTCTGCCGGTGGTGATGCAGGGCATTTCGCTGGCCACCAACGCCGCCAGCGACGCCAGACGTCGGACGGAAGCTGCGGGATTGGCCGAATCAAAGCTCGACGAGGTCGTCGCCACGCGTCAATGGCTGGCCGGTAGTCTCAGCGGCGATTTCACGCCCGATTGGCCGGACTATCGATGGGAAGCCTCGCTGCAGCCGTACGCCAACGACTCCAGCGGCAAGAGCGTGCAGCAGATCGATCTCCGCGTGATCTGGACGGCCCGCAATCGCGAGCAGTCTGTTTCGGTATCGACGCTCGCCTATGCAAGGACGACGGCAACCAGTGAATAACCGGCCCGCACAACTTCACGGTTTCTGTCGCATGGGCTACCAGCCCTTGCCCTGGTGCATCAATCGCCAACGCCATTGCTCCATGAACCACTTGCGGCTCATCCGCGTACCTACACGTAGCATGGGCAGGTTGCCCATGCGACAAGCATTCACGCTGATCGAGCTCGTCGTCGCGATGGCGATCGTCGCGATCATGGCCGTCTCGCTGTACGCCAGCGTGCGGATCGCGTTCAAGAGCCAGGCCAGCGCTGAGGCCGCCGTTGAGCCGTCTCGCACGGCGGAACTGGCGATGGAATTTATTCGACAAGACCTCGACAACGCCTGTCCGCCGGCCGGCAACAATGGGCAGATCGCGTTGGCTACCGGCCGGCTCTGCGGCGACTTTATCGGCAATGATTCGCTCGGCAACAACAATAAGGACAGCGACGACCTCAACTTCTTCACCACCGCCGAAGCCGCCGAGCACCCCTCAGCCAACGGCGAGGTGAAGAACGTCGAACTGCTGATTACCTCGACGCAAAACTCGGCCGATCAGGTTCTCGTTCGTCGCGTGACGCGCAACCTGTTGTCCGCTCTCGTGCCGACCCCCGACGAAGAAGTGCTCTGCCGCGGCGTGGTGGGCTTCAATCTTCGTTATTACGACGGCACGACATGGAACGATTCGTGGGATTCCACCGCAGTCAGCAACGCTTTGCCCACCGCGGTGGAAGTGACGCTCGAGCTGGAGCGTCCGAATACCGTCGGCGGCGTGCAGACGTACCGATTTACCCGGGTGTTCACGATGTCGTGCGCCACCCCGCCGAGCGATGACACCAACGACAGCAGTACGACCCAATGACCCTGCGACGCCAACAACCTCGCAACAGCCGCGGCGGCATTATCTTTATCGTGACGCTGGGCATCATCGTCGTGCTGACGGCGATGCTGCTGTCGTTCGCGCAGAATATGCGGACCGAGGCGTTGTCGTCGGCGAACCGATTGAGCGCCATCCAGGCAGAGGCGATCGAACACGGCGCTGAGCAGTGGGTGCTGGCGCAAGTGGAGGCAGAAGCGCCGGACGCGCTGAGCGTCACCACCATCGCCGCCGATTCCCTGCCGCTCGGCGGAGGGTATTTCTGGATCATCCGGACCGATCCCGATCAGGATACGACTCACGCGTTCGGCATTACTGATGAATCGGGCAAAGTGAATCTCAGCACCGCCGGCGTCACCCGGCTGATGGCGCTGCCGGGCATGACCGACGAAGCCGCCGCCAGCATCGTCGACTGGTGCGATGGCGATGAAAACCCCACCGCCGGCGGGGTCGAAAGCGCTTACTACACCACCCTGGCCGAGCCGTATTCGAGCAAGAACGCCCGGCTGGAAACGCCCGAAGAAGTGCTGCTCATCAAGGGAATCACCCCCGAACTGCTGTTCGGCTACGACCGCAATCGCGACGGCGTGATCGACGAAAACGAGCGCGCCGTCGGCGGGACGGCAGGTCTGTTCAACAGCAGCACTGAGTCGGCCCGCGGGATCAGTCCGTTCACCACCGTTTTCACGGTCGAGCGCAACGTCGCCTCGGACGGCAGCGCCCGCGTGAACGTGAACACGCGAAACACCGGACAGTTCAATCAGCAGGTGCGTAGCCTGCTCACCACCGCCGGTAAAACCAAGACAACGTTTACCGAGCAGCACATCAATGACATTCTGGTGAACCTGAACATTTACATCGCCCGCCAGCTGCAATCGAACCCCAACGGCAATACGATCGCCAGCCCCGGCGTTTTCTATACCGCCAGCAAGATGACCGCTGAGGAATTCGGGGCGATCGCGGACAAAATCACCACGTCCGGCTCGCGCAACCTGCGGGGGATGATCAATATCAACACCGCCGGCAAGCAGGCGCTGGCGGCGCTGCCGGGCTTAACGTCGGCGGAGGCGGAAACGCTGGTCGGCGCTCGGGCCGACGCGAACAAAACGAACATCGCGTGGATCTTCACCGCGCTGGCCGGCGATAAAGCCGCGGGCATCAGCGGGAGCATCACCACGCGCTCCTACCAATACTCGGCCGACATTCTCGCGGCCAGCCCGGACGGGCGCGCGTTTAAGCGCGTAAGAATCGTCGTCGACGCACGGCATTCGCCGGCCAAGATCATCTACCGTAAAGACCTCACCTCGCTCGGTTGGCCGCTGGACCCGTCGATCCAGCAGCAACTCAAGGCCGGGCTCGGGCTGTCCACGGGATCGAGCATTCTGAAGATAGGAGCGAATTGAAACCGCCTCGCTACAACAAGATTCTAGGACTTTCGCTCGGCGAGCAATCGCTGCTGGCGGCGGAGGTGCAATCGGGTGACAAGCCGGCGATCAAGCGGATGGCGGAGTTCGTCTACCCGGCTGGCGCGTCGTTGAACGAACCGGCCGCGCTCGGCAAAGCACTGGCTTTGTTTCTGCAAGCAAAACAGTTCAGCGCCAAACACGCCGTCGTGGGATTGCCCGCCAAGTGGATGGTCGCCAAGCCCAAAGAAGTACCCGCAACCGATGCGGCCACACTGGCCGACATCCTCCGTCTGCAGGTGGAAGGCGAGTTCTCGTCCGAACTGAAGGAGCTGGTGTACGACTTCGCCGGTGAAGGCGGAGCGAGCGTCATGCTCGTCGCGACGCAGCGGAAGCACGTCGACAACGCCGCCGCGATGTGCGAGGCGGCCGGCGTGCTGGCGGTTGCGGTCACGCCGTCGGCGGTCGCGCTCGGATCGGCCACCAGCCGCGGGATTGCCAAAAACGCGATGGTGCTGGGGATCGGCAAGGATGGAAGCGAATTCACCGCTCAGCACGGGCCAACGCCTGTCGCACTGCGTCAACTTCGCGGCGCGAGCACCGGCGAACTCCGCCGGGCGATTGCGGCCGTGCCGTCCAACGGCTCGCCAGCGGAACTGGTTCTGTGGGACAGCGGCGCGATGGATTCCGCCGCGCTCGTCCGCGGGCTGGGCTTCACGGTTCGCAACGGCGAACTGTCGTCGCTCGGCGTCGATGCGTCGGTCACGCCCGATACCGGCCAAGCCCGCCGATTCGCGCCGGCCGTCGCCGTCGCGCTCGAGGCGATGGATGACCGCACGCTGGCGATCGATTTCCTCCACTCGCGCTTGGCCACTCCGAAGAAAGCGATCATCCCCAAATGGGCGATGTACACGGCCGGCGCGCTTCTGCTGGCGATCCTCATCAGCGTGTGGGCGTATAACGATCTCCAGAGCAAGCAAAACCAGCTCTCTACCGACAAGGCCAAGCTCGCGCAGATGAAGCCGCAGATCGACTCGGCCGATGCGTTTGTCTCCAAGGTCAGCTTCGCCCGCGGGTGGCAGTCGACGGATCCGCGTTACGTCGCCTGCGTGAAAGACATCACCACCGCGCTGCCGAAGGATGAAGCCACCTACGCCACCAGCCTGTTAGTGCGGGAGCTAACGACCATTGCCAAGGGCGGCAAGGTTGTAAACACAGGGCACCTAGCAGGCACGATGTACGGCAAAACCACCGATCAGCAACACGTGCTGGGCGTGATCGACGGATTGAAGCAAAACACCGCGTTCAGCGACGTAAAGCCCGGCGGCACGCAGGATGGCGGCCGCGGGCGCGAAGTGTCGTTCTCCATCACCTTTGTTTACCGACCCGGAAAAGGATGACCGTGCTGAATTCGCTTTCCAAACGAGAACGCTACATCGCGATCGGCGTGGCCGCGGCGGTGGTCATTTTCGTGCTGAACCAATTCCTGCTCACGCCGTACACCGACGCGCGAGCGCTCTACTTCGCCGACCGTGAGAAGGTCGACACGCAGTTGGCGGATGCCGATCGCTTACTGGTCAAGCAGAAGGCGGTAGCGCCGATCTGGACGCAGATCAAATTGAACGGCCTGAAGACCGATCGCGGCCAAGCCGAAAGTCAGGCCCAGCAGGCCGTCCTTGATTGGGCCAAATCCGCAGGCGTAAACGTCGCTTCGGTAAAACCGGAGCGAGACCAGCAGCAGAATCAGTTTCAGATCATTGGTTTCCACGTTACCGGCAACGGATCAATGCTGTCGCTGAGCAAGCTGCTCTGGTCGATCGAGACGGCGAACATCCCCGTGCGCCTGAATGACCTGCAGATCGCCCCGCGGCGAGAAGGCACCGACGACCTGACGCTGCAGATCAGCGTCTCGACGTTGGCGCTCATGCCCGACACCGCCAAACCCGCCGCCGGTGCGGCATCAGCGGCCGGCAATGACGGGAGCGTGACGCGATGAAGTACGCCGTTTTGGTATCCGCCGCTCTCCTGACGCTCGCGACCGTGTCGCGGGCCGATGATCCGGCCACACTGCCCTCGACTTTGCCAGCCACGTTGCCCGCAACCGTCCCAACGGTCGAAGCAACCACGCTGCCAACCACCGCGCCCGCGATGCAGGCAGCCTTGAACTCGCCGCCGATGGTCAATGGCAAGTTGCTGCCCGGCGGATACGCGATCCTGAACACGCGCAGCATTTTCATGAAGGGCAGAGTCCCGTCGCCGGTCGTCCCGGCCGTGACAACCACGCAGCCGATCATTACGCCGACGGTCCGTCCCGAGCACAAGATCGTGTTCATCGGTGCGACGGAAACCGACGGCTCGGTCTCGGCGATGTTCGAAGATACCGCAGCCGGCAAGATCATCACCGCCAAGCTGAACGACGCGATCGCCAGCGGTAAGGTGACGGAAATCACGCTCGACTCGGTGACGTACACCGCCGACGGGAAGCCGGTGAAGATTTTGGTCGGGCAAGCGCTCGACGGCTCGGAACCCCCGCCGATCACGGCGCGGGCCACGATCACCGACAACGGCAACGGCCCGCCGACCACGGGCCCGACGGCGGCGCCCAGCGGCAATTCAGACACGAATGATGCGGCGAACGCCGACATCCTCGAACGGATGCGTGCCCGGCGACGCTCTGGACAGTAGTTGAAGTCGCATGGGCTACCAGCCCATGCAGCGTGTACTCACGCGGATGAGCCGTACTCGGCTCATAAAGCCATTGCGTCAGCGACACCGCTGACGCCAGTTGGAGAGGATCGCTTCGCTCTTGCTGTATCAGTCGAGTACGACCGATCGTCGTGGAGTACCGCGACCATGGGCAAGTTGCCCATGCGACGCATGAAGGCAATGCAATTGACTGTTTGAAAGGTTGACTATGCGAAAGTGGAACACGTGTGCATCTCTCCTGGCTCCGGCGATCCTGTTGGCGGTGTCGCCGTTGTTGGCGCAAGTGCCTGCGACCCAGCCGGTCGGCCCCGCTGCCGCGCCGGTCGACCCGTTCGGCAAACGCGCGCCTACCACGCAGATCAGCCTGAACTTCAAAGACGCGCCGATCGACGCCGTCCTCGATTCGCTTTCCAGCCTGGCCGGTTTCGTGGTGGTGAAGGAATCGCCGCTTGCCGGCCGGGTGACGGTGCTCAGCAAGCAGCCGGTGTCGCCGGAAGAAGCCGTCTCGCTGCTCAACGCGGTGCTCAAGACCAACGGCTACACCGCGATCCAGAACGGCCGAATCCTGACGATCACCACGCGCGACAAGGCTAAAAAAGCCAACGTCCCGGTGCATTTCGGATCCGACCCGACGAACATCGAGCAGAGCGAGACGATCATCACGCAGGTCATCCCGCTGCGCAACGTGGATGCGGTGAAGCTGCGGAAGGACCTCGACACGTTCATCGGCAAAGACGCCGACGTCACCAGCAACGCCGGCAGCAACACGCTGATCGTGACCGACACGTCGGCCAACGTGTATCGCATCGTGAACATCATCGCCAAGATCGACAGCCGCGAAGCCGCCGACAGCACGATTTTGGTCAAGCAACTGCAATACGCCGACGCGGTATCGGCCGCGAAGTTGATTAACGATATTTTCAAGTCCGACGACGCCAACGCTAACGCCGCCAACTCCGGGCCCGGCGCATTCTTCCGGGCGATACAAGGCGGCCGAGGCGACCGCGGCGGCTCAGGCGGTACCGGCGATGAAGAAAAGGGCCGTGCCGGCAAGATCACCACTTCCTCCGACGCGCGGACCAACACCGTGGTAGTCACCGGGCCGGTCGAGTCGCTCAAGATCATCGATGAGATGCTCACCAAGCTCGATGCCAACCCCGCGTCGGAGCAGGCGTTCTTCCTCTACAACCTGAAGAACGGCCAAGCCGAGAACGTGGCCAACACGCTCAATACGCTGTTCGGCAACAGCACCAGCGGCACGAGCAACACCAATTCCCGAACCGCGAACCGGACGACCAGCAGCTTCGGATCGCCCAACACCTCCAGCCGATCAGGGGGTGGCGGGAACTCGCGAACCAGTAGCAACAACTCGCGAGGCGGCAATACACAAAGCAACAACAACCAGAACTCCGCTAACCAGAACGCGCGCGGCTTCAACCAGGGCGCCCAGACATCGCCGGGCGTTACCCCCGCAGCATCCGGGGCGGCCTCCTCGCTGGCGGGCGAGGTGATGAACCTCGCCAACGCCGACACCAACTCGCTGATGGTTTCCACCGCCAGAAAGTACCAGCAGCAGGTGCGCGACATCATCGAGC
>JBBROD010000042.1:0-38837 GCA_038229715.1 Tepidisphaerales bacterium | reverse complement strand
GGTTTCTTGACAGTCCACGGCGATCTAACGCATGATCGATCCCCTATGAGTCGTGCGATTGTGTTGCAGCATGTCCCCTACGAGGGGCCGGGGCGGATTGTTCCGGTGTTTCGGGATTTCGGAATCCCTGTCGAAGTCCGCAAGCTCTACGCCGGCGATGAAGTGCCGACCGATCTGGAGGACGTTCGCGTCCTGGTCGTGATGGGCGGGCCAATGGGCGTGGCGGATATCGGTAAGCCGGAGTTCCCGTTCCTCGCGAAAGAAGTCGAACTGCTGCAGCGGATGGTGCGGCACGACAAGCCGGTGCTGGGCATTTGCCTGGGCGCGCAACTGCTGGCGCACGCTGCGGGTGCGAAGGTGTATCCGAACGTGAAGATGGGCCCGCCCGGCGGTCCCGGTCAGGCGCCGAGGCCGGTGGAGCCGATCGAGCCGCCGCCGGAGATCGGCTGGGGGCCGGTGACGTTTCCGTTTCCGGGTGGGACTGAGCCGATCGTGTACGGGGCGATCGACAACTTGCAGGTGTTTCATTGGCATTACGACACGTTTGACTTGCCGCGTCTCCCCGCCCCGCCGAACGCCGCGCCGCCGCCCGCCCCGCCGCCGCCGACGGGCAACGCGCTGCTCAGCAGCACCCGCGCCTGCCGCCATCAGGCGTTCCGCTTCAAGACCCGGCTGTTCGGCTTTCAGTATCACCTTGAACTGACGCCCGAAGGCATCGACGCGATGGTGCAGAACGGCCAAGCCGACGTAAAGAAAGTCCTCGGCGACGGCGGACCTGAAAAAATCAAATCCGACACCGCCAAGCACTACCCGCGCTACGAGCGCATCGGGAACAAGATCCTCGGGAACTTTGTGCAGTTTTTGAAAGTGTATTGATCGTAGGACTCAGGACTGAGGACTAAGGACTTAGTGAAGCCAGGGTTTTGCTTTCACTAAGTCCTCAGTCCTAAGTCCTCAGTCCTATTCCCCATGTCTTCCTTCACGATCAACCTCATGGGTTTCAATTGGACGCCCCGCAGGCGCGTGCGCCCGTGGGCGCTGGCCGGGCCGATCGTGATCCTGCTGTTTTGCCTGCCGCTGCTCCGGCCGTTGCGGCATCCGGATCCGCGCGACATCTCCGACAACGAAACCGCCCGGCTGGCCACCGTGCAGGCGATCGTCGAGCGCGGCACGCTGGCGCTGGACGATGCACAAGTCCGCCCGATCGCGCGCACGGTCATCACCCTCGGCAACGCGCATTACGCCCCGCAGGCCTCCACGATGGCCGTCCTGCTGAGCGGCGCGTATTGGGTGATGACGAAGATGGGCCTGACGTTCGCCGACCACGGGCCGACGGTCAGTTACGTCCTCACGCTGCTGGGCGTGACGATCCCGGTGGCAGCTTGCTCGGGATTGATCTACCGCATGGCCCGCGTGTTTGAACTCTCCCGCCCTCGGCGAACGCTGCTCGGGCTGATCTGCGTGTTCGGCACGGGGCTCATCAGCTACGCAACGGTGCTCAATCCCCACGCGCCGGCAGCCGTGCTGGTGCTGTGCGCGGCGGCGTGTTTGATCCACGTCACCCGTTCGCCGTCGGCAGTAAGAACCTCGCCGTGGTTGATGCTCGCCGGCTTTTGCGCGGCGCTGGCCAGCGCGATCGACATCCCTGCGATTGTCTTCCTCGCGCTGTTCCTGCCGGTGATTTTGGCGCTCCGCTGGCCGATCCGAATGCGCGTCGCGGGCGTGGCGCTGTACGTGATCGGCTTAAGCGCGCCGCTGGCGCTGCACAGCGCGCTCACCGTCCCCGTCACCGGCGATCTGCTCCCGCTCTGCTATCACCCGGAACTGCGGACCGACTTCGAAGAGCCCAAACCCGCGCCGGCGATGATCGAAGACGACGCCGACACCTTCACCGTCAGCATCTGGCAGCGCGTCGGCGAATCCATCGGCCGCTGCCTGATGGCTATCGTCGGCGAGCACGGGCTGCTCAGCCATTTCCCGATCCTCCTGCTCGGCGTGATCGGCGTGGGCAAGATCATGCACCGCCATTGGCCGAGCGCCACCAAAACTTTAGCCGGCGCGAGTGTCGTCGGCGCGATCGTGATCGTGATTGCTTTCGCCACGCACAAAACCGACTGGCGCGAAGCGATGTTCGCCGCGCGATGGTTCATCGTCTTCAGCCCGATGGTGATGTTCTGGACCGGCGCGTGGCTGCGCAAACCCCACCGCGTGCAATCCTGGGTCTTCACAGGAACAGGGCTTGCGTTCAGCGTGCTGGTCAGCCTGATCGGCGCAACCGGCCCGTGGCCGCGGGAAGGGTTCGACCGCTGGACGGTCGTCGGCGCGACGAAGAACCTCGTCAGCCAAGACAACGCGACGCACGAGGCGATCGCGGGACGGCAGTAGCCCCAACGATAGACGCCAAGATGATTTTCATTCTCGAAGACGATCCTGCCAGAATCGACCGTTTCTTGAAAGCATCTGAGGTAGTTGCACCCGGACGGCCGGTCCGCATTTGGCGGAGCGCGCACAAGATGATCGCGGATTTGGGTGATGCCCTTGAACTTGCCTCCGTAATCTCACTTGACCACGACCTCAATGCTTCTCCAGACGACATGAATGATCCCGGTTGCGGATATGACGTAGTGAAGCTGCTAATTAAGCTGCTTCCACAATGTCCCTTGATCATTCATACCAGCAACGCAGAACGTGGTACTTGGATGGTCGGCGAATTGTCGCGAACCGATTGGAGATTTGAGCGCGTCTATCCTGTTGGCGACGATTGGATCGAAAGTGATTGGCAACTGGTTCTTTTACGATTGTTGAATGCTGCAATGTAGTTTGTAGGGCAGGCTATTGCCTGCCGGGTCGCTAACGGCAGGCAATAGCCTGCCCTACATCTTGCCGAGTTGCTGCCGCAATGTCCTGTGGTCATTCAAATCAATTTGTAGGGCGGGACAGCAGTCCCGCCGCAATACGCTGCGGCGGGATTGCTATCCCGCCCTACAGTGAATCACTCCGCCTCCGCCCACACTCTTGGCGGTTCTTCTGGGGCGAAGAATTCCAGGTGAATCACGTTCGGGTTGCAGCAGACCGGGCAATCCTCCACGTATTTCTGATCGCTGCCGGCTGATGGGTCGAGGGGGATTTCGATCTGCTCGCCGCAGCTGGGGCAGACGTACGAGCCTTCGTCAATCGAGCGGCGGCGCTTTTTCTTTTTCTTTTTCAGTCCGTCCGAACAGTAGGACAGACATTCCTGTCTGTCACGCGACGACGTATTCGTCGGCTCGTACTCTTCGCGCGGACGCCGTGGAGATGGATGGATACGTACGTCCATCCATGACAGACAGGAATGTCTGTCCTATCGAATGCCCGGCGGATCATCCTACGATGCAGTTCCACTTATCACGGTTCCACGCGATCTTTTTCGGCCGGTGACATCTTTGCAAATTCCAGATTTGTGTCGATCTTCGCAACTGTCTTGCCGGACGACTTTAGGCCGTTCATCTCGCAAACGTGCTTTGCGACGCCGTCCGCTTCCGTGTATATCCGTTTCGAACATGTACGAAGACCCGGAAGAAAGTCCGACCGAGCGATCCGCCGACCCGGCCGTCCGTGCCCAGGAGCAGGCCGACAAGTTCCGCACGATTGCCGAGCTGGCGGCGGTATTTGAAGGCGCGCGTAAGTTTGAGGCGCAACTCAAGCCCGGGGTGGACGCCGCGATCATGCGAGATCTGCAGCGGGCGATGGCCACGCTCGAAAAATCGAAGCTGCCGGAAAGCCCGGTCCTTCCGGAGCCTTCACTGCCCGACGCAGCCGCGTTGCTCGATTGGCC
This sequence comes from Tepidisphaerales bacterium, assembly GCA_038229715.1. GTDB lineage: Bacteria > Planctomycetota > Phycisphaerae > Tepidisphaerales > Tepidisphaeraceae > JANMES01. The sequence continues at coordinate 35,023 of JBBROD010000042.1, read as the reverse complement.
GGCGACGAAAACCCTCTCCACCAACGACTACCACATTCATCGCCGCCCCGGCGAGGTGATGATCGCCCGCTGGTTGGCCGGGCCGCAGGTGGATCAGTTTTACAAGCGTCTGCAGGCGCACTTTGATGCTGCCATCGCCGGCTTCAAGGAAGACGAGCGCCAAGCGCTGGAGTGGAAGCAGGACGAATCGGTCGCCAAGTATCTTGAAGCGCTCGATAAGATCGACGACAAGCTGGCCGAGCAGTATTTGCGCGATCCGATCCGCGCGTTCAACCTCGCCGTTCTCTCCACGCAGACGGCCGACGAGATCAACATCCAGTTTTTGTGCGAAACGATGATAGGTGTGCCGATCGGCGCGCTCGTCGGCCCGCAATCGGTCCCGCCGGACGAACCCAGCGAAAGCGACCTCGCATGGTTCTTCAAGCTCTTCTCGCTCCGCGGCGTGGCCGGCGAGGAAGAGCGGATTTGCATCTTCGTCTACATGCAGAAGTCGGACGATTCGTTCTAACGCGGTGAGCAATTTGAAGTAGCGGGCAAGCTCAAAATTCGTCATCCTGAGGTACGCCGAAGGATCTCGAATTGCGAGCGGCTTTCGACATTCGAGATCCTTCGGCGTACCTCAGGATGACGACAAACAGTCATTTTCAAGCTACGACAAAAGGCGCTTTGCTGAAGCGACCCGAAGATCGCCTTGCCAGTTGAAATCGCTTCGATGAAGATGGCGTTGCGCCCTAACCAAGGAGGGTTTGTGCCTCGATCATTCAACACGCTGTCGCTGCTCCTGCTCACCGCAAGCCTCGCGGGTTGTGCCGGGCCGATGACGTCGACGTCGGTCGGCTCGGACGGCGTTTCGCGCGCCGTGACGACGTTTGTTACCACGCTGACTTGCAAGGAAGCCCTCCGCAAATCGACGAACGTCTTTTCGCGCCTGGAGCTGCGCCGCGTGAAACCGCCGGGCTATTCGTCCGGCGGGGGATTCTTCGCCAGCGAGCCGACGGATTGGCCGGTCGTCAGCGACGCCTTCTCCGGCGATGCCCGCGCAATGACCGCCGCCGGCGACACCATCGACCTGTACGCCACGTGGGTCGGCAAAGACCGAACCACCGTCAAAGTCACCACCACGCTCAAGGCCGCCCAGCACCAGCGGCTGGTTGAAGAACTGGTCGCCGCTCTCAATCCGCCGGCCGCACGCTGAGTATGAACCCGACGCCGCGCCTGCGTGAAATCACCGGCGCGGTTGAGCAATCCCCCCGCTAAGCCGCACGACGTCAGCGCAACTGCGATAATACGCCGTTTTCGCCGGTTTTTCTCTCATCCGCATTTCATGTGACCTCAGGCGTGCCCCGATCCACAAACGGTTCGCCAAGCAATATTCTTACATCCGTTAAATCGACTGCGGGTCGTGGGTGATTATCACTATTCGACCGGAGAAAAATGCTCTTCCCAAAAGATGTCGTTCCCTGACGGGAGCGGCATCTTTTTAAGAAATACCCGACCGGCCGATGACGGACCGAGTCCATTGGAGGGACCAGGATGGCGAGAATACTTGTGATTACGCCGGACGCAGAAACGCGTTTGGAGATCGAACCCGCCCTTAACGCGGAAGGACATTCTATCCGCATCGTGGTTACTGCCGGCGATGCGATCGACCTGCTCGCCGACGACCGCTTCGACGTCGTTCTCTGTGACAGCGAACTGCCCGACGTGCGTTCGCACGTGATGATGCGCCACATCAAGGAAATGTACGGCATTCCGACGATCGCACTCGGCGACAATTCGGCGTTCCATCATACTTGGCTGTCGTTCCGGTCGCGCGTTCACGCCGGCCTCATCGATCGGAGCAGACTGATGCGACAAGTGCATCGCTACGTCTGATTGCATCTCACTTCGCCGGCTGTGTCGCGGGCAGTTTGACCTTTGACATCAGGCTGACCTGCTTCGTCTTGCAATCGACGACGTACACGTAGCGGTTAAGAACGCTCGCGCCAATGCCGTTGGTGGTGGCTGGTAAATCTTCCTGGCTTTTGGGGTCACCGATCAGCACGATCGTCACGCCCATCTCGGCCGTTGATTTGCTCAGCATCACCGGCTCCTTCGGGCCGAGCGTGATTGTGCGCACGGGTCCTGCGGGTGTGGGAACGTCTTCGATTTTTCCCTGCGTGAGATCCCACTTCCGCTGCACGCCGGGCCCGGCGGTGATATCGCTGGCCTGGGGCATGATCGCAAGATCGAACGCAACATTCCGCACCGTCACATTCAGCCAGACGCGCTCCCCGTCATCCACCATCGGCAGCGTGGCGATCGGCTTGGCGGGCAATTTGGTGCCCGGCGGGCGCAGCGTGAGCGTGGGTTTTCCTGCGTCGGGGTTCAGTTCCCACTGGTACAGGCTGGCGATCTCATAGCCGATCGTGCCGGACGTTTTCGGATCGGTGTAAGCGTCTTTGATGACCCGCACTACGATCAGCGATTTCTTCCCGCCGAACGTCACTTCCACCTCCGCGAGGCCTGCGAACAGCGGCTTACCCGCGCCGTCCACCCAAGTGGCGAGCGATTCATCCGCCTGCACCTTCAAGCGGGCTTGCTGAGCAAATGACTCGCTCACGATCGTCCAGCCGGAGCAGCCCCAGGCAAAGTCATAGTCCTTCCCGCCGATCGTCACGGGGACGGCGAACGTGCGGGTGTCGCGGTCTTTGATGTCGCCGGAATCGATCTTGAGGGGAATGACGATGTCGGCTGCTCGTGCGGAGGGATTGAACACAGAGACACAGAAGAGGAAGAGAAGAATAGATTTCATGTTGTAGGGTCCGCCTTGGCGGACCATTAAGTGTCCCGGTCCGCCAAGGCGGACCCTACGTTGCCTGCCACGCCGCGGCTTCGCGGTCCATACGGTGATTTTCTTCCGCCTCGCCCGGCCAGCCGAAATGGCCGGCGGTTTTCACGAACAGCTGCTTCTCCGCGGAGATCGCATTGTACACCGCGAATTGCCCCGGCGGCGGAACGGCGGGGTCGAACAGCGCGGCCGCCACCAGCGTCGGCTGCCGAATAAACCTCGCCGCGGTTGCGGCGTCGAAATACTGCATGACCGGCAACACATCGCCACGCCGCTCGTGATACAGCTTCAGCGCCGCCCCGCTGCCGTTGCATTGCTGCGTCAGCCGGAGCGGGTGATTGCCGAAGCTGGGGACTTCCAGAAACGCCCGGCGGATGCGGCGATCCCAAGGCACAGCCATCGCCCCCAACCCGCCGCCGAAGCTCATGCCGTTGTATACCACATTGCTCGCGAGATTAGGGAACAGCTCGATCGCGGCGCTGGCCGCGCCCCAAATCTCGGCGACGTTAAACCGGTGGATGTACGTCTCGCGCGATTCGATGCCGTGCAGCACGTGGAACGCGGCGCTGTCAGGCACGCCGGGCGTTTTCGATCGGTGGAACCCGCGCATGCACGGGCAGAGCAGCACGGTCGGCTGACGGTGCGGAAAGATTCCCTGCGACTCGCGCCCGCCGTAGCCGTGGCCCATGATCATGAGTTGTTGCGGCGTGGCGTTGTTCGGGATCGCGATCCACCCGCCGGTGCGCCCGCCGAGCGAATCGTACTCGATCTGATACAAGTCGCTGTGCGATTCGATCGGCTTGATCCGCCGCTTGGTGATATTCAGCGGCACGGCCAGCGCTTGTGCGTACGTGTCGCGCCAGAACGATTCGAAATCCGCCGGACCGGCCGGGGCGGGAACCTGCTTCAAGGTGTCGAGCGTGTAGCCGTACGTCGGATCGAACGGCAGGTCGTGCTTCAGCGTCATCGATACAGCCCTCGGTCCGCAATGTACTGCGCGACGGGCAGCGGGGTAAGGTCGGCGATCGACTCTCCCGCTTTCACTCGTCGGCGGATTTCGGTGGCACTGATGTCCATCAGCGGCGCTTCCACGACGTTGGCTTTGAGCGACCGATAGGCGTCGGGCAGTTGCGACCAATCGAGCGTCCAGCCCGGCCGAGCGACGACGACGAAATTCACTTCGCGAATGAGCTCGTCTGCTTTGTGCCACTTCGGAAGATAGAGCAGCATGTCCGCCCCGATCATCCACGACACGCTCGGCCAGCCGCGATGCTTGAGTTCACGAACGGTGTCGATCGTATAGCTCGGCCCAGACCTGCGGAGTTCGAGGTCATCAACCCCAAACCGCGCATCCCCCGCGACGGCAGCCCGGCACATCGCCAGGCGATCCTCCGCGCCGGCCAAGTCGGTCGCGCCCGGCTTATGAGGCGGCTGGGCGGACGGAATCAACACCACGCGATCAAACCCCTTGGCGTCCATCGCCGCCAGCCCGCAACGCAAGTGGGCGTTGTGGATCGGATTGAAGCTTCCGCCGACGCAAAGAGGGTTCATGGCGGGCAAATGATAGTGCAAAGCAGGGAGTCGGACAGGCCTTTATCCGCTTGCGGCTTCGCGGGCGGGATGGGCATTTCGCCGCGTAGGCACCGTAAGAGACTGCAAAAGGGCATCACAAAACTTGTACTACAAACAGCAAGATTTAACTGTCCAGTCCGCCCGATCGGAAAGGGTTTGAAAAGGCGATATAAGTCTTTATCAGATAGAGACTTGATGTCATCAGGAAATCCCCGACTCAGATACAGGGAATACCGGACCGTTTCTAAACGTAAAATCTGATATCAAGGTATCCGACGTATTAAAGGACGTGGTAATCCGTACTTGATCTCGAAGGAGGTGGCCAATGGCTACCGCATTGATGTCTGAAAAGAGTGTACGGGGGCAAAAGCCTGTAAGACAAGCGCCGATCTCAAAAGCGCTTCGCCAGCAGGCCGAGCAAATCCTGGCGGGTGCCTACCCGTTTATGGACAGCGAGTTCTTCCATAAGAAGAACGCTGAAGTCCAGTTGTTCACCGACGGTTCCGAACCCGAGCTTCCACTCACCAGTTGGTATCAGCCGACGCGTGAAGAGATGCTCGACAGCGGCATCACCGGCGCGCCCAAGCTCATGAGCACGGCCGAGGAACGCCTGATGTTCCTCCGCTTCAACTTCTCCAAGCTCCGACTCGGCCAAGTTCAGAAGCAGGTTGAAAAAGCCAGCCTGACCAAAGACCTCGCAGTGCAGGCGGTGGAATGGCATCGTAAATTTGAACACTTCCGCGAATACCTGGTCCGCACGAACCTGGCGCTGGTGCTGGCGATGGCCAAGCGCACGCGACTGGGCGATGTGGATTTCGCCGAAGTGGTGTCCGAAGGAAACATGGCCTTGCTGCGAGCGGTGGAGAAGTTCAGCATCGACCGCGGGTTTAAGTTCAGCACTTACGCCTGCCGTGCGATTCTGAAAGCCTTCAGCCGCGCCGCACTCAAGGCCAACAAGCATCGCACGCGGTTCCCGGTCGACTTCGACCCCGAGCTGGAAAAGAGCGACTGGGCCGATCGTCGTCGGGACGAAGTGGAAGATGATTGCATTGACGAACTCAAGGCGATCGTCGATCGCAACCTGGCCGATCTGACGAACGTCGAGCAGACGGTCATCCGCCAGCGCTTCAACTGGGAACAAGCCCAAGACAGCCCGCTGACGCTGGAAGAAGTCGGCCGAATCATCGGCGTGACCAAGGAACGCGTCCGCCAAATCCAGAACAAGGCGCTACTAAAAATCCGCCACGTGATGGAAGACGGCGTCCTGCGCGTCCATCAAAAGGAAGCAGCCGAGCCGACGGACGAATAAGCTTTTCCGTACTTTCTCTCCAAACAAAGAGCCCTCGAGTTGACCACTCGAGGGCTCTCTTTTTTTGCGCTATTCCGATCCCGATCAGGCCGCCCGCAGGTGGAAAGCGTGCAACTCTTGAGGCAGCACCGTAACGCCCCGCCGCATCGCCTTCTCCACGGCGTACTCCATCGACAGCTGATAGCGATGCATCGTGCGGGCGTCGGGCTCCACTCCCAGTTGCCGCATCAGATGGATCGCCCATTGCCATGCGTGAAGTTCTTCCTCGCAGCTGAGATCGTACCGATCGAACCCGATCACATGATGGCCGACCTCGTGAAGAAAGATCGCCAGGCTCAACGGCGACTTCACGCGCGGGCACTCGATCCAGTTGATGAACCGCCCGTCGCTGTACTGCACCCGCCAGGCACAGCCGGTCATGTTCGTGCGGTACCGGCGGACGCGGATGTCGTAGCAGGTTTTGACGCGATCGAAGATGTCGTTGTAGTCGATCATCAAGCCGCTTTTCATCGGAGAAAACTTCAGCGGCGATGAATCCCGCTGGAGCGCTCGCCGACGGGAAGGATGCGTCGACCGCGCAACAATTAATACGCTCGCTTTTACGGGACGTTCGGCAGGCTGATGATTTTGTCGCATGGGCAACTTGCCCATGCAGCGTGTACTCATGCGGATGAGCGGTACGCCGCTCATAAGGCTATCGCGTAAGCGACACGTTTGGCTCGCGAATTCAAAGATCGCTCCGCTCTTGCCTTATCGGTCGCGTACGACCGATCATCGCCGAGTACCGCGACACATGGGCAAGTTGCCCATGCGACGGCTACAATCCCCAAATGCCGCCGTTCTCGTGGATCATCTTTCTCACCATGTCTGCGATCTTTCTCGGATCGACCGCGATATTTTTCGTCCTCGTCCGCCGATGGACCACCGAACGTCGCTGGACCGCTATGAGCGAATGGGCCCGCGAGCGCGGGTTTCGCTATCTGCGTCCGAGCGATGGTGCGCCGCAGCCGCTGGATGAGCTGGACCTGCTCCCGCATCTCGTGATCTCGTCGGGCGCGGTCACGCTGCTGGATTTATCCCCGCCGATGAGCGAGGAGCCGATCCACGTGCTGCACCGCCAACTCGATTGGCCGATCGCGCCCGGCGGGCTTCGGCCGGTCTCGCAGTCGATCAGCCTGCTCGACCGATTCAAGCTGCATGCGTTTCCGCTCATCACCGGCGGGGAACGTTTTCTCGCGGTCGGCGTCGATAGCATCGCCGCCCGCAAGATCGCCGATGCACTCCGCGCGCTCTTCCCGGCCGACCTCGGCGTGCTGGTCTACAACCGATCGATGCTGATCGATTTCTCCTCGCGACACTTCGACACCATTGAATTTGATCGCATGATCGCCCTCAGCGAACAGCTTTTACAGCACCTCCCTCCACCGAGTGTTCTCTAATTTTTTAACCGCGAAGGCGCGAAGACACGAAGAAGGCAGGGAGAGTTAAAAGGCCGTGCATAGTACCCTCCTTGTATTCTTCGCGTCTTCGCGACTTCGCGGTTAACTCCAGTTTTCAATGTTTTTGATTCGATCACATCCGCTGGCGTCGCCGGCCCGTATCACCTTACGTCCACTCAATGGAGTGGAATCAATTACACCGCTCACCGGCTTAGCCGGAAGGAATCTTTATGAAGACCGTGACAAAAACCGCATTTGCAGCATTGCTCGTCGCATCGCTTGGGGCAGGCATTGGTTGTATGTCCTCTGATCACTGTGCAAAGGCCGACAACAAGCCGGCGATGATGGAAGACATGATGAAGAAGGGCGACATCATCGAAACCGCCACCGGCGAGGGCATGCAGGAGGTGACCACCTTGGTCGCCGCCATCAAGGCTGCCGACTTGGTCGAGACGCTCAAGGGGAAGGGCCCGTTCACCGTGTTCGCCCCCACCAACGCAGCCTTCGACAAGCTCCCCAAGGGCACCGTCGAAGACCTGCTCAAGCCTGAGAACAAGGAAAAACTCAAGGCAATCCTCCTTCACCATGTGCATGTGGGCGATGCGATCATGGCCAAGGATGTGAAGACGATGGCGCTCACCACCGCTGGCGGCAAAGACCTGAAAGTCTCCGTTAAAGGCGACGCCGTCATGATCAATGACGCCAAAGTGATCAAAACCGACGTGGTCTGCACCAACGGCGTGATCCACTGGATCGACACCGTCGTGCTGCCGTAAGCCGGTTTGGCGACGCAAACTTCCCTTTCTGTACGGACGGCGGCTCGAAGGGGCCGCCGTCCCTTTTTTGTTGTTGATCTGTAAGTTGCCCTCCCACTCCGTTCGCGACTAGGATACACAATACGTTCCACGGGAGTTTGGATTGGCTGATCAGCGATCGTCGGCGTCGGCGAAGGATGACCTCTCACTCATGGCGGCTATGGCTGCCGGTGATGCGACGGCATTGTCGGTCTTTTATGACCGGCACAGCCCTCTCGTTTACGCCACCTGCGTGCGGGTGCTGAACGACCGCGCGACAGCCGACGAACTGCTGGTCGACGTCTTCCACGAATTCTGGACCCGGGCCCAGCAGTACGACGCGACGCGGGCCAACCCGGTGACATTTCTACTGACACTGACGCGCAGCCGGGCGATCGATCGTCGCCGGTCGATGGGCAAGCGGTCGAACCTGAGGCTGGCGAGCGAGGATGCAGCGTCCGATAAGGCCGACCCGCGCCCCACCGCCGCCGACGCCGCCGTCACCAACGAAAACGCCGCCATCGTCCGTAAAGCCTTGGAAACACTCGAGCCCGACCAGCGCCAGGCGATCGAATGTGCCTTCTACGATGGGCTCAGCCACACGGAAATTGCGGATTTACTGCACAAGCCCCTGGGGACGATCAAAACGTACATCCGGCAAGGGCTCATCCGTTTACGAGGTTGTTTGCGTAATGATACTGAAGACGACCGATCCACGGACCGTCCGTCTTAAACGCATGGAGTTAAGTTGACCGATCAGGAACGACTGGAAATCGCCTTGGAGTACGCTGCGGGAACGCTTGATGCGCCGCAAGCGGACGAGGTGCGCCGGTCGCGTTTATCCGGCAACCCGGCGTGGGCGGCCGCGCTGGCGGAGGCGGATGCAACATTGGCTGCCTACGCTGCTTCCCTCCCACCGATCGCCCCGCCGGCGGCTGCTAAGACAGCGCTGATGCAGCGGGTGGCGCGTCAGCAGTCATCCAGCCGCGCTGCCGATGCGGCACCGGCGGACAACTTCCGCGCGTTCCGCCTGCTGGCCCAAGGCTTTGCCGCGATCGCCGCGATCGTGCTGATCGCGGTGCTGGTGAACGTTTGGACGACCCAAAAAATCGACCAGGCCCGCAAGGCAGTCGCCGCCGACATGAACAAAGAGCTGCGCGACCGCGACGCCCGCATCCTGATCCTGCAGACCGAGATGGATCGGCAGACCAAGGACAATAATCAGCAGCTCGTCGCCTACAAAGCCGCCGCCGAGCATGACGCGCGCGTGCTGGCCGCGCTGCACAGCCCGAACCTGAAAGTCTTCGCCCTCGGCAGCGACAAGACCAAAGCCACCGGCCGGCTGCTGGTGGATGACGAACACCAGACGTGGCACATCTTCGCCACGTCCCTCGCGCCGCTGCCGGCGGACAAAACGTACGAGTTGTGGTTCATCACGCCCGACAAGCAAGCCATCGCCGGCGGCACGTTTAACGTCGACGACAAGGGGAACGCCGTCTACACCGTGAACCTGCCCAAGGGCATCGGCGCGGTAGCCGCCGCCGCCATCACCGACGAAGAAGCCGGCGGTGTGGCCGTGGCGAAGGGGCAGATTCGGCTGATCGGGAATCTGAACTAGAGCAACGCACCTTATGTCGTAGCGTGAGAATGCCCGCTTGTCGTCATCCTGAGGTACTCCGAAGGATCTTGAACATCGAAAGCTGTTCGCAATTCGAGATCCTTCGCGGAGTACCGCTCAGGATGACGAGTTCCGGATTATTTTGTTGCCGGCGAAGCGTGGCTCAGCCGCCACCAGCGGTAGCCTGTCCATGCGATCAGCACGATGATCACCACATGAAATAGTAGCGGGCGATAGAACAGCGCGCCGCGGAAGATGATACCGAACACCGAGATCGCGCTGAAAAAATACATCCCGATCGCTGACAAAGCCACCAAGCCGTCGAGTGTCGGCTTGCGGCGAGATAGCAGAATCATCCCCTCGAACAGCATCCCGGCCGCCCCGACATACGTCGCCCAGCCGCTGAGCAGCGCCTGCAGTAGGCCGATCCACTTATCGCTTTCGGGACCGCCGAGGCTCGGGCCGACGTATTGGAGGAAGATCACGGGCAGGCCGAACACCATGGCCTGCGCGAAGCGGTACTGGAATTCGCGGATGCGTTGTTCGGGAGGACGGACGAGGAGCGTTTCGAGCTCGGATGGGCGGGCTTCTTCATTCACTCAGACACTCGCACTCCGCCGTCGGAGGAACCGGGGTGCTCCGCGCGCTGCGTGGAGCTGAGCGCCTGATAGCCGGCTTGGTTGACCGACGCCATCAGTTGGTCGACCGTCACCGAGCCGTTTTTGTAGAGGATGGAGGCTTGGCCGGAGAGAAAATCGACCTCGACCTCGTGTACGCCTTTATGCGCCAGAAGCGATTTCTGGATCGCCTTCTCGCACTTGTTGCTGTGCATGCCGCTGATGCGGATGACAGCGAGTTGATCTTGGCCAACGTCGTTCGGCATGGCGGGTCTCCAACCGATCCTAGGTTACGGAAAAACCCCGAATCCATCAACAAAATTCAAAAAGTTGGATCGGCCGCCGTTTTGTGCGTTACTGCCCGAATAAAATGTGATTGAACGATTGATTGAAGTAGTGCAAGGTCAAATCGTCAAAGCCCAGCCCGATCAGCACATTGTTGCTCATGACGTAAATCCGGCCAATGAGAAAGTGCGACTGCCACAAGAGCGCGAACAGGATAATCAAGCTGATCATCCTGACTTGAGGCGAGGCAAAATGGGCGCGGGTTTCCGGCGGCATAAAGGCGGAGATCGCCTGAAAACCGTCCAGCGGCGGGATCGGCAGAAGATTGAGAAAGCACGCGATCAACTGCAGCAGCGCCAGCGTCCCCAGCACCGCCGGCGCGCCTTCGATCGGCTGGCCGAACGTGGGGTGAATCCAGCCGTACTTGGGGTGCATGGGCATCACACAGGCGAGCATGATGAGGAAATTCATCGCCGGCCCCGCCAGCGAACAGGCTGCGTCCCACAGGTGGTTGCGGAGCAGATCACGGCGGATGTAAGTCACCCCGCCGGGCAGTGGAATGCCGCCCATCGCCAAAAAAAAGATCGGGAGGAGGATGCTGTTGACCGGATCGACGTACTGCAGCGGGTTGAGCGTGAGCCCGCCGCGCTCGCGGATGGTGTAATCGCCGCCCCAGAACGCGACGATGCCGTGTGCAAACTCGTGCAGAACGACGGTTAGAATCCACCCGATCAGCACCGACCAGAAAAGCGGAGAGGCGAAGCGATCCTGCATGTCAGCAGGATAAGGGGCAAGTATTCAGGGGCAAGGGGCAAGTACAACCCCTACTTGCCCCTTGCCCCTTGCCGCTGGATACTTAGGCGCATGATCGTCCTGATCGATAACTACGACAGCTTCACCTACAACCTTGTGCAAAAGCTCGGAGAAGTGGCCCCGAAGATGAAGATCGAGGTCTTCCGAAACGACAAAGTCACAGTCGAGCAGGTGGAAGCGCTCAAGCCGACCCACATCGTCATCAGCCCCGGCCCGTGTACGCCTAAGGAAGGCGGCGTCAGCAACGACCTGATCAAACATTTCGGCCCGAAACTGCCACTGCTGGGTGTGTGCCTGGGCCATCAGTGCATCGGCTACATGGCCGGCGCGATCGTCGAACGGGCCGATCGCCTGATGCACGGCAAGACCGACCAAATCCACCACGACGGCCGAACGGTGTATGTCGGCATGCCCAACCCGTTCACCGCGACGCGCTACCACAGCCTGATCATCCGCCAAGGCACATTGCCGCCGGAGTATGAGATCAGTAGCTGGACGGACCACAACGAAATCATGGGCGTGCGCCACAAGACCTGGCCGCTGGAGGGCGTGCAGTATCACCCGGAGAGCTTTTTGACGGAGCAAGGGGAGAAGCTGCTTGCGAATTTTTTGAAGAAATAATGCGGCTAACTCGCCAAGTAAGAAGATCGAAAATGAGTCGTCCAGCCCAACAGATCGTAAAGCTCTTCGCATTGGCGACAGCCTTCGCCACTGTGGGCTGTGGCGCGACATTCTATCGCGTCGCAGATTCAGAAGCCCCGAATTACATGAAGGTTGTGAAGGTCACAGGGCGCGATGTCGTCTTGGAAGACGGAAGAATCTTCAGAGTTGCTGGTCTCAACTATGACGATGACAAGCTACCCAACGACATTCGATCAGGATTGGATAGTCTGCTCGGAATACTTAAACATTGTGAAGGCGTAACAGTCAAACCCACCGGGCAGAATGGCCTCGCCATCATCACTTGGACCTTGTGGGCACCAAACGAACATTTTGAAACGATTCATATTTTGCCTGCCCGTATTCCCGAATATCCTCGACATATTGACTTAGCCGAGACGGTATTGAGTGACGGGTTGGCTCGTTCAGCACTGAATGAAGTCGCTGATTCCGACATTAAAAATAGGTATGTATTGGCTGAACGTAGTGCCCAAAAGAGCAGGTTAGGACTTTGGGGGAAACAATAGCGACCTCGGTTAAAGTTGACCATGTTTCTTTGTGAGAATCTGTGTAAACTCGAACGGGATCGTTCCCTATCGGATTTCTCCTCGTCTGGACCGAGTGGTACAAAAACTTTCCCCCCTTTCTGAGCTGGACAAGGGACGAGGGTGCGAGCACATCAATGCTTACCCGCCGGAGACGTCGATCGCGTTTCCGGTCCCTCGCCCTGAAGGGGAAAGATTAGGCGAGGTGAGAAACGCTGATCGTCAAATAATGTCCGGTTCTCTAATGACGCACTTGGCCGACAGCTTGGCGAACCAACGCCAACCGATGATTGACGTCTCTCCCCTCACCCCCGCCCTCTCCCCGCTGGGGAGAGGGAGGACGCTTTACGTCAGCTTCCGGTTCACCACCGACTTGCCGAACTTTTTGTTGATCGCGTCGATGGCCTTGTCGACTTTTTTCTGCTTGGCCTCCGATTGATCAGGAAACAGATCGAACTGCTCCGGCCCGTCACTCAGGTGCCCGGCCTGCACGCCGATCAGGCGCACCGGCTGAAAACTTCCCACCGCCCAGGCGTCGAACAACTGCCTGGCGGCGTGCCAGAAATCGATCGTGACGTTTGTCCCGCGTTCCAACGTGCAGCGGCGGGTGATGGTTTGGAAATTGCCGTAGCGGATTTTCACCGTCACGCTGCGGGCGGTAATGTTTTGCCGCCGTAGCTTGGTGGCGACGTCTTCGCATTCCTCTAACAGCACGGATCGGACGGCCTCAGGATCCGTCAGGTTCTCGCCGAAGGTTTGTTCCTGGCCGATGCTCTTGGCGTCGCGCTCGGTATGTACCTCGCGATGGTCCTCGCCGCGAGAGAGTCTCTGCCAGCGCTCGGCGTCTTCGCCGACGCGGATTTTCAGCATCTCGATCGGCATGCGGCTGATGTCGCCGAAGGTTTTCACGCCCATCCCACGCAGCCGCTCGGCGGTCTTCGGCCCGACGCCCCACATCTTCTCGATCGGTAGCGGCGGGAGCACCGCGGCGATGTTGGATTCGTCCAGCACCGTCAGGCCGTCGGGCTTGTTCATGTCGCTGGCTAATTTTGCCAGGAACTTATTCGGCGCCACGCCGATCGACGCGGTCACGCCGGTTTCGCGGACGATGTCCGCCCGGATTGATTTCGCGATCGTCTCCGCCGGGCCGAACAGCGGGAGGCTGAGCGTGACGTCGAGAAACGCCTCATCGATGCTCAGCGGCTCGACCAGCGGCGTGTAGCGGTTGAAAATCTCCATGATCTGCCGGCTGATCTGCTTGTAGCGGGCGTAGTTGCCACGCACGACGATCGCCTGCGGGCACATCCTCTTCGCCACCGCCATTGGCTGGGCGGATCGACAGCCGAACTTGCGGGCTTCGTAGGATGCCGCCGACACGACACCGCGATTGCCCATCCCGCCGACGAGCAGCGGCTTGCCGCGGTATTCGGGATGATCGAGCTGCTCCACCGACGCGAAAAATGCGTCCATGTCGACGTGGAGGATGTGCCGGCGGTCGGGCATGAACGCATTGTAGCATCGGTCGCAAGGGCAACCTGCCCATGCAATCGCGTACTCGCGATCGATCGGTCGTACTTGGCCGATGAGGTACGAGCGAAGCGATCTGCTGCAAATGATGGCGGAGTCGCTAAGGCGATTGTTGTATGAACCGAGTACGGTTCATTCGCGTGGGTACACGCTGCATGGGCAAGTTGCCCATGCGACGAATCATCCGCCAGAGACGGCTTGCACGAGGCTGAGGGTGTCGTGTTCTTTCAACTGCGGATCGGGCTCGTTCAGCCAGGCGATGCTTTGGTCATTCAGGAAAATCATGATGTGCTTGCGCAACTGAAACTGCTCATCCCACACCAACGGCCGCAGGAGAGGGAATTGGGTTTGCACATTGCGGATCAGTTCCGCCAGCGTCGACGCATCGACCCATACGTGGCGCGTGTCGCCGACGGCGTGGGCGAGCATCGATGGGACGGTGACTTGGATTCGCATATCCGTTGTCTCGGGTAGGACCGGCAACGCTCACACCGCATATGCGCGGACACAATGAATCCGCGGCAGCGTTCCCGGCAGGCGTTGCCAACATTCACCGGCGTCGGGGGACGCGAAAACTTCGCCGCTGGTGGTGCCGAGGTAGACGCCCGGCGTCGGCAGCGGGTCGACCGCCATCGAGTCGCGCAGCACACCGGCGTAGCTGGGTTCCTTGGGGAAGCCGTTGCGCAGCGGCTGCCACGTCTCGCCGTGGTCTTTACTGCGGTAGATCGTCATCACTTCGTCGGCGAAGTAGCGCTTGATGTCGGCCTTCAGGGGCGCGATGAACAGTTCGCCGCGATGGGTGACGACCATTGGGAATCCGAAGTTGCTCGGCAGGCCGTTTTCGATCGCGGTCCACGTCCGGCCGCTGTCGATCGAGCGCCGCACGCCGCCGTGGTATTGCATGTAGAGTTTGGTCGGGTCTTTCGGATCGAGCGCGACTTTATGCACGCAGCAAGCGGTGTTCTCTTCCGGGCTGCCCGTGCCGAGCTTGGGGAGCGTGTCGTTGTGGTTCGTCCACGATTGCCCGGCGTCGGTAGACCTGAAGAATCCGACCGCCGAGATGCCGACCCACATTTCCTGCGGGTTTTTCGGGTTAACCAGCACGGTATGCAGGCAAAGCCCGCCGGCCCCGGGCATCCAGGTGTCTTTCGTCCGACCGCGGGTGAGGGCGTCGAACTCTTTCCAACTCGCGCCGCGATCGCGCGAGACGAACAGGCCGGCCTCTTCAACACCGGCCAGCAGCGTGTCGGGCTCGGTCGGATGACCGACGATCTGCCAGATGCGTTTGAGCGACCATTCGGATCCTTCCGGATACGCCGGCCGGGCCTCGAACTGCTGCCAGGTCTTCCCCTCGTCATCCGTCACGCGAAACGTCGGGCCGTAAACGTAATGGCTCGTCCCCGCGTAAATCCGCCCGCGGCCGTCGCGGTGGATGGAGTACACATCCCACCCGGCCAAGTGCGGGCCGGTCATCTCCCACGTCTTGCGGGTGTTGTCCGACTGGTAAACAAACACGCCCTTGTTCGTGCCGACGATGACTTGAACGCCGTTTCCCATGCGAACCCCTCTCACACTCTCCCAGCCGGGAGAGTAATTTGTGTTACTTCACTTTGATCCACGCCCCGATTTTCGAGCCTTCGTACAGTGCTTCCATCACCGTGCTGCGATACGCCGCCTCTTTGGCGCCGACCAATGTTACGTCCTTCTTCCCCGTCACTGCGTCGAGAAACAGCTCAAACGCGTGCGGCTTGCCGGCGGGCATCTCGCTCTTTCGCACCGGATGGCTGCCGTCGAAGCCGGCCTTGGTGGATTGGAAGAACAGGCCATTGTGCGTGATCGCGGCGCACCCTTCCGTGCCGTTGATCTGGAAGGAAACCGGATCGGCCACGTCATCCCACGCCGCCGCCAGCGTGCCGATCGCGCCGCTCTTGAACTTCAGCATGCCTTCGCCGGTTTCGTCGCAATCGCCGTAGCGGGCCGTGCCGGTGTTGATGCTGGCCGTGACGGTGTCTACTTCGCCGAACATCCAGAGCAGGATGTCGAGCATGTGCGTGCCGAGATCTCCGAACGCGCCGCAGCCGGCGAGTTTGGGATCGGCCATCCAGCGCCAATCGCTCGAGGGGTCGGACGGCTTGCTGTCGAACCAGCCTCCCAGCGCGCCGCCATGGCAGTTGCTGCCGCGCACGCGGGTGATCTTGCCAAAGCTGCCGGCGTCGACGTGATTCTTCAGGAACTGCAACACCGGATCGCCGCGACGGAAGTAGCCGGTCTGGAAAATAAGCCCCTGTTTCTCGATCATCGCCGCCATCGACTGCGCGTCGGCCGACTTAAACGCCAACGGCTTTTCAACGAACAAATGTTTCTTGCCCGCGACGGCCTGAACCACCAGTTGCTCGTGGCGATCAGTCTCGCTGCAGATGACGACGCCGGCGATTTCCGGATCGGCCAGGATCGACTTCATGTCATCGGTGAACTTGGCTTCCAATTGCTCTGCGCGCTTGGTCCCGCGGACGGCGTGGTGATCCCACACGGTTTTGACGGCCACGTCGGTCCGCTTCTTCAGCATATTGATGAAGCCGGGCGTGTGAATGTGAGCGCAACCGAGAAAGGCGAGCTTGGTCATGGACGGATCCTTTTTGTTCATGGCGAAATTATCGCGTGTGCCGCGTCAGACGTATCGGACGGCACGTCATAAAGATAAAGGGTTCCGCCGAGAATTTCACGCGGCATTTTTTGGCGAAGCACCTCATAAAACGGCTTGAGACGATCGCTGACATAAAGTCCCTGCAATTGCGTCACACTCACCGCCAGCACGCCGGGCTGATCGGGCATCTGCGTTTGCGGATCATACGCATACCCGGCGACGGCGTTGATCGCATCCACACCGTACGTGGCGGGCACGGCCGTGCCGAAATAGCTGAGGTACAGGCGGGTGTTCGGGTGCGATTTTTGCCATTCGGCAAGGGTGGTGAGGTCTTGGCCCCAGTCAAGATTCGAGTCAGCCAGAATCCGCGAGCCGCCGCGCGAGCCGCCAGCCGCGACATTGAAATAGGCGATGTAATTGGGATACGCCGCCAGCGTTTCGATCGCCAGGAGGATCAGCAGGCCGGCTGCCAGTTTGCGGTGGCGCGAAAGGACAACGCCGATCGCGACAAACGCCAGCGGGTAGACCGGCAGCATGTGGCGGACGCCGAGGTTCAGGCTCGATCGCATCGCCATCGCAGTGTAGATGATCGCGGGGACGAGCAGACAGTTCGCGAGCCAGGCCTTTCCGCGAAGGCGCAAGCGGCCGGCGGGCGTGATCGTGAGGACCAGCGCGATCGTGAACAGCGCGAGCGTTGCCAGCGGCGTTTTCACCGCCATCGCGACGGGGAAGTAATACCACCAGCCGTGGTTGCGCATCTCGCCGAAGAGATAGCCGACGCGGTGCTCGGCGCTTTTGAGCGTGTAGGCGAGCCCGAACGTATACGACTGCGGGAGGAGATGGGCGCGGTCGATCGTGGTAAGGATCGAGTGCGCACCGGCCTGTTCGGCGACGGAGAGCGAGTACGCTGGGTCCGGCGAGACGGCGTAGCGGAAGCCATAGACCGCCCAAATCCCGCCATACGCCAACACGCCGACAACAACAGACACCGCGATCGCAACGAGCACCGCTCTCCCTCGCCCCGAAGGGGAGAGGGCGGGGGTGAGGGGGTGAACGTGCGAAGTCGAGTTGGATTCTTTCGCCGATCCGCTGACGGAATTCTTGGCAGCCGATGCCGATTCGTCGGACAACGTTTCTCCCCTCACCCCAGCCCTCTCCCCGCTGGGGAGAGGGAGCAAGGCCCGTAGCGTCAGTGTCAGCGGCACGATGCCCGCCAGCAGGACGCCGGAGAATTTCATCGTCAGCGTACACGTCACCGCCATCGCCAGCAGCAGCACCCCGCCGATAGTGACGCGCCGGCCGACACGGTAGAGCGTCCATGCGGTCGCTGCGTACCCGAGGGCGGCGGCGACGTCGTTTTTGGCGATCGCGCCGTGGCCGAGGAAGTTGGGATCGAGCGCATAAACGCCTGCCGCGATCACCCCCGCCGCCGGCCCGCCGAATTGCCACGCCCAAGCGGCGATCAGCGCGCCCAGCCCGATCGACAGCGCCAGCATCGAAAGCCGAGCGCGGTCGATCATCGCGATCGCCTCCGCCGGGTCGCGGACGAACAAAGCCTGCACGCCCCACGCCCACTGGGCCGGGGCGTCGCGGCCGCTGGCGAGCCAGAACGGCGAATCGGTCGGCAGCGTCCGGCCCGGCTGGGCCAGCACCAGCCACTGTTTGAACAGCGCCGGGTCTTCGGAATCCACGCGGAAATCCCCAAGCTGCTTGATCGCCAGCGACGACGCGACGTGCAGCGATTCATCGTAAATCGCGCTCTTCCGCGACACCGCCGACCACGCCAGCCCGGCGTACAACGCCAGCAGGCCAACGATCGCGAGCATGGGAGTGCTGAGCTTCATTCGAACCAAAGATTAACCGCGAAAGCGCGAAGACGCGAAGCGAGGAATCGGGCAGTGGGTCCGTTTGAAAAATGCGACCGTACCACGGGCCTCCGGCTGCTGTGTCCCCCCAAAAAACACGTCATGCTGAGGTACTCCGAAGCATCTCGAACGCCGAATGCCGTTCGAGATTCGAGATCCTTCGGAGTACATCAGGATGACGATACTTGTGTGTTCGCGGGGTTTGGACACAGCAGCCAGAGGCCCGTGCTGATAGCGCGCGAACCTGTGGAAATGAAAATTCCTGGCTATTCCGAATCACCGGCACGGGCCGGAGGCCCGTGGTACGGTCGAGCGTTCCAAGTAATGCGCTGCATAATATTTCAGACTGACCAAATACCAGGAATTGGCGTCGGAAGTCGCCTGGTTATTTCCTCTTCGCGTCTTCGCGCCTTCGCGGTTAATATCGTCGATTGATCGCCATGCCCTACTTCCTACTGCAAGCTTCGCCGCCAAATCCCAACTCCTGGGTGATTTACGGCGCCGCCGCGATGGGCGGGTTCTACATCCTGCTTCGTTACATGTCGAAACGGAAAAAGAAGGATCCGCTGGCCGACACGCCGGTGCGGTTTGGCCTCAGCCAGCACAAGTCCGTCGAGCGGGAGATGCAAAACCTGCTGGTGGAGTTGTCGGACATGTCGCGACAGATCACCGCGCAGATCGACACGCGATCGGCCAAGCTCGATGCTCTGATCCGCGAGGCGGATGAAAAAATCGTGGAGTTGCGGGCACTGAGCGAAGGACAATCCAGCGTCGCCCCCAGCCGCGCGTATGACAGCTACCGCCTGCCGACCTCACCCGCGCAGCCGGCGGCTTCCTCCGTCATCAGCAACGACGACCCCCGCCACGCCGCGGTGTACCTGCTGGCCGACCAGGGCAAATCGTCGCCGCAGATCGCGGCCGAGCTCGGACGAGCAAAAGGGGAAATCGAATTGATTCTCGCACTGAGAGGTCAAAAGCAAGGCTGAGGGGTTCATGAAAGAGCCGAAGCTAAAGCTCGACTACTCCTCGCCCGCACTTGATGGCAAACGCGAAGTTGAATCGGAGATTCTTCGCCGGCAAGCGATTGAAGATTACGACGAAGCAACTTTTGGAGAACATCGTCCGATTGCTTCGATGTTGTGGAGGTTAGCCGTCTTCTTACCGGTGATTGCCTTGCTCAGCCTATTTCTTCCACAAATATTGGTTTTCAGCATTGGATTGATTGTCCTACTGCTCTTTTGGTTTTAAAAATTCTGCCGTCAGTCGTAGCGTGCTAATTCACACTCGGATCATCCGGAATCCGATCCAGCGGCACCCATTTGCCGAGCGTGGCTAGCTTGGTCAGGTGCGTCCACAGCTGATCGGTGGAGGAAAACACTTGATTGATCGTCGCCGGAAGCGTTAGCCAACTGCCTTCTTCGAGTTCGACTTCCAACTGACCAGCCGTCCAACCGGAATAGTTGACGAAGAACGTCGCCGTCGCGGCCGGTTCGTGCAGCAGCAGTTCGAGGCGGTCTTTTTCGGTCGTAAAGTGCAGGCCGGGCAAAACCAGCGTTTGGCCCGCCGGCTCGAACGTGTGGACCGCCATCAGCGGGCCGGGGCAGGGGCCGCCCTGGTGCATGACGCCTTCGATCTCGCAATCCTGCTCCAGCGCGTCCTGACAAACTTCGCGGATCGTCACCGTCAGCGGGCGGTTGAGCACCAAGCCGAGACTGCCGTTCTCGTCGTGCTGGACCATCAGCACCACGGTCCGAAAAAAGTTCGGGTCCATCAGGCGCGGCACCGCGATCAGAAAATGCCCAGCGAGGGAAGACATCTCTGCTCACCATAGCTTTCTCATCCCCTTCGGGAAAGTAGGAAATGATTCCCATCGCCGGTCTGCCCGCTTCAGCGGGTAGCTGTGAGATTTCTACCCGCTGAAGCGGGCAGGCCGGTGATTCCGCTGATTCCTTTGACGGATTCCCCTATCTCTCTTACCCTTGACCGCCTATGGACGAGTCGATGCGCAAGCAGTTGGTTCCGGGGGCGTTGGTGAAAGTCACGCAGCAGATCGCCGCCCGCGATCACACGTGGACCACCCTCACCACCGGCACCGTGGAATCCTACCTTCAGAAGACCACCGGCAGCTGGTACGCCCATTCCAAGAACGACAAGCTCTGGCTCGACCGTCTGCGCATCCGCAAGGCCGACGGCGAAATCAGCACGCTCAACCTCGACGAGTACAGCGTGGTGGAAGTGACCAATGCCCCGGCCGGCGCGGCGACCGCGGAGTCAGCCGAGCCGGAAGCGGCTGCGTCTTAGTTCTCTTTTCCCACACACAACAGGCTTACGCATTCGATGGCCGATTCCGAGCAAAACATGTCGCCTCCCGTCGCGATCGTCGCGATCGCCGGCTGGGTTCTGCCCGGTGCGGGCTACTGGCTGACGGGCGAGCGATCCCGCGCGATCGCCACCGGAGTCACCGTCATCCTGCTCTATCTCGCGGGGTTGCTCATCGGCGGGGTCCGCGTGATCGAAGTCCCCGGTTTCGGCGATGCCGGCCAGCAGATCCAAGTCCGCACCACCAACGGCGTGGTGTGGGTGATGTCGGCAACGCCGATGCAGGAGATCAAGGCCAAGCCCTGGTCGATCGCGCAAATCCTAGCCGGGCCGATGGGGATTTTCAGCGGCGTGGCGTCGGTCTACTCAGCGCAGTCCGTCGCCGTCTCGCACACGCCGGTCAACGAGGCCGGCACGCTCTACACCGCCGTCGCGGGGATGCTGAACCTGCTGGTGATTATCGACTCCACCCACCGGGCCGCTCAAAAGGAGTCGACATGAGCGCGGTGCTGGCTTTCCGCCCGTTTCTCGATCCGCTGCCGATCTGGCAATTGCCCAACTGGCTGTGGACGCCCGTGCTGCTCATCCCGCTCACCATCGGCGTGGCGATCGTCTACAAGTCGATCAAGTGCCGCAAGATGGACATGGTTCGCAAAGAAGCAACTGTGCTGACGCTACAAATCCTCGGCGTGATGGTGGCGGCGGCGATTGTGCTGGCGCTACTGGTCCGCGGGCTGGAACGGTAAGCCTTCCCGATCGTTCCGATTTCAACCTATAAACAAGAATCCGCGACGGTGAGTCGCGGTATTCCAGGCATTTTCGGTTGTGATTCAACCGGTCAATCAGCATGAGTGTTGGCGTGGCCCGCTACGAAAGCGGGCCACGCCAGTCTTAGGGAATGAATGTTCACTCCCCGTCACCCATAAGTCGTTGAAGGCGGCTCGTCAGCTCGTGCTCCGGCGCCATATGCTGCAGCGTTCTGCAATAACTTTCGGCTGACTTGTAGTCGCCCTTTAGCAAATGAAATTCTCCAACCACTGCCGCGAACGCCACGAACTCGCTGATGTGGTATTGCGTACGGTGCGGATAGAGCAGCTTCAGGTCAAAATGGTGGTCAAAAATGGCTGACACCGCGTCGAGATTGCCCGCAGCCAGGCAAAGCTGGGCGTATTGCACGCGGGAAAACAGGTATTCCGGGGCCTGCTGATAGTTCTTTTCAACCACCGCCAGCGCGTCCTTCATCCGCCCCGCCCGGCTGTAGGCGGCGGCGAGCAGGTTGTTCAGGACGCACACGCCCGGATGGCGATTGGCAAGCATTTCCAGCCTGGCGACGGCGGCGGGGCTGGCGAGCTGGGCCAGTTCGATAAGCCGGGCGTACTCCGAAGCGATCTCAGGAGGCATCGGCTGGCTGGATTCGGCGACCGGCTCATGCGTCACCTCAAACGCCCGCGTGACCGTCGACGTCGGGCAATGCTCTTGCGCAAACAGCGCCTCGTTCTCCCCGCGCCAGTGCGTGTCCGCGACGGCGTGGTAGTGATCGTGCTTGGAAGTCGCGTGGTGCATCGGCTGCTCGCCTTTTAACTTGTTACGACGCTCTTTTCGCGCTCTGCCCATCGGCGTGAGATCCTTCCTTTGCCTGCGCACCACCTCCGTGTGGCGAGGTTCGCATCATGGCCACCGCCAACCGATGTGCAATATAAAAGTGGCGAACGCGAAAAATATTTTCTCTACGAATCGGTACCGAGTCCGAATCGCATCGATCCAGATCGATTCAGATCGATCCAGCCCGATCCAGCCCGCCGGCACTACCCAAACTACTTTTGCCGATGACAATACCCGCGATGTCCGATCTCTCGAACACGCTCCCCCGCACCGCCGCCGTCATCGACGCCGGGCTGCGCGATCGGACGCATATCGGCGCGCAGCTGCATATCAGTGTCAACGATCAAACCATCGTCGACACCGGCGTCGGTGAATCCCGGCCGGGCGTGGCGATGGATGCCGACTCGATGATGATCTGGATGAGCAGCAGCAAGCCGATCACCGCCGTCGCGATCCTGCAGAGGGTTGAACGCGGCCAAGTCGACTTGGACGACCCGATCGCCAAGCATCTGCCGACCTTTGCCCAGCACGCGAAGGACCGAATCACCCTCCGCCACGCTTTAACGCACACTGGCGGATTCCGCGGCGTGGCGACGCGGATGGACGCAGTGCCTTACGCGGAAACCATCGAAGCCATCTGCGCCCAGCGCCCCGAGCCGAACTGGACGCCCGGCGAAAAGGCCGGCTATCACATCGCCAGCAGTTGGTACATCCTGTCTGCCATCGTCGGCGGCGGAGACGCAGCGGCGTTTGCGAACACCCTCCGCAACGACATCTTTCTCCCGCTGCGGATGACCGACAGTTGGCTGGGCATGCCCGGCGAAATGTTCGACGAGTACGGCGATCGACTGGGCGTGATGCACCAAACCGACGGCGGTTCTGTCCGGGCGCATCTCGCGCTCGACAGCAAACCCGCCACCACCGCCCCTAAGCCCGGCTCGAACGCCCGCGGGCCGATGCGGGAACTGGCGAGGTTCTATCGGGCGCTGCTCAACGGCGGGTCACTGGATGGCGTGCAAATCCTTCAGCCGGACACCATCACACAACTTACCGCCCGCCAGCGGACCGGAATGCTCGACCAGACTTTCCGCCTCACGGTCGACTGGGGCTTGGGCGTCATTCTCAACACCCCGAGCGACGACATGGCGAAATTCGCCTACGGCTTCGGCCCGCACGCCTCGATGCGCGCGTTCGGCCACGGCGGGAATCAATCCAGCCTCGGAATGGCCGACCCTCAGCACGGTTTGGTCGTCGCCGTCGTCTTCAACGGCATGCCCGGCGAAGCCGCTCACGCAGCCCGAATGCGGTTGCTGATGGCGGCGATTTATGAAGACTTACGGTTGATCTAAACCTTTTCATCGATCTCGCGAATTCGGTGAATCCGCCCG
The DNA here is from genome assembly GCA_038229715.1 of Tepidisphaerales bacterium. Classification (GTDB taxonomy): domain Bacteria; phylum Planctomycetota; class Phycisphaerae; order Tepidisphaerales; family Tepidisphaeraceae; genus JANMES01. Next base: position 11,196 of record JBBROD010000042.1, on the reverse strand, counting down.
ACTACCATTGACGTAACCATTCCTGGAGGACCGTCATGCGCATTATCGAACCCCTTGAATCCCGCGTGCTGTTTACCGCCCTGCCGGCGGATTTCAGCGAATCCGTCCTCACCGCCAACCTCGGCCAGCCGACGGCGATCGACGTGCTGCCGGACGGGCGCGTACTCGTCACCTCGCAATCGGGCAAGCTCCGCGTGATCGACGCCGACACCGGCGCAGCCGTCACGGCGATCAACCTGGATGTCGATTCCAACGGCGAGCGCGGGCTGCTGGGCGTGACGCATGATCCGAACTTCGCGAACAATCATTTCCTCTACCTCTATCACACCGTTAAAGCGACGGCGCGGGTTTCCACGCACAATCAGATCACCCGCTACACGCTCGACGGCAACACCATCCAGCCGGGAAGCGCCGTGGAGATTCTGCAGCTCAACGATTTGACCGGCGCGACCAATCACAACGGCGGCGCGCTGCATTTCGGCGTGGACAACATGCTCTACGTCGGCGTCGGCGAAAACGCGCGGCCGGGTAATGCCCAAACGATCGGCCTGCTGCTCGGCAAGGTGCTGCGGCTGGACGTATCGAAGGTCGTCGCCGGCGATCCAGTGAACAACGTGGAAAAACTCGCCCCGCCGGACAATCCGTACTTCAATCAGGCGGTGGGGATCAACAAGGTGATTTACGCCAGCGGCTTCCGCAACCCGTTCACGTTCGCGGTGCAGCCGGTCACGGGGCAGATTTTTGTGAACGACGTCGGGCAGGACACGTGGGAAGAGATCGATCCGCTGATCGTCGGGCGCAACTACGGCTGGGGAATGAACGAAGGGTTCGCCGTTACCACGCCGCCCAGCGTGGGGCCGGGGCCGTATCAGGATCCGATCCTGGCGTACAATCACGGCAACGCAACGCCGGTGACACCGGCTGTGGGCGGAGCGATCATCGGCGGGGTTTTCTACAACCCACCGGCCGGCGCGACGCACGCTTTTCCCGCAAGCTATACCGGGAAATATTTCTTCGCCGACCTGACCAGTAGTTTCATCCGCATCTTCAACCCTGCCGTCCCCGGCAACGCCGCCAACCCCGACACTTCATCCGCCTTTGCGACCGAGACGGCGTCGAATCCGACAAGCATGGCGCTCGCGGCGGACGGATCGATCTACTACACCGCCTTCGCCGGCGGCGGGGAATTGGTGCGCATCACCTTCAACGGACAAGTGGCGCTGCCGCTGACAATGATCGATTCCGGTTCAACAGCAGATTCAAATTTCATCGGCGGTTCGTCTCAGACGACTGATCATCCGATCGACACCAGCCGAGTCAGCAATCCGCTGCCGCAGTCGGCGTATCAGACGTATCGGTTCGGGAATTTCAGCTACGTGTTCAAGAACCTCACCGCCGGCGCGTTGTACAGCTTGCTGTTGGATTTCTCCGAGAATAAGGCAACCGCCGCCGGCCAGCGCGTATTTAACGTCTCCGTAAACGGCAACACGGTGCTGCAAAACGTTGATATTTTCGCTGAGGTCGGCGCGTTCACCGCGATCCAGAAAACGATATCTGCGTCGGCTACGGTGGATGGGAGGCTGTCGATCAAATTCACCAAGGTTCGCGGCAACGCTCGCGTGAGTGCTTTAACACTTCTGCCGCTTGCGAACGACTTGTTTTCGCAACTAAATGTCTAATCCGCGATAAACTCCAACACAGTTCACCGACATTCGAGTAAGATCGGGATTGCCCCGATTTCGCTCAACCGCCGCGATCAGGATAGTCTCGCAAGGGGAATCGCTTTGCCGCCATTTTCTCTGTAGCACTTTTGTGCTTTTGTACCGAGTTTGCGGCTAGATCCTCTGCAGGAGTTGTCCAATGATCGACATTCAAAAATCCATCCATTCTCGAATCAAAGACTTGGTTGCGACTCATTCCACAGTCGGAACAGCGCCCCTTCCCCTGAAGCGGCCGCAGACTGTGACGCTGGTGGGCACTTATCCGCCGCGGCAGTGCGGGATCGCGACGTTCACGCAGGATTTGCGCAACGCCATTGCATCGCAAATCGGCGATCACCAGACGCGGGTCGTGGCGCTTGACGATCCGAACAGCGCTTACGAATACGACGACGCCGTTGAATTCCGCCTGCCGCAGCAGGATCGCGCCAGCTATCGGCTGGCGGCCGATCTGATCAACGCGTCCAACATCGACCTGGCCGTCGTTCAGCACGAGTACGGCATTTACGGCGGCGCGGACGGGCAATACGTGCTCGATCTCATGTCGCGCCTTCGCATGCCCGTGATGACAACCCTTCACACGGTGCTGGCCCGCCCGAGTGACGGGCAGCGCGAAGTGCTGAGCGCCATCGCCGGCCAGAGTTCCCGCGTGGTGGTGATGACCAATCTGGCGCGCAAGATGCTGGAAGAAACCTACGGCGTTGCGCCGGACAAGATCGCCTGCATCCCGCACGGCATTCACGATTCGCCGTTCGTCGAGCCGGCCGAGTACGCAACGCAGTTCGGGCTGGAAGGACGCAAAGTTCTCATGACGTTCGGCCTGCTCGGGCCGGGCAAGGGGATTGAAGTTGTCATTCGGGCCTTGCCGAAAATCGTGGAGCAGCACCCGGACGTGGTGTATGTTTTCGTGGGCGCGACGCACCCACACGTCATCCGTAACGAAGGGCAGCGCTACCGCAACTATCTCAAGCAGTTGGCCGCTGAGCTAGGCGTGGCCAAGCACGTGCAGTTCCACGACAAGTATGTCTCGATCGAGGAGCTCGGCCGCTACCTCGCTGCGGCGGACATTTATGTGACGCCTTACCCGAATCCCGCGCAGATCACTTCGGGCACGCTGGCGTACGCGGTGGGCGCGGGGAAGGCCGTCGTCTCCACGCCGATCTGGCACGCCGAAGAACTGCTGGCCGACGGACGCGGGGCGCTGTTTCCCTTCAATGATTCCAACGCGCTGACCGACCGCGTGTGCGAACTGCTCGCAGACGATCAGGCCCGTAACGAAATGCGCCGAAGGGCCTACCAGCACGGCCGATCGATGGTCTGGAGCGCGATCGGGGAATCTTACGTCGACACCGGTGCGCAAGTGCTGGCCGAGCGGCGGCAGGGATACGTGCGGATGAACGAGGCGGCGTTTGCACCGATCACGCCGAGCATCGAAGACGAACCCAACCTCGATCACCTCGAGCGCCTCACCGATGACACCGGGATGCTGCAGCATGCCATTTTCGCGCTACCCGATCGCCGGCACGGCTACTGCACTGACGACAACGCCCGCGCGCTCATCGTCGCGCTCACCGTGGATCAGCAAAGCAGCAACCTACGGGCCGAACGGCTGGCCGAGCGGTATCTCACGTTCTTGGAATACGCGTTCGATCACGATCGCAAACGGTTCCGCAATTTTATGGGTTACGACCGCAAGTGGCTGGAAGAAGTCGGCAGCGAAGACAGCCACCACCGCGCGGTATGGGCACTGGGTTACACGGTTTCGACCGCGAAAATCGAAGGCGTTCGGTTGATGGCGTATCGGCTGTTCAAGGACGCGATGTCGGCCGTCACCGGGCACGGTTCGCCGCGATCGTGGGCGTTTTCACTATTGGGAATGAATGCGTTCCGCCGCACGATCGGCATTGATGCGACCGTCAACCGGCTGTACGCGGCGACGGCCGAGCGGATGAAAGCGCTTTTCGACCGGCCGCTCTCTTCCGAGTGGCTGTGGCCCGAACGCGTGCTGACGTACGACAACGCACGTCTTCCCCAAGCACTTTTGCTGGCCGGGCACGACCTGGAAGACGCCGCGATGGTGAACCGCGGGTTGGAATCACTGGAGTGGCTGGCCGATCTACAAACCGGTCGCGACGGCGTGGTGTCGCTGGTCAGCCACGAAGGCTGGTCGGCCGACGCGTCCAATCGCACGATCTTCGACCAGCAACCGCTCGAAGCGGCCGCCATGGTTGAAGCCTGCGCCACCGCGTACCGCATTACGCAAGACGCCAAGTGGTTCGACCTGGCGAAGCATTTCCACCTCTGGTTCCTGGGCAATAACGCTACGGGGCTCCCGCTGCGCGACATTTCCACCGGCGGATGCGCCGACGGGCTGCAGAACGGCGGCGTAAATTTTAACCAGGGCGCGGAATCCACCTTGGCGCTGATCAGCTCTTCCCTGACGATTCGCGAGCTGTACCGCCGGGCCGTGGAGACGTCATCCACGCTCGAACGCGACGCGGTCGCTTGAAGGAGCGGATGGCGCGATCCACATTTTGTTTATCCGCGCTATCCGATGTGTTGAATGGTTGATTCGATTGAACTCGGCGTCCACCCCGACGTCCCCGTCCGCCGGCTGCCGATTAAACTGCACAATGATGACCGGCGCGTCATCGTGCGCCCGCTCGCGCTTGCGCCCAACCGCGTGCAGCGAATCTTCGATCAAGTTTCTGCCATGGCAGACGATCGCGTAAACCGCGTGATGAATTGGGTCGAATCCGCCTACTACCACCGCCACCGCGACCTGCCGGCGACGTTTATCGAGCATTACGAGCTGGGCGCGATGTCGATCGGCTGGATGGCCGACTGGTCCGGGCAGCGGCGGTTACTGGCCGGGGCGTATCTGACGATGGAATACTCCATCGAGTCGGCGGCGTTGTTCAACCCGTCGATCTGCCTGCACCCGAATCAGAACGACGCCCCGGAAGGCGCCGTGCGTTTCATCATGAGCCTGCGCGCCACCGGCGAAGGTCATGTCAGTTCCATCGTCTTCCGCACCGGCACGATTACGCCGGATGACAACGTCACCCTCGACAGCCTGCCGTCACGCCTGCACCGCTCGCAGATGGCGCCCGATCGGCGGTACCAGAAGCCCATCTTCCTCCGCAAATTGGCGGAAATGGGCATCAGCGGCTCGCTGGTGGATCGCGTGATGACCAAGCTCGGTGATCGGTTTAATCTGCAGGAACTCCGCGCTGTTGCACAGGACGTGGAAACCCACTCCGACAACCCGATGCGCGCCGAGTTGTTCCTGCGCACGATGATCTGGCTGGCGGAATCCAACTACCATATCGAGCTGTCGCCGGATGCGCAGCTGGACGAACTGGTGATCTTCCCCATGAGCGCCGAAGACAGCCACGGCATGGAAGACCTGCGGATGACCCGTTTCGTCGAGGACGACGGCGCGATCACCTACTACGGCACGTACACCGCTTACAACGGCGTGCGGACGCTGCCGATGATGCTGTCGACCAAGGACTTTCGGCGGATCGAGTTCCACTCGCTTAACGGTGCTTCGGCGCTCAACAAGGGGATGGGCCTGTTCCCGCGTCGCGTCAACGGGAAATACACGATGTGCTCGCGCATCGACGCCGAATGCCTATTCATCTCACAGAGCGATAGCGTGTACTTCTGGGAGTCGGCGACGAAACTGATCGGCCCCAAGCACCCGTGGGAACTCACGCAGATCGGCAATTGCGGCGCGCCGATGGAAACCCCCCGCGGCTGGCTGCTGCTCACCCACGGCGTCGGGCCGATGCGCACTTACGCGATCGGCGCGATGGTGCTGGACCTGGAAGACCCGACCAAGGTCATCGGCCACCTGCGTCACCCGCTGCTGGCCCCCACCGACGGCGAACGTGAAGGATACGTCCCCAACGTCGTCTACACCTGCGGTTCCATCATCCACGGCGATGACGTGTTCATCCCCTTCGCGCTGGCCGACACGTCGACGAGCCTGGCGGTGGTGAATACCGACCTGCTGATCGACCAGGCGATGCGCGACCTGCAGAACGGGCGCTGATTCTCGCTCGCTTGCGAGTTCACGTGCATTAATCAAATCAGGGTCAACCCTTAATACGGTATTCACAGTGCGTGGATTTAATCCGCCCTCGGAATACTACTCAACGGGGTAGGCATGTCCGGGGAATCGGGTATTCAAATCGAGGACTGTCATGCGTCATCAGCGCCGGGGCTTTACACTGGTTGAATTATTGGTTGTTATTGGAATTATCGCATTGCTTGTGGGGATTTTACTTCCGTCCCTGCAGAAAGCACGTGAGTCGGCCAATACGCTCAAATGCTCGGCGAACCTTCGGTCCATCGGCCAGGGATTGACCATGTACGCCGCGAACTTCAAGGGAGTATTCCCCAATTCTTACGTGTATGACGGCATGTCCATCATCAACGGGGTGCAATTGCCGACCGCCGCGACCAGCGGTTATCTGCACTGGTCGTATCAGATCTATTCGTCCTATGGAAAGACGAACCAGACCGTTCCGGACGACGCTTTTCACTGCCCGAACGTGGAAAACGGCGGATTGAACCCGACGAATCCGATCGCAGGGACTGAAGACGCCGGCCAAAAGGGCGAAACCGTCGGCATCGTGGACAAGCAGGTGGCACGCACGTCGTACACCCTCAACGAAGCCGTCTGCGGGCGAAACAAATTCGTGGTCGGCTTTCAGGGCGCGGTCCGGACTTACCAGTTCATCCCGGCGGCCAAAGTGAGGCAGTCGGCTGGCACTATCCTGGCGACCGAGTTTATTAACGATTGGCAGATCGTCTCCGACGCCCCGCGAAACGGCGGAGCGGCAGCAGTTTGCAAGAGCCATCGCCCGGTTCACGGCTTCATCGGCTTGGACAACAAAATCAATATGGAAACGGTCGCCATCCCCGGCGGAGGCGCGCCCGGTTACCGCAAGGCAACGGTGGCCGACCTCATGAGCAACACGCCGGCCAACTACGGGCTCAGCGCCACAACCAAAACCCGCCTTGACTGGATCGGCCATAACCACGGGCGAGGCAACTATGACCTGAAGAAATCCAACTTTCTTTACTGCGACGGTCACGTCGAAACGAAGATGGTGAAGGAAACTCTGACGCCGACATTCGAGTGGGGTCAACGGATGTACACCATCAATCCCGGCGACGACCTGCAATAATCAACGCTCTTTCAAGAACGCGATTGGCGAGCCCCCTTCGCCAACCGCGTTCTGTATTTTGTTGGAGAGTACGTCATGGCACTTCTGATTATCCGCCGTCCAGGCTGGCCCGAAGAACATCTGAATTTCGACGGCGCGACCCTGATCGGGCGCGGTCCGGCCTGTACGGTTCAACTGTCGGATGCAGCGGTTTCCACCCGGCACTGCAAGATCGAGCCAGTGGACGAGTTTTGGCAGATTACCGACCTGCAAAGCCGAACCGGCACGTGGGTGGACGAACAGCGCATCACCACCCGTTATCTGAAGGACATTGATTCGATCCGCATCGCGGACTTTGATCTGGAATTCCATTCCCAATCGGACGAAGAAGTTGCACCAACCTTCGCCCACCTTGGAGAGCCGCGCGGGCTTTCTCCCGCTGACGGTGTACCCGGCAAGCACGCCGCTGCAACCATGGTCGCTGCCAAGCCGGCACGCAAGGTCGACGCGTCGCCACTGCAAAAGGTCGCCAACGAGCGCAAGCCGGCGATCAAGCTTTCCGTCGCCGCGCTTGCCGCTGTGATCGGCGGGTATCTCATCTACTCCGAGTTCGGCACCGGCACGGCCAAGGCGACGCCGTCAGTAGCTCATGTCATTACGCAGCAGCAAAGCGGCGATTGAAGAACTGCACAATTCTAATTAACGCAAAGCGGGCCACGTTTTCACGTGGCCCGCTACGTTTATTTGGTCGCTCACTCTGGCGTGCGTCTACACTTTCGGTCCGCCTTTCAAACCGCCAAAAAAGAGCGAGATAATGAAAAGGACGAGGAAAAGGAAAAACAGGATTTTGGCGATTCCCGCCGCCCCGGCGGCAATGCCGCCAAACCCCAATACGCCCGCCACGATTGCCACGACGAGGAATACGACTGTCCAGTAGAGCATGATGGAGTCCTTTCAGTAAGTCGGCGTACTATAGACGCCGCAAGGTCGGTTTAGCATCGGGGATTAGCCGAAGCGCTTATCCGATTTCACGCCACCCATCGCTTGAATAAGCCGGATGCAACCGGGCGACAACCGATCGCTATTATCGCATCTTGAGGATGAATGAAGTGACATCGACGGGCTTGTTCGGATCGGGCGTTACATCGGTCGCCGAGGAGTCGATCGCATCGCCGCTGAGCATGACCGAAAGCGTGCGCAGCAGCGGAATATTCCTACCAATGACGACGAGGCAGGTGGTGATCGGCATGGCCAGGATCAGCCCGACCGGTCCCCAGAGCCAGCCCCAGAAGAAGGTCGCTACTACTACGCCGATCGACGATACGCCCGTAGTGTGCCCGTAAAGCATGGGCTCGAACAGGCCGTTCGTCAAAGCTTCGATCGCGACGAAGGCGCCGATGACGAGCATGGGCTTGCCCCAGCCGGGAAAGATGGCAATCGAGAGAATGAACGGGAGCGCCGCGCCGATCCAAGGCCCGATGAACGGTACGTACCGCAGCACGCCGGCCAGCACGCCCCACAGCAATGCGTTGGGGACACCGATCAGCAAGAGGGCCAATGACGTCAGAATGGCGTAGCTGAGATTGATCAGCAATTGAACCCGAAGGTAGCGGGCGACTTTGTCGAACGCCTCGTCGACGACATCCACCGGCACGCCCAGGCGGAGGTGTTCACTGAGCCAATGGAGGCGCTTGTTAACCACTTCAAGATCCAGAAGGATGAACAGCACATAGAAGAACACAAGTCCGGTTTGTTCCAGCTGCGTGAGGACGGGAGCGGCGATCGCCGACACGATCGAAAAAGTGTCAGTCCCGCCCTTTTCGGGAGCGGATTTTACTTCCACATGCTGCCCGCCCGCGTCCTCGGGCTTGGTGGTGGCCATTTCCCTTTTTATAGATTCGATATTGTCGCTGAATCGGCCGAGGCGACTTTCGATAACGTTGTGGATCGAATGCGTCTTTGCGGACAGATTTTGTCGATAGTTCGGCAGTTGGGCCGTCAGATCGACCACTTGCGAAGACAACAGGTAAAGCAACCCCACTACGACCAAAGCGGACAGCAACGTCGCCATCAAAACAGAAATCGTGCGCGGAAGATGCCATCGCATCAGTATCGTGACAACCGGCTTGAGCAAGAACGCCACCAGGACGGCAACCGCCAGCGGGATGAGTAATTCACGTCCCCAATAAAGCACGGCAATGAGCAGCACACTCGCCGCGAAAACCGTTGCCCGGCGGATCGATTCAATGGACCTATTGGACATGATTCAGCTTTTCAGTTCATTGGTGTCGGATTCGACGACCGATTCGGCGGCTTTAGCCGCCGCGCGGCTCGCGGCGACTTTGCCCACCGCCAGTAGAGCGGGCTTAAGCAGGTTGACGAACGACAGCGACAATCGCAACGTCTTGGTTACAACGCCGTTTTCCTTCGTCCCGAGCAAAAACCCTGACACCAACCCGACGCCCACGGTCGAGTACGGATGCAAGCGCAGCGGACGAAGCGGATCAATTCGGCCGGCGGCGACGAACATTCGCAGCTTCGCGTCGTGCAAGTCTTCGTTGGTTCGCTCAATGAGATTCATGATCGGGTGTCTCTTTGTTCACGCCGTTGACCGCGTTATCGGCAACCAGCAATTGGCTTCGATGGGGTGACGACAGCAACTGCCTGATCGTCATTCCGCCGCCCACCGCCAACAACAGCGAGATCAGCCCAAAGACCGCCGAAGCGCCCGTTGGCGTCAGCGGGCTGGTGGCGAGCCATCTGAAGAGGCTGTACATCAGGAACCCAAGCCCGGCGGTCGCCAGTAGTACGATGATCACGCCGAGCGCCATCGCGATCGCGATCCGCACGAGCTGCTCGCGCAGCATGCGCCCTTCCGCTTCAAGCAGCTCGAATCCCGCGATGACCAGCCTGACTAATGATTCCACGGCTTACCTTTTGCTCGTAAAAAGCTTAGCCAGAACAAACCCGACACCCACCGCGATCATCGCCGAAGCAACGGGATTATCGCCGATCTTTTTCCCCAAAGCGTCCAGCGATTCGGCGCCGCGGTCCTTGAGGTGGTCGAACTCGTCTCTCAGCCCGTCAACTGCCGAGGTGGCCTGGTCGCTCATCGCAGCTTTGCCGGATTTGCCAACCGACTTGCCCACGCCCACCGAATCGCTCAACAGCGTCATCACATCGCTGCGCAGCTTGGCGAAGCTGGATTTGAGCTCGCTGATATCGCCGGTGAGGCGGTCCTTCGCGTCGTCCTTAATGTTACGCAGATCATCTTTAATCGCTGACATGACAAAATCTCCTTATATGGTGAGTCTTCAGATGACAGTAGCCCTGCTGAGTTCGAATGAATATCGGGGAATCGCTGATGATCTCGATTCCTCGCTCTGCATCGAACTGTCGGCCCACCGGTACGCCACGCCCTCGGGGTTGTGGTTACGCGCGTAGGACACTCCGCTACCACTGGACTTTTTTGCTGCTGTTCAGACTTTCCCTGATGGGCGGAACGTCGGGAAACATCTACTCTGTCGTCGGAGCGGTCGGATGTGAACTGCTCCGGTGACTTTAGAAAAGGGAGACGGTAATGGAACCTATTCTCGCAATATCGATGGCTTATCCGGCCGCCGCTGCGGGTTATTCGCTGTTGTATCTATTGTTCGGCGGTGGATTTTTTGGCGCGGTGGTGATTTTTGTCATTGCTAAAATGCTTGGCAAATAAATCAGCGGTCTGCATACACTAACATTGTGATAGATGATTGAGAGGCAGTTATGACACCCACTTATGTGGCAAAACGGGTCGGCGATGAATTCGTACTCGTACGGGTCGATCCGGAAGGCGTTCTGCAACGAGCCGGGCTCACCGGGCTCGGCTTGGGTCTGGTCGGTTACGGTCTTTTCCGAAAAGGGCTTGTCGGTATGGTCGCAACCGCCGCGGGCGCTGCGATCGCCTATTCCGGCTACACCGGCAGAAACATTTTTCCTGCGGCCCGAAAGTCCGGGCCTTGCGACGAGCAGGCCAGCATCGATCCGGCAGGCAGTGATCCATCCCATCGGGCGGCTGATCCGGCGGCGGACAAACTCGACGAGGCGCTGATGGAATCTTTTCCCGCCAGCGACCCTCCGGGATCGCTGCGAAGCGCGGGATAACCGTAGCAGATAGACAGGGCAACCGCATATGGCATTGCCAAGATAACGGCGCACCACAGAATTGCGCTTTTTGATTGCATCGGGTATATCGGTCTCCGATCGCGAGGCCTCGCGAAGTTCCAACTTGACTCTTTCCAGGAGCTTCGCCATGGACG
>JBBROD010000041.1:0-38915 GCA_038229715.1 Tepidisphaerales bacterium | reverse complement strand
GGGTTTGCCGGTGTTCCTTATGAAGAGATGGAATGGGAATGCGCGGGCGTGAATCACCTGGCGTGGTTTACCAAGCTCAAACACAAAGGCGCTGATCTCTACACCAGCAAACTGTTTGCACAGTTCAGCAAAGATATTGAAGAAGGCATCGCCGAGGCAGAGGCCGGGCTGACGTCGTTTGATAACACCGACACGCGGATCAACAAGGCCGAGAAGAAGTACAAGTCCAACGAGATGGTTCGCAAGGACATGTGCGTGCAGTTCGGCGCGTTCATTACTGAAAGCTCCGGCCATCTCAGCGAATACCTGCCTTACTACCGCAAGAACAAGGAAGGCCAAAAACTTCTGCGGCTCGGTTACGAAGGCGGCAGCCGATTTTATGCCAGCAACTGGCCGACCTGGCGCAAGAACGCCGACGAGCACCGCGCCAAACTCGCCGCCGGTGAAGCCAAGACCGAACTGAAGCGCAGCTGGGAATACGCCAGTTGGATCATCGAAGCCCGCGAGAAGGACAGCCCCGTCCGCATCCACGGCAACGTGATGAACAACTGCGAAAAGCCCGGCCAGCGCGGCACCGGCGAGGGCGGGAAACTCATCACCAACCTGATGGGCGACGGCGCGGTGGAAGTATCGTGCATGATCGACCGCAACGGAATCAACCCGACGCGCTTCGGCGCCCTGCCCGCCCAGATGGCCGCCATCTGCCGCGGCCAGCAGGCGTATTTCGACCTGGCCGCCACCGCTTGCATCGAGAGGAGCAAGGAAGCCGCCGTTCATGCGCTGCTGCTCGACCCGCTGACGTCGGCGGTCCTCAGCCCGCGCGAAATCCGCAAGATGACGTACGAGATGTTCGATGCGGAAAAGGAGTTCCTGCCCGGGTATAAGTGATGGCGTGAACGAACGCCGTACGATCGGAAATCGAATTCGAACCATCAGCATGGCGCTCAGCGTCATGCTGATGGTTTTGTTTTTGGCGTTACTGGTGTTCAGCTATTTTCGCCAAGTCGTACTCGACCTAAGTTGGACCCTGTCTGCGAAGCAGGGCTCGCGATGGTGTTATGTCAGTTTGATTGCAGTACATGGGAAGGTCGGAATCGCGGGCCAGCAGTTCGTTGTAAGCCATCAAGGTTGGCGCAAGCCGACTGCGAGTTTGCATTTGGAAGATGTTCGAGCGACGACATTACAGGGCGACGGCGTGGTCGGCAGTATGGGTTTTGGCGGCTGGTACAATGCGTATCTGATCGACCTTCCCCACTTCATCTCCTCAACGCGCGCTGGTGTTTGGTGCCCGACTTGGCTGCCGACGATTCTGTTCGCGATCTGGCCTGCCGTTGCGTTGCGTCGCCGGAAGACCCGGCAACATCGTCAACGCGCCGGCCTCTGCCTTTTCTGTGCCTACGATCTGCGCAGCAGCCCCGGCCGCTGCCCCGAGTGCGGTCGGCCGATTGAATTGCCAGCGACAATCAGGCGAGTTGGTTGAGCTGTGCCGGCGTGAGCATGACGTTTACCGATCTAAAAGCATCGGCCAGATGCTCCGCATTCCGCGTACCCAAAATCGGAATCACCGGAAACGGATGCTGCCTCAGCCATGCGAGAGCGACCTGATTTGGCGTCGCGCCGAGTTCGCTGGCGATCTGCTGGGCAGCAGCCAATCGCCGGCGGGTAATGGGATTGTCAAACTTGTTGCTGAGCTTTGAGGGATCGGCAAACCCGCCGTTCACCGTGGGCGCGAACGGGACGACGGGAAAGTTGTTCGCTGCGTACCAAGCGATCTCGGCCTCGTCGTCGTTCAGCACTTGGTGCGTGTGATCCCACGAGTCCGGCGGGATAAAGTGCGCCACGTTCCACATCGGCTGTGATGCGACGAAACCCGGTTTGCCCGCGCGCTGCGCGTACGAGTTGGCGGCGGTGAATCGCTTGCGCGACCAGTTGCTTCCCGCGAAATACCGAATCCGCCCGGCGGACACCTCGGCGGCGAGGCAGTCGATAATTTCCGTCACCGGCACGCGGGTGTCGTCGCGGTGAAGGAAGTAGAGATCGATGTGATCGAGCTGCAGCCGATCAAGACTCTCGCGGATGTCCGATCGGATCGTGTCCGGCGAGCAATACATCGCCGGGCGCTCGTAGCCTTTGACGCCGTAGTGCCCGCCCTTGGTGGCGACGATCACTTCCTCGCGACGATCGCGTCGCACGAATCGCCCGAGCAGCCGTTCGGGTTCGCCGAGCGCGTGGGCCCAGAAGGAGTAGATGTGGGCCGAATCAAAAAAGTTCCCACCGGCTTGGCGGAACTGGTCGTACAGGCGGGCGATGTCGGCCTCGGATTTCTCCCGCCACTCAGCCGTGCCATAACAGAAGGCGGAGACTCGCAGATCGGTGTGCGGCAGGGTGATGAGAGGAAGCGGCATGACCGCACGATAACGTCAGATACGGCGCAGACCAATTCGGAATCGTCTGTAAATAATCACAACCGGCGCGCGTGGAATGAAGTTGCATTGATGAGTGCTTCGCTTCCGGCGATACAGCGGCGCAGCAGCGTCAGAAGAGGTGGACGACGGTAACGCTCTTTGAAAACCAAGCGGGTATGCACGTTTCGACCCCCATTGCATACGCGCCGGCCCCCTTTGCGTACCTTTGGCCACCCGGATTGGCACCTGTGGAATGATGTAACCAATGGCTCGGTCAAGAGTTGATGGCGGAAGGATAGTGGGTCAGTTTGGAAAACTCGGCCGACACTCGACCGTACCACGGGCCTCTGGCCCGTGCCGGTGGCGCGAACCTGAGAAAATGATCGTTCTTGGCTATTTTCAATCGCTGGCACGGGCCGGAGGCCCGTGGTACGGGTGGGTTTCCCAAGCAATGCTTCGCATCCTATGTCTGTCAGCCTGACCCATTACCGGCGCAAGGGAGTTTGCGACACTCGTTTTTTTTCGGTTGAGCGCGAAGATCCCGATCAGACGGTGGGTGCTCGTCCTATTCCTTCACGCTCTTCCAAAGTTTCTGCTCAACGCCGGTGAATTTCTCGAAGGAGTGGTTCAGTAGGTCGATCTTCTTCTGCAACTGTTCTCGGGGAACGTCGCCGGCGTTGACGGCGTCCTTCAACGCCTGAACCGCGTCGTTCAGATCATTCGCGCCGTCGGCGAATTCGCGGGCGCTGTCGAACAGCAGCAGATTGTCCACTTCGCCGGGGCTGGGCTTGTACAGCAGCCGCCACGGGCTGCGGCGGAGTTCGACGGTCGCGTGCTTGATGTTGTCGCTGGAGGCTTTGAGCCCGGTGATGATCGCGTCAAACTTGGTGCGGTTGCTGGCGATGATGGATTTGACGTCGCCGGTCAGGTCGCGCGTGTTCGCGACGGTTTTCTTGATGTCTTCCATCGCGATCGTTGCACTGTCGATGGTGCCCTGCAGTTTGACGAGCACGGCACGGGCGTCGTCGAGAATGCCCGGGAGCTTCTCCTTGATGCTGGTGGTGGAGGCATTGAGGTTCGCCATTGTGCCTTTGAAATCGGTGGTGCTCTGCCCGATCATGTCGCGGAGAGAGGTCATCATTTCCGTCCCGCGGGTGGCCAGCGCGTTGTACTTCTCGATCACGGGATCAATGCGGTCGTCGATCCGTTTCACCATCGCGGTGGCGGCCAGGCTGGTGTCCTTGAAAGCCATGATCGTCTCATCCGCCTTGGCGAGCAGCGCGCCGATCCCGCCGGCCTTGCCGACGATGGCGACTTCGTCCGCAAGCTCCTGTCCGCTACCGAGGCTGGCGATATTCAGATCGGCCGCCCCGGTCACACTGCTTTCAATGACGATATTTGCATCCCGTCGCAAGGCGTACTTTTTGGGAATCTGAAAGTGAACAATCAACATCGGTTTGCCGCTGTCTTCCGGAACGTATTCGATACGGGTAACTTTCCCCACCTTCACCCCGCCGACGCGAACGTCGTCGCCCTTACTCAGGCCGCTGAGGTTGTCAGTCAGCGTAAACGTGACCGCGCGGTGCTGGACCGGCTCGAATAAACTTCCCAGCCCCTCGATCCCGACGATGACGGCGATCATCAGCCCGATGCTGCCGAGTATGAACAGGCCGGCTTTGAAGGCGTTGCGTTGTTTATCCATAGTTTGGTAGTTGCTAGTTGGTAGTTGGTAGAGAAGAAAGATCTTCTACCCACTACCAACTACCAACTTCCTCAAAAGGTCTCTCCGAGCAGATCCAGCTCATACCCGCCGGCGCGTCGGCGGTCGGTGAGCGGGCCGGTGGTCAGGCCGTGTACGAATTGGCGGACCAGCGGGTCGGTGCTGTTGCGCATTTCGTCCGGCGTGCCGCTGACGACGAACTGCCCGCGATCGAGCAGCACCATCCGGTCGGCGATGCGGAACGCGGAGTCCATTTCGTGCGTCACCACCACGCTGGTGACGCCGAGCTTGTGATTCAAATCAATAATGAGCTGGTCGATTTCAGCGCTGGTGACGGGATCGAGCCCGGCTGACGGTTCGTCGTAGAACAGGATTTTCGGGTCGAGCGCGATGGCGCGGGCGAGCCCGGCGCGTTTCTTCATCCCGCCGGAGATTTCGGAGGGCATCTTGTCCGCGTGCTCGCGCAGGCCGACGAGTTCGAGCTTGATCTTGACCATGATCTCGATCGTCTCGTCCGGCAGATCGGTATGCTCACGAAGCGGCAGGGCGATGTTGTCGGCGATGGTCATCGAATTAAACAACGCCCCGCTCTGAAACAGCACGCCAATGTTCTTGCGGTAGCTGGCCAGCTCCTCTTCGTTCATGGAAGAGAGTTTTTTGCCCAGCCCGATGATTTCACCGCCGTCGATGGTGACGTTGCCGATCATCATGCGTAGCAGCGTTGATTTGCCCGACCCCGATCCGCCGAGGATGACGAGGGTTTCGCCCTGGTGCACCTCCAGGCGGATTTTGTCCAGGATCGTACGGATGCCGTAGATCTTGGAGACGTCGTGAACTTCGATGGCGTTGGTGGACATAAGAATTGGAACCGCAGATACACGCAGATGAACGCAGATTGATTCAGGTCATAGATTGTTGACGATTCTTTTAATGTCGATGCGGTGCTTGCCAAAATTGATAAGCAGGCACACTTTATATCCCGTAGCCTTGAGATAGTTGATGCATTGGGCCTGATGAATCTCGTCGAGTGCCTTCGCCACTTTGAGTTCTATGATCACACAGTCCTCAACGAGCAGATCGGCGCAGTAGTCCCCGACAATGTCGCCTTTGTATCGGACATAGAGAGGATGTTGTTGCTTCACGTTCAAGCCCAATTTTTGAAGATCGAGTTTAAGCGCGTTCTCATAGACCTTCTCCAAAAAGCCCGCGCCCAAGCCGTTTGCGACATCGTAAGCACAACCAATGATCCGCTCGGTAATCTCATTCAATCTGCGTTCATCTGCGTGTATCTGCGGTTCCATTCTTCACCACCCCAAATAGTAAAACACGCCGGTGAACAGCAAGTCGACGGTGATCAGCGCGACGATGGTCAGCACCACGGTCCGAGTCGTCGCGACGCCAACGCCCTGAGCGCCGCCGGTGACGCCCAAGCCGAGGAAGCATGCCAAACCGCTCACCAGCGTGCCGAAGACGCCGGCTTTGACCAGACCGGTGATGAAATCGCGAACCATAATAGCGCCGAACGTGTGGTTGACGTATTGGCTGTAACCCAAGCCGAGAAAGACTTTGCCGACGACGAGCCCGCCGAGGATGCCCATCAGGTCGCCGACGACGGCGACGCAGACCATCATGATGGTGGTGGCGATCACGCGGGGCACGACGAGGAAGCGGACGGGCGGGATGGCCTGGGCTTCGAGCGCTTCGATTTCTTCGGAGACGACCATCGTCCCCATCTCCGCTGCGATGGATGCGCCGGCGAATCCGGTCAGCACGATCGCCGCGACCAGCGGGCCGAGCTCGCGGAAGACGGCTTTGGAGATGATGTCGGCCACGCGGTCAAGTACGCCGTACGTTTTGAGGATCGGCGCCATTTGCAGCGCCAGGATCGAGCCGATGCAGAACAGCACCAGGCTGACGATCGGGATGCTCATCACGCCGACGCGAACCATCTGCACCCACAGGTTTTGCCACGCGAGTTTGGCCGCCCGTTTGGAAAACAGCGCCTTGCGGGCCGCGACGAATGTATCGAGCAGCAGATAACCAAGCCCGCCGATGAACTCGACGATGTTGATGGCCCATTGGCCGAGTGCGGTGATGGGGCGGGTGATGAAAGTCATGATTGTTTATTGTTTGTTGTAGGTTGTGAGTTGTAGGTTGTAAGTTGTAGGTTGGAAAAGGCTGCGTTTTTCCGTCCAACCTACAACCCACAACAAACAACCCACAACTTACAACCCACCGTTCTCATTTCTCCATCGCCTCTGCCTCGGTCCCGGTCACGCCGAAGATCGAATCAAGGCGGGCGATTTCCAACAGTCCTTTCACGCGGGGCTGCAGGTTTGTCAGGAAAATCTTGCCCTGAACCTTGCGAATTTTTTGTAATGCTTCAACCAGTACCGCGATCGCGCTGCTATCCATATAAGGCACGTCAGCCAGGTTCAGGATGAGCTTTTTGGGATTTCCTTTCGCCAGGAAATCCAGCAGATCGGTGCGCAGGCCCGGGCTGTTGTGCAGGTCGATATCCCCGCGGACGGCGACGATGATGGTTTGGCCTTCCTGTCGGGCGGCAAGGACAACATCACTGGTGGCTTTGAGTTCTGGCATGGCATTTTCTCGCTTACGCACTTTTGTTACGGACCATCGTCAGAGTCATGCCGTCCGCCTCGGGGTGGAACGACACTTCGGACATGAACTGTTTCAGACAGACCAACCCCAGCCCGCCGGGCGTCTCGGGATCGTGCTGACGTTTGGGCTGCGGGGGTTTGCCCGTGCCCCAGTCGCGGATCTGGATTTTCAGCGCGCTCCCCGTGTCCTCGGCGGTCAGTTCGATCGGGCGATTGGTCGCCCCGTTGTACGCATGACGCATGACGTTGGCCAGCGCTTCGTTGACGACGAGGATGATCTGTCCCCGATCGTCGACGTTAAACCCGGCCTTCTCGGCGAACGCTTCAAACTCTTTCCGCACCGGCGCGAGCGTGGCCGGGTGGGAAAGCATCTTCATCCGCAGCACCGTCGGGGACGGGCGCGAGACGGTGATCGAAGATGGATCGTTCTGAGTCACGGTTTTTCAGATTTGCAATTTGCAATTTGCGAATTGCAATCGCAAGCCGCAAATTTTCTTCTCGATTGCAAATTGCAAATCGCAAATTGCAATTTCATCGCTTCTCCAGCCACTCCTGCCAGCGTTTAATCGCCGGCAGACGGGCCAACTCGCTGTCGTAATAGTTGTAGCCCAACGTCTGGCCGGTCAATCGTGACAGGCCCTGGATCGCGTAGAACCGGACGGCGGAGTCGTCGCTGTCCAAGTCGATCACTAACTGCTTTGCGGCGCCGAGGTCTTTTTTCTGCACAGCCGTCGCGATCGCGGGGATTTTCACCGACGGGTCTTCATCTGTCACCACGCTCGGCGGTTTCGGCGCGGTGCAGCCGGCCGTCGCGGCGATCATCAAGAAAATGCAGGCCAGTCCGCAATCACGCATGTAGTGCTGCCGGTCGGTCACGTAACGCAAAGATCGTCGCCCGATCGGCAATTACAACAGAATTGTAGTTAGAAAAGATTATCGGTCGATAGATTCTGCGCCTGAGTTCGATTCAAGCCCGCCGACGAGGAAAAGCACGCCTTCAATCCTTCTTCCAGGGCATGCTGGCCGGCGGTTTGATGGCGGCGTCTTTGGCGATGCGGTTTTGGGCGCCGACGGCTTTGAGTGTGATATCGTCAAACATCACTACGCCTTCCTGGAGATAGGCGTACAGATCGACCCGCAAAAACTCCACTGGGAAAACTGAGTGCTGCGGGTTCATCTCATCGACGACCGTGACCCATTCGCCATCGGTTTTCCCCGTCGGCGGCACCTGCCGGCGGTAGCATTCTCGCTCCACGGTCTCGCCCTTGATGTTCTTGCCCGTGGTGTACCCTTTGATGAACACATGCAGCTTCGGCCCGTCGGATTTGTAACGGAAACTCACGCGATACCGCGTTTTCGGCTCGATCTTGATCGCGTCACCGAGGCAAGCCAGCCCGTAGCTTTCCGCAGTGCCTTTCGAGAGGTTCATCGCCAGCACGTTGTTCGGGTGCTCGCCGTTGATGGGCATACGGTAGATGACGACCTTGTCGCGGTCGGGCAGCGCATCGCTGAATTTGACGGTGTACTTGTCCGGCCCGAGCAGCCCGGCCCAGTGATCGGCCACGTCAAACGTGCCGTTGGTGACGAGGTTGGGATTGGTCTCCCACAACTTCTCAGCCGTCGCGTCGTGCTGGACGGCTACTTCGTTCGGGTGCTCGAAGGTCTTCATCCCGTCGAGCGTCTGCAGAATCTCCTCAACCACAAACCGCATATCCGTCGGCTGGCGGATGGCTTTTTCAAACGCATGCGGCAAAGGGTCGAATTGACGCTGGTCGAAAACTCTTATTTTAAGCGATGTCCCTTGATTGGCGGTATTGAGTTCGCCCCAAATCAGCACCTCGGGTTTTTCATCTTTAGACAGCTTGTCGGCCACGTCGAGCTTGGTATCGAAGGCCAACACCTGCTCGCCGGTGAGGTCGATCATGGTCGGCCCGTCGATCACTGCGTAGGTTCCGTCGCGATCAAGCTTGGCCCGCAGCGAAAAGCCGACTTTCTCCCGCTGCTCCGCCGTCGCGGTACCGCCGAGAGGAAAGACGGCGACTTTGGGCTTGGGATCGTCGGCCAGCGCCAACCTGGCGAAAACCAGAATGACGAAACCCGAAATCCGAATGAATGACGAATGACGAAATCCCCATGACGAAGTCGGCCGGCGATTCGTCATTCGGGCTCCGGATTTCATTCGGATTTCGGGTTTCATCATCGGATTTCCTTCGCCTCTTTCCTTCACCAAACAGTTCCCGTACCATCGCCCGGCTGCCTACACTACTCAGTCTAACTCGGATCATCGAAGTATGAACGGAAAATCCATCAGCGTTCGCGGGGCCCGCGAGCATAATTTGAAGAACGTCTCGGTAGACATACCGCGCGACCAGCTGGTTGTTGTCACCGGACTCTCCGGCAGCGGCAAGAGCACGCTGGCGTTTGATACCGTGTACGCCGAGGGGCAGCGGAAGTACATGGAATCGCTCTCGGCGTACGCGCGGCAGTTTCTCGATCAAATGCAGAAGCCCGACATCGATGAAATCGTGGGTTTGCCGCCCACCATCGCGATCGAGCAGCGCGGCAGCAGCCATAACCCGCGGTCGACCGTCGCCACCACCACCGAGATTTACGATTACCTGCGCGTGCTGTTCGCCAGGGCGGGTACGCCGCACTGCTGGGTGTGCGGGCGGGTGATTGCCAGCCAGACGCCGAGCATGATTGTTGATTCGGTGATGAAACTGCCGGCCGGGTCGAAGGTGATGATTCTTTCGCCGCTCGTGCGGTCGCAAAAAGGGGAGCACAAGGAAACCTTTCAGGCGATCAACAAGCAGGGTTTCGTCCGCGCCCGCGTGGACGGCGAACTGGTCGAGTTGCAGTCGGCGGACAAATTTCCTGCGCTGAAGAAGACGTTCAGCCACACGATCGAAGCGGTGGTCGACCGTATCGTGATCAAGCCCGAAATCCGCAGCCGGCTTGCGGACTCGATCGAGACGGCGTGCAAGCTGTCCGAAGGTTTGGTGATCGTCGCGACGGCGGACGGCGACAAGTGGGTCGATCAGGTGTACAGCGAGCGATTCGCCTGCCCCGAGCATCCGCAAGTCAGCCTTCCCGAACTCGAGCCGCGGCTGTTCAGCTTTAACAGCCCGCACGGCGCGTGTCCCAAGTGTCACGGGCTGGGAAACAACAGCGAGTTCGACGCGGAATTGATCGTGCCCGACGAAAGCCTTTCAATGGAAAAGGGCGCGATCGAAGCGTGGCGTAAGAGCGGCAAGCGGATGAACATTTGGTACAGCCGGATATTGCGCACGTTCTGCCGCGATTTCGGCGTGGATTACTCGGGGCCGTACAAGGACATTCCAAAGAAAACCCGTGACGTGCTGATGTTCGGCACGGAAGCCAAAGGCGATCTCGGCACGGGTACTGAGTTTGAAGGAATCATCCCGCATCTGGAACGCCGGTTTGAAAATACCGAAAGCGAATTCGTCAAAACGCGGCTCATGTCGTACCGCGGCGAGCAACCCTGCGACGTCTGCCACGGCACGCGGCTGAGAGAATCCGCGATGGCGGTGCGACTCCACGCCAAAGGCGTGGAAGGACTAAGGACTAAGGACTTAGGACTTAGTAAAGTCGAAGAGGGAAAGAGCGCCAAGTCGCGTAAATCTGAGTCACTAAGTCCTCAGTCCTCAGTCCTTAGTCCTACTCTGCCTGGCTATTCCATCCATGACGTCGCCACGATGACCGTCGAAGTTGCCAAAGCGTTTTTCGAGCAACTCCAACTCACCGGCGAAGGCGTGCAGATCGCCGAGCCGATCGTCAAAGAAATCTCCGCCCGTCTCGGCTTCATGTTCGACGTCGGCTTGGCGTACCTCACGCTCGACCGCAAAACCGCCACGCTCTCCGGCGGTGAGGCGCAGCGCATCCGGCTGGCGACGCAGGTCGGCTCGGGGCTGGTCGGCGTTTGCTACGTGCTTGACGAGCCGACGATCGGCCTGCACCAGCGCGACAACACGCGCCTCATCCGCACGCTCAAACGCCTCCGCGACATCGGCAACACCGTGCTGATGGTGGAGCACGACGAAGACTGCATCCGCGAGAGCGATTACCTCATCGACATCGGCCCCGGTGCCGGCGCGCACGGCGGGAACCTCATCGCCCACGGGCCGCTGCCGGACGTGCTGAAGCAGACGCAGAGCGTCACAATCAAATACCTCACCGGTGAACTGGCGATCCACGCGCCGGAGGTCCGCCGGCCGGTCGATCCGGGTAAATCGTGTCTGGAGTTGAAGGGGTGCAACGCGAACAATCTCAAAAATGTCGACGTGCGCATCCCGCTCGGCGGGTTGATCTGCATCACCGGCGTTAGCGGGTCTGGCAAATCCACGTTGATCAACCAGACTTTGCTACCCGCGCTCAAGCGAAAGATTTATTCGAGCAAGGTGAAGGCCGGCGAGCACAAGGTGCTGAACGGCGTGAAGAACATCGACAAGGTGATCGAGATCGACCAATCGCCCATCGGCCGAACGCCGCGCAGCAATTCGGCGACGTACACCGGCGTGTTCGACGAAATCCGCCAGGTATTCGCCAAAACGCGCGAAGCCAAAATCCGCGGCTACGAGGCCGGCCGATTCAGCTTCAACGTCAAGGGCGGGCGATGCGAAGCCTGCCAAGGCGGCGGGACCAAAGTCATCGAGATGCACTTCCTGCCGGATGTCTTCGTCAACTGCGAAGTTTGTCACGGCAAGCGCTACAACGCCGAGACGCTGGAAATCCACTACCGCGGCAAGAGCGTCTCCGACGTGCTGAACATGACGGTGGAAGAAGCGCTCGGCTTCTTCGAAAACTTCCCCGGCATCCACCGGATGCTGAAGGCGGTCAATGATGTCGGCCTAAGCTACATCAAGCTCGGCCAGCCGAGCACGCAACTTTCCGGCGGTGAAGCGCAGCGTGTCAAACTCGCCAGCGAACTCGGCAAGAACCCGACCGGCCATACGCTGTATGTGCTCGACGAACCGACGACCGGCCTACATTTCGCCGACATCAACAATCTGCTGACGGTGCTGAATCGCTTGGCGGATCTCGGCAACACGGTGCTGGTGATTGAACACAACCTCGACGTGATCAAGTGCGCCGACTGGCTAATCGACATGGGCCCCGACGGCGGCAGCGGCGGCGGAACGGTGATCGCGCAAGGCACGCCGGAACAAGTGGTCAAATCCAAGGGGAGTTACACGGCCGAATATCTCAAACCGAAGCTGGTGCCAAGGAAAATAGCCAAGGCGGGGTGAACGATTTACACGGCGGAGTTCAGAAGCGGTTCGTCGGTGTCGGCGTCCGTGGCGTGCTCGATTACGTCCGATAACTTAGCCGGCTTGAGTTTGCGGAACGTCAGATCCATTGCCATCACAACCGCCGCGTAGGGCGCGAAAAGGGCAAATCCGTGGATGCCGGAGAAGAACGCCAGCGACAAATAACCTAAATACTTCCGCTTCATTGCGGCGGTGATGATAACTCGCCGCAGCAATTTTACGTCATCCGGGAACCGCTGACGACAGGCCTAAATCCACCTTTTTCGCGGACTATGCGGAAAGTGGGCGGGATTTGCCGGATATGCGCAGCCGCCCAAAAAACGAGTCACGAGGCGCTCCGCGCGCTCGTGACTCGTGCCTCATCGATTGTCGACTCGTGTGTCGTATCAAGCCGGTTTACGCCGCGTCGGCGATCGACTGTTTCTTGGCGTCGGCGGTCGTTTTGCGGGCTTCGGCCTTGCGGATTCGGCGGGTGCGGCCGACCGTTTGCTGATCGACCGTCGCCCGGCGGGTCGGGTGATTGCTCGCGACTTGCACCGCGTCCACCGCGTCCGGGGCGTACAGATCAGCGCCGATTTCCTCGGCCAATCCCTCGGCCCGCTTGTAAATCCCGCCGCAGCACATGATCTGCATGTCCGGGCAGCTGTTCACTTCGCGGAGGTAGTCAAACAACTGGCGAACCGCCGGCATGCCGCTGGGGCGGGTGGCGAACATCACCAGCAGGTCCGGGCGGACTTCGCCGATGAGCTTGAGCACTTCGTCGTCCGGCACGCCGCCGCCGGCGAATTTCACGGTGTAGCCGTCGCACTCGAATAGTTCGGCGCAGATCTGCCCGCCGAGTTCTTCGGGTTCGTCGTTACCACAGAAGATCAGGACTTTCTTGTTGTTCGCTTCCTTGCGGTCCAGCTTCGAGCAGAGCTGATCGGTGATCGAGCGGTTCAGGCGGGTCGCCAAGTTCATCGCGTTGACCGAAATGCGGTCGTCGCGATGCAGGTCCTGCAGCATCTCCATCGTCGGCCAAACCAACTGGGTCAGCAGGTTGAAAGCGCTAAACCCGCGTTCGATGGCCCGGTCGATCACCAGGCGGGCGATCGTCCGATCCCCAGCCAGCAACGGCTCGAGATAGGACTGGGTCAGGGCGGCATCGACGGTGGGGGAGTTCTGCTGGGACATGGTCGTCATCTCCGAGTCGGTGGGGCGGTTCCGTCTGCACCCAGCGATTCAATCTGTGTTACGGTCGCGTCCCTGCGATCGTTGTTAATTTGGTTAATCCAGATAATCTGGATAACTTACACCCCTTAAATCGGAGATGCTGCTCTTTTTTCTTTATCTATTTTACCAAAACTATCTAAATTAACATTTTAACACCCCAATCAAATGACTTTAAGTTGTTACTTTACATTGACTTGTGATTGTACGATTGCAATTCCGAAATCTCCAGATTGGCGAAACTGGATAGGGCACGCCCCGCTTCGCCCGCGCTTCCGACCCGTCCATGAGCGATTGAGGGTCCGATAACCCCAAGGCTTACCGAAATTCGCATTTTTTATTTGCCCGCCAGAAAATTGAATTGGATATCTCTTTCGTCACCAACAGTCGCCAACGAAAGAGGATGCCATGACCAAGAACAAGAACAACAAGTCGATGATCGAAACCCTCGAAAGCCGCACGATGTGCGCGGGTCATGCCCTGAAGGCTGCTTCTCCGATCGCCTTGACTGTCACCACCAACGGTTCGGACCTGGTCATCAACGGTTCGGCCGCTGCCGATCAGATCACTGTGACCAAGACCGACGCTGGCTTGGTGATTGGCAACACGGGTGGCTGGACCACAACGGTTTCGGGTAACTACAGCAACATCCGCATCTACGGCAACGCCGGTAACGACACCGTGACGGTTGATGCTTCGGTGACCAATAACGCGATGATCTACGGCGGGGCCGGTAATGACACGCTGGTGGGCGGCAACGGAAACGACACGTTCGTGACCATCGGCGGAGGCAAGGACACCGTGACCGGCCGGGTTGGCAATGACTCGATCTGGGCCGACAAGACCGATGTGATCACCGACGCCTCTGCGTTTGAAAACAGCAACGGCTACGTCCACAAAGTTGCCGCCTTCCAAGGCGTCAAGACCACGACGGTTTCGGGCAAGACCACCAAAGTGACCATCACCAAGGTTTCTTCCGAGCTGAATGGCGACAACCTGGTTGACCCGACCGCCGGCGCGGGCTTGGTTTACCGCAACTTCTCAACTAAGCCCCTGTTTGCCGATAACGGCCCGGTGGCAAATGACGTTCAGCAGGGCTACCTCGGCGACTGCTACTTCCTCGCAACCCTCTCCAGCACCGCCAAGGCTGATGCGAACCTGATCAAGCAGTCAGTCGTTGAACTCGGCGACGGGACCTACGCTGTGAAGTTCGTGAAGAACGGCGCTGAAATGTACTTCCGCGTTGACGGCCAACTCCCGACCTGGGGCAACGGTGCTCTGGCTTACGCCAATACCGGCACGCAGAACAGCGTGTGGGTTGCCATCATGGAAAAGGCGTATGCCATGTTCCGCACCGGTGCGAACACGTACGCTTCGATCGAAAGCGGCTGGATGAGTGAAGTGTATTCTGCCCTGGGCAAGAGCAGCACGAGCATGTTCTCCACCAGCAGCGCGGCCAGCCTGCTGAACGTGATCAAGACCGCTCTGGAGCAGGGCAAGAGCGTAACCTACGGCACGACCACCCCGACCGACGGGGCCCCGCTGATCGGCGGCCATGCTTACATGGTCGATCATGTGAACGCCGACGCTCAGGGCAACCTGGTGTCTGTCACCCTCCGTAACCCGTGGGGCATTGACGGAGCCGGCAACGACGGGGCCAACGACGGCTACGTCACGATCACCGCCGCCCAGGCCAAGAACGCGTTCATCGGCCTTGCGATCGCCGCGGTGTAATGAGTGCCAAACAGTATTCAGGAGAATCCGTACTTCCTCCTTCCCGCCCGGCGACGCCTTCCCAGCTTCGCCGGGCTTTTTTGTCGGGTGAGCTTTGATCGCGCGGAGCAGGCTACTTACCCGCCACCAGTTCGTAGAATCCGCCGCTGTCGCGCTTGAGGTAGCCTAGGTCCGCCAGTTGCTCCCACACGTCGCGACCGAAACCGCTGGGGGGCTGGATGGCAACGATCTTGCTCCGCGCTCCGGTCAGCGGGCTGTGCCCGAGCCGCGAATCGTCGTCGAGCTGCTGCATCTTCATCCGCTTCTTGTAGGCTTTGAGAGCCTTTTTTTGGTCGTCGTTGAGATCGTTCATGGCCGGGATTGTACCGCAATTCGCCACGCTGGTCGCTGGGAGGCGGGGCTCGCGCCACCCGCGCGAACCGCCAACAGAGTGGCAGGCGTGAGTGATTTTACTTCATATCCAGATACGCCCCGCGCAACAGCCAATCCTGCTCGATGCCCAGCATCGCCACCAGGTCCGCGGCGACGTCTTGGCCTTCGCCGGTGGTTTGATCCGGCGACAGAACGACTTCCAACTCCAGAAAATCGCCAAGCCCTTCCACTTCATCCAGATGCACGCGCGTTGGGCCGATCAGGTAAAGCGTGCGCCGTTTGCGGACGACGCCACGCTCGCCGGCGGACTGGGCAAGGATCGAGCGCAGCGCGACGGGGTCGGCGATCGGCGTGACGATGTAGTTCGAGGCTTTTGGCTCGGGTGAATCCTCCCGCTCGTAATAGATCAACTCGCTTTGGGCGCGGTTGATCGTCCGCAGCTTCAACCGGCCGGTGCGGGAGTTGAAAAACACGTCCTCCTGCTCCAGCACGATGGGCCCCTCGTCGGCCATGGTGATGACGAGGGCTTCGACCTGCGGGCGGCTCGGGAGTTTGGCTTTGATCTCGATATTGCGGTTCATGCGTCCTTCTACAAGCAATCTACCACGGAGAACACAGAGAACACGGAGAAGAGCGAAAAGCCGCAGATGCCCGCAGGCGCACGGGCCCAACCCGATCCAATCCAATTCTCTCTAATCTGCGTTCATCTGCGTCAATCTGCGGCTTAAACTCTTTCTTCCTATCCGTACTCGTGGGGTGAATTCACATTTCAATTCACGTGAAATCACCCCCGATGTTTTCCCCGCTTCTGAAAACCCCTAAAATACAGACATGGGCAGCTTAAGCTTCAATATCGATGATGTGATCACCGGCAAGGCCCGGCTGACCGACGCGCAGGCGATGGAGTTGCACGCCAACGCCTCCATGCACGACCTCGGCCAGTGGGCGCACGCCGTCACGCTGCGGATGCATCCGGAGGATTACCGCACCTACGTCATCGACCGGAACATCAATTACACCAATGTTTGCACCGCCCATTGCACGTTCTGCGCGTTCCGTCGCGATCACGAGGACGCTGACCAGTACACGCTCAGCTACGAAACCATCGGCGAGAAGATCAAGGAACTGATCCGCATCAACGGCACGCAGATTCTGATGCAGGGCGGGATGAACGACAAGCTGCCGATCGAGTGGTACGAAGGGCTGCTGTCGTACATCCGCACGAATTTCCCGACGGTCCATATCCATGCGTTTTCGCCGCCGGAGTTCATTGAGTTCGAGCGGTTCTTCAAGATGGACGTGCGGGAGATCATCCGCAGGTTTAAGGCCGCTGGATTGCAGACCATCCCGGGCGGCGGCGGGGAAATCTTCGCGCCGCGCGTCCGCAAAAAAATCGGCATCGGCAAATGCACCGGCGACGACTGGCTTCGCGTGATGCGCGTGGCCCACGAAGAAGGGATGAACACCAGCTGCACGATGCTGATCGGGCATATCGAGTTCGTGCGCGAACGCATCGAACACATGGCGGCGCTGCGCGATATGCAGGACTACGCGCTGCGCGGGGTTCAGGGTTCAGGGTTCGGGGTTTGGGGTGAAAGTGCTGAGACGATTGCGAACCGCGTTCAAACCCGATGGCCCGGCGTGTTTGCAAAGTCCTTCCCGAACCCTGATCCCCGAACCCCGAACCCCGGCTCTTATTCCGCATTCATCCACTGGCCGTTCCAGCGCGAAAACACCTCGCTCGGACGAGCCGAAGAATGGGACCTCGAAAAGCATGGTGCCTATGACGACTCCGACAACGAAGGCATCCAAAAGGGCCGAATCGTCCGAATGGCCGGGGCCGATGAGTATTTGAAGATGCTGGCGATCGCCCGGCTGTACTTCGACAACATCCCGTCGCTCCAAGCCAGCTGGGTAACGATGGGCCCGAAGATCGGGCAACTGGCGATGTTCTTCGGCGCTAACGACATGGGCAGCGTCATGATGGAAGAAAACGTCGTGAGCGCCGCGGGCACAACGTACAAGCTGGAATCGCGCGAAATCTGTCGACTGATTCGCGATGCGGGCTGGGTTCCCGCACAACGCGATCAGTACTACCACGTGCTGAAGCGCCACGACGGACCTGATTCCCCCGACTTGATCCCGGTGGAGCATCCTCCGATGCGTGAGGTGAAACAGATCGATAAGCAGTTCATCGGCGCAGCGCCAGGGATCGATGACGGGTTAGACCGGAGCGTGAAGATTCAGCTTCCGATCCTGGGTGAATCTGCGACCCGGTAGTCTCGCCGGTCTGCCCGCTTTAGCGGGTAGATGAATCTGATACCGTTGTAGTACAAGGGGTGCTACGGCTCGATTCCGTAAATTCCAGCACGGATCGCATCACTTCCATACCGGGCGTCCTTTCCAACACTGGTATCGCGACAACACGGTCTATTTCATCACCGCAACGTGCCGCGATCATTTTCCTGCATTTAAACAAGAGGATGCGAAAACAGTCTTCTGGGACCGCTTTCAACACTACTGTTCCGAAGCAGGGTTTGTCCCATGGGTCACCACGCTGCTGACGACGCATTACCACACGTTGGGTTACCTGAAGACGGGCGAAAACCTTGGGCGCATGATGCAGCGATTGCACGGATCAACCGCGAAGCTGGTGAATGATCTGCTTCCCGAGCGCCGCGTTCCGTTCTGGGGAGACAAGGGGCGTTCTGACTACTTCGACGGGTGCATTCGCGATGAGTCGCAGTGTCGTCGTGCTTACCGATATGTTATGAAACAAAGTGTTCGACATAAGATATGTAATCCGGGATTTCCCATATGGACCTCTGCCGACGAACGTCGTCGGCAAGTTTCGGCATTGTACTGAGGCCAAGCCTTTCGACAAGGAATTCTTTGGCTCGCAACCGACCCAAACGCCGAGATTTTCAAGGTCATCTTCACCATTTTGACATTGGCGACCGTTTTCGACGACACGTGAACAGACGGCGACCGTTGCCCGATCTTCTTGCCTGCTTTTCCCGCTCTTTGTAATCATCCCGATACCGTCATCGGCAGTCGCAGGAGTCGTTCAAGGATCAGCCGGAATACTTTTCGAGACACGGCGACCTCGGCCATCTGAAAGACCACCGACCGGGCATGATGCACCACTTTCGCCCCGATCTTGATGAGCTTCTCCCGCAGCGTCGTCAACGACCAGTGCTTCACCCCAACCGGCAACGCCAATCGCCGCAGAAAGTTCCCCAGGTTGTACGCCAGCGCGAATAGTTGCAGACGAACCTGGTTGTCGGCGAAGTCATGGCAACTCAGCCGCGTCCACTTCACCGCATTCTTGCCTTCCTTGATCCACTGCTCTGCTGTCCCTCGACCGTTGTAGAACCAGGTGACTCCGGCAGCGCCGCCGCCGAGGTTGGTTACGATGAAGCCAACGCGGGGAAATAGCTCACCCTGATGCCACTCGACCTTGGCTGCCACCCGTCGGGCCTTGTCCCAGCTTGCCGCCTGATACATGAAGTCGTGATAACGGACAATGGGCTTCTTCGGCGGTCGGCCGATGGGCCGCGTCAGAAGGTGTTCGATCTCCCGCTCCAGCAGGCCGTTGGACTTCAAGCGAATCGCGTACTGGTACCCCTCGGCTTCGAGAAACGTATACAGATCGGGAATGGCAAACGCTGCATCGCCACGGAAAAATTTCTTGATGGTCATCGCTCGGTAGCGGGCAACTACTGGCTCCAGCACCGACCGCCAGTCATCAGCGCTGTGAACGTTGCCGTTGCGAAGCAGGGCGCGTTCCATGTCTCCTCCCTGATTGAAACAGAAGATCGGTTGGTAGCACGTGCATTCAAAGTAGCCGTTGTAAGCCGAGCCTTCCTGATGCCCGTGGGTCTCGCTGACGGAACTGTCCATGTCCAGGATAATGCGGTCGCCAGGCCGGCGCTGCCGCAAGGTATCGATCCATTGGCCTGAAAGCTCCGTCAAAGCTTTCAGATTTTCTCGTTGTGTGAGCACCTCGGTTTCAAATCGGCCCATCTGGCTGGTCGAGGCGGCGGGGTGTTCCTTGGCTCTCACGCCCACCACTTGCCGCATCGTCGGATCGATGGCCAAGCGCTCGGCATCATTGGTATCTTCATAGCCGGCCAGGCGGCTGTAGATCGACTGACGAAGCAGCCCGGTCACCGTGTGTCGAGTGTTCTTCCCGGTGCGCCAATCTTGGAACAGAGTTCCAGCCATCGTCGTCAAACCCAGCGCGTCATCCAGTTCCCGGTAGACCAGTAGTCCCGCATCGCTGGTGACTTTCGAGCCGTGGAATTCGAGCTTCAAACTACCGTCAAAACTGACCCGAAGAGCCTCCTTGCTGCTTTCACCCATTGGATTCTCCAGAATTCATGTCCTGAACGTCGAAAAACACCTGGATTCACGCGGCCAAACGACCATTCATAATACGTGGAGTCCACCGGCATCTGGGAAATCCGGGGTAATGACTGGAGACCGTACCCGCACACCCGAGTCCAGATTGATCTGGAGAAGGGCGTTCGTCGCGCGAACGATCTTCGGGCGTTTATGGAGGGGGTTGGGTATCCACGGTATGACGAAAAATGATTCATCTACCCGCTAAAGCGGGCAGACCGGATAGTAATAGTGCAGCTTAGCGTATTCTTTTTCTGGGATTGGGTCTGGAGTTCGTGGTGAAAACCCGCATTCACTGGTTATTCACCCCGAACCCTGAACCCCAAACCCCGAACCCCACGATCCCCCCGTTTGCACGCGTCCGATAAAACAGTTACTTTACGCGCCCAGACCCGTCTCGTCCGGGCAAGACCGGTGGACGAGGCGTCAGCCCGATGGATCGGGTTTTTCCATCTCGGTGCTGGCCAAAGGAGTGCGACGCGTGATCTTTGATTCTTTCCTGGGCATGTTCAGTCTCGATATGGGGATTGACCTGGGAACCTGTAACACTCTCGTCTGCGTCAAGGGCGAAGGCATCGTGCTGAACGAGCCGAGCGTCGTCGCCGTCAAAAAAGGGACCAACCGGGTTCTGCAGAACGGCAACGCGGTGGGGCTGGTCGCCAAGGAAATGCTCGGCAAAACGCCGGGCTCGATTACCGCTATTCGTCCATTGAAAGACGGCGTCATCAGTGATTTTGAAGTCACCGAGGCGATGCTGAAGTATTTCATCCGCCGGGTGCATGGCAACCGGCTGATGATCCGGCCGAGGGTGGTTATCGCGATCCCGTCGGGCATCACCGCGGTTGAAAAGCGGGCGGTGCTGCAGAGCGCTGAGCGGGCCGGCGCACGTCGCGTGTTCCTTGTCGAAGAACCGATGGCCGCCGCGATCGGTGCGGGGCTTCCCGTCACCGAACCGACCGCATCCATGATCGTCGATATCGGCGGCGGGACGACGGAAGTGGCAATCATCTCCCTGGCAGATATTTCCGTGTGCGAATCGGTCCGCGTCGCCGGCGATGATTTTGACGAGGCGATCGTCAACCACATGAAGAAGACCTACAACATGGCCATCGGCGAGCAGATGGCCGAGCGGATCAAGATCGAGATCGGCTCCGCCAGCCAGTACGACGACCACGAGCCGACCATGGAAGTCCGCGGGCGCGACATGATCAGCGGCCTTCCTCGCAAGGTCTCCACCACCAGCGCCGAAATCCGCGAAGCCCTGCAGGAGCCGGTAACCGCGATCATCGAAGCCGTCACCCGCACGCTGGAACTGGCCGAGCCTGAACTCGCGGCGGACCTCGTCGACAACGGAATCACCATGGCCGGCGGCAGCAGCCTGCTGCGAGGCCTGACGACCGTCATCAGCCACGCCACGGGCCTGGACGTGAAGTTAGCGGAGGATCCGCTCACCTGCGTCGCCCGCGGCACATCGGTTTATCTGGAGAACCTTGAACTCTGGAAAGACACGATGGAAAGCGATGCGGACGATCTTTGATCGGAAACCCGAATGACGAAACCCGAAATCCGAATGAATAACGAATGACGAAATCCGAATGACGAAAAACGTTGTCGCAGCAATTTCGTCATTCGGATTTCACTCGGGTTTCGTCATTCTGGTTTCCAAATTCGGATTTGACACGGATGTCAGCCCTACGTTTCCATCACGTCTTTTTCCTGCTGATGCTGCTGGCGTTGGTGAGCGCCTTCGCACTCAGCCCTGAGCGATCCGCGAAACTCACGCCGCAGATTCAGACGTTGTTTGCTCCGATCTCGCGACCCGCGGCGTCGCTGGGTCGGGCGATCGATGCTCGGATTCATAAGCAAACCAAAGTCGATCCGCGTCCCACCGAAGACATTCTCGACGAGAACGAAGAACTCCGCGTCGCCAATGCTTCTCTGATGGCTCAGCTCGATGCGCTCAAAGTCCTCAATCGCGATCGCGATTTGCTCGGCGACGTGCGGAAGCTCTCCAAAACGTACGCCGTCATCGGCGGGGATGCCGGCGGGAAGCAGACGCTGCAGATCGGCGGGTCGACGCGGGAAGGGCTCATGATCGACCAGCCCGTCATCTTCCTCGGCGGGCTCGTCGGCAAGATCACCCAGGCCGGCGTCGCGGGGGCGAAAGTCACGCTGATTACCGACACCTCGTCGGCCCCGCTGACCGGCACATTCGGCCGATTCCAGAAGGGCGAAGACGGGCGGCAGGAATTCGTGCAGGTCAAGGCCGGGAAGTTCGCTTCGGTACTGGTGCGCGGCGTCGGCAATAATTCGATGGTCGTCGACATGCTCACGATGGAAGACGCCGAGGCTGTCCAGCCGCACGACATCGTGATTTTAGCCGACGGCCTTTGGCCGGCGAACCTACAGGGATACAAGATCGGCACGGTCGTCTCCAAGGAACCGAGGCCCGACTCGCCATTGTTCGCCAAGATTACGGTTCAGCCGTCGCAGGACTTGAAGCGCCTGACCGACGTGAGCGTGGTGGTGAAATAGGACTAAGGACTTAGGACTTAGGACTTAGTTTTTACTTAGTCCTTAGTCCTAAGTCCTTAGCACTACTGAATGCGTTGGATCGTTTATTTTATTCTCGCCTACGTCGCGATCGGCCTGCAGGCCGGGCTCGCGCCGTTTCTGGTTTGGAACGGGGCCGCGCCGAACTTTGTCTTGCTGGCGGTGATTTTTATCGCGATCAACGCCCCGCGCGAGCCGGCGTTGCTCGGCGCGTTTATGCTCGGCATGCTGCAGGATCTGATGAGCACGCAGGGCTTGGGCGTCTACGCGTTCAGCTACGGGCTGGCGGCGATGTTCACCATCAGCACGCAGGAAATCGTCTACCGCGAACACCCGCTGACGCATTTCACGCTGGGCTTGGTAACGGGGATCAGCACCGCCGTGGTGTTGGTGCTCCACGCCAGTGCGCCGTGGCTGCACTCGACTGCGCCGCTCAAGGGGCCGTTCATCTCCGCGATCCTCACTGCGATCGCAGCGCCGTTCGTGCTCGGGATCCTGCAGAAGTTCAAGCGTGTGTTTGCGTTTAAGGTGAAGAGACGAAGGTACTGAAAAAGGGGGTTCGGGGTTCAGGGTTCGGAAATGCGACATTGCGTTTTTGGGAACTCCAAACCCCAAACCCCAACCCATCATGTTCGACCGCCGCCTGAAAATCTTCCTCGCGATCGTCTTCCTCTTCACGCTGGTGCTGATGACGCGGGCGGCGTACATCCAGCTGGCTCAGCACGAATCGTGGTCGGCAATTGCGGATAAGTCGATGACCAAGGACACGTACATCGAGACGGTCCGCGGCAAAATTCTCGACTTCAAAGGGCGCATCATCGCCCAGGACGTGCCGTGTATCGATGCGATGGTCGATTACCGCGCTATCGCTCGCGATCCCGACGAAAAATGGGTGCGCGACGTCGCCGTCAGCCGGCTCACCCGTCGGCTGGGGGACGAATACACCAAATCCCCCAAGGCCAAGCGTATCGAGCTGGCTAAGGCGGAGACGGCCGTCGTCAAAGCCGACATCGACGCGATGTGGAACACGCTCGGCCATACGCAGGGGATGACGCCCGATCGGCTGGACGAGGTTCGGCAGGACATCGTCCGCAAGGTGGAGTTCCGCTCGCGGTGGATTTGGTATCGCAGTTACGAGCTGGCCGTGAAGGCGCACGAAAACGTCAAGCCGGGCCCGTGGATTACGCGGTGGCTGTTCGACGACAACAAACCGCCGGAGCTGGATTCGTTCAAGGTGGTTGTGGGTGATGAGCTGATTCCGTACACCATCGTCCCCGCGCTGGAGCCGGAGACGATCACGCAACTGGGCAAGTTTTTGGGGAAATTCCCCGGCCTGTCGCTGCAGCCGAGCACGCACCGGTACTACCCGTACAACGAAGCGGGTTGCCATTGGATCGGCAGCTTGGCGCCTGTCAGCAAGGACGAGCGTGAAAAAGATTCCAACTTTGAGAACAAGCTGCTGCGCTACGACTACGCCGACCTGATCGGGCGCAGCGGGCTCGAGGCGCTGGCCGAGCCGATCTTGCGCGGCCGGCGGGGGATTGTTTCACGCAAGATCGGCTCTGGAGAAATTCTCGCCGACGAAAAAGCGTCGCCGGGGCAAGACGTCCGCAGCAGTGTCGATATCGAGTTGCAGCAGGATATCCAGAACGTGTTCCCGCATTGCGTCGTCACCGATCGTGAGACCAAGGTATCGGTCGTTCGCCAGTTCCACGGGGCCGCTGTCGTGATCGACCTTGCCACCGGGCAAGTGCGCGCGATGGCCAGTTATCCGGCGTTTGATCCGAACAAGCTCAATGAAAATTATGCCGCCCTCAGCACCAACGAACTGGAAAAACCACTGTTCAATCGCGCCACGATGGACGTGCTGGAACCCGGCAGTACGGTCAAGCCGATGGTGGGGCTTTGGGGCATCAAGAACGGCGTGCTCGGGATCAATGAGCAGATTCAATGCACCGGCTACATGATGTACAAGGGCCAGAAAATGCCCACCGGCCGATGCTGGGTGGCGCAGCGGTTCGCCAAGATACTAGCCGAAAATCACATGACGACGGTGAACCACCCCGTGCCGTCGGCTTCACCGCTGAACCATGATTTATCATTTGTCGACGCGCTGGAGCGCAGCTGTAACCCGTGGCATGAAGAGATCGCCAATCGCTTGGGCATCAGGCGGCTGACCGATGGCTTCAAAGCCTTCGGGCTCGGCCAGCCGACAGGCATCGGCATCGCCGAGCGGATCGGTCGATTGCCTGACTCCTACGACGGGCCCAACCCGCTCGATTCGCTCTGGTCGGCGGGCATCGGGCAAGGGCAGGTCGGCGCGACACCGATCCAAATGGCCGGGGTGGTGGCGACGATCGCGCGCGGCGGAGTGTGGATGCGCCCGACGCTGCTAGCCGGCGAAGTCGATCCCTCTCAGCTAAGCCCGGCCGTCCCGTCCGACCGCCCGGCGAAGATCGATCTCGGCATCCCGCCCGAGGCGATCGCAGAGGCGCACCTCGGCATGTGGAACGTCGTACACACGGCGGCCGGCACGGGCAACAAGCTCGATTTCCCCGAAGTCGGCGTGTGCGGCAAAACCGGTACCGCCCAGGCGGCGCGGTTCATGGTCCCGCAGCTTGATGCCGACGGCCGGCCGATCCCCAAGCTCGACTCGAGCGGCAAACCCGTCGTCAACAAATTCGGGCGCGTCGTTCCTGTGATGATCCCGCTGGAATTGGGCACTGAGACGGCGCCCAACCCCATCGCTCCGTGGTACCAGGGCAGCGGCCAGAGTGGAACCGATGTCGCCCACGCGTGGTATATGGGCTTTGCGCCGCGAGAGAATCCGAAAATCGCGTTCGTCGTCCTCGTCGAATACGGCGGTAGTGGTGGGGTCACGGCGGCGGCGGTGGCGCACGACGTACTGGCGGCGTGCATCAAACACGGGTATCTATCGGCCGAGCGATAGATCGTCGCATGGGCAACTTGCCCATGAGTCGCGGTACGCCGAGACGATCGGTCGTACTCGACCGAACAAGCAAGAGCGAAGCGATCGCCTGTTTGATCGAGGTTCTCGTTGGATGGCGCGATGGCTGTATGAGCCGAGTAGGCCTCATCCGCGTGAGTACACGCTGCATGGGCTGGTAGCCCATGCGACAAATAGGGCAACTGAAAATGACCGAACAACCGCCGCGAGAGATCACCCCGTTCGTCCGCCGGCGCGCCTGGGCCGAGCCGCGCGTGCGCGCGTGGTGGCTGCTGGCGATCGTGCTCGCGGTGCTGGGCGTTTATCTCGGCGTGACGCAATACGTCGACTGGTCGCGACTGAACCGCGCGATCAAGAGCGGCGTCACCGTGCCCGCGACGGTGCTGTCCGTCGAAGGCGACGGCCGCAAAGGCAAAAGCGTGTCGGCCGGTGCGCCGGTTACCATTACTTACGACTACCAGGGCAAGACGTTTCTAAAGGACGGCACGCTGTCGGGGATGACCGGCTCGGCCCGCGTCGGTGACGCCGTCCCGCTGCACATCGACCCAGCCGACCCCGACAACTGGACGGCCCACACGCAAGTGCCTTCACTCAGCGTTGCGCTGACCGGCGCGATCCTCGTCTTGCCGGTCGCCGTTATCGCGATGCTGCTGGCGGTGGTGGCCCGTAAAACGGTTCTCAACACCTACGAACACGGAAAAACGGTCGAGGCGATCGTCACGGGAAATAAACAAACACCTCTGGCGCCCAAATCGCGAACCATCACCGCCGCCATTGGGCAGGGCGGTCGCGCGGTCGAAGTGGTCGTTCCTCCGGCGCTAGCGCGGCTAGCGGAAGGCGAGACGATCCATCTCATCCTGCCGCGCAAATCCGGCCGACCGCTTTCGGCAGCGTGGTATGAGGGGCTAGCGGACGAGTCTTAGAGCGGTGAGTAATTTGATGTAGCGTGCGGGATCAAAAATCGTCATCCTGAGATATTCCGAAGGATCCCGAATTGCCAGCGTCTTTCGACGTTCGAGATCCTTCGGAGAACCTCACGATGACGGCAAACGGTCATTACCACGCTACGACAAAAGGCGCGTTGCTCTAGTTGTTGAATCCCGATGAACTCATTGTGGCGACAACTCGGGATCGCGACCAACTGGCCGGTGCTGGTGGCGGTGGCGGTGTTGACTTCGTTCGGCACGATCAGCATCTACGCCCACGACGCCGGTGACGGCGGGAAGCAAATCGTCTTTGCGGCCGTCGGGCTTGTGTTGCTCATCGCGATCCAGACGGTGAACTACCAGGTCTTCGCACGCTTCGCTTGGGGGTTTTATCTCCTGAGCCTCGTGCCCGTCGCGTATACCGTGCTCGGCGCGGTCATCGGCACCGGCCAGAAGGGCGATCACCCGCTGCCGTTCGTGTACAACGTCAACGGCGCGTACGCCTGGCTGACCATCGGCCCGGTTGGCCTGCAGCCGGCGGAGTTGACCAAGCTTTCGTTCATTATGGTGATGGCGCATTACCTGCGCTACCGCGATAATTACCGCACGTTCAAAGGCCTGATGGCGCCGTTCCTGCTCGCCGTCGTGCCGCTGGGGTTGATCCTCAAGCAACCCGATCTGGGAACGGGCCTGACGTTCATCCCCGCGCTGTTCGCGATGGTCTTCGTCGCGGGATCGAAGCTGCGTCACTTATTCGCGATCGTCGGCATGGGGTTGGCGCTGGTTCCGATCGTCTGGCTTAGCGGCACGGACATGCCGGTCTTCAAGCACCTGCCCAAACTGGTGAAAGACTACCAGCGCGAGCGCGTGTACGGCCTGATGAGCAACACCGAAGCAAACAAAGACGTCAACTATCAGCCGCTGATGGCGGAAATGGCCATGGGCACCGGCGGGCCGACCGGTAAAGGCTTCGGCAAAATCCCCGTAGGCGTGCGGCTGCCCGAAGCGCACAACGACATGATCTTCGCCATCATCGGCGAGCAATTCGGCTTCGTCGGATCGATGGTGGTGCTGGTGGCGTACGTGGTTCTCTTCGCCGCCGGTGTGGAAATCAGCGCCGCCACGCGCGAACCGTTCGGCAAACTCGCAGCCGTCGGCATCGTCGCGCTGATGGCGGGGCAGGCGTACATCAACCTGATGGTGGTGATGCGCCTCATGCCCGTGACCGGCATCACACTCCCGTTCGTCAGCTACGGCGGGAGTTCGTTGCTCGCCAGTTTCCTGTCAGTCGGCCTGCTCTTGAACATCGGGCAGAATCGACCGTTGATTATGGCGAGGGATGCGTTTGAATACTGAGGTCGGAAACCCGAATGACGAAACCCGAAATCCGAATGAATGACGAATGACGAAATCCGAATGACGAAAAACGTTGTCGCAGCAATTTCGTCATTCGGATTTCGTCATTCATTCGGATTTCGGGTTTCGTCATTCGGATTTCACTCGGGTTTCGTCATTCGGGTTTTACATACACCCGTTCCCCCAGCCGGCACAGATTCCCCAGCACCTGCTGCATCGAACATCCCCACGCCGGCGCGATCATGGACAGCGGCACGTCATCGCCAAGGATCGTGACTTCCGCGCCGATCCGATCGGCAGCCGCGAGTTCGACGAAGCTCGTCTGCATGCCGACTTCGAGGATGCGGCTCGGCCGGCCGGCGATCGAGCAGGGGCCCGGGCGCAGGCCTTGCGAGTAGCCCGCGCCGATCAGGCCGAACCGCGGAACGTCAAACCCGCTGTAACCGGCCGGGCCGGTGGCGTCGCGGGCGTCGATCAGCGACGCGGTGACGGCGACCGCGCCGTCATAGATCGCCAGCCCCGGGCGGACCGCGTCGAACCGAGCGGCGGGTTCGCTCAACAAGGACGAACCCGCAGCGTGCCGGCGCAGCGGCAGCCCGCGCGTAATCGCTTCAAAAGCAACGGCGTGTTCCAACTTCGTGGCGTGCGTGAACGCTTCGTCGATTTCTCCGGCCTGAATGATCGCGGGAACATCCGCTGCCGCCGCCGCAAACCGCTGTTGGCCGGTGTCGATCGCCAGCACGGGATGCGCGGCTCGCAGCGCTCGTGCCGTCGCAACATCCCACACCACCGGCCTAGCGCCAGCGGCAAGGAATTCGTCGGCGGTGTTCAGATCGCCCCGCAGCACGATGACCGGCTTGCCGAGCCGGGGTAAGCCCGCGTCGATCGCCTCACCCAAATCGAACGTATAAAACCCCGCAACATCCTCCGCGATCGCGCCAGCCACGCGGGCCGCCCCCAGCCTGTAAGCGTTGGCTTTCACCACTGCAATCACGCCCACGCCGGTCGCGCGCGCGATCGCCTGCACGTTCGTCCGAACGCGAGAAAGATCCACTCGTACCGTGGGCCGTTCGCCTGTCATGTTGGGGATTGGACGATGAGCGACGCGGGATGTCCAGCGGCGGGCATCACCAGCGCCAGATCATTACTTATACGTCGCGATATACGTCGTATTCACCGCCGGGGTGAAGAACGAGTGGGTGATCGGCAGGTTGTCCGACCAGCTGCTAAACGTCCACGTCTTGCCGTTGAGGACTTGCGAAGTCGGCGCGTCCAGCAGCCGACTGAAGCCAACGACACTCAGCGTGTTCGTCGGCGATACCAAAGGTTGTCCGTCGACGTTGAGTTTCAAGCCCTTCGGATTGGTCGCCAGCGTCAACGTGACGACGTTGGGCGAGAAATCCTTCACGATCGTCGTCGCGATTTTGTTCGAATCGATCGCGCTGAACGTCACGCGATAGACTTCGTCGGTCCCGGTGTACGGCCCGGTGTTGGCCGGCGTGAAGACTACCCCATTTTTCCCTTTGGTCAGCGGGATGAACGGGCGGACGACCCCGCCGCTCACGGTTTTGAGGCTGGTGACGTAATCCACCTTATAGTTAAAGTACTTGTACGCGATCGTGCCGTCTTCGGCGTCGGTGGCGCTGGTGGCGAGGCGGATTTCGGTGCCCGCGTCGAACGCACCGTTCCGCAGGCCGCTGGTGACCGTGAGCGTGGGCACCGGCGCAGTGTCGTTGATCACGATGAGCGTGCCGTAGCCGCTGGTTTTCGTGCCAAACGCGTTGCTCACAACGACGCGGAAGCGGGCACCGCCGTCGGTGAGCGCCAGCGTCGGCGTGGTATAACTAACGCCGGTCGCGCCGGTGATGTTGACGTACGCGCCGTTGACGCCGTTGTTTCGCTGCCACTGGTAATTCAGCGGTGCGGGCCCCGCGGCGACCACGCTGAACGTCTCTGAGCGGCCCGGGATCGTCGTGGTTTTCGCCGGTCCGGTGGTGATCGTCGGGCCGACGCCTGTGGTGGTCGGCGGGTAGCTGATCTTGACCAGCTCACCGGTGTTCCCGCGGGCCAGGTAGTACAGCCCGCCATCGGCGGCCGTCTCAAATCCGACAGGGTTGGGCGCGCTGTCGCTCGCGAACGCGGTCGACGTATCCGGCGTAGTGATGTTCCCCGGCGTGGCAGGGTTGAGCGCGCGGATCCAGTTCCCGCCCAGGTCGCCGTAAAAGTATTTGCCGATGTACGCAGCCGGGAAAGGGTTGGTCGCGCCGGCCTTGGGCTGGTAGAACGCGCCACCAACGATCGCGATCCCGCCGCCAGCCACGCCGCCGGTGTGGTTGTACGCCAGCACAGGTTGCTGATACGTTCCCGGCCCCAAGCCCACCGGTGGGATGGCCGTCGAATACCCTTCGCTCTTGTTCCACCCGTAGTTCCCGCCGGGCGCGAGCTTGTCGATCTCCTCCCAGGCGTTCTGGCCGACGTCGTTGATGTAGATCGTTCCGTCGATGGAGTTCACCGCGAAGGTGAATGGGTTGCGGAAACCCAGCGCGTAGATCGCGCCGTTGATCGACCCGCCGGTCTGCCCCACGAACGGATTATTCGTCGGCACGAGCTTGGCGACGTTGTTCACCGGATCGCCGGCCACCACCTTCGACACGTCGATGCGCAGCACCTTGCCCAGCAGGTTGGTCAGCACCTGCGAGTTGGTGGGATTGGCGTTCTCGCCGACGGCGATGTACAGCATCCCGTCTTTGCCGAAATGCATCGCGCCGCCGTTGTGGTTGGTGGCGCTGCTCAACGGGTTTAGGCTGAGGATATCCACCGCGCTACCGGCCGCGGCTACGTCGCCGTTGGCGGTGTAGCGGGTAACGGCGTTGTGCGGCTCGATGATCGTCGTTCCGACCGTTACTTTGGGGACGGTGTGGTAAACGTAGATGAAGTGGTTGACCGCGAAGTTCGGGTCGTGAGTCACTCCCAGCAGCCCGCGCTCACCGGCGGAGTTCACGGTCAGCGAAACGAACGGTGTCGCCAGAACCGTATTGTTCTTCACGACCTTCAGCGCCCCTAACTGATCTGCGATCAGAACCCGCCCGTCGTCCAGCACGTCCATCGCTGTGGGGCTACCCAAGTTGGCGGCCACTACGGTTTCGGTAAATCCCGTCGGGGGGGCGGTCAGCTGCAGACGAGGTTCGAGCAACTCGATCATCACCCGCGCGCGGCAGGTCGACACGGACATGGATCGGGCAGAACGTTGGTCGAAGCGAAACATATAGAAACCTTCTCTCAAGGGTATTAGCTCAAGGTTTATCGACCTAAACGGGAAAATGTCGCCAGTGAAGTTTGCATTGAAATGGCCTGAAATTCAACGGAATTCTTGATCAGACCGCCGATGATGAGTGTGATTCTGCTAAAACACAATCGAAACGTATGAAGGAAGACTCTCCGGGACGGAAATACGTCAATCGGCGGGATGTTCTCGATTACAGTCGATACGCGATTCGGTCTCAAGGGCGCGTACTGACACGCAAAAGGGCATCACGCAAGGCTGCGGCGACACCTTGATCCAGTCGTTGGTTTCGACGAAACTTCGCGGCCCAACAACTGGTAACAAGGAACCCTCATGGCAGACCAATACGCACCAGACAAGAAATTCAAATTCACCTTCGGCCTGTGGACGGTCGGCAACCCCGGGCGTGATCCGTTCGGCTCGCCGACGCGCGAGCCGATCTCCCCGCCGCAGATCGCGGATGTGCTCGGTCAGGCCGGCGCGTACGGCGTGAACTTTCACGACAACGACCTGATCCCCATCGACGCCACCGCCGCCGAGGCCGACACGATCAAGAAGGATTTCAAGAAGGCCCTCAAAAACAACGGGCTCGTCGTGCCGATGGCGACGACCAACCTGTTCGGCGATCCGGTCTTTAAGGACGGCGCGTTCACCAGCAACAACGCGGGCATCCGCTCGTACGCGATCCAGAAAACGATGCGCGCGATGGATTTGGGCGCAGAGTTCGGCGCGAAAATCTACGTCTTCTGGGGCGGGCGCGAGGGCGCGGAATCCGACGCGACCAAAAACCCGGTGGAGGCCGTCAAGCGGTTCCGCGAGGCGATCAACTTTCTCTGCGAATACAGCATCAGCCAAGGCTACGGCTATAAGTTCGCCTTCGAGGCCAAGCCCAACGAACCGCGCGGGCACATGTACTTCGCCGTCACGGGCAGCTACCTGGCGCTGATCCCCACGCTCGATCACCCCGGCATGTGCGGCGTGAACCCGGAATTTGCCCACGAGACGATGGCCGGCCTGAACTTCGTGCACCATGTCGCCCAGGCGATCGAGATGAAGAAGCTGTTTCATGTCGATCTCAACGATCAGGACATGGGCCGGTACGATCAGGACTTCCGCTTCGGCAGCAGCAACTACAAGGCGGCGTTTTTCCTCGTCAAGCTGCTCGAAGACAACGGCTACAACGGCCCGCGGCATTTCGACTCTCACGCCTATCGCCAGTCGGATTCCAAGGACGTGCTGGAGTTCGCCAAGGGATCGATGCGGACTTACATGATTCTGGCTGAGAAGGCCAAGCGGTGGAACGCCGACAAGGAAATCCAGTCGCTAGTGAAGGAGATTAACGCCGGCAGCGAGTACGCCAAGCTGACGAAAAAATTCAGCGCCGCGAATGCCAAGAAACTGCTGACCGCTCCGCTGGACCGTGTGGAACTGGCCAAGGCCAGCCTGCCGTACGAAAAGCTGGACCAGCTGACGGCGGAGATCATCTGGGGCGTGCGGTAGGTTTTTGCCCAGCGAAGTTCAAGCGACCACGCCGGTCGCCGTCCGACCGACTTGCGGACGCGCGGCGATTAGAGCGGTGCGCAATTTGATGTAGCGTGCAAACTCTGAAATCGTCATCCTGAGGTACGCCGAAGGATCTCGAATTGCGAGCGGCTTTCGAGGTTCGAGATCCTTCGGAGTACCTCAGGATGACGGCAAACGATCCATCTCGCGCTACGACAAAAGGCGCGTTGCTATAGTGTTTGTCCTATCCAAAGAAGCGTCGTCGGTTGACCGGAGCGCGCCCGCCAACCACAATCGCGCCAGATGAAATATCTCAACTACGCTGGCTACATCGCGATCCCGCTCGCTTATCTCGTCCACTACGCGCTCGGGCGCGGCGCAAGCTGGGAACCGATGGTTACCTTCCTCCTCGCGGCGCTCGGGGTCATCCCGCTCGCGCACCTGATGGGCGAGGCGACCGAAGCGCTCTCCGAAAAAGCCGGCCCCACCTGGGGCGGGCTGCTCAACGCCACGTTTGGCAATGCGGCTGAACTGATCATCGCCATCATCGCGCTCACCAAGGGCTTGAACGAAATCGTCAAAGCCTCCCTGACCGGTTCGATTCTCGGCAATCTCCTGCTGGTGGCGGGTGCGGCGATGCTGGCCGGGGGGTGGAAGCGCCCGACGCAGAAGTTCTCCAAAGCCGCCGCCGAAGCCAGCGGCGGGATGTTGCTGATCGCGACGGCCGCCATGTTGTTGCCCGCGATTTTCCACTACACCGCCGAGCGCCTGCAGGACGCGCACCGCGCCGAGCATGAGCACGCCGTCTCGATCGCTACCAGCGTCATCCTGATCGCGACGTACGTGCTCGGGCTGGTCTTTACGTTGCGGACGCACAGCCACCTGTTCACCATCGAGCCGAGCCATCCCGACGACGAAGGACCCCGCGCCCACGGCGAAGGCTGGACGGTGAAAAAATCCGTCCTCATGCTGCTGCTCGCGTCGGTCGGCATCGGTATCGTGGCCGAACTGTTGGTCGGGTCGGCCGAGCAGGTAGCGCATAACCTCGGATGGAACCGGGTATTCGTCGGCGTGATCCTGCTGGCGATCGTCGGCAACGCCGCCGAGCATTCGACG
Organism: Tepidisphaerales bacterium; assembly: GCA_038229715.1. Lineage (GTDB taxonomy): Bacteria > Planctomycetota > Phycisphaerae > Tepidisphaerales > Tepidisphaeraceae > JANMES01. Next base: position 5,457 of record JBBROD010000041.1, on the reverse strand, counting down.
GCCGTCATGCTGGCGCTCAAGAACGATATGAACACCGCGATGACGATCACCAATCAGTCGAGCCTGCAGATCGCGCTGTTCGCCACGCCGCTGCTGGTGTTCATCAGCCGGCTGATCGTGGCGATGGGCGCACCGGCCGCTTATCCGCTGGACCTGGTGTTTTCACCGCTGGAAGTCGTCGCGGTTATTCTGGCCGTGCTGACGGTAATCATCCTGTCGATCAACGGCGAATCCAACTGGTTCGAGGGCGTGCTGCTGCTGGCGCTGTATGCGATCCTTGCGGTGGTGTTCTTCTACATCCCCGTCTCCGAACACGCCATCGCCACCCAGCCGAGCCATCCGTAGCAACGCATGAGCCAGCCGCCGATCCAACTTCAGTACGCGCCGGCTAGCCTTGGGGTGAGCTGGTCGCGTTCGCGGCGCGTGTTGATGGTCGCGATGACGCTTCCTTCCGCCTTGGCCATGATTGCGCCTTTGGGGAATGGTGTTTCCGCGTTCGGCGTTCTGCGAGACTATTACCTTTACCAAGATAATCCATGGTTGTTACCCGTCGTATTGCCATTCATCACCGCTTGGCTGCTGCTGGCGATGCAGGTACGGATGGTGGTGGACTCACGCGTGAAGCTCTGGGAATGGCTGGTTCTGTTGATAGCTGCAGCCGCCAGCGCCGTGGCCTCGGGGACTCTTCTCTCCAATCTTTATGTAACCAGGGACGAGTCGGAGCGGATTGAGCGAGTAATCATATTTGGCAGTTGTGCCTTGATTCTTGTCGGCGGATTGCGGAGCGCGATCCTGGTGGCGCGACGAAGATGGACACGGGCAGCCGTTGTTGCGTTAGTCAGTGCGTACTCTGTCAATGCGTACATGGTTGGTGTGGCCCTTTTCGATTTCAGGGACTACGGCTGGTGGGTGATGGTCGTCGGCGCTTTTTTGCTGATAGGGGAACTTGTGATCTACCGCCTCCGCCCCATGACAAACGAGTCCGCCGGCGGTATCACCCACCAGCGATGAAGTACAAGCGACCTCCACTCCGCCTTCAGCCGACCACGCTTTGGGATTATCCGTCGCAAGACTACGGCGAAGGGCAGCAGGGCATCGCCGGGTACAAAGGCGCCACCCCCAGTTACATCATCTGGAACCTGCTGCAGCGTTACACCAAGGAAAAGGATTTGGTGATCGACCCCTGCTGCGGCAGCGGCACGACGCTGGACGTGGCGCGCGATCTGAACCGCAAGGCGCTCGGGTACGACGTGCATCCGACGCGGAAAGACATCTTCCGCGTCGACGCCCGCAAGCTCCCTCCTGAACTGACGAACAAGGCGGATTTCGTGTTCATTGATCCGCCGTACAGCACGCACCTGGATTACGGCCCCGACCCGCGCGACATCGGCAAGCTCGACGCCAAGACCGGCGAGTATTACAAAGCCATGGAGCAGGTGATCGCCGAAATCCACCGCGTGCTCCGTCCCGGCGGGCACATGGGGCTGTACGTCAGCGACAGCTACGTACACGGCCAGGCGTTTTACCCGCTGGGGTTTGAGCTGTTCGCGATGATGCGAAAACTGCTTGAGCCGGTCGACATCATCACCGTCGTCCGCCACAACAAAACGCTGGAGATGGGGAACTACCGCAAATCAGCCGAGGAGCAGAATTTTTATCTGCGGGGGTTTAACTATTTGTTCGTCATGAAGAAAAGATAGCATTGATCCGCATTCCACGGGACGTGGTATTGGGCACGCAAATGGTTTTCAAATCACGCATCACGCTAACGGCAGCGAGTGTGGCAGTTTGATGACGAAGCAAGCCCCTTGATTTTCGCCGGAACTGGTGGCGGTCAGCGCGGCGCCGTGCAGCTGAACGAGAAGGTCGGCGATCGTAAGCCCCGCGCCCAGCCCGCCGTAGAGGCGAGTCGTTGACGGGTCGGCCTGCTCGAACGCTTCAAAAAACCGCGAGGCGATGTCGGGATCAAACCCCGCGCCGGTATCGATCATCTCGATCAGCAAGTCGCCGTCCGGCGAGTCGGAGGTTCGGACGCGGATGGACCCACCGGCGGGCGTGAACTTGATGGCGTTGGCCAGCAGGTTGGCGATCACCTGTTTCATCCGCGCCGGATCGCAGCACACGATCGGCTGCCGACTGTTCAGCTCAAGCGCAAGTGTCAACTGCTGCTCGGCGATGGTTTTTGCCGCTGCGGCTGCTACGGCGCGGGCGATGTCGTGAAGGTCCGCGTCCTCTCGCTTGAGAGTGATCTTTCCCTGCTTCAGTCCGGCTAGATCAAGCAGTTCGTCGATCAGATGGGCTTCGATCTGGATCTGCTCATGAATCAGCCGTAAATCCTCGTGTACGTCGACGGGAAGGTTTTCCCGGCGCGTCAGGGCGGTCACGGTCAACAATGCGGGAGTCAGCGGCGTGCGCAACTCGTGACTGACGACCGCGAGCAACTGATCGCGAGCAATCAGCGCTTTTTCGGCGCGGGCGCGGGCCAGCTGCTCGCGAATGAGTACCGCGTCGCGGTCGGCCTCGATGCCCCGGCGTTCAATCTCCTGCCGGTCGAGCATCAGCGCGTTCCACCACATCACGGAAGTGATGATGACGATGTTCGACGTGGCGAAAATCGCCAACCCAAACTCGGTATCGTAATAGCCCCAATGCTGGCCCTTCAGGCGTATCCATCCAACGATCATCGGTACCAGGATGGTGACAGGCAACATGCGCCGGGTCAGTCTTCCGCCGAGCGTGGTACTGATCAGCAGGTGGTGCATACACCGCCGCGGGCGGCTTGTGAAATGTGCGGCGCCCAGCAGGCAGATCGTGACTGAAGTATGCATCGCCATGCTGGAATAGATGAAAACCGAGTACAGCGAGTGGATACCGTACAGGTACCCTAGCAGATCGAGCAGCGCGATCAACGTGCCCGCGATGCTGAATACCTGGCTGATCCGGGTCGCGCGATCGAGGAGCAACACGGCAATCGCCGTGCACAGGATGGCCGTCGCAGTCGAGATCGACATCCGACCCGGGTGGCCGTGCCGGGGAATCGCCGGGTCAGGATAGAACAGCTGATCGATCCAAAGGTTTCGGCCGGCGATGTACTCCGCGAGTGTCATGGCCGCGATCGCAACCGCGACCAGCAGCAGCGCGTTGGCGACCACGTTAGACCCGCGGCGTCGAGCCTTTGCGATCCGCAGCAGCATGGCGATCGCGCAACAAAGCAGCCCGATTGCGGTGTTCACCTTCATCGTCGCGAAACCGGCGAACAGATGGGTCAATCGAGGGATGTGGCCGTACCAACCGATCAGTACGAACGTGCAGATGGCCCAGGCGGCGACCGCAAAAATCAGCGACAGCCGGTGCAGTAGACCGGCGAGTTTTGGATCGACCGGAGCCAAGCGATTAACTCCGTTTCTGGCCCGTTGTTCCGGGGGCGTTCTGTTTGGATTGTCCACGCAAATAGGGCGCTAAGTCCAGTTCAGGATATCGCAACGCCACCGCCGACAGCGTTTCTTTCGTCCAGTAAGGATCGCCGGGTTTGGGAAAGCCCAGCACCTCGCGCTGGCGGGGCGTGGCGCGGGAAATGAAGTCTTGCAGATTCTCATCCTCCCCGTGTTTGCTGTACTGATGATACCCCTGAAAATCGTGCGCCCCCGACCGCCAGACATAGTGATGGCTGAACCGCGCCCCGCGCTCGGCGGTCATGGCGCTGGCGCGGTGCCAGGTGCGCATCGAAAAAATCAGCAGCGAGCCCGCCTTCACCAGCACCGGCTGCTCCGCTTCGTACAACGCCGGCGAAGTCTTCCGCCACCGGTGCGTCGGCCAGAGCGGGAGATCGCCGGTCTTGGTTTGCGGCACGACATGCGTCGGGCCGAGGTCTAGCGTCACGTCGGTGTAATACAGGATCATGTTGACCTGGCGATAATCCCCGTCGTCGCGCGGGACGACGAGGGTGTTGCCCTGATAATCCAAGTGCAACCCTTGTTCGTACTGCCCCAGCCCGGCGTACTTCGCCCAGACCGCCGACTGCGACAAGCGGATGTCCGTCGTCCCCAGCAGCGCCTCAACCGCGGCGATCAGCCGGCCATGCGTTGCCAAATCGTTCAGCTCATCACTGGCGAACGGGAACTCCACCTGCAGGTTGTCCGGGTCGTCGTAGATGAAGCCGTACCGCTCCGGGGTGGCTTCCAGTTCGTCCGCCGTCGGGAAATATCGAGTGATGCCTTCGTGTGCTTTTTTGAGTTCCCGCGCCGTAAGAAAGGCCGGGACGACAGCAAATCCCTGCTGTTTAATCTGGTCGTAGTGGCGTGGGTTGATGTTCATTTCGGCCGGGATTGTAAGCGGGCGAATTAATTCTTGCATTGTCAGCGGCGATCGCGGACAACAGGTGCTGCCTTTGCACCTCTTAAGTGTGTGAGATATGCCGTACCGAAACGCCCGGAAGGGCTTCACCTTAGTCGAACTCCTCACCGTGGTGGGCCTCATCGCGCTCCTCGCGGCGATGCTCCTGCCGGCGTTAAACAAAGCCCAACAGATGGCCCGGCGGACGCAGTGCGAGGCCAATCTCCACCAGATTGGCATTGCGATGCACCTATACACCTTCACTTACAAAGGGCTGATCGCGAAGGTAACACAGTTTGGATTGTGGGAATCGCCGGTCGGCACACCCGTCAGCAACGTCAAGCTCGCCTCATATTGGGGGTGCAAGTACCTGCCGATGTTGACCAAGATCGAGCGCGACCCGACCAGGAATCTCGAAGCCGGCCAGCGCGGCGCACGCGGCATTTTCCGATGCCCGTCGGCGATGCAGATGGACGCCGATCTCGACGGCTTCGGCAACAGCAACTACAACCCCGACCAGCCGGCCCATTACGGCGTGAACTACTTCATCAGCGCTACCAAAATCGTCAGCTGGAAGAACCCCTCCGAAACCGTCTTCTGTCAGGACTCGGTCGAACACCGTATCGAAGGCAGCGACGATTCCCTCAGCGCCTGGGGCCACCCCACCAACATGCGCCAATGGCGCGCCGGCGGCGGGAGTTATTTTCCCAACGCCATCTACGAGTACTACCGCCACAATAAATACTGCAACGTCCTCTGGCTCGACGGCCACGTAAGCGGTATCAAAGAATCGCTCGGCAAGGATGTCCCCCGCCGCTGGTACGACGGGCTTTGATGTGAACCCTTTCCCGGTACGCCGGGAGAAGGCAGGGTGAGGGTACTTCTTCGCTAGTCAGCACCGCGCACTCTCGGAAATTCATGCGACACAGAGACACAGAGACACAGAGTCACAGAGATAAGCACAGAGAAAATACAAAAAACTCTCGACGTTGTCCCACTAAGAGTTGAAGGTTGAAAAGCGGCGGTTCCCGTCGGTTGGATCGTTCCGTACGATCCGCTGACGTCAATCAACTTTTGCCAAAAGGAACCGCCACCATGTCATCTTATCAAACCGTTACGCCTGCC
>JBBROD010000040.1:0-39042 GCA_038229715.1 Tepidisphaerales bacterium | reverse complement strand
ACCTTGCGACAGGAGGTGCGGAGTTGGGAACAGACGCGAAACACCGCTGTGGTGAAGGTGGATTGGCAGTTCACCACTACCGATGCCCGCATTAAACTGCGAAGGCTATACCCAACAATCCAGCTGCAATGAAACACTAGAGCGGTTAGCCATTTGATGTAGCGTGCAGTCGCTGAAATCGTCATCCTGAGGTACTCCGAAGGATCTCGAATCGCGAGCGGCTTTCGACGTTCGAGATCCTTCGGAGTACCTCAGGATGACAGCAAACGGCCATTATCATGCCACAACAAAAGGCGCGTTGCTCTTAGAGTATGACGCGAAGGCACGCTAACGTGTGTCGTGGTGATGCTCTGCGCTGGTGTCGGTAGTGTTTATACGATTCTCGATGCGTCGATCCGGCACGAGCCAGATCAACGAGACGACGGTGTATAGGCCGAAGCCAATCCACGGGTTGAAAAAAGTGCTGCCGATTCCCAGGATGTAAATCAGCAGCGAAATCTTTCCCTTCCGATCCGCGCCGACGGCCTTGGCGAGCACCGAATCGCGCCCGTGGAGAGCGATCATAGCCCGCACCATGATGGTGAACGCAACGGCTGCCATCAGCAGAACGAATCCGTACAGTCCGACCGGAACTGCCTGGAAGTGCGATGCACCCATCCAATCCGTCGCGAACGGCACAAGTGATAGCCAGAAAAGCAGGTGCAGGTTGGCCCACAGTGTGGCGCCGTTTACTTTGTGGGCTGCGTGCCAGAGATGATGGTGGTTGTTCCAGTAAATGCCGACGTAAATAAAACTCATCGCGTAGCTCAGCATCACCGGCCAAAGCTTCAGAACCTCGTGCAAAGTCGCCTCGCGCGGCGGGCGCAGTTCCAGCACCATGATGGTGATGATGATCGCAATGACGACGTCGCTGAACGCCTCAAGCCTGCCTTTGCCCATGGGTTGGTTTTCCTGATCGCTATTGAAGCCACTTCATGAAGACGCTGGCCAGCCCGAGCGTGACGAAGAATCCGCCGCAGTCGGTGAACGTTGTGGCAAAGATGGTGGCCGACTGCGCGGGATCGAAACCGAGCTTTTTCATCACGAACGGGATCGCTACGCCGGTCAGGCAGGCATTGATGTGGTTCAGCGTCAGGGCGACGCAGATGACCGCACCGATCAGGCCGGCCTTTGGATGATGGCTGGTGTAAGCCGCAATGATCCAAGTAATCGTTCCGACAACCAAACCCGTCAGCACACCCACGATTAATTCGCGCTTGAGGAGGCGCTTCAGCAACTTCGTATCCACCTGACCCAGCGCGATGCCTCGAATGGTGACTGCCATCGCCTGAGCGCCTGCGTTGCCGCCCATGCCGCTGACGATCGTTTGATAGGCCGCCAGAATCGGGAGTGCAGAGATCGTGGATTGAAAAAGGCCCACCACCCCCGCAGCCATGAAGGCAGTGCCGAGGTTCACAATCAGCCAAGGCGTACGGGCTTTGAAACTAAAGGACCACGGACTGGTCAATCGCTCTTCGGCACCGGCACCGGCCATCTTCTGCACGTCTTCGGTCGCTTCGGCGTTGATGACATCCACCACGTCGTCGACCGTAATCAGCCCGACGAGCCGATTCTTTTCATCGACGACGGGCATGGCGAGGTATTTGTACTTGCGAACAATTCTCGCGACTTCTTCCTGGTCCATGGTGGCCGGCACACTGGCGACGGTGGTGCGCATCAGCGTGTTGATTTTGCGCTCGGGCTTGGCCAGGATCAGGTCGCGCATCGACAGCACGCCGACAAGGTGGCCGCGCAGGTCGATGACATAGACGTAAAACATCTGCTCGAGCTGCTCGCTCAGCCGGCGCAGCTCGGCGATAGCTTCTTCAACGGTGAAGTGCTCTTCCAGCGCCGTCACCTGCGACGTCATAATGCCGCCGGCACTGTCCGACGGGTATTGCTGCAGGTTGCGTACGTCGGCGGCGTCGGGGGCGTCCATCTCGCTGATGATGTGTTCGCGCAACGCCCGCGGCAGGTGGGCCAGGATGTCCACGCGGTCGTCGGAGTTCATCTCGCCGAGAACCATCGCCGCCTCGACCGGCTCCATGTCGGCGATCACCGAAGCGGCCAGGTGCGTTTCCATCTCGGCCAGGATGTGGCTGGCGGTATGCGGGTCGAGGTATTCCGCCACGTCGGCGGCTTGCTCGACCGTCAACTCCTTCATCACGTCCGCGCCATCGGCAGCGGGCATCTCCTCGATGCGGTTGGCGACGGTTTCCGGATCGTTCGTTAGATCGATCGCCTCTGGGGGCGCATGATCCTGCTTTTCGGTGGTGTTCTTGTCCTGGGTCATAAATAAGCCCTCGCCGGCGGCTTGGGTATACCACAGCGATGGGACAGACGACAGATGCCCGGCTGGTCAGATGGCGGCTGTTTCAGGCGGAAAAGCAATGTCGACCCGAACGCGGTTGATCTTCTGCGGCTCGGCGTCGAGCGTCGTGAACAAACCCTCAGCGGACTTGTACGTCTCGCCGATCGCGGGAATGCGTCCGAGCGAGGTAGTGATGTACCCGCCGAGCGTGTCGAACCCCGCGTCCTCGGGAATGCCCATGCCCGTGCGGCGATTAAACTCGTCGAGGTACACCCGTGCATCGGCCTCCCACGATCCGGGGGCCAACTGCTTGAGCATGGTCGGCTCGATCGGCTCGTGCTCATCGCTGATATCGCCGACGAGCTCTTCCAAAATGTCTTCGATCGTTACCAGTCCGCTGGTGCCGCCGTATTCGTCGAGAACGATGGCCATGTGGACTTTCTTGGCGCGGAAATCGCTAAGCAGATCGCGGAGCTTCTTCGTCTCTGGCACATAGTAGGCAGAACGGATAATCATGCGGATGTCGAATTCATTGACGGGATGCCCGAGGAATTTCAGCAGGTCGCGGGCGTAAAGCACGCCGATGATTTTGTCGAGCGATACCTCGAACACCGGCAGGCGCGAATGGCCGGACTGCTGCAATAGGTCGCGGATTTCCGCGATGGAACTGGTTGCGTTGATACCAATCATTTCCGGGCGGGCGGTCATGATCTGATTGACGGTGGTGTCATCAAACCGGATGACGGCCTCGATCATCTGCCGTTCGCCCCGGCCGACCGTGCCGCCTTTTTCGCCTTCCTCGACCACCGATAGGATTTCCTGCTCAATGTGTTCGGATTCGGATTCTTCGCTGGACCTGGCCAGCGATTTCACGGCGATATCCACTGCGTGCATCACTTTCGCGAATGGCAAGGTGGCAATCCGCATTGCCAGCAACAGCCGGCCGAAGAATCCGATGACGGGAGCGCCGGCGTATTTGGCGACGGAACTGGGAATCGCGATGGAAAAGAACAGCGTAATCGTCAGCGTACACATGACGGCTAACGCATACTGCACCTTGGTGTTCAGCGACTCGGACTGAAACATTCGCAGGATGCAGATCAGGATTGTGATGTTGGACGCCAGGCGTCCCACGGCGGTTATGAAAATCAGGTCGCCGGCGTGGATCACCAGCGATTCGAGCAGTTTGATCGAGCCGTGTTTTTCCAGGTACGACGACAGGCGGGCCCGCGACAGATTGCGCAGTGCGTAACTCAGTGTCGAGAACCACAAGGTTCCCACCACGGCCAGCAGCATGACGGCGATCAACAAAGAAGGCATGGTCGATCAACTCCGTTTGCGGCTGCGCATGCCCGACGTACGCGGGCTGTGAAATAACTTGCCGATCTGTAACGCGGTCAAAATCTCGTCTTCCCGCTCGTGCATGGCCTGATACCGGGCGGGGGTTTTGTCGTCGTAGCCACTCAGATGCAGCAGGCCGTGCAAAGCGTATAACAGCAGTTCGTTGGCCGGGTCGATGTTCAACTCTTCGGCCCGGCGCTCGGCTTCGGGGACGCAGACGATCACTTCGCCGCCGGTGCAGTGGTCGTTTTTGTCGTGGTCGAGCTCGAAGGTCAGCACATCTGTCGGGCCATCGATTTTCAGGAATTGCTTGTGGAGCCTTGCCATGTGTTCGTCGCCGACCAATCCGACTGAAAGCACCTTCGGTGCGCCTTCCACCATCGGCCAGGCGGCCGTCAGATATTTGCGTAAGTAGGCGACGTGCTTCGTGCCCGCATGAGCGGTGATGGAGAGCTTGAGCCTGCCGGACTTGGAGCGAACGGTTGCTTGACGCGTCATTCAGTTGGGAAATGTAGCAGACGAGTGTAGGACACGCTATTACGCCTGGCCCAATCAGGCCGTGCGGGTTTGTGTGGTGACGCCTTGCACCGCACGGGTCGACGGGTACGCGATTCGGCCGTGGTAAATACCAAGGAGCGTTTTCACCATCGCTTTTTCGATTTGTTCTAGCTCACGGATCGTCAGATCGCATTCGTCGAATTGCCCGTCGAGCAGCCGTTTCATCGCCAGATCATGAACGAGTGATTCCAGCCGGCTGGCGTTGGGTTCAGGCATCGCGCGACAGGCGCTTTCCACGCAATCGGCCAGCATGACGATCGCCACTTCCTTGCTGCGCGGCTTGGGGCCGGGGTAGCGGTACTGCGCTTCGCTGATGGATTCCGGCTCGGTTTCCGATAGCTCGCGCGTACACGCCTGATGGTAAAACCATTCGACCAGCGTCGTGCCATGATGTTGCTGGATAAACGCGTTGATGCTGGTAGGAAGGTTGTATTCCTTTGCCAGTTCCACGCCGTCTTTTACATGGCCGATGATGATCAGTAGCGACACGCTCGGCGAAAGGTTGATGTGGCGGTTCTCGCCGTTGATCTGGTTTTCGACGAAATAGTCGGCCTTGTTGATCTTGCCGATGTCGTGGTAATAGCTGGCGACGCGGCAGAGCAGCGAGTTAACGCCGATCGCTTCAGCGCCGGCTTCAGAGAGTGTCGCCACCTGCAAGCTGTGGTTGTACGTGCCGGGCGCCTCCAGCGACAGCCGACGCAGTAACGGATGCGACGCATCGGCGATTTCTAGCAGCGTCATGCTGGTGGTGATGCGGAAGGCTTTTTCGATGAACGGCAGGATCGAGAGCGTAATGCATCCAGCAAGCAGCCCGGCCGACCCGGCGTAAAGGCAATTGGTGCCGATGAATTTAAGCGGCTCGAGCGCAATCAGGCCCTGCCCGAGTGTGGCGACCATCAGCCCGATCGCCGTCGCGCCGCCGACTTCAATCAGCTTGCTCCGGCTGCGGACGTCGTCGAGCAGAAATGCGGCCGTCATCGCGCCGACCCACTGGATCAAGAAGAATCCAACCCCTTGATCGAGCGCCAGCGTAACCAGCAACGCATGAGTGGTCGAAACGCCGACACTGAACCGCTTGTCGTAGGCGATCGTGACGATCATCGCCACCAGAATCGTCGGTGTGACGGCCATCAGATAAAGCTGGTACGTCCCGACGGCGGCCAGCTGCGCCAGCAGCAGCATCGAAACCATCAGCAGCGCGATCGCCAGCGCGCGGGCGTTGTTGCGGACGATGCGTTTCTGGAAGGTCGATATATAGCCGCACATCATGATGGTGATCAGCACGGCCGTAATCGCCAGGCCGTACGTCGATCGACGGGCGATATCGCCAAGGCTGCGGCGGTAGGCTTCGTTTTCGTACTTCAGCAGTTGAATGTCGTGGGTATCAAACGCTTTTTTGAGCTTCTTGTCGACAAGCACCTGGTTGGCTTTATAGCTGACGGTGGCTGCTGACTGCGGAACGAGTGCGGCGGCGTTGTTGCGGGCCTCAACCGTCGCAGCGTCGTCATAAATATGTGTCGGCTGAAGGAAGGCCCGCGTTGCGTCCACGATTCGCGGTTGGAGCGTCAGCGTGGCGCGGAAGTTCGCCTTGGCGGCGGATTCCAATATCGGGCCTAACTCATCCATGCCGGGCGAGAAGGTTTTGTTTGCTTTGATCACTCCATCGGGCGTAACGCGAACGAGCCGGTCATTGCGAACTTCTTCCCGCCGGTCTTTGTCAGTGAGCAGGATGATCTGGCTGGTTTCGACTTTAGCGGTTTGTAAATCGCTGATATAGCCCTTGACGGCGTCTTCGTACGCCGGCTTTTGCTCGGGTGTGTTGTAGATTCGCAATGCGGTGACGGCGCCAGCGTCGGCGCCGAGGATCAATCTAAGCGGCTCGGGGAGCGCTTCCAAATTTTCAACCGATACTTTTGAAGGCAAGCTCAGTAATTGGGCTTCGAGATCGGACCAGACTTTAGGGTTGGCTTGGTAAATCCGTGGAGATTGCTCCGCCGCCTGGCGCTGCAGGTCGGTCATTCGGCCGGTGTCGGGGAAGTAAAAATCAACCCGCGCCACCACGTCCGACAGCACGGCCTGTTCCGGCCGGTAGGGCAGCACTTCATCGCGCATCATCAGGATGGCGATGACGATCCCGCAAAACACCGCGGCGATGCCGATCGAAGTCAGAACCCCGCTCTGCTGGAGACGCCGCCACGAGTGGAGGAGGGTATCCTGCCGATTCTTTCGAATCTCGGTTCGTCGGCTGCGAGATTTACTATTCCACAGCATGGTTGTTGCGGGTTGTGGGTTGCATGTAGTGAGTGGGACGCATCCAACGCACAACAATCAACCTACGATCCCTGTTTCTCGTAAGCGTTCACGATGCTCGAAACCAATCGATGACGAACGATATCCTCGCGATCAAGCTCGGCCACGCCGATTCCTTTGATTCCTTTTAATTTTTTCAGCGCATCGACCAGCCCGCTTGTCGTGCCGTTGGGCAGGTCGGTTTGGCTGGCGTCGCCGGTGACGATCATTCTGCTGTCATGACCGAGGCGCGTGAGGAACATCAGCATTTGGCTCACGGTGGTGTTCTGGGCTTCGTCGAGGATGATGACACTGTCATTGAGGGTTCGGCCGCGCATGAAGGCTAAGGGGACAACTTCGATCACGTCGCTGACCATAAAGCGCTTCACTTGCTCGAAGTCCATCATGTCGTGCAGTGCGTCGAACAGCGGGCGGAGATACGGGTTGACCTTCGCCTGCAGATCGCCGGGGAGGAAGCCCAGCCGCTCGCCGGCTTCGACGGCGGGGCGGGCGAGGACCAGCCGCTTGGCTTGGCCCTTCTTCAACATGCTGGCCGCGAGGGCGACCGCGAGATAAGTCTTACCCGTGCCGGCCGGGCCGACACAAAAAGTAAGGTCGTGATTCAACACCGTCTCGATGTAACGCTTCTGCCCTGGCGTCTTGGCCTTGATGGCGTGGCCCTTGGCGAAGACTTCCACATCGTCGGCGGTTTTGGCTTCGGGTTCCTCGGTGGCTTTGCCGATGGCTTGGCCGACGTCTTCGACGCTCAGCCAGTCCTGCCGGCGGAGCTTTTTCTGCATGGTGTCGAGCACGCCGACAACTTTGCTCACCTGCTCCCGTTCGCCGCTGATCCGGATCTCGTTATCGCGGCAGACCAGCTGCACGCCGAACGTATCGCGAATCATACGAAGGTACTTGTCGGCAGAGCCGAAGAGGGCCAGTTTCTTATCCGGTTGATCGAGGGTGATATTAAGGTTCACGTCTTAGGGCGAAAGTATAGTCATCGATGCGGGTCATGGGTGACGCGGGGGTATTTTGACTAAAAGTGGCAACAATGTCGAGAACCACATTTGCGGCGGATGCTTCGTGCGTAAGATATTGTTGGGTATCAATTTAGATCAAAACAGACTGAATAAGACGTAAGCAAACGGCGCCGCCAGTAGAGGGCTGTCGATGATATCGAGCATCCCGCCGAAGCCCGGGACGAGCTTGCCGGAGTCTTTTACCTCGGCGTCGCGTTTCATCATGCTTTCGAGCAGATCGCCCAATTGGCCGATCCCGCCGATGATCATGCCGAACAATGCGCCCTTCTGCCAAATCAAATGGTAGGACGGCGGATTGATCCACCGGGCGCAGATCGCCCCGACGAGCCCAGCCGTGAGTAGTCCGAAGAAAAGCCCCTCCCAAGTCTTACCCGGGCTGAGCCAGAAAATGAGTTTATGCTTGCCGAACGCTCTGCCGCCGAAGTACGCGCCAATGTCGGTTGATTTCACGCAGAGCAGGATCATGAGGAGGATCATGGTCGAGCCGCTGAATTTGTCGACCCTGGCCGACTGCTTCACCCGCAACGCAATCAGGAACCACGCCAGCCCGCCGAGATAGAGTGTCGAGAGCACCGTACCCGCCATGTGTGTAATCGCCTCAGCCGACTGCTTGGACATCGCGCGACGTAGGGCCGCGAGAAGCATCACCATCACGATGATCAGCGCCAGCACCGACGTGCTGTAGAGCTGAAATTTTTTGAACTGCATGCAGAACGCATGCGTGAGCAGCGCCCCCGCGCCAATGCCGGAGATCAACCGGTACGGCTGCACTTTTTCAGCGGCGAATAGCGTCGCCAACTCCGTAACCGCGAACGGCAGCGCGATGAGCAGGATCGCCAAAATACCCACACCAGCGATGCCGGCCGGGCGAGTCGTTAAGCCGTCGGCGGTGGTGATGACATTCCAGCCGAGTTCGATGGTGTATTTCTGCACCCACCAATCGGCGAAGAGCAGCCCGAATAACACGAGCAGCATCAACGATCCGAACGTCAAACGGTTTTTGAGCGACTGTTCCAAGTTTTAGGTGCTCTTAAGCGTGTTGGTGTGATCGAGCGCCCCGAACCGCCGATTGCGCCCGGCAAAATCCACGATCGCGGCGTGCAGATCAACCTTGCCAAAGTCCGGCCAATGCACCGTGCTGACGAAAAGCTCAGCGTAGCTGATTTGCCACAACAGGTAATTGCTGACGCGCATCTCGCCGGCGGTGCGGATCAACAGATCCGGATCAGGCATGCCGGTTGTATACAAATGTTCGGCGATGGTGTCTTCTTCGATATCGTCCGGTTCAAGCTGCCCGGCCTTCACTTTTTCCGCGATCGCCCGCACCGCATCGGTGATTTCCGTCCGGCTGCCGTAGTTGAGCGCCAGCACCAGCGTCATGCCGTCGTTCTTGCTTGTCTCTTCGAGCGTGATATTCATTTCATCCAGCACCGCATCCGGCAGATTCTCCAGCCGGCCGATCTGCTTGAAGCGGATGTTGTTTTCCATCATCGTCGCCCGCTCGCTGCGCAAATAGTCGATGTACATCTGCATGAGGAACGTGACTTCCTCCACCGGCCGCTTCCAGTTTTCGATGCTGAACGAGTACAGCGTGAGATAGTCCGGCCCGCCGTGGTGCTTGCGCAGACGGGCACACTCGGTCACGATTTCCCGAACCGTTTTCGCGCCCTGCTGATGCCCGCGAATCCGTTCGAGCCCACGATTGATCGCCCATCGGCCGTTACCGTCCATGATGATGGCGATGTGCCGGGGGAAGCGGTTGGCGGGGATTTCTGAAATCGCAGTCATTGCTGACGTAAGAATACTTGGAGAGCATAAGATTCACAAAGGCTTGCCCCGAATCGCGATGGGTCCACGAATAACACCCATGTGCACGAATCGAAATTTCATTCATGAAGATTCGTATTATTCGTGGACCTAATTCTTTTCCGGCAAATCTCTGTGGTGGGTCAGTTTGAAATGTTGGCGGTTGCGTCAGTTGGAAACTCGACCGTACCACGGGCCTCCGGCCCGTGCTAACAACGCTGGAATTTTTGCAACATAAAACTTTTCAAAGTCCTTAAGCGATCGGCACGGGCCGGAGTCTCGTGGTACGGTCTAGTTATCAGACCGATGCACTACCCAAATCTCGCCCCGTCGCTATTCGGGGCACTAACTCGGCTAGGCCGTAACCGCCTCTGATTCTTCGATGTGCAGCAGGTGATACTCATACGCGTCCACCAACGCCTGCCAGGAGGCGTCGATGATGTTGTCGCTCACGCCGATCGTGCCAAAGACCTGCTTGGATTCCGGCGATTCGGTACGGCGCCATTCGATTACCACGCGCACCTTGGCGCTAGTTTCGTCCTTGCTGTTGATGACGCGGACCTTGTAGTCGATCAGGTGAAGCTGATCGATCGCCGGGTAGTGCGGGCGAAGCGCTTTGCGGAGCGCGATGTCGATCGCGGCGATCGGGCCGTCTCCCTCGGCGACGCGGTGTTCGACCGCTTCGCCGATCTTGATCTTCACAGTAGCCTCGGCGGAAGGGTTCTCCGTGCCGCGACGCGAGACTTCAACCCGGTACTGCTCGAGCTTGAAGAACGGATGGTGCTTGCCGATCTGCTTCCGCAGCAGCAGTTCAAAACTCGCCTCGGCGGCCTCGAACTGGAAGCCTTCGTTTTCGAGGTTCTGCACCTGTTCCAGCACGGCGCGCTGGGCGGCCTTGTCGTCTTCGATCTTGAACTTGCGGCCGACTTTGGTGGAGATGTTGCTCACGCCGGACAACTCGCTGATCAGCACCTTGCGGCTGTTGCCGACCGTCTCGGGGTTGATGTGCTCGTACGTCGTCGCGTCTTTCTGTACCGCGTGAACGTGCATGCCGCCCTTGTGCGCAAACGCGCTGCTGCCGACGAACGGCTGGCCGTTCTGCAGGTTCATGTTGGCGACTTCGTACACGTACCGGCTGGCTTCGGTGAGATTCTGCAACGTGCCCGGCTGCAGGCAGTCGAGCTTGTACTTGAGTTGCAGATTGGCGATGAGAGGGATGAGATCCATATTCCCGCACCGCTCGCCGACGCCGTTGATTGTACCTTGCGCGTGGTTCGCGCCGGCGCGGATGGCTGCCAGCGCGTTCGCGGTTGCCAGGCCGCTGTCGTTGTGCGTGTGGATGCCGACGGTCGCGCTGCAATGGGCGCGGACGGCTTCGACGGCCTCGGCGATCTGCTCCGGCATCGTGCCGCCGTTGGTGTCGCAGAGGCAGAGCACTTTCGCGCCGGATTTTTCCGCGGTCGCGAGAGTTTGCAGGGCGTAATCGCGGTTGCTGCGGAAGGTGTCGAAAAAATGCTCCGCGTCGTACACCACAAACCGCCCGGCCTCGGTGAAGAGCTTGAGCGTGTCGTAGATCATCGCCAGGTTTTCTTCCAGCGAGACGTTGAGCACGATCTTGGCGTGATAGTCGCTGGTCTTGCCGACGATGGTGACCACGGGAGATTCTGCGGCCAGCAGGGCTTTAATGCCCGGATCGTCACCGGCCAGCATCCCGCGCCGGCGGGTCATGCCGAACGCGCTCACGCGGGCGTGCTTGAGGCGTATCAGCCGCATTTCCTGGAAGAACTGCGCGTCCTTCGGGTTGCTCAGCGGGAAACCGCCTTCGATGTAATCGACGCCGAGTTCATCGAGCTTGACGGCGATCAGCAGCTTGTCCTGCAGCGAGAGGTTGAAGCCTTCGCCTTGCGTGCCGTCGCGGAGCGTGGTGTCGTAGATTTCGATGCGTCGCGTGCTCATGGTGTACCTGCGTCTGGTTGATCCACAAATTGACCCACAAAAAAACCCTGCCGATGGGCAGGGCACATGATCGCTTAATTACTGCAAAAGATCAGCCCTACCCGAGTTGTCGCGGGGTAATAATAATCAGCCGGGCGATTGAAGTGCTGTTTTGCATGTGCCCAAACTCTATCCGGCGTAGGTGAAAACGTCAAACCGGGGGCGGTTTCAACGGGCGGCGGTGAAATCGACCGGCTTGGACGCATATAAAAACGTCCGGCCCGTGCGGCGCGACATCGCGATCCACAGTTCAGTACCGGCCGGTCCGGCGATGACCAGCAGGTCGGGATCGATCAACTCCGCCGGCCGCCACCAGAGCAGGGTGAGTTCGGGGCGCGGCCACATGACCGCTAGGTGATCGTACTCGTCGGCGTCGCAATGGTCGGCGGTCGCGATCGCATTCGCGGCTGCAGTCAGTTCCGCCATTTGCGGCGCTTCGAGTTTCAATTCATACCATGTTGGTTGCGATCCGGTTTCGCTAGCGTACATGTGCGTCACCCGATTGACGGGCAGTTTGATCGCGTAAGGTTTGATCGGCGCCGGCGGCGGAGTTTGCACAACGGATGTTGGATGTGCATCAGCCGGTTTTGTTGCGGGAGCGGCGATCACCAACGTCGCGGGCTTGGTGTTTGGAAGGTCGATGACCAACGCCGCAGGTCGGGCGGGCGGCGTCGCTGCGGCAACGGCCATCACGGGTTGGGTCGCGGGTTGCGTAGTCGGCGAGACGATCTCGATCGCCCGCCAGTCCATAGGCGACGTCGCGACGGGCGGTAACTCGGCGGCGGTAGGGACGGCCACCAGCGTCAACACCGAGGCCAGTTGCGTGGCGGCGGGCTGAACGCTGGCCATCGCTGGGTCCACAACCGGTGACGGTGGGCCTTCCGTTGAATCGGCCACAACCGCATTGTCTCCGCTCCATCGGAAGGTGCTTACGACGTACGCACTTCCCACCAGAACTCCCGCGACGGCGATGAAGCCTCCGAAGACCAGGGTTTTCTCGAATTTGCTCAGTGCAACACCCATTTCAGTCTATATAGATCGGCGAGCGGTCGATAAACGCTTGATCCCATTGCCCTGACGCAAAATGACAGGGTTCGTAACTCCTCTTCCTTGTGAAACTTGGCACGAGAAAATGGCTCCTTTTTGGGATTTCGCTTCCTGATTCAGATCGCGCGCGGGAGAATTTCCGCATGGGGTTGCTTCAACGCAATCTGACTAACCGTACATCAGGGGGCTTCCTGTCTCGCTCATTCCTGGCTCGCGGGCGATTGATCATGTCATCATTCATATCCAAATCTCATCACAGCCGCGGGTGCTGGTCGCGAAGGAAGGAGGCATCCGTCTGACCAGACAATAACCACGTGAAATCGGAGCGGCGTTTCGCTCCGAGGAACAGAGATCGTTCTCAAGCCGGCGGATGGTCCGTCGGTCAACCGTGGAGGCTGTGTTATGAGTGAAATTTATTCCGATGCGCTCCCAGAACCGCGCCCCGTGCGCGTCAACTGGATGCGATTCATTGTCGATTACAACCCGTGTTTTCTTCTGTCAGCCGTCTGCATGCTGCTCGGCTGTCGGCTGCTCAACGACGCGATCAACTTGCGCACCGGCGATGTTCGCGGGGCGCTATGGCTGATCATGACGATCAACGTGTATGAGTTCGCGCTGATCGGCGTGGCAACGCTGATCCGCCGAGTGCAGGGCATGAGGCGAGACGTCGGTATTCTGTTAGTCGTCGCGGTGCTGTTCTTGTGCGATATCGTCTTCGTCGCCGGCGATCTTTCCACCACCCGGCCGGGCGTGGGGCTCATTGTGACGGTCCTGCTCACCGCGCTGGCGGCGGTGAAAGCGGATATCGCGTTACGACTGCTGAACTCACCGAAACGATTGCGCACGGTGGCGATCGTCGCGGGGCAAGTAGCGATGCTGCTGCTCCTCCCGATCGTGCTGAAGCAAATCTCGGCCGCGCGGAACGGAAATTTGCCGCCGCTGGCGATCTACGCAGGTTGGTGGATCGCCGGGCTGTTGCCGGTGATCGCCCGGCTGGTGCTCGGGTATCGATCCGTTCAGAAGTTGCCGGCACTGGCAAAGATGTACGTCATCATTCCTTATGCTGCGTTCATGGGACATCTGCTGGCATGCACGTGGGTGTTCAAACTGCCGTTCTATGTCGCGTGCTATTCCCCGGTGATGATCGGGCTGGCGATTGTGGTCGGCCTGTCGCGCCACTCTCTCGGCCGGGTACTGGCGGCGAACCTGCAATGGTTCCTGGCGGCGGTAGCGGTGCTGCTGGCGATGGGGGCGCCGTCGGTGCTTTCGATCGGCTCGCATCACCATTGGGCCACGTTGTCGGCGTTGCGCATCACGCTGATCGCTGCGGGTGTCGTCAACGTTTACGGATTAATCACGATGCGACACGCGCTGTTCGCCGTCACCGTCGGCGCGATGGGATTGGCGGCGATTCTGGGTCCGACCGTGCAGTTGATGGTCGAAAACGTCGGCATGCTCTTCGCAATGTCGCTCGCAACTGCCAGGAGGCTGGTCCCACGATCCACTGGCGAGTGGGGCGTTGCAACGATCGGGCTGGCGTTTATGTTGTTGCTCTTGGGAGCGTTCGTCAGTGTTCGGGTGAAACCGGTCCAGCAGAAAGAGTTACTGAACTCGTGAAGAACTCAAACTGAAAGGCACAAATCGTCATCCCGAGAGGTGAACAGAGGAGCGTTGTAAACACCAACCCAGTGATTCCGAGCGGCACTCCGCGAAGAATCTCGGGAATACGAACGATTCTCGGTTACCCGCGATCCCTCGCGGAGTGCCCCTCGGGATGACGATTTGTGGTTGTTGTTGAGTGACTCAGGCTTTGGGCGTGAGCTTGTCTTCCGACTGCGGAAGATCTTTGAGCGAGTTGAGACCGAAGACTTCGAGAAACCGCTTCGTCGTCCCGTACAGAATCGGACGACCCGGTTCTTCGGCGCGTCCCGAGATTTTCACGAGATGTTTTTCCATCAGCGAACGAATGGTCTCGCCGCACGCCACGCCGCGGATGGCTTCGACGTCGGCCCGCAGGATCGGCTGCTTGTAGGCGATGATCGCCAGCGTCTCGAGGGCGGCCTTGGTGAGTTTGGCGTCGATGTCCTTCTGGTGCATCTTCTTCAGGTGGTCCGCGAACTGAGGGAGCGTGAGAACCTGGTACCCGCCGGCCACTTGTTCGATGCGAAATGCGCGGTTGGTGTCGTCGTAATGCGCGTTGAGCGCGGTCACCGCCCGGCGGATCGGCTTGGTGGTGCCCAGATCGAGCAGTTCCGCCAATTGACCGGCGGTGAGCGGGGAGTGTGTGGCCATCAGCAGGGCTTCGAGCACCATTAAATCGACCGGCTCATCCACGGCCGATGGCTTGGCTTCCTCTGGCGCTTCGGGGACAGCGCCGTCCTGGATTTCGACTTCACTGGCTGCGGCGGCTTCGGAGACTTCAATGACAACGTCCTCGGCGGCGGGGGATTGAGTGGGCATGTCTTCCTTGACTCGTTTCATGAATGTGTCTCACCGTCAGTGGCGGCTGATGCTTCACCTACCCGCTACTTCTTCTCTGCTTCGTCTTGAATCGTCTTGAGCGTTTTGATTGCCGTCTCAAGCGATGCGTCGGCGGCCAGGATATCCGCCTGGGCACCGGCGACGGCGGGGTTATCCACCTTCAAATCGATGTGCTTCAAGACGGCGACGGCATCTTTCGCGTGGGCCAACGTCTCAACGATCTTATTTTCGTCCTCAGTCATTCCTCTATTGTAATTGGCCGGCTATCGAACGCCAACCCTTAAAGTCGTTCTTTGAGAAAACAAGCGGTTTTATCCCGTTTCATGCAGGTTTCAGCCGGAATGGGTGGACCGATAATCTGCTTGCCTGCCTCGGCCGCTAAATTATCTCCAAGTTTCAGACGAATCGTTCCGATAACTCCAGTGGGGAACACCGGATGGAATTCGGGAGGTCAGTATGTTGATGCTAAGTGATCGGATTGATCAAAAGCATGTGAAGACCGGAAGCGAACGTCGTCGCGGCCTGCGGATCGAGCAGGACCGCCCGATTAAAGTCTTCGAACCGGCGGGCTCTCGCTACTTCGGCGGGCGAACGGCGGATATCAGTTCCACCGGTTTGCGGATCGAACTCCCCAGCCATGCCATGGTTCGCGAAGGCGAAACCTTGGCCGTCCATGTCGGACTAAGCGACCGCGGCCATTCGCTGGCGAACCGTCGTCAGATGCTCCGCACGCGCATCGTTTGGATCGACCGTTCGGCCAACAACCCGGCTGGCAAAATGCAGGTCGGCGTTGAATTCCTCGCCAGCATCGTTGCCAGCCTTGATGCGGCGTAACCGTCAACGCAAATCTAACCAGATTTTCAGGGCCGGTTCTCTCTCGGGGAGCCGGCCTTTCGGCTTACTAAAATCGAACGGTTGCGCACGCAGCATCACTCAAATTAGAATAATGGGTCGATATCGCCGTTCATCGACGGTAGAACCTACCCTTGAGGATAATTTGTAAATCACATGGAAGAATCCGCCCGTCGATATGCTCGCAATATTCTCGTGATGCACTTGGTGCTGTTGGGAATTGTTGTCCTATTGGTCTACTTCGCAGGGCATGAGGTTTACACCTCTACTCGGCAGCAGGTGCTCGATCAAACTGCCAAACGGCAGGCGCTACTGGCGAACCAAACCGCGCGCGGGATCGAAAGTTTTTATAACGGCGTGTTGAGCGACCTGGATCTGTTGCAGCGATCGGAAAATGAAGACGGCCCGAATCCGGCGACTCATCCAGCCGCTCGACCCCTTCAGATCGGGCGTGGCAGACCGTTTGTTTTCGGCCGGCCCTTATGGCGGCAGTTGGAAAGCAGGGCGTCTCACTTATTTGTGTTCGATAAGACAACCCAGGCAATCACACCCATCGGCCAGCGCAAAGATGCGATCCCCGTCAGCGAAATCGTCGACCGCACGAATCCGTGGCTGTCGAAGGTGACCACCAAGGCCGTCAGCACGTTTCAAATGTTCGGCGAACAGGGCGTGAACCTGGTTTGTATCCCGGCCGACCCGCAGAACAACCGCGTGCTGGTGGCCGTTGTTCCGGTCGCGCAGGTGGAAGAGTTGTTCTTCAACAAGATCAACTCCGATCCGAAAATGGGCGCCACGCTGATCGACGACACCAACCGCGCAATGGCCGCCAGCAATAGGCAGCTTATTGGCGTGAATCTCACTCACGTGAACGATGCCGCCATGCGCGATCGCGTTACCGGCGAGATGGTGAAGGGCAAGCCGTTTGAACTGCAGATTGAGCAGTCGATGAACATCGGTGAAATCCAGTTTCAGCCGGCTATCGTGGCGTTCGAGCCGGTCAGTCTTCCCGGCAAACAATGGTGGATCTACATCGCATTGCCGATCTCGGAAGTGGACGAAGTGCTCGACGGAATCTTTCACCGCGTGCAGATTTGGGCGTGGTTCCTCATCATCTCAGTGACGGCGATTCTGGTGTCAACCTCGGTCCAGATGATCCGTGGCCGGGTGCGTGTGGAACGCGTTCGCCACGAGATGCTGACCAGAGAACTGGAACAGGCCCGCCAGATCCAACTCGCCTGGCTACCACCCGCGCAGTCGCCGGATAGTCGCGTGCAGATCGCCGCGATCAACGAGCCCGCCAGCCACATCAGCGGCGACTTCTACAACTGGTTCGACTTGCCCGACGGCCGAACCGTCATCGTCATTGGCGATGTCACCGGCCACGGGATGAGCGCCGCGTTTTTGATGGCGACCACGCAGTTGCTCGTCCGTACGATTATGCTCCGTGTCAACGACCCCGGCAGTTGCATGGAAGAGGTCAACCGCCAACTCTGCGTGCAGGTGTTCAACGGACAATTCGTCACGATGCTGATCTGCGCGATCGACCCTGACGGCCAAACGCTCGACATCGCCGTCAGCGGGCATCCAGCGCCGGTGATTCTGGATGCGTACGGCGCTCAGATCCTGCCAATCACGCCGCAGATGGTCCTCGGCGTTGAGCGCGACAGCGATTATCCGACCGAGCGATACCCATTCCTCCCCGGCACGCAACTGGTGATGTACACCGATGGCGTACCCGATGCACTAGCGACTGACGGCACACGGCTGCGGACCGAAGGCTTCGTAAAGCTTCTCAACGGTGCAGCGGCGACGACCGAAGACCTACTAAAATCCGTCGTTGACGGCTTAGCCCGCTTTCGTGGCAAGAAGGAATTGTGTGACGACCTGACGCTGGTTGCGCTGCAGTTAAATCCCGCGACTTCCGACAAATCCGACTACGTCGCCGTCTAAACCCGTGAGCCGGGATTGCAATTTGTTCCGCTGCAGGTAAACTCGAAGACGCGAAATCCGGGGCTATAGTGAAATGGGATCACGCGACCATGGCATGGTTGAATTCGGGGTTCGAATCCCCGTAGCTCCATACTGTTTTTATGAGAAAACCCCGGATTTTCCGGGGTTTTTCTATTGTCTCACGCAACTTTAATCCCGTCGCATGTATCCGATTTTGTATCCGATACTGGTGTTCGTATCCGATTCTGACATAATCCGGGCATGAAACAGACACTCGCCTTCGCCAAAAACCGCAATCAATTCAAGTGTGACATCGGTAATCCAGCAAAACGGATGTACCTTGGCTCTGACGCTGCCACGGCTCAAGCTCGAAAGCTCCAGCTTGTCGAGTTGTGGAAGCGGTCGGGTGAACCGACTTGGACGCCCGAATTGTTGGAACGAGCCGAGACGATCCGCAAGGGCGAGACGATCCGACTCCCGCAAAAACCCCGTGAAGGTGACGATGCCTATCACGCTAGGTTGGAACAAGAGGCGAAACGGCTCCCGCCTACTGTGCCAGTCCAGACGACGGCGACAATCGAAGACTATCACAAGGCGACGATCTTCCAACTTCAACAACAAGTCAAAGACCTAACGGCGATCATTTACGAAAAGCTCGGAGCCGGAACGCTTGCAGGTCCGAAGATCAGCCTGCACGAAGCAATTGACGAATTTATGTTGAGACGAATTAAAGCTCAGCCGGGCGTCGAGTCGGTGCGCACTGAAAACAATGCCTTGAAGTTCGCCCGTGTTCACGTACCCGACTGTCAGCTTACGGCGTTGTCGTGGACGGAGTTGAACGATTGGTTCAAAGCAATTGCAGCCCGACCAATCAGTAAAAAATTCAATACGCCGATCAGAAAGAACAGCGTTAAGAATTGTTTCAAGATGATGCGACAATTCATACGTTGGGCGAACAAACACTATTCTTGGAAACGTCCAGAGGACTGGATGGAAGCTACGCTTGTCCGGGTTCGACGAACCAGAACGGAACGGCGTGAAGCGGCAGAACAGATTGATAGGTTCTGGACGGTCGAAGAAATCGGTGTTCTGTGGAAATACGCTATCCCATCCGAACGGATGTTGATCTTGCTCGGGTTGAATTTCGGATTCACGCAGGCGGAAATCACGGACTTGGAAAAAGACGATCTTTTCAACGGCGTTCTTCGTCGTCTTCGGGGTAAGAGCGAAGTAGCTGGGCGGTGGATGATCTGGCAGGAAACGAAAGCGTTAGCGGCGACGCAGTTTGATGGTATTCCGAAACGACGCCAACACATAGCCAACAAGTGGAATCGTCTTATTCTGCGTGTTCGCCGTGATCTTCCGACGTTCAAAAACCTTTCGTTCAAGTGGTTGCGAAAGTCCGGTTCTTCGGCGATCCGCCGAATTGCTAATGGTGAAACGGCGAGTTTGTACATTTCGCACGGATCAGCGACCGACGATGACTTGCTGGAAGACTATGCATCGAAAGATTGGGCGAAGCTAGATGTAGCTTTGGATAAATTCCGTACGGAACTTCTCCCACATTTTGCGATTGATTCGTCCAAATACGTCAACACTCCGAAGATCGAACGGATTAAAGCAGACTGGATAGCGGGGAAGGCGATCCACCGGATTATGTCAGATAACCATGCTTCAAGAGCGACTGTCTACAGACACAAGCCGCAGCCAATCCAAAAAATCTAGTTTTTTCAGAATTTTCGGAAATTTGATTGGGCTGTCGCTATATATAAGTACCACTGTGACGGTGCGTGTGATTGATGGATGAAAAACAAACTTTACGACGTAATCCATCCGTCGTCGCTTTACTCCCGCTGCGTCACCAGCGGGAGTTTTTTTTTGCCGATTGGATGTGATGTGTGACAGTAGATGGATAAATTCAACACCGACAATGTACTGTGAAACATGCGGGCGGAATATGCCTTGCCGTTGCTCCGATCCACGGCGTGGCTTTTTACCACGCCAACGATGGCGGAAGCGTGAATCGGCAGTGATGGTAAGGACGCTCAAAGCTGCACGGAAGCAACGGCAGTCAATCTATATGGGCAACTGTGCCTTGCCCGATGGATGTATTCCAGAAGATGTAAAAGCAACACTAAGTCGTTTCACTCGCTCGATCCGCCCACTCGGCAAGATCAAATGCTATTTGGAGTCAGGCGAGAGATATTCAGCCAAGACAATCAAACAAGCTGGCGAATGGGTGGAAACCGAAAGTGAACCGATCATTTATGATGCGGAAGAACAAGGCGAAGTTGATCGTTTAGAAGACGCAGACGAAATCAATGATAGGCTTCACATCCACTACATCATTGTTTCGGACAAGATCATCACGCAGCATCGCATTAGGGAATTATGGACAACGGCAACTGGCTGTACGTCACGGCGTAAAACTACGGTTTTCCATGAACAAGCACGATCAATCGTCGCTGCTGCAAAGTATGTCACGGGCAACGTCAAAAATAAATTTTATTCTCCGATGTTTCGCCGTGGCAAAGACATTCAAGTCACTGCCGGAAGTCAAAACTTTCATAATGGTGATATGCGGATGATTTACAAACAGATTGCCCGATCATGTCACGCACGGGCGGACGCCATTTGGGATGGCGATATTCTCGACCATCCAGAAGAAGCCCACTATTTAGCCTTAGCCGAACTGAGTCAGGTAGCGAAGAATGGCAGCAATTCCGCTTTACCCGATGCCGATGCTTTGGAAGCGATCATGTGGGGAGATCAGGAACCGCAAAAGCAACTCTCAACTAATATCCTACACAACTACGACAATAGGGAAGCAACAAACGAAGCAACTTCCAGCCACCCCCAGTACGCCCACGAGCCGCTCCCAGCCGCTTCCGACCCCATCGCAGTGTCCCGCTGCGTCACAGTGAACGGCGTATAGGTGTCTGTGGGGGCAACGCTCGCTCCGCTCGCGCAAGCGAGCGAGCGTACCTAGAAGACACTCACAAGCCGATTAATAATGCCTTCCGGTATCGCTCCGATTTGGGACTTCATGCAACCACAAGTGGAAAGAGAAAAGAAACCAACTGTTCTACCTATTGGTTGGGTCGCAGACCCAGCCTGCATCGGCGAAGCCGATGCCTTCACTACCGCCCCAAGGCAAGAATTTAGACGAAAACGTACCTGACCGCATTGTAGTCCGCCTTACATTTTGCGAACAAAAAAATAGGGGTGTTCAATGAAATTGCAGTCGTGACACTTAGATAGAATTGTTAGCGATGCCACCGCACGGTGGGGCTTACTCGCTAACCGCCGCACTCCGGCATTCACGCATCAGAAATGATGCGTGATTTTTTTTGTACTAAAAATAATTTATGCAACCAGACGGTTATATAGGTTGTAGCCGAAGTAAACCCAATCAATGAATTGGAATACGGTCTAAGAGCCGGTCAGGCTAAACATAGAAGATAGGCAACGGTCATTGCATCGTAGGTCAGACTTTTACAACTAGGAAAGAAAATACAATGAAACTTAGAGAAGAATTTGCCGCTCTGTCGGCACAAGTTGACGCTACCTTGAAACAGGAAAAAATTACGGCTGCTGACAAAGTAGCCAACGCCAATCGCCTTGCTCGAATGGCAGAAATTAAGAACGAGCAGGCAGCGATAAAAGCCTATGCCGCAATGAAACTTGCAGCAGGCGAAATCGAGAACGTGGAAGAAGTTCCAGTCAATTTGAGAACCGGGCAAGCCGGTCATTTTGCATCGTTCGATAGATGCCCGATTCTGTTCGGCAAGGCAGGCAGTATCGCCCAGTCAATGGGGATGCAAAGGCATAGCAATAGTGTCGGTTTTGGTTCGCTCATCCGATCAATCGTTGCGGGTCCACGTTCTGACACAGAACGATTTGAGGTCGCTAATTCGACCGATGGTACAGGCGTTATCAGCCTTGATGCGATGAAGTCTGCGTTGCTGCTTGATGCGATGCGTGGCAGTTCCGCTGCTGTTGCTGCTGGGGTTGGCATTTTGCCTTTCACCACACAGAGCAGGCTTGCAGTTCTGTCCACCGAACCCGCTACAGGTTGGCGTGCTGAAAATGGTGCTGTGTCTGTCACCGAGTCGTTCACTGGTTTGCAGTTGGTTCCAAAGTCTGTCACGGCAACCGTTAAAATCAGCCGTGAGTTAATGCAAGATGCACTCAATCCGGCGGAGTTTGAAGCGAGTGTTGCTAGGGCGATTGCTCGTGCTGTTGATGCTGCTGTCTTTAACGGTGCTGGTGGGAATGCTCCAACTGGTGTTTCGGCTGTTGCCGGTAATGCTGTAGTTGCTGCGACCAACGGCGACCAATTGAGCGACTACAGCAAGTTCACATCGGCAATGTATCAAGTGCAGTCGGCAGGATATTCGCCAACGGCTGTTGTGTTGTCGCCTCGTGAAATAATGGCATTAAGCAACTTGACCGATAGCACTGACCAGCCATTGCGTCCGCCTGTTTCGATTGCTGCTATTCCGTTTATTCCAGTTGCTGACGCACCAATCACGCAAACACAAGGTTCATCGACGGATGCGTCTACGATGCTGCTTGGTGATTTCTCGAAGGTTATTGTTGCTGTTCGTTCGCCATTAACTTTTGAGTTGCTCAGGGAAGCATACGCCGACAATTTTCAGTACGGTTTGATTGCTCATCTTCGGATGGATGTTGGCGTGGCAGTTCCCGGTGCGATTTCTAAAATCACTGGAATTATTCCGTAATTCTTTCGTGCTTGCTGCGTGGCAAGTTGAACCCCGTACATTCACATGTACGGGGTTTTTTGTTGGAACATGTTGGCCAACAAAAGCGACCTCGCAATCAACTTAAAAGCAACTTCCAGAGAGGCGACTAGGGATTGCCTAGAAGTCGCTCACTCTGCGGGTGTCCGATCTAGCCGTTCGACACAATAGCCGTATCCGATCCGGTCTATACGATATGCGGTTTTTCAATGAAAATAGGGCTGCTGGTCGCTGAACTTGTTCCCCGTAGCTCCATTCGACTCGGCTGATTACTGCCTCGCTCATGGCGGGCCACTCTCGGGCCGATTCGAATGCCCTGAGTAAGCGTACTCGCGCATCGAAGGGCTTTCGTCATGCCCGCATCTGCTTCGGTAGATTCCATCTCCATTTTCGTCTACATCGTCCGTTGCACTGACGGCAGTTTCTACGTTGGGCACACAGCAAACGTCGCGGAGCGAGTCAAGGTTCACAACGACGGCCATGGCGCACTATGGACCGCCTGTCGTAGACCGGTAGTGCTTGTTCACCGGGAACCCTATCCTTCTGAAGGGCAAGCTATCACCCGCGAACGTCAACTAAAACGCTCGACTCATGCCAAGAAGCTCGCTCTCATCAATGGCGATGAAGCAAAGCTAAAGTACTTGGCAAAGCGCCGAATTCCCTGACCGCAGCGATGAAAAGTTCTACTGGTGTCCCGCTGACTCCACTAGTTTCCAAAAGCTGCCCTTTGGCCAACAGGTTGAAGGGCTTTCTTGTTGCGATATCAAGAGTTACGCCATTCAACTTCGAGTTCAAAAACAGGATTTCCAGTATTGAACGCCTTTCCGCATAATTTGCTGTAAGCCATTGCTTGCGAATATTTTGCGTTAATACGAATGCCCTTATGGCGAGTTCGGCGATTTTAGCTTGACTGCGTTGATGAGAATCCAGTTCAAATGCAAGTTTTCGAACTCCAATCCTGATCACGATTCTTGATCGGATACTCTTCCGTAGTCAGTCCATCATTAAGCCGCACGTCCAACAACTTTGCTAACTGCGCAGTAACAACTCGTTGATGGCTCTGTAGAATCCGAAAGTGCGTGGCCAGTGAGTCAAGATTATGTTTCGCGTCTGCACTCCTTTGGGCCGCCAATATGCATTCCTTGGTCACGCCCACCATTCGTGGGGAAGGTCCATCCATGAATTTCCATCGATTCGGCGAAAAAATGTTGTTTGCCTCCAATTAAGGTGCTAGCATTCACTGTGAAAACGTTATAAGAGATTGCTTATGAGGATGAGCTCTTAGCCCTTTGAATCGTTTCATATCTTGTTGAGGCTACAACATGTTTGATTTTGCGGAGCGAAAGCGTAGCGGTTTTACACTCATCGAATTATTGGTGGTGGTGGGCATCATTGCTGTTCTTATATCGATCCTGCTCCCTGCCCTCAGCAAGGCAAGGCGCCAGGCAGCGTCGGTCGCCTGCCAATCCAATATGCGGTCGATCGGCCTCGCGATGCAGATGTACTCAAACGATAATGATAACGTGATTTTGCCCACCAAGGCGTACGACGGCAACCTCAGTGACCTTTGGGCATTCCTCCTCGTGCAGGGGAAATACCTTCCGAATCCCCACATCAAGGACAACGGCGCGGGCAATGCCAGCGTATCATCGGTTTTGATTTGCCCTGCCGCCCCTGTTTCTTCTACAGAGGACGTCGACGGGTATTTACGTTGGGTTTCTACGTGGATGATGCTCACCACCGAAGCGGCCACCAACGGGGCGAACGGTGCCTGCATTCTATATGTAGGTTATGGCGCTAACGGCTGCGTGAATAGCCCGGCGAATAAAGATTTGCCGATGCAAGCGCGGCCGTTCACAAAGGCTGCCACGGCTGCCAACCACAACAAGATCCACAAACGCAACGAATTCCGCTCATCCACCAAAACGGTCATTCTAGTGGACGGGTCATTTTTCAATTTCCAGTTGCAAAATGATCGCATCTTCGGCACGCGCCATGGAAATGTCTCTGGTAATACGGCGTTGGAACGGCGGCAGGCGGGTGCTACCAATATCCTTTTCCTTGATGGACACGTCGAGCGCGCACTGAGGAAAGATCTCCCGGCAGCTAATATCGGCACGCAGACGAACGGCGTGACTTCACAAATGCTGAACCCCGATTACGTCTGGAACATTAAACAACTCCAGCAATAATCGACTCAGACCTTGGTTTCTGGCGGTATTCCGATTCACGATGAGTAGGAAATCGATGGCGTGTTGCCGGCATTCATCGCCCGAGAGATTGGGGGGCGTAGTGTGCGGCAAACACATTTCGTCAACGGGCGGCGCACCATTTTTCATTCGATTACACACTGTCGGTTTATTGCGCGGTCCTTCGCGGCTCCGCCCTGCGATTTTGCCGTCGCTTGATCGCGGCAATCAGTTTTCTGCCGTTTTCTTGACCCGCTAGTGACACGGCGGACCTGTCATTCGATCAGGGCTGCATGTGTCCTTATCTCTCGGAGGTTCACCTTGAAGTCTGTTCAAACTATCGGCTGCCTCTTCATCGTTACTCTGCTCGTTGTTGCGTGCGTTACTCAGCGCGTGAATGCCGCAGAACATCCGACGATCTGGGTAAAATCAACCGACAAACAGCGTCTGCAGACGATGATGGATACCCACCCGTGGGCCGCCGATTGCTTTAACGGCATGAAGACCTTCATGGCCGAGAAGGTTAAAAAACACAAAGAAAATCCCGCCGGCGACTTGGAGAATTTCCCGAAATTTCCCGGAGACATTCATACGCACGGAAACAGGTTGTGTCTTGCGCAGCAAGCATCCATCGTCTACTACATGACCGGCGATGAAGATTGCGCGCAGTACGCCGCTGACATTCTCAACGTGTACGTTCAACAGTTCGGCGATCCGGGGAAAGATACCGTTATTTCCACCGACGGCCCGTCGCGCGACTACTGGACATTGTTCCCGACGATCGGGTTGATCTACGATTTCACCTACCCGTATTTGACCAAGCCCGGCACGATGGTTTTCGATACCGCCAGCCAGAAGTCCGTCGCCTTTGACAACGCCAAAGCCCAGACGATGTTTGCCAACGCCCTCGATAAAGGATTCAAATTTTGGATCGAAGGCAGCAACCACACGATTATGGAAGGGGCCGGCATACTTTACTGCGTTCTTTGCGTAGACGATGACGCCAAGCGCGAAGCTCATTTGCAAACCTTCCTTAAGGGCTCGAAACCGATGACCGGTCTTTACTGGATAAAACAACAGTTGATCGACAACCAAGGCATCTGGCCGGAATCGACGGCGTACAGCGGGCTGGGAGGCAATGCTTACACGCTGATGGACGTGGTCAACCGTGTTCATCCTGAATTTAAGATTTTTGATAACACCGAGCCCACGCTCCAAGGCTTTATCGACAAACTCATGTACTCTTACCCCAGTGAAGCGGAACGTGTCGCGTTCGGTGACAGCCATCGCAAGTCCGGCCCTGCCGGCATTGGCGACTCGGTTTTGCGAACCATTCGCGACGCTGGATTCGAAAACCTCCCTACGGCGAAAAAGGTGCTGGGCCTCATCAAGGCCAGCTGGCAGGCTCGGGGCTACAAGCCCAAAGTCGCAACTGAAAAACTCGATGTGAATGATCCGTTGGCTTTTTTCAATATGGACGCTCTGGAAGGCGTTGAACCCCACACCATTGAGAACCACAGTCTTGTCGTACCCTACGCCGGCGTCGTCATCCAAAAAAACGAACACTGCGCCGATGTGAAGCAAAACGGCCTGATGTACTACACCGGCGGCGCCGAGTATGTGCATTCCCATCTGTCAGGGCTCGACATGGAACTGTTCGGCGCCGGATACGTCATGTCGCCGATCGGTGGCATTTACGCGCCGCGTTCGGCGGACATTTTTAACAGCTATTACCGCTCCTACGCGGGACACAACACGGTCATCGTCAATGGCATTTCTCGTGGCTCATCGAAGGGCTTCTGGGGCAGTCAGAAAATGTTGTACATGGATCGCGTGATCAAGGAATCGCTCGAGCCAGCGCCCTACGCCAAGCCGGTATCGGAGGATTTTAGCTTTTCCAGTCAGCGGCTTGACGATACGG
Organism: Tepidisphaerales bacterium; assembly: GCA_038229715.1. Lineage (GTDB taxonomy): Bacteria > Planctomycetota > Phycisphaerae > Tepidisphaerales > Tepidisphaeraceae > JANMES01. Next base: position 12,457 of record JBBROD010000040.1, on the reverse strand, counting down.
TGAATAATGCGGTTCAGCAGCGAATCGTCGCCATCGTCCGCACGAGCGAAAAGACCGGCTACTACATGGACTTGTTCCGTTCCAAGTCGCAGGATTCTGCGCAAAAGCAGTTTCACGACTACGTTTACCATAACATCGGCGACGCGCTTGAATTGAACACGAAGAACCACGAAGCGCTTCCGCTACAGGCAGCCAATGACCGTTATAAATCCATCACGGTGACAGAAAAACTCCGCTGGGGCGACACGACATGTAGTTTCCCCGGCTGGCATTTTTTCACCGACGTGATGAGTTCAAACCCCACGGCCGACCCGGTGACCGGAACGTTTCTTGTCAAAAAGGTCAATCGGTACATGCATGTTGCGATGCCCGGCGGAGTGGCTCGCGAGTACACCGCCGCCAAAGCACCCGCACTTTTTGACGCCGCCGGCGGGTACGCGGCGGTGGCCAAAGAGGGCGCAAAAGAAAAAACCCATGCGCAAGTTCTGTCCATTCGCAATCCCGGCGACTCCTGGCTTCAACCGTTCGTCGTCATCTTTGAACCCTCTGCCTTTGAAAAGCCGACCGTGCAGAGCGTTGAAAACATCATGGCTGGAGAAAAGATTATGGGCGCAAAAGTGGTGTCTCAGGTGGGCGATCGAAAAATCACCGATCGCATTATCGCGATGGAAGCGGCAGGCAAGTTCGATGCTGCGGAACCAAAGATGACTTTTGATGGCCGCTTTGCTATCGCGCGCACCATCGAAACCAAGGAAGGCAAAGAAGTTCGGCTCTACATCGGTGACGGCAAAAAATTATCCTTCGACGGCCAGGAATTAACCGCCGGCGAGTATGGCGCGGCGGCTAAATAAACCGCTTTCCATCACCTTCTGCGTGAACACTAATTTGCCTGTGTGCTTCTCGATGTTTGCACTCCGAGGCGACCGAGTTTCGCTCAGGATTGAGTGGACACGGCAATTGAGTCAAATCCGTATTCCACCCTATCGATACCAGAGCTTTTTCGGTAATCCAACCTCACTTGAAATTCCCATTCCCATCCGGGCACGGTTTCGTACCCGCCAGCATCGCTTCGTAATCGGGGTTCGGCTGGGGGATTTTGGCTTCGACGGATTTTCGCCAGGCAACCAACTTGGCGTGCATGGTGCGTACTCGATCGGGCATTTGGCCGGCCAAGTCGGTTGCTTCACCGACGTCGTCGCGCAAGTTGTAAAGTTCGATCTTGCCGGTTTCGAAGAACTCAATCAGTTTCCAGTCGCCGGCCCGCATGGCGCAACTGGGGGTGTTGCCTTGGTTGGAATAGTGCGGGTAATGCCAGTAAATGGCTTCGCGATCGAGTTCAGCTTTGCCTTGCAACAACGGGAGAATGCTCACGCCATCGACGTGCTGCCGCGGCCGCGCGGGCAGGCCGGCGGCGGCGAGGAGCGTGGGGTAAAAATCCGTACTCGTCACGGGCACTGAACAAGTCGAGCCGGGTTTGATCTTGCCCGGCCAGCGTACCAGCAACGGCTCGCGTACGCCGCCGTCGTAGGTCCAGCCTTTTCCGGTAGCCAGCGGGAGATTGCAAGTAGGCGAACCTTCGCTCATGGCAACGCCGCCGTTGTCGGAGGTGAAGATGACGATCGTGTTGTCTTTTTTACCGGCAACCTCTAACGCATTCAGCAGCTTGCCGATGTTCGTATCGAGGTTCTCCATCATGGCTGCATACACTGGGTCGGATTGCACGAGGCGGTTTTCGATTCGCAAATCTTTCTTGTGTAAGCAGGGAAAGTACCCGCCAAGCTCGTGGGTTTTAACCTTGTCCAGCCCTAATCGCCTGGCTTTTTCCTCATATTTCTTCACCAACTCCGGCGGCGCTTGAATCGGCGTATGTACGGCGTAATGCGCGAGATACATATAGAACGGCCGATCGCTTTCCTGCTTCACAAGTTTCACCGCTTCGTCAGTAATGCAATCAGTGAGGTACTCGCCTTTGGGGCCGTCGGGCAAAGTCGCAATGCCCCACGGGCTGAAGTAGCCGTGGTGTGGATGGCCCCAGTGACAGCCGGCGACGTTGACGTCGAACCCGAAATCCTTCGGCCAATTCCCCTCCGGGCCCAAATGCCACTTGCCCACATGAAACGTGCGGTAGCCGCCTTGCTTCATTGCCTCGGCGATCGTGACTTCGGACTTGGGCAGGGCATGCAGATACGGCACGCCCATCAGCTTGCCCCACGGGTTTCCGGCGATCCAGTTGGTGATGCCCACCGTGGCCGGGTATTTGCCCGTAAGCACGCTGGCGCGAGTCGGCGAACAGACCGGGCACGACGCATACGCATCGGTAAATCGCATCCCCTCGGCTGCCAGGCGATCGAGATTCGGCGTCTCGTAGAATGAACTCCCGTAGCAACTGAGATCGCGCCAGCCGAGATCGTCCATCAGAATCAGAATGACATTGGGTTGGCTCATGGTCGCGCCAGTCTATTTGATCCGCCGCTCCGAGCAAACAGCGGATGCCTCACTATTGATTCGCCCGGCGGGCGCGTTCTAATGTCGTCACTAAACGGAGTGCACTGAATGCTCAAAACCCCAGTTCTTCACCCGGAAATCTTGTCCGCCCTCGGATCGGCCGGGCATTTGGCGAAGATTCTTATCACCGATGGAAACTACCCGCACAACACGCGCGTCAGGCCGGGCGTAAAAATCGTCTGGGCGAACTTCATGCCCGGCGTGATCAGCGGAACCCAAGCGCTGAAGATGTTGGCCGACCTCGTGCCGATCGAGGAAGTTCACGTCATGCAGCCGGAGCGAAGCGGCGAGTTCGCGATGACGACCGACCCGCCGATCTGGGCCGACTACCGCAAGATCCTCCGCGATCACAGCAACTTCCGCGGCGAGCTTCATGAACTGCAAAAGCCTCCATTCAATGCTCTGGCGAAAACCGAAGACCTCTGCCTGGTCATCGCCACGGCCGAGGTGCAGATTTTTGCCAACGTGCTGGTGACGATCGGCGTGGTGCGGTAGCTGTTGATCGCGCCTGCTGCCTATCGTTGCAGTAGCACATTGGGGGATTCCCCGCTGCCGTTCGCGTCCGGTGGACAAGAAACTCTCGCTCATGCGTTGTCGAGCCGCTGTAACCATCGTTCACCTCGGCCTGATCCCGTTGCTCTCGGGCTGTGCCGCTGCATCACTGGCGACAGCCGGCGCGGTCGCGGGTTTGGCGGCATCGGTGGTGACGACCGGAGCCGACGTCTACCACCTGGGCAAGCTGGATTCGGTCGACATGGGCCGGCAAGACGAGTTGATCACCGCCGTCCGTCGCGCTTCAGAGGAGTTGAGCCTGACGATCTACGCCGAGACCTGGGAGAATGAACACTCGTGGTACTCGCGGTTGAAGGACGATCAAGGTTCCACAATCGGCCTGACGGTGGACGCCCGAACCAGCAACATGTGCCGCGTGCGAATCAACGTCGGCGTATTCGGTTCAGAACCGACGGCGAGGCTGTTTCTGATCCGCCTGCGCGAGAACCTGCCCAAGGTGCATCAAGTCCGCCCGAAACTTGCGAGCGAACCAGCGATCTCCCCCGATACCCGCGAGCCGGCGGTGGAGGACCGCACGGTCATCCGCAAACCGCCGCGTGCGCCTTGATGTGCGCTAAATGGAAGCGCCGAAGATCGGCATGGGCTGGTAGCCCATGCGACATGAGCGTTATTCCCACGTCAGATTCTCCAGATGCCGCTGGATATCGCCGGCCGATTGGAAGCGGTCGAGAATGAGCGAATCTTTTAACCCGCGGATGATGTCTTTCACCACCTTCGGCTGCTTGGCGTACTTCAGCCCGCCGCCGACGATGGCGTGGAACACTTCGACGAGGTTCAGCACGTCTTTGTAAATCTTGGCGCGAGTGGGCTTGCCTAAGTCGAAGAAGTCGAGCAGCTTCACATCGAACCCGATGCCCGCCCGGCGGATCATGATGTTTTCGTCGTGGATGTCGCCGTGGTATTCGCCGCGGGCGTGGATCGGGGCGATCCCGCGTGCAAGTGTGTGAAGCACGTGAAGCGCTTCAAACGTAATCAGCCGGCGACCCGGCTGGCGGGCCATGAATTGGCTCAGCTTGACGCCTTCAACCAGTTCGCTGATCACCACCAGCACTTTCTTTTTCTTCACCACTGCGATTTCCTGATGATGGTACTGCATCAGGATCGGGCAGTGTCGCAATGCGTCGAGCTTACGCGCGTAACTGATGGCGGCTTTGCCCAACGGGTCGCGGTGCGGATAGTAAAACTTCGCCGCCCGACGAATGCCGGTGTTGCGCTCGACGATGCTGTACACCTCGCCTTCCCAGCCGGTACCGAGCAGGCTTTCAATGCGGTACTTCCCAGCGACGCCCCGGCCGGGCTCGAAATCAAAACGGACGGCTTTTTTGCTCGGGCGATACACCGGAGGGGCATCATGCTTGATTTTCCCGCCGGGGTCTAGGGAAGCGTGAGAATCCCCCGCATAGCGGGTATTTTTCGGCGTTTTCTCGTCCTATAGCGATTATTTCATTGGCGGTGGCGAGGTTCTGATAACATCGACCAATCCAAACTGCGCAGGCGGCCGCGCCGTTTGCGAACCGTTTTTCGAATTTCCAAACCCCTTTCCGAAATTCCAAAAGCGTTTCCCGAATTCAGAAATCGCGCTCCGAGATCCAGAAACGGCTTACCTAATTCGCCTGACACCTTCCGAGATTCAGAACCGCACAAAGCAATCCGGAAAGCCCATTCCGAAATCCCAAAACCGCTTCCGAAGTTCAGGAGAGCGCGTCGGAATTGCCGAACGAGACGTGGAAACTAAAGAACGCGGTTCCGAAATTCAAAAAGGCAGAGATCAATTTGGAAGAAGAGGAGCAAGTTTGCCAGGAATGAGCAGCGATCCACTTTTTGCTCCAAGGAGGTCTCAGGAGTGCCCCGACCGCCGCCATACGTTCTAGAAGCTTCATGATGACCCCTATCAGTTGCCTAACAACACACCCGAATTGCTTTTCCTAATACAAGAAGATTCTGGCGTTTAACTGGGACGGCGTTAAAGTCTTGCCATCAAGAATGGTCTAACCGGGGGCAATGTGTTCTCTGGTCGGGGACCATAGAATACTGGTTAGTGGGCCTCATGTCACGACGGAAATGGATCATCCTCGGGGTTGTCGCCGTTCCCGTCGTCGCGATTGCGATTGTCGTTGCTCAAGGCCTTTGGTGGTACGCCGGGTTCAGCGAACGTCTGCGGCTCGCGGATCAGGATGCCCCGGTGGTCCGGAAGGCACTAGAAGCCGATGGGCGATTCTCGGAGATAACCGTGGAATCGTTTACCGCTTCGAATGGCTGCCTGCTGGTCGAAGCTGTCGCACCGCCGGGAACGACCAACGAACTTCAAACGATCGTCGCGTCTACTTCGCCGCCCGTGCCCGTCAAGTATTATGTGACCGAGGTGAAAGCGGCCACGCGGCCGGCCCACTAACCACGCACTGCAACGGACCGGCCGGGCGGAACGGTCCTTTTGAATCATGAGATGGTCGAGCGCCCGGCCGGCCGTTGAATGCTGGTCCGTTATCTCGCGGATGGCAACCGGCACTCTGATCCTCGTTCGACCCAAGCAGTGGTGCGATCGTCTTCGCAACTACCGCATTCTCGTCGATGGCGCTGAGGTCGGCCGACTTGCACCGGGTGCGGAGCTGCGAGTCGAATTGCCCGAAGGCGAACGCGAAATTGTCGCTAAGATTGACTGGGCGCGGAGCAATCGGCTCCGACTCGACATTCGAGCAGGAGAGGCGACGGAGTTGGAGGTGGGTGCGAACGCGCAAGGCTGGTTGCTTGTCGCGGGCATCTACTTCGCCACGATCGGCTTTTGGCAGTACCTATACCTCCGGCACCGCGTTACTGGCTTTCCGGTGGTTACGGGCGGAATGGCCGCGAGATAACCACGCACTGGAACGGACCGGCCGGGCGGAACGGTCCTTGTGAATCGTTAAATGGTCGTGCGCCCGGCCGGCCGTTCAATGCTGATCCGTTATCCGGCTACCCATGAGCGACGCGGACACATTCGTCGCTTCTGCCCTGTTCGCCGAAGTGCTATCTAACGCCATCGACGAGGTGCGCGAGCGCAGCACGCCGGTGTACACTTTCGCGTTCTACCACGACCACGAGTCGGCAGCGGTATCAGTCTGCGTCGACACTGAGGAAAATTCGCTGCGATCTGTCGCCAGATCGAATGCCTATGGCATCAAGCACTTCGCTAAGGCCGTTGCGGCTGGGGACCTGAAATCGGCCGCCCTTTGGAGCGCCAATATCGGTCGCAACTTGTCGCTGGGTGACTTCGCGCTGGTGAACGTAGCGCGGGCCAATCTGGACGAGATCACGCCGGGCAAGGGCTTCCATCTCGCCATGGTCCGCGCCCTTTGCGAGCGACAGCAGCAGGTCGCAGAGCTATCGCTGGCGCCGGAGCGGTTGCTGTTCTGCTGTTCGAGCGCGCGTGCGGAGGTCGAGTATATGTGGTCGCTGAACCCAGTCGCCGGATAACCACGCACTGGAACGGACCGGCCGGGCAGAACGGTCCTTGTGAATCGTGAAACGGTCGAGCGCCCGGCCGGCCGTTCAATGCTGATCCGTTATCCGGCTATGTCCTTCAGCGCCCACAAACGTGATGCACTCGACGCGTCTATGCCGTTCAATCACCGTATGACGCATCTTCGCTCGTGCGCGATGTTGATGGGCCAGAAGTACCGCGTCCCTCGCAGTAAGGTGATCGAACGAGTGCGGCAACTCGCAGGGGTTGACGTCACCATCCCCGGCACCGAAACTGACCTGCTACGCGCGATGAACGCCTTGGTGCAGATCAAAGAGTCCGGCCTTCAGGATGCGGCGGAACCGGCCGCCGGATAACCAACCGACTATGAATCCCGCTTGGTGTCAAGTGTGAAGTCGGCGCGCACTGTATTTGCCTTCCCTTCTTTTGCTGACGTATTTCTCTTCCGTGTTCGGTTTCGGTCGCTTTGGCCCGGCGGCCGGTGCGCTTCAGACGACTATTCGATGGTCATCCGGCGTGTCGGTCACGTCGGAGCCTCATTCACCCAGGCAAAAGCCTCCGCCTCATTCGCTGCATCGGAAGTCCAGCTTCCATTTGGTTAGTCGAGGTCGAAGGCTCGTACGCACGGTACGCCTTGGGGCAAAGCTTTCCTCGCCGGTCACGGGCGTCATTCGATTGCCACCGTTGAGTTCAACGCCGGCATCGCGGCCGATATCCCACCGCAGCCGGTCGACGCGGATCGGGCGTTATAAATCGGCTCTATTTTTCATCCCACACGCCAGACGCTAGACCTCAGCCCCTGCGGTTCGTATTCTCATAACCGTGGAATTCCTGAAGTCCGTGGTGGGCAAACTGGTGACTGGTGCGGTGGTGCTTGCGGTGTTCGCCGCGGGGTATGCGTGGTACGGAATGGACGCGGCCGAGCGGTCGGCGTTAGCCGGCGGGGCGGGGCGCGTGGTGGGGTGGATCGTGCTGGTGTCGGCTGTGCCGTGGGTGATCTTTTTCATCATCCAGCGGGTGGCCAGGATGGACAGCAATGTTGCGAGCGGGGTTTTCGTCCTGCTGCTGACCGCCGCCGAGGCCGCTGCGCTGGCGTGGATGTTTCAGTTTACGATCCACGGGCCGGCGGGGTGGATGTTTTTTGCCGTCGGGATCGTGCTGGCCGGTGTATACAATCTGCTGACGTGCGACTGGATCGCTGGACGGTGGGAATAGGACTTAGGACTTAGGACTGAGGACTGAGGACTTAGTGAAACCGCCGTCCTTTACGGAGTCCTTAGCCCTTGGCATTCGCGAACGAACGGGAGCGAAAGTATGGCTCAAACTAATCAACGTGTCAGCGAGTATGTACTCGACGAAGCCATCGGCCGAGGTAACTTCGGCGAGGTTTGGCGGGCGCACCACCACGTGTGGACCGATCAGCTCGTCGCCATCAAAGTGCCGACCGATCCGCAGTACGTTCGCAACCTGCAGCGCGAGGGAGTGGCCGTCCATGGGCTGGCGCATCCCAACATCGTGCGGGCGATCGGGTTTGATCCGTTTGCGGAAACGCCGTATCTGGCGATGGAGTACGTGCCCGGCACCAACCTGCGGACGCTGATCAAGTTGCGTTCGCTCACGACGCCGGATGTGATTGCGATCATGCAGCAGGTGCTGGCCGGGCTTGCTTACGCACACGAGCGCGGGGTGATTCACCGTGACGTGAAGCCGGAGAACATCCTCATCCACGAGCAGGCCAAATCCGCCGGCTACACTGCCGAGGGCGTGGTGAAGGTGACGGATTTTGGGCTCGGTAAAGCGGTCAACAGCACCCTCGTAGGCTCGATCGCGTACTCGCAATCGCTGAGTGATTCTGCCGGCAGGGAAATCGCAGGCACGCTCGACTACATGCCTCCCGAACAACGACAAGGGGCCGATCCCGACTCGCGGGCTGATCTCTATGCATGCGGCGTGATGCTGTACGAGATGATCACCGGCGAAAAACCCGCCGGCACGGAAGTGCCGAGTGATCTCGTGCTTTCGACGCCTAAGAAGCTTGATGAAGCGTTTCGCCGATCGTACGCGCGGCTTGAAAAGCGATACACCACTGCGGCCGAGTTCGCCGACGCGCTCGCCCATGCGACTCCGCCGCCACTGCCCGGCGCGGGTTCTCGCGGCGTGCCGTTGTCGATTCCGAGTTTCGGCACGAGCGTCGGCAAAATCCCAACGTCGGCCGGCGTGATGCGCACCGCCTGCCCGAATTGTCGCCAGGCGGTTAATCCGAGCGATCAATTCTGCATGCACTGCGGGCTACAATTGGTCGCCAGCGTCCGCCGATGCCAACAGTGCGGCGGCTATCCCGACCCGAACGACCGGTTCTGCATTTTCTGCGGCGGCGGGATGACAGACGAGCAAGCTACGCCGCCGCCGTTGGGTAGCGTGCAGACAAGCTAAGAGTGAATCGGAATGCAGACATTCGGAATCATCCTCATCTCGCTCGCGGTCATCGCCGTGACGGTGATGCTGTTTATCGGCTGGGTGATCTATAAAGTGATTTCGATGATCGCGCAATCCGTGTCTGCCGGACGACAGCCGCCGCGGCTGGTGACGGCGATCCGTCAGCGAATCCGCCCCGTGCCGGGGCAGCAATGTTGTGCGCGGGAGAACTGCCAGAACCTCAACCCGCCCGCAGCGCGGTTCTGCAAGTGCTGCGGCGCGGCGCTCCAGTCGGCCGAAACGAGGTCGAGCAGATCGCCGTCGAAATTGCCCGTGCGGATGAGTGCTTGACGGCGTCTGGTACTGCGGGCCATCGGTGGCCATCCGTGCTTGCGTAGGTGCGGTTGGTTTTTTAGCGAAGCGTGATTTGAATTTGGAGATGATTCGGCACGGTCCGGAGGACCGTGGTACAGGTGACGATGACGGCTTTTCCAGCAGATAATTTACCCGCCGACGAGCCGGATTTTCTGGCGGGTGGATTGCTGCGCAGCTTGAGTGAGCAACTGGGTCAGCGGTCGTCGTGGAGTTTTATCAAGACGCTTCTGTGGTCGAGCCTGACATTCGGGATCGCGCCGCTGATCATCTGGCCGAACCGCCTGCGCGGACTGATTGACGATGAACGGGCCCAGTTTGTTCACCTCGCAGAATGGATGCGTCTACGCAGCGGCAACCCGCGCTCCGGGCAGTTGGTGGATGCGGCAAAGCGAATCCGATCAAATTATCTACTGCTGTACGTTCCAATGTTTATCGGCGGGTTCGTGGCGACACTGCTTGTTACCTACGCAGGGCAAACCAGCCTGCCGGTCAGGCAACTGCTGGATTCGACATTTCAGTTCGGCCGAAGCTATCCGCAACTCGGCCCGGTCAAAACGAATGAACTCTTCACGTTCTGGTCGGCGGGACTGTCGATCGGCTTCGCGTTGCACTGGTTTCAACTGCTGATTCACGCCGCCAACGTCCGCCGGGCCGTGCGGGCGTTTAATGGTCTGGCGATCGCGGAAGGCCTTCCACCCGTGCGCGAGCCGCGCGGCGTGGGGCTTCGTCCGATCTGGCTCGCCGCCGCGCTCATCATGATGACCGCCAACGCCGTCTGGGCGATCCCAATGATGCTGGCCGGCGGGATGCAGCGCCGCTACGCATCGGTCACCGGCCCGGCGTTGCGGGAGGCGGTGGCTGATCGACTCCGCGATTTGCTTAGGGTTCGCCGCCCCATCATGCGCGTGCCGATGCCAATCTCACTGCCGCGCAAGTGCCCGAATGCGGTTTGCCGCGGGCCGATGGGCCGTATCGCTAATTTCTGCCCGCGTTGCGGCACGCACGTCGGGCCGGAGATCGATGAGTTGGCGTGAAGAAGGGGCAAATTTTAAGGGGCAAATTTTAAGGGGCAAGGGGCAAGCGAATGCTTTGCTTACTCGCCCCTTGCCCCTAAATACTTCCCCTTCGTCCTGCTATGATAAAACCATGCGTAGCCTGTACATCATTCTCTCGGTGATCGGCTGGATCTGGACGGCCGTTTTTTTTGCCGTCCTGTGGGTGAACCATCAGCGGCGGAAGGCGAAGGGGAACCATGAATAATCCGGAGCCATCCGCTCACCGCGCCGCCGAGACGCAGTTTGTCGCGCACGTTGAAAAACTGCTGGAGACGGATTCGTTCCGCATTGATACGTCGCGCGGGCTGAAATCTGTAACACAGTTCATGCGCGAGATTAAAAAAGATGACGCGGGTGTTGAACTCAAACGCGCGATGACGGAACTCGGCAAGACCGATCGCGAATTGCAGAACCAAATGCCCACCGGCCAGACGCTGACGGCGGTTTTGTCTGTCAAGAAGTGGTGGGTCTTTAAGACGCAGGTGGCCCGCGTGCATGTGATGTGCGTCCCGCCCACGCGATCGCTGCTGGCTGGCGAAGAACCCAAGCCCCTCAGCGCGGAGCAGGTGCGCAAGGAGCTGACGAAAGTCCCGCCCGCGCTCGGCGGCGTGCCGACGACGGTGATTATGGTGTCGACCAGCGGCTTCAGCCCGTCGGCCAGGGAACTGGCTGATCGTGGGGCGGATCGCACGTTGCTGCTCGCCCAGCCGAACGATGCCGGTGGATGGACCGCATTCGGGCCGTCGGTGCTGAAGGCGTCGATCGACCAGCTCGATCCCGAAGGCGAAAACGATAAGAAGCAGCGGCTGTCCGATCAGATCAAGGCTTCACACTTGGAGCTAATGTCCGGCGGAGTGGGCGCGGACAAAATCGCCGCACGGACGCAGCTTCCGCTACAATGGGTCGAAGCCGAGCTCAAGAATTACGCCAAAGCCAACGGCATGACCGCCAAGCGGCTGGACGGTCGGGTCGTGCTCTTCCGCGAAGGATCGGCCCCCATGGCCGGTGGTGTAAAGTCGGCAGGAGGTTTGGATATGCCCTTCATCGATTCGCTCAAAACCCTTTTCTCCCGCAAGGGTGAGACGGAAAAAAAGATCGCGCTCCTCTCGGAACGTCGGGCCGCGCTTTCGCAGCAGCGGGATACGTCTTACGACGACCTGGCCGCTCTGGAATCCAATGAGTCGACGCTCAAAGAGCAGTTCAAGACGACCAACAGCGAAAGCACCAAACGCCGGCTGACTTCGCAGCTTCTGCAGGCCCGCAAGGACTTGGCCCGCAAGCAGCAGTTGATGTCGGTGCTCAATCAGCAGATCGATGTCGTCAGCACGCACCTGCACACACTTGAACTGGTGCAGCAGGGCAGCAACGCCAAGCTGCCCAGCGGCGAAGATCTGACCAAGGATGCTGAGAAGGCCGAAGAAGTGCTTGCGAACCTGCAGGCCGATCGCGAACTTGCAGGAACGATCACGCCGCCCGCCGCGTCGTCGCTCAGCGACGAGGAGCAGGCGTTGTACGACGAACTGCAGGCCGAGATCACGGTCGAACCTGAATCCGAACCCGCGAAGCCCCAAGCGACGAACGAATCTTCATCGCCGGAGAAAGCGTCCGATCCGCCGCCCCGCGAGCGGCAGCGTGAGGCAACTTAGGATTTATTCGCCACAGATGGGGCACCGATGAACACAGATAAAATAGACAACTTTACCAGCAAGAAAAGCTGCATCGCCTTTCTCCATCTGTGTCTATCTGTGCCCCATCTGTGGCAAATTCGAATTTGAAGCGGTAATTCCCATGGCACTCCTCGACAAAATCCTCGGCCGAAACAAAACGCTCAGCGATCTGACTCGGCAGGAACTTCGCAAGGAAGAAATCCTGCTCACCAAGCAACGCGACAAGCTCTTCACCCGGATCGAAACCGTCGGCACGGACAAGCAGAAGATATTTCTCCGCGGCGCTAAGGAAAAATCCCCGGAGTTGCGTAAAGCGCTCGCAATGGATTTTGAGTTGAAAACGCAGGAACAACTGATGGTCGCCCGCGAGCTGAATTTGCGGAGCAAGGAACTTCTCACCGTCAGCCGGT